>NZ_BJOU01000001.1:617619-1235239 GCF_009932435.1 Gordonia crocea
TGCCGAGCTTCTCCATCGCCATGTACTCCTGCGTGCCGGAGAACGACGACGCCACCGTTTGATAGAAGGTGTTCGCCATGATGGCCTCGGCCCGTTCCGGGGTCGAGTGCTCGATGACCATCTCGTCGAAGGTCCGGCGCATGTCGAGCATCATCGCGTCGAGCGAACCGTCGCCGCTGATCGGCTTGCCGTTCTCGTCGGTCAACGGCACCGGTTGTGGCTCGTTGGTGAGCGAGTCAACGCCGAGCGACTGTGCGAGTCGCTTGGCCGGGTCGATCGTCAGCACCGCGACCTTGCGCCCGTGCTCGGCGGCGTACAGCGCCATTGCGGCAGCGGTCGTGGTCTTCCCGACACCGCCGGCGCCACAACAGATGACGACCTGGGTCTTCGGCGAGCGCAGGACTTCGCCCATCTTCAGCACTTCGGTCATCAGACGCCCGCCTTTCGCAGCACCTGGGCCAGTTCGTAAACCGAGGCCACGTCGTTGTTGAGGTTCGGCAGTTCGACGGTTGCCACCGGCGTCCCCTCCTTGTTCTCGACCGTGTCGAGTTGGCCGGATGCGACCTGCTGGGCCTGATAGCGGATCGCGTGCTCGATCGCCTCGGTCAACAGGCCGGCGAATTCGTCCTGGCCCAAATCGATGCCGGCGGCTTCGAGGTTGGTCTTGATCCGGGCGGCGTCGATGTTGCCCTCGGCGATCTCGTCGATCTCGCTTTCGGGCAGCAGCGCCGGGACCACCCGGTTGACGAAGATCGCGCCGACCCGCAGGTCCTTGCGTTGGAGCTCTTCGACGGCCTCGATGGTCTCCTGGATAGGCATGGCCTCCAAGAGGGTGACCAGGTGCACGGCCGTGTCGGCCGAGTGCAGCAGCTGGGTCACCCCGTCGGACTGCTTGCGGATCGGCCCGGTCTTGGTCAGGTCGGCCATGGCCTGGGTGACGTCGAGGAAGTTGCCGATCCGCCCGGTGGGCGGGGAGTCGACGACGACCGCGTCGTAGATGTGCTGGCCGCTCTTGTCGGTGGCGATGATTCGTTCTTTGATCTTGCCGGTGAGGATGACATCCCGGAGGCCGGGTGCCACCGTCGTGACGAAGTCGATGGCGCCGATCCGCTTCATCGCCCGTCCCGCGAAGCCCAGGTTGTAGAACATCTCTAGGTACTCCAGGAGCGCGTGCTCGATGTCGATCGCGAGTCCGTGGACCTCGCCGCCGGAGACGGTGGCGATCAGCTCGTCGGTCGCCGGCAGCGGCGGCCGGTCGAAGAGCTGGGCGATGCCCTGCCGCCCCTCGCACTCGACGAGCAAGACGCGCTTCCCGCCCTGGGCGAGGGCGAGGGCGAGTGCGCCCGCGACGGTCGTCTTGCCCGTTCCGCCCTTCCCGGAGATGAAATGAAGCCGCGCGCGCTTGGCCGGTGTCGGCCAGGTATGCCCGGAATCGGTGTCCACATCGCTGTTGGATTTGGTGACCACGAGGTAAAGCCTAGCGACGAAGCCACGGACCGATACGCTGGACTCCATGAGCGACACATCTTCTGTTTCCCGTCCGGCGTGGGAGTACGTCACCGTTCCGCTGCTGACCCATGCGACCAAGCAGATCCTCGATCAGTGGGGAGCCGACGGGTGGGAGCTCGTCAGCGTGCTGCCGGGCCCGACCGGCGAGCAGCACGTCGCCTACCTCAAGCGCACGAAGGACTGAGGCCGTGACCGGGTCGGGCAGCGGCACGTGGACGTCGAGACTGGCCGAGTTGGGACTGGCGCTGCCGCCGGTCGTGCCCCCGCTGGCGGCGTACCAACCCGCGGTGCGGACGGGCAATCTCGTCTACACCGCCGGTCAGTTGCCGATGGTCGACGGTGAGTTGGTCGTGCGCGGCAAGGTCGCCGAGGGGGCCGAGGGCATCGTCTCGCCCGATCAGGCGAAGGCCGCGGCCCGGCAGGCGGCGCTGAACGCGCTGGCCGCGGTGCACGACCTGGTCGGGATCGACGCGGTGGTGCGCGTGGTCAAGGTGGTGGGCTTCGTCGCCTCGGCCGACGGATTCTCCGGCCAGCCCGGGGTCGTCAACGGCGCCTCGGAGTTGCTCGGCGAGATCTTCGGGGAGGCCGGCAAGCACGCCCGCTCGGCCGTCGGGGTCAACGAGCTGCCTCTCGGCGCCCCGGTCGAGGTCGAGCTGATCGTCGAGGTCGACCGGTGAGTGCCGACGAGTCGGGCGACGCGGTCAACCCGAGCCACCCCGCCTACGGTGTGCTGCGCGAGGTGACGCCGTTCGCCTCAGTCCTGCTGTGCGACAACCCGGGGACGATGGAGCTCGACGGCACCAACACGTGGATCCTGCGCGCGCCGGGCCACGAGGACTGCGTCGTCGTCGATCCGGGACCCCGCAAACACAAGAAGCATGTGAAGGCGGTCGCGGCCGCGGGCAACGTGGTCCTCACGCTGATCACCCACCGCCACCACGACCACATCGGTGCGATCGGCGCGCTCTACAAGCGCACCGGCGCTCCGGTACGGGCCAAGCGCGAAGGATTGTGCCGCGACGCGAAGCCCCTCGTCGACCGGGAAGTCATCAAGGCGGCCGGGCTGCGGATCACCGTGCTCGCGACGCCCGGGCACACCGGGGACTCGGTGAGCTTCCTGGTGGAGTGCGAGGGCAAGCGCGCGATCCTCACCGGGGACACGATCCTCGGCTCGGGCACGACCGTGCTCGACCCCCGCGACGGCGGGCTGCGCGATTACCTCAATTCGGTGAACCGGCTCATCGTCGAGGGCAGCGGGCCGATGGAGTCGGCGACCGCACTTCTGCCCGGGCACGGACCCGACCATCCCGATCTGGTGCCGGTGGCGCGCTTCTACAAGCAGCACCGCGAAGAGCGCATCGACCAGATCCGGGCGGTGCTGGACTCGATGGGGGTCAAGCCCGCCGAGGTCAAACCGATGAAGGTCGTCCGCAAGGTGTATGCCGACGTCGACAAGAAGCTGTGGCCGGCCGCGCGCATGTCGGTCAAGGCGCAGCTGGAGTTCCTGCGCGAGGAGTGAGTCCGGTCAGCGGGCGCGGCGTGCGAGGCGCTCGGAGTCCGCGATCAGGACGCTCTTGCCCTCCAGGCGCAGCCAGCCGCGCTGGGCGAAGTCGGCCAGCGCCTTGTTGACGGTCTCGCGCGAGGCGCCGACGAGCTGGGCGATCTCTTCCTGGGTGAGGTCGTGGGTCACGCGCAGCGACCCGTTCTCCTGCGTCCCGAAACGCTGGGCGAGCTGCAGCAGCTGCTTGGCGACACGGCCGGGGACGTCGGTGAAGATGAGGTCGGCCAGGTTGTTGTTGGTGCGGCGCAGGCGGCGGGCCAACACGCGCAGCAGCTGCTCGGCGATCTCCGGGCGGTCCTTGATCCAGGCCTTGAGTGCGTCGCGGTCCATCGAGACCGCCTTCACCTCGGTGACGGTCGTCGCCGACGAGGTGCGGGGTCCGGGGTCGAAGATGGAGAGTTCGCCGAACATGTCCGACGGGCCCATGATCGTCAGCAGGTTCTCACGGCCGTCGGGGGAGCGGCGGCCGAGCTTCACCTTGCCCGATTGGATGATGTAGAGCCGGTCGCCGGGCTCGCCCTCGTGGAAGATCACGTGGCCGCGCGGGAATTCGACGGGTTGCAGCTGCTGAGTCAGCGCCGCGACCGCGCTGGGCTCGACACCCTGGAAAATGCCGGCCCGGGCCAGAACCTCGTCCACAATCAACCTCTCTCCACTTACCTTCTCAACCCTTGGGGGATGTCCCCCATTCATCAAGCCACAAGGCTACTGGAAAGACGTGGGGAATTGTTGGATGGGTCACGTTTGGCGCGAGCTTTTTCAGCTGGCGCGACGCCTGCCCTCGGCGGGCGACTCCACGGTGGTCGGCAGGACGGACACCTCGGCGACGCCGGGCGGGTCCGACTCGACGGAGCGGGTGTTGCTCAACATCGAGTCCACTTGGTCGGGGCTGACGGCACTGGAGCCGCGCACCGCCAGATTCTCCAACTTCTCCATGGCGAGGGCGACGAGCATCAGACCCAGAGGAAAGAGGATGGCCGCCAGTCCTTGCATGCCGACCAGTAAACAACAGTTCGCGTGAACCCTCTAGGAAACGGCGGGGGTCGTCACAGCATCGTTACCGGTGGGGCGGGATGGCCACAGTGGAGTGAGAAGTCAGTAACCTGGATTGGTGGGCAAGTCACGCGAACCCGAAACGCACCTGGCGCTGGTGCGCCGTGCGCGGCGGATCAACCGATCGCTGGCGGTGGCGTTTCCCCACGTCTACTGCGAGCTGGATTTCACCAATCCGCTCGAGTTGTCGGTGGCGACGATCCTGTCGGCGCAGTGCACCGACGTGCGGGTGAACCAGACGACGCCGGCGTTGTTCGCCCGGTACCGGACCGCCGCAGACTATGCGGGCGCCAACCGCGCCGAGTTGGAGGAGCTCATCCGCCCGACCGGCTTCTACCGGAACAAGACGAATTCGCTCATCGGCCTCGGCCAGGCCCTCGTCGAACGGTTCGACGGGGAAGTGCCGCACACCTTGGCAGAACTGGTCACCCTCCCCGGATTCGGCCGCAAGACGGCCAACGTCGTCCTGGGCAACGCGTTCGGCGTCCCAGGCCTCACCGTCGACACCCATTTCGGCCGCCTGGTGCGCCGGTGGGGGCTGACCACCGAGACCGACCCGGTGAAGGTGGAGCGGGTGATCGGCGAGCTCATCGAGCGCCGGGAGTGGACCGACTACTCGCACCGGGTCATCTTTCACGGCCGCCGGGTGTGTCATGCCCGCAAACCCGCGTGCGGGGTGTGCATCGTCGCCCGCGACTGCCCGTCCTACGGCGAGGGGCCGGTGGAGAAGGAAGTGGCCGCCAAGCTGGTGAAGGGTCCGGAGACCGAACACATCCTCGCACTCGCCGGGCTGGCGTCGTGAAGGACACCACCCGGGAGGCGCTGCGCGCGCCGGTCTTCCGGTGGACCATCGTGTTCGGGGTCGCCGTGATTGCGGTGGTGGTGGCGATCTGGCCGCGGTCGACGGTCCCCGACAATCCGCTGTCCGATCCGAGTGCGTCCCCGCGGCCGCTGCCCTCCTCGACGCCCGATGCCGCCGAACTCGCCGCGGCGCGCACCCGTGCCGCGCTGGCGCCGTGCCCGACGCCGACCGCGCCGGTCGGACCGCGGTCGGTGCTGGCCGGGGTCACCGTCACCTGTCTTGCCGACGGCCGGCCGATCGACATCGGTGCGGCAACGGCCGGCAAGCCGCTGATTGTGAACGTGTGGGCGACCTGGTGCGGTCCGTGCCGCGCGGAGCTGCCGGTGTTCGGCGACTTCGCCGCGCGGCTGGGCGAGCGGGCCACCGTCCTCGCCGTCCACGACGACCAGGGCGCCGACGAACTCCTCGCGCTGCGACTGCTGACCGAGATCGACGTCCACCTGCCGACCGTGCTGGACACCACCGGTGCCATGGCTAAGGCGCTGCGGGTGCGCCCGGTCCTGCCGGCCACGGTGTTCGTGCGCGCCGACGGGACGATCGCCGCCGCGCCGATCCGGCTCTACCGGACCGTCGACGAGTTGGCCGCCGACACACAGAAATACTTGGGGGTGGCGTCATGAGCGGCAACGGACTGCCGACGGGCCATCCGACCGGCCCCCTCGTCGACGAGGCGCAGATCCCGCCGTGGATGCGCACCCTCACCGCCGATGTCGACCGGCTCACCGACATCGTCAACAGCCGCGGCGGGGACCGCGCGAAGATGGCGCGGATGATCAAGAACATCCGCAACCGACGGGCCGCGGCCGTGTTGGTCCTACTCTCCGGCAGCTTCGAGTCCTCCCCGTCGGCGCCCGGCGGCCTCCCCGACGACGCGGAGATCCTGCTCCTCGAGCGCGCCACCACGCTGCGCCAGCACAGCGGCCAGGTGGCCTTCCCCGGCGGCGCCCACGACGAGGGCGAGCCCTTCCCGGTGCGCACCGCGCTGCGCGAGGCGCAGGAGGAAACCGGACTCGAGCCCGACGGGGTGCGCGTCTTGGCGAACCTGCCGTCCTTCTCCACCCTGCCCAGCCCGTTCGAAGTCGTCCCCGTCCTGGGCTACTGGGAGACGCCGAGCCCGGTGCGTGCCGTTGATCCGGGGGAGACCGCGCGGGTGGCCCGGATCCGGGTCGCCGACCTGCTGGACCCGGCCAACCGGTTCCAGGTCCGGCGCAACTTCATGGGCGGGCGGATCTACCAGGGCCCGGCCTTCCAGGTGGACGGGCTGCTGGTGTGGGGGTTCACCGGCGGGCTCGTCGCCGCCATCAGCCACGCCAGCGGGTGGGACCTCCCGTGGGACACCGACGACGTGCGGCCCCTCGACGACGCGATCGCCGCGGCGAAATCGGAGCAGGACCACGGCCTCCCGCTCGACCTGCCGTTCCCGCCGGATCTCAACGACTTCGACGCCGGTGGTGACCGGCGGTGACCGCCGGGTTGGTCATCGACATCGTCGTCTTGGTGGTGGTCGTGGTGGCCGCGGTGTCGGGATACCGGCAGGGGATGCTCGCCTCGGCGATGTCGCTGGTCGGTCTGGTCGTCGGCGCGGTGGCCGGCATCCTCGTCGCCCCGCGCGTCATCTCCGGGATCACCGACCCGCAAGTGCGGATGATCGTCGGGATCGCCGTGCTCGTCGGGTTGGTGGTGATCGGCGAAATCGCCGGAATGGTCATCGGCCGCTCGTTGCGCGAGCGGCTCCGCTCGACGCCGGTACGCGTGCTCGACAGCATCGTCGGGATGGTGCTGCAGGCATTGGCGGTGATCGTCGCCGCGTGGCTGCTCGCCACCCCGATCCGGGACTCGTCCTTGTCGGCGGCGGCCGACGCGGTGGAGGATTCGCGGGTGTTGACGACGGTCGGCGACCTAGCGCCCTCGTGGCTGCGCGGGGTGCCCGACCAGTTCCGCACCCTGCTCAACGAGTCGGGGCTCCCCGATGCGATCGGGCCCTACGGTCGCGCCACCATCACCCCGGTCGACCCGCCCAACCCGCAGTTGTCCCGGGTTCCCGCCGTCACGCAGACGCGCGGTTCGGTGGTCAAGATCCGCGGCGAGGCGCCCGCGTGCCAACGGGCGCTGGAGGGCAGCGGCTTTGTCTTCGCCCCCGAGCGCGTCATGACCAATGCCCACGTGCTGGCCGGGACCACCACGCTGACCGTGCGCGCCGGTTCGGCCGTCCTGCCGGCCCGCGTCGTGCACTTCGACCCGCGTACCGACGTCGCCGTACTCGACGTCCCCGGCCTCGACGCGCAGCCGCTGCGGTTCGTCGACCGACCCCTGTCCACCGGCGCCGACGCGATCGGACTGGGCTACCCCGAGGACGGGCCGTTCCGGGCGACGCCGCTGCGGGTCCGCGGCCGGATCAACCTCGCCTCGCCCGACATCTACGGCGGCACGCCGAGCCGGCGCGAGGCCTACACCGTGCGCGGACAGATCCTCCCGGGCAACTCCGGCGGACCGCTGATCACCCCCGAGGGCGAGGTGGCCGGAATGATCTTCGGCGCCAGCGACAAAGCCTCCGACGAGACGGGCTTCGCACTCACCGCGGCCCAGTTGCGCGACCACGTCGCGCGCGGCGGCGACGCCGAGTCCGCCGTCGGCACCGGTTCCTGCGTCGCGAGTTGAGCGGGACGGACCGTCGGGGATCGGGTCAGGCGTCGGCAGCCAACCAGTCGAGCAGGAGCGCGGTGGTCCGCTCCGGCTGCTCCTCGTGGACGAAATGGCCGGCGCCGGGCACGTCGCGGTAGTCGAAGCGAGGGGCCCACTCCCGGCTCGCGGTCATCGTCGGCTCGGCGATGTAGGTGTCGTCGCGACCCCGCAGGGCCAGTACCGGCACGCCGACCGGCTTGTCCATCAACTCCATGAAGCGCGCCCCGTCCGGGCGGAACTGCGACCGGTAGGCCCAGCGCTGGTACTCCAGCGTGCAGTGGGCGACGCCGGGGATCTGCACCGCCTGGCGGTTGAGGCCCAGCGCCTCGTCGAAGTCGCGCGACTCCCGCCAGCGCGCGCCGGCGCGTTGGCGGAAGTAGTCGACGAGGAAGGCGCCGTCGTTGCGGGTCAGCGTCCGCTCGCCGAACCGGGGCAACTGTTTGTAGAGGAAGCCGCCGAGGAAGGCGTCGCGCTGACGGCGGTCGCGCAGAACCGCGGACCGCAGTGCGCGCGGGTGGGGGGAGGCCAGCACGGCGATCCGCGACACGACGCGGGGGTGCAGCGTGGCGGTTCCCCAGCACACCAATCCGCCGTCGGCGTGGCCGATCAAGGTCGCGCTGGAGTGGCCCAGGGACCGGATCAGGCCGTTGGTGTCACCGGCCAGGGTCCACCCGTCGTAGCCGCGCGGCGGCTTGTCGGAGTCGCCGTAGCCGCGCAGGTCGACCGCCACCGCGCGGTAGCCGGCCTGTGCCAGGGCGGTCAGCTGGTGGCGCCACGAGTACCAGAACTCCCCGAAGCCGTGCAGCATGAGCACCAGCGGTCGGTCGGCGGGTACGCCGACATCGGATTCCACCGCGTGGAAGCGCAGTCCGTTCGCGCGGACGTCGAGGTGACGCCACGGTCCCTCAAGCCGGACGATGGAGGGATCGGGGGGTGCCACGTCCCTGTGCCGTCAGCGGCCGGCGACCGGTGGCAGCTGCGGGTGCTCGCTGCCGATCGGATCCAGCTGTTGCTGGCCCGGCAAGACGGTCTTGAGCGAGGTGACCGACTCGATCGTCTTACTCGGCGCCCGCATGCGCCGGAACACCACGTAGCCGAGTACGGCCGCGGCGATCGTGATGAACAGCAGGAGCAGGAAGACGATGCCGAACGCCGCCCAGGCGGGCAGCCAGATCATCAGCAGCGCGCCGAGGAAGATGAAGAAGAACAGGCTGGTGTACAGCAGCATCACACCCGCGACCGCGAGCAACCCGGTACCCGCGCCGGCCTTCTTCGCCTCTTGGGTGAGTTCGGCCTTCGCCAGGGCGATCTCGCCGCGGAACAGGGTCGACACCTGTGAGGTGGCGTCCTTGACGAGGTTGCCGATGGTCGGCTCGCCGTGCGAACCGTTGTTGGCATCCTGCAGCGGGATCGCCGGAACCGGCCCGGTCGGCCCGGGAGCCGAGTGTGCCGATCGGGTGCGCTGACTTCTGCGGGTCACGTAGTCCTCCGATGATCGGTGTCCGGGGCCCTATGTTGCCATGCTGGGCTCATAGAGTGGAGACCTACCGTCGGCGGCTGCGGATGTTCTCGAAAACGCTCGGGTCGACCAGCGTCGAGGTGTCGCCGAGTTCGCGCCCCTCGGCGACGTCCTTGAGGAGGCGTCGCATGATCTTGCCGGACCGCGTCTTCGGCAGCTCCGGCACGATGTTGACCTCGCGCGGTTTGGCGATCGGCGAGATCTCGACGGCGACGTGGCTGCGCAGGTCCTGCTCGAAGGTCTCCGCGGTCGCGGTGATGCCCTCGCGCAGGATCACGAACGCCACGATCCCCTGCCCGGTGGTCGCATCGGCGGCGCCGATGACGGCGGCCTCGGCGACGTCGGGATGGCTCACCAGTGCCGACTCCACCTCCGAGGTGGAGATGCGGTGGCCGGAGACGTTCATGACGTCGTCGACGCGGCCGAGCACCCACAGCGCCCCGTCCTCGTCGTAGCGCGCGCCGTCGCCGGCGAAGTACCAGCCCTGATCGGCGAAGCGCGACCAGTAGGTCTCCCGGTAGCGGTCGTCGTCGCCCCAGATACCCAGGAGCATCGACGGCCACGGCTCGTCGAGGACCAGGTAGCCCTGCTCGCCGCGCGGCACGTCCTTGCCGTTGTCGTCGACGATGCGGGCGCTGATCCCCGGCATCGGGCGCATGGCCGCGCCGGGCTTGGTCGCGGTGACGCCCGGCAGCGGCGAGATCATGCAGGAGCCGGTCTCGGTCTGCCACCAGGTGTCGACGATGGGACAGCGGTTGCCGCCGATCGCGTCGCGGTACCAGCGCCACGCCTCGGGGTTGATGGGTTCGCCGACGCTGCCGAGCAGGCGCAGCGAGGACAGGTCGTGGGCGTCGGGGATCTCGCGGCCCCACTTCATGAAGGTGCGGATCAGGGTCGGCGCCATGTAATAGATGGTCACGCCGTACTTCTCGATGACCTCGAAGTGGCGGTGCTCGTTGGGCGTGTTGGGGGTGCCCTCGTAGAGGATCTCCGTCGCGCCGTTGGAGAGCGGCCCGTAGACGATGTAGGTGTGGCCGGTGACCCAGCCGATGTCGGCACCGCACCAGAACACGTCGCGGCCCTCTTTGTGGTCGAACACGTTGTGGAAGGTCGAGCTGGTCTGGGTCAGGTACCCGCCGGAGCCGTGGACGATGCCCTTGGGCTTGCCGGTGGTGCCGGAGGTGTAGAGCAGGAACAGCGGGTGGTTGGAGTCGAAGGCTTCGGCTTCGTGCACCGGGGACGCCTCGTCGACGGTGTCCTCCCACCACACGTCGCGGCCCTGCACCCAGGGCAGGTCCGGGTCGTGGTTGGTGCGCCGCACGACGACGACGTGCGTGACCGACTTCGCGGCGTCGTCGCCGCTGCCCAGTGCCTCGTCGACGGCGCTCTTGAGGGGGGCGGGTTCGCCGCGGCGGTATTGGCCGTCGGTGGTGACGACGAGCTTGGCCTCGGCGTCGTCGACGCGGGAGCGCAGCGCGGCCGAGGAGAAGCCGGCGAACACGACCGAGTGGGTCGCGCCGAGGCGGGCGCAGGCCAGCATGGTGATGATGGCCTCGGGGACCATCGGCATGTAGATGGCCACCCGGTCGCCGGCGCGGACACCGAGGTTGGTGAAGGCGTTGGCGGCCTTGCAGACCTCGTCCTTGAGCTGCGCGTAGGTGATGTCGCGGGAGTCGCCGGGTTCGCCGACCCAGTGCAGTGCCACGCGGTCGCCCTTGCCGGCGTCGACGTGGCGGTCGACGCAGTTGACCGCGACGTTGAGCTTGCCGCCGGGGAACCACTCGGCGAAGGGGGCGTTGGACCAGTCGAGGACCTCGGTGAACGGCGTCTCCCAGTCGAGTCGGCGGGCCTGCTCGGCCCAGTACTCGAGACGGTCGGCGTCGGCGCGCTCATAGATCTCGGGCCCGGCGTTGGCCTGTGCGACAAACTCGGGCGAGGGCGGGTAGACGGCGGTATCAGACATGGGTGTGAGCCTAGTCATGTGAGCGGCGATACACATCGGTTGCCGTCGAGATAGGCGCCACACTGCAACGCGGATGCAACGCGCGCAGACCGGGTGGGCTGCGCACCGGCGGTTACGGGGCGAAGTGCGCCAGGGTGATCGAGGGTCGCAGGTTGCGCAGCGGTCGCCAATTCGACGACGCGCGCAGAAGCGGGTTGGCCCACACGCCGCGACCCGTCGGGAGCATGACGTCGTCGACGCGGGTGATGCCGGTGATGCGTTCGGGGATCCGCGCCGCGGCGTCGACGGTCAGCGAGAAGGGCATCGGCGGCGCCTCGTACCGGTCGGTGAGCTTGAGGCCGGAGAGCGTTTTGCGGGAGAACCAGCCGGGAATCGAGTCGAACAGCAGTGAGCCGCCGGGGAACCGCGCGGCCAGATCGCCGATCAGTGACCAGACCTCCTCGGGTTCGAAGTACATGAACAGGCCTTCGGCGATGATCAGCACGGGTTGGGCGTCGGGGACCCAGTCGAACCAGGACCGGTCCAGCGCCGACACCGGGCATTCGACGATCTGGTCGTCGGCGGGTAGCAGTTGGCGGCGCACCCCGATGACCGGTTCCAGGTCGACGCTGACCCAGCACCGTCGGGTCGCCGAGCCGCCAGAAACTGGTCTGCAACCCCTCGCCGAGGTTGACCACCGCGGCGCCCGGGTGGGCGGCGAGGTGGCGGCGCGCGGTGTCGTCGGCGACGAGGGCGCGCAGCGGGTGCGTCTGGCTGGGTTTGCCGAACTTGTCGTAGTCGTAGTCGATGGTGTCGAAGAGTTCGACGGCGAGCGGGTCGTCGAGGAAGGTGTCGGGGCGCCGGGCCTCGACCGCCCGGTTGCGCAGGGTCCACAGGGTGGTGGCCGAGACTCCCTGCAGGGTGTTGCCGTCGACTGTCATGGAATGCTCCCAACGGAAAGCGGCTGATGAGGCCACCCTAACTTGGATGGGTGTGGGGTGGAAGGTCGTACCCTGAAGGCCATGTCCGACCATCCGCTGGCCCCGCTGGTCGAGTTGCCCGGGGTCGCCGCCGCCGCCGATCGGGCGCGCGATGCGGTCGCCGCCGTCCACCGCCACCCGGCCAATCTGCGCGGCTGGCCGTCGACGGCGATGGAGGCGTCTTGGCGGGGCGGCCGCTCGTCCGCGGCGATCGACGGCGGCAGCGTCGAACTGCGCCGCGACGGCGATTACGACGATCCACTGCTGGCGGGTGCGATGCGCGTCGCGCAGGCGCTCGACGGTGACTCGCTGGAGCAGCTGGTCGGCGTGTACCGACGCGCCCCCGCGCAGGCGCTGGCCCGGTTGCACGTGCTCGCCGCCGCGGATCTTGTCGAGAATCCCGACGATCTGGGCCGGCCGCGCAGCGGACCGGAGGTGTCGGCCCGACTGGACCTCCTCGGCCAGGTGATCACCGCGGGCCCCAACGTGCCGGCTCCGATCGTCGCCGCGGTGGTCCACGGCGAGTTGCTCGCCCTCGCCCCGTTCGCCGAGGCCAACGGGATCGTGGCGCGCGGGGCGTCGCGGTTGGCCTGCGTCGCCACCGGTCTGGACCCGCACAACCTCGGGGTCCCCGAGGTCGGCTGGCTCAAACGCGTCGGCGAGTACCACCGGGCTGCCTCGCGCTTCGGGGAGGGGACGCCCGACGGCGTGGCCGAGTGGATCCTGCTCTGCTGTGCCGCCTTCGAGGCCGGTGCGGCCGAGGCGGCATCGATCGCCGATGCGGCCCGCCCGCGCGCTTCGAAATAGTCGGGCGGGGCGATCCAACAAAAGCGATCCACCTAAGGCGATCCAACAAAAAGGGTGCAGACAGCGCTGCGGGCGGCGACTGAATAGTCACCGCCCGCATAGCACGGACCCAAGTTACCAAGCGTGCAAGGTGGGTTGTGGGATCACCTCGGCGAATGTACTGCGGACGAGCGTCCTGTCGGCCGTTGCCCGCAATTCGCAGGTGCACAACGCTTCTGCCTCTGTGCGGCGCGCTCCGCGTGGGTGCTTGCCGCCCGTGCTGGGAATTCCGGTTGGGAGTTCGGTCCTTCTCTTCCGGCTCGGACTTGGCCTTCCGGTCTTCCGTACCCCCATTTCTACACCGTGACCCACGTCACATCAAGGGTCTCCGGGTTACAGATTTGTGTACCGGAATCTGTGCCCGTCTCCAGTGGGATCCGGCGTCGTCGACCGGTTAGATGGGCGTCCGGCCCGGCCGTGTCGCGGTGTCGTCAGTCGCGGTGGCGTCAGTGGTGTGCGAGCCGGTTGCGCAACCAGCCGTAGTAGAAGGCGGCGCCGATCGCCGCGACGCCGGCGCCGGCCGCCGCCGACACGGCGACGGTCCGGGGCGACGGGGTGAGCCGGTCGCCCATGCCGACAGGGCGGTCGAAGGACAAGATCGGCCACCCGCGGTCGACGGCCTCTTTACGGAGGGCGCGATTGGGGTTGACGGCGGTCGGGTGCCCGACCGCGGCGAGCATCGGCAGGTCGGTGATCGAGTCGGAGTAGGCGTAGCACTCGGCGAGGTCGTAGCCGCGCTCTTGTGCGAGTTCGCGAATGGCGTCGGCCTTGGCCTCGCCGTAGCAGTAGAACTCCAACTCGCCGGAGTAGTGGCCGTCGACGACGGCCATCCGACTGGCCCGCACCGCGTCGACGCCGAGCATCGCGCCGATCGGTTCGACCATCTCCATCCCCGACGCGGAGATGAGGACGACGTCGTGGCCGCGCGATTGGTGGTTGGTGATGAGCTCGGTGGCCTCGGCGAAGACGAGGGGCTCGACGATGTCGTGCAGGGTTTCGTTGACGATCGAGGTGATCTGGTCGACCGGCCACCCGCGGCACATGTCGGTGACGTGGGCCCGTAGCTTCTCGACTTGGTCCTCGTCGGCGCCACTGAGGGTGAACAACAGCTGGGCGTAGGCCGACTTGATCATGGACCGGCGGTTGATGAGCCCGCCCGAGTAGAAGGGCCGGGTGAAGGCGAGCGCACTCGAGCGGGCGATCACCGTCTTGTCCAAGTCGAAGAAGGCGGCGATGCTGTGGTTCGGCGCGCGCCGAGAGGTCGTGGTCCTGCCTGCGGAGGTCACGTCCACGAGCCTACGGGCAACGCTGCTTCTGTGGCGGGATGCCCGGAGAAATGACCTGGTCAAACGTCCAATTACTTGCTGTTGCAAACGTTGACCAAACGTGCGTATAGTGACGGTTACCCGGTGCAAACCGGGTCCTTTCAGCCCGACCCCCCGGGGCTGAAACGCGATGACCCCGGCCTTCTCCCCCCATTGGCCGGGGTCGTCCTCTGTCTACGGGAGGTTTTGGACTCCGGTCCGTTTGAATCCCTGGACCTCGGTCCGCTTCCCTGTGCGGCGTACGCACGGCTTTTCGTCGTCCACGATTACTTAGACGCAGCGCACGCCGGAACGGTTCCCTCGGTCGGCACATTTCTTTGGCGACCGCTTCCGTCGATCCTCGGGCCCGGCGTCGGCCGGGTCGGGAAACGCCAAAACCCCGAACACTGATACGCGGCTACCGTATATTTCCGCCCAGGCGCGAGCGCGCGCCGGAGGGGAATCATCGTGGAGAAACATCGGGAATCGTCGTGCCGTCGGGGCCTGCTGCGCGGCGCCGTCGTCGCCGTGTTGGTCGGCATGGCCGTCGCGGTCGGCGGTGCGCCGGCCGCGACCGCCGCACCGCACTATCCGGAGAACTTCAACTTCTTCGCCGGGATCCCCGACGAGCTGACGCACCCGGGTGGCTCGTTGCCGGGGACGAACAAGCCCGTCTGCCGGCCGTCGCCGCAACACCCGCGCCCGGTGGTCCTCGTGCACGGCACCGGCGGCGGGCAGCAGACCAACTGGGGTGCCTACGGTGCGCTGCTCGCCAACCGCGGTTTCTGCGTCTACGCGCTGACCTATGGCGCGCTGCCGCTGCCGTGGCCCTTCACCGCCGTCGGCGGCATGCTGCCGATCGAGCAGTCGGCGCGGCAGCTGAAGGTCTTCATCGACTCGGTGCTGAAGCGCACGGGAGCCCAGACCGTCGACCTCGTCGGGCACTCGCAGGGCACCCTGATGCCGGGCTACTACCTGAAATACTTGGGCGGGGCGAAGAAGGTGACGAAGTACGTCTCTTTGGCCCCGCTGTGGCAGGGGACGATGGGGTCGATGATGGTGCCGATCTCAAAGTTCATGGGCGCCTTGGGAGTTCAGGACCGATGGGTGCCGCTCTGTCAGGCGTGTAGCCAGATGTTGCCGGGGGCGGCCTTCATGGACAAGCTGTGGCGCGGAGGCTCGCCGTACGTGACGGGCATCGAGTACACCAACATCTCCACGCGCTACGACGAACTGGTGGTGCCCGCCACCAGCGGCCAACTGCCGGCGCGCCGCAAGGGGGAGAAGGTGCGCAACATCGTCGTGCAAGACACCTGCGCGAGCGACTACAGCGACCACATGGCCATCGCCGGTTCGCGCCGCGCCGCCTATCTGGTCCTCAACGCGTTGGACCCCGCACATCCGGTCCGGGTGCCGTGCATGGTCGTGCCCCCGTTCACCGGGTAGCACTGGCCGTCCGGCTGGTCAGGTGCCCGCGCCCCGTACCTTGCCGGAGGCGTACGCGCCGAGCTCGGTGCGGTCGCGGGAATTCGTCTTCGTCATCGCCCGATAGATGTGGCCTTCGACGGTGCGGGTGGCGACGCCGAGCCGATTGGCGATCTCACGGCTGGTCAACCCCTGGGCGAGGAGTTCGACGATCTCCCATTCGCGCCGGGTCAGCTCTGCCGGGGCGGCCATCGCGCGGATGGCCGGGGTGGTGAAGCCGTGGGTGCGGGCGATGCGGCGGGCGCTGTCGCGGGCGAGTTGGGCACGGCCGCGTTTGCCTGCCGCGGCGAACGCGACGGCGGACTGGGCGGCGGCATCGGCCGCGGCGAGTTGGTCGCCCAGCTGTGCCCAGGCGGTGGAGGCCGCCCACAGCCCATCGGCGTCGTGGTCGGCCAGCGCACGGGCGTGGGCGGCGGCGTGGGCTGCACGCGGGCCGTCGACGATGTCGGTCAGCTCGGCGAGGCGGACGTGGGTCGTGTCGTCGCCCCACTGGGTGGCGGCCTGCAGGGCGAGGACCTCGTTGCCGGGCTCGCCTCGTTCGCGGGTCAGCTCCACCGCCTGCGCCGCGAACTCCAGGGCGCGGGAGGTTTCGCCGGTCGCGGCGCTGACCCATCCGCGCGACAGCAGGATCTCGGAGTCCACGTAGCGCAACGACGGGTGGGGGTGATCGGTCATCCAATCATGGTGGGTCGCAGCCTTTTCCGGTTGCCCGCCGAGGGCGTAGAGGGTGGCCAGCCGGTTGCGGCAGGCGTATTCCCACCCCGGGGTGGCGCGTTCGTCGGCGGCGAGGCGGGCCACGACGCCGCGGATACAATCGGCAGCCTCGGTGACCTGGCCGCGGAAATAGGCGGAGTAGCCGCGCATGTAGGTGGTGAGGGTGCGGGCGAAACCGGGCAGCAGGCTGGCCTCGGTGCTGTAGGTCTGGGCGATCTCGTCGGCGGTCGCCAAGTCGCCGGCGATGGCGGCGGCCTGCAGTTCAAGGGTGAGCAGGCTGTAGCGGATGGAACCGGGGACGCTGATCGCGGCGTCGTCGTGGGCGCGTGCCCGGTACTCGTCGATCCGGGTGTACTGGCCGGTGGCGCCGAGGCTGATGGTGCGGCCCATGGCGGTGAAGATGTGCGGCACGCCGGCCAGGGTCGGCTCGGCCAGGGCGTCGGCGGTGAGCCTCAATCCGTCGGAGTGGCGGCCCTGATAGCAGGCGATCGCGCCGCGCAGCCCGATGAGCGTCGCCCGCGCGGCCTCGCCGTCGATGTGGTCCAACGCTTCGGCGAGGATCTCCTCGGAGCGGTCGGGCCGCTGCAGGTCCCAGAAGCTGTTGCCGGCGTACACGAACGTCAGCAGGGCCGTTTGGTCTTCGGGGAGCCCGGGTTTGGCCAGGATCGCCGCGAGTGCCTCGTCGGCGGCGCGGCCCTGGTTGGCCACGGTGAGGTGATAGGCATAGGCCACTTCGGCGGTCAGGCCGCCGCCGGCCTCGACGGCGGCGCGGTCCAGGGCGAGGGTGAGGTCGATGTCGCACCAGGCTGCGGCCGCCGCCGCGCCGGCGAGGAAGGGCACCGGGTCCTCGGTGGCGCCGGACTCCATCGCCAGGACGGCGCGCAACATGATGTCGCGCGGGTTGCCACTGGGATGCGCCCCCATCGCATCGGCGAGCTCGCCCTGCAGTCGGGCCCGTCGGAGCTGCCCCATCCGCTGCAGGCGGACTTCGGAGTAGAGCGGGTGGACCAGGCGGGCGGTCGGGGGATCACCGGTCACGACGATGAGGTCGGCGGCGACGGCATCGGCGACCAGCTCCGGTGACACGGTGCTGATAGCCGTCAATGCGTCGATCGGGAGTGAACCGGCGATGGCCAGGACGTCGATCAGATCGGCCATCGCGTCCGCGACACGCCCCAACTGCTTGTCGATCAGTTCGGTGAGGGTCTCGGTGACGCCGGGTTGTCCGTGCCAGAGGCATTCGTCGCCGTCGGTGGTCAGATTGCCCGACGCCAAGTCGGCGGTGACGATCTCGCGGATGTAGAGCAGGTTGCCCGCGGTGAGGGCCCACAGGTCCTCGGCGCTTTGGCGGTGCAGGCGCCCACCGAGCACCGCCTCGAGCAGGTCGCGCGTTTCGTCGAAGGTCAAGGGTTGCAACGGAAGGTGGTCGACGACGTCGTCGCGGTGGAGGTCGCCGATGGGCGTCGGCGCGTCGTCGAGGGTGCGCAGGGCGATGAGGACGAAGACGTGCCGCCGCGACGCCAGCTGGTTGACCACCATCGCCGACGCCTCGTCGAGCCAGTGCGCGTCGTCGACGATCACCAGCGGCGCCCGATTCGCCGGCGCATTGCCGACGATGGCGGCGACGGTCGACTCGATCAGGGTGGCCGGATCGGCGGGGGTGGCGTCCAACCAGGCCGCAACGGCGCCGAACGGGATGTCGCGCATCGCGGTGAAGCCGGTGATCCGGATGATGGGGCGGTCGGGTTCGGTGCCGATGAACTCGGCCAGCAGGCGGGACTTCCCGACACCGGCGTCGCCGGTCACGAGGACCCCGGGCGCGTGGGATCGCCGCGCGTTGATCAGCGCCGCCAAATCGTTGTCCCGCCCCGTCAGAGGCCAGCGAGTGACCACCTGAGAACAGTAGCGTGGACCGCGTGGTCATGGAACAGATCGGTTCTCGCACGACGGTCACCGAGGTTCTCCACAATTTCGCGGCATCCCCAGGGATCTCTGCACGACGGCGCTGATCCAGTTCTGACGTCGGGGTACGGGGTGAGACTCGGTGCATGAGCGAACTGCTGATGCACGTCGGGACCGACCTGGCCGACGATGTGTGCCGATGTGCGGTGGCGGCCGGCTACACGGTCACCGCGGGCGATCACGGCACCGGTGATTGGTTGCGCGCGGATGTGGTCGTCGTGGATGACCACGCGGTGACTCCGCTTGTGCAGAGCGGGGTTTCGCGGCGGCGCGGGGTGCTTCTGGTGTGCGGCGCGCAAGCGTCGGCCCAGGCGTGGCAGGAGGCGATGACCCTCGGGGCCGATGACGGATTCGTGTTGCCGGATGAGGAGGAGCGCCTCGTCGCTGCCCTCAGCGAGCTGCGGGTTCCGGCCCGGTCCGATGGTCGGGTGGTGGCCATCGTCGGCGGGCATGGCGGGGCGGGGGCGACGACGCTGGCCGCGGCGACGGCGTTGGCCGCCGCGCAGTCGGCGGACGGGCGCCGCGTGCTGCTCATCGGCCCCGATGAACTCGGCGCCGGGATCGATTTGGTCTTGGGGGTGGAAGCGGCGGGCGGGCCGCGGGCCTGTGACCTGGTGGCCAATGCGGGGCGGTTGAGCCACACTGCGCTTCACGACGCCCTGCCGCAAGCCGGCCGGGGGCTTTCCGTGCTCGCGGCCGGCCGTGGATCGCCCGGCGGGGTCCGAATCGAGTCGGTGGCCGCGGCGGCCGACGCGGGCAGGGCCGGCGGTGACGTGGTCGTCCTCGATGCGCCGCGCACCCAGGCGCGTCTGCGTCATGAGCTCGTCGCCCGCGCCGACCTGGTCGTGGTGGTGACCCGGGCCTTTCTACCGTCGTTGTGGGCGGCGCGGGCCACGTGTGCCGACATCGCCGAGCACGTCCGCGGCGAGCTCGGTGTCGTGGTGCGCGGTCCGGTGCCGTCGGGGATCGCGCTGCCCGAACTGGCCTGGGCGGTCGGAGCCGAGTTGCTCGCGTCCTATCGGGCGGACCCGTCTCTCCCGTCGCGGCTGGACACCCAGCCGTTGCGGCCGTCGTCCCGCAGCCCGCTGGGGGCCGTTGCCGCCCGGATCTGCGCCCGGCTCGCCGAGGTCGCGCCGTGACCGCGGCGAAACCCGGGGTGGCCGCCGGGCCGGTGGACTCCGGCATCGTCGACCGAGTCCGGGAACGGCTGGCGCGGGACTTCGGGGGACGCGGTGTCCCGACCGTGGAAGCGATGGCCGCGGCGATTCGGGCGGAGGCCGACGGTGTCCTGGGCGATACCGACCTGCTCGCCACCCTGCGTTACCTGCAGACCGAGTTCGTGGGCGCCGGTCCACTCGAAGACCTCCTCGCCGATCCGGACACCACCGACATCCTCGTCGTCGGGCCGACGGCGGTGTGGGTCGACCGCGGTAGCGGACTGTGCCGCGTGCCGGTCGCATTTCCCGACGAGGAGTCGGTTCGCCGACTCGCGACCCGGCTTGCGCTCGGTGCCGGCCGTCGGCTCGACGACGCCCAGCCGTGGGTCGACGGCCAACTCTGCGACATCGGGCGGCACGGGGCGGGGGTCCGGTTGCACGCGGTCATCCCGCCGGTCGCCGCCGACGGGACGTGCTTGTCGCTTCGGGTGCTCCGCCCGGTCCGACAGGACTTCTCCTCGCTCGTCGCCTGCGGCGCACTCCCGGTACAGGTGCGCGACCTGGTGGCGCAGATCGTCACCCAGCGGCTGGCCTTCCTGGTCGCCGGCGGGACCGGCGCGGGCAAGACGACGTTGTTGAACAGCCTGCTGGGGCTGGTCGACCCGGCCGAACGCATCGTCTGCGTGGAGGACGCGCCGGAATTGCGGCCCCAACACCCACACGCCGTCCGGATGGTCGCGCGTGCGCCCAACGCAGAGGGGGCCGGGGAAGTCGCGCTGCGCGACCTGGTCCGCCAGGCGTTGCGCATGCGCCCGGACCGGATCGTCGTCGGCGAGGTGCGCGGGGCCGAGGTCGTCGACCTGCTCGCGGCGCTCAACACCGGTCACGACGGCGGGGCGGGAACCGTGCACGCGAACTCGGCGGCGGAGGTACCCGCGCGCATGGAGGCCCTCGCCGCGCTCGGCGGCCTGGAGCGGGCCGCGCTGCACAGCCAGCTCGCCGCCGCCTTCCACGTGGTGTTCCTCGTCAGCCGTGGCGGCGACGGTGCGCGGGGGCTGACACAGATCGGATTGGTCTCGCGCAACAGTGCGGGATTCGTCGAGATCATCCCGGTCTGGTTGCGCGACAGCGGGTTTCAGCCGTCGTATGCACAGCTTCTCGACCGGTTGACGGAGCGCGCATGAGTGCCGCCGCCATGGTGTTGCTAGCCGGGGCGACCCTGATCGGGCCACCGCCCCGGGGACACTTCCGGTTTCGTTCCGTCCTTGCGCCGACCGGTGGGCGGCGGCCCGCGCGCGACGACCCCCGACGCTGGGCGCCGCTGGTGGTCGCCGTCGTCGTGACAGTCGCCCTGCTGGCCGGAGCAGTGGGCCTTGCCGTCGCCCTCGGAGTCGCCGGCGGGACCGGATTGTGGCTGCTGCACCGGGGTGTTCGGGACCGGGCCGCGCGGGAGCGCGACGAGACCGTGATGAGGGCGATGGGGACCATCGTCGCCGAACTCTCCATCGGGTCGCCGACGGCAGACGCCTGTGCGCGCGCCGGCGCGGAGATCCTCCTCGACGATCCGTCGTCGCGGGTCGGCCGCGATCTCGAAGTGCTGGCCGCACGGGTCCGTTTGGGCGGCGAGGCCGGCGCATCCGGTGCCGGGGAGGCGAGGCGGATCGCCGCGCTGTGGACGGTGGCCGCCCACCACGGGCTGCCGCTCGGCGAGCTGGTGGCGGCGAGCCGGACCGATCTGTCGGCCCGGCTGCGTTTCGCCGCCCACACCCGGGCAGGTCTGGCCGGCCCGCGTGCGACGGCACGCGTGCTCGCGGTGCTGCCGATGTTCGGGCTGCTACTCGGACAGGGCATCGGCGCCGATCCGCTGCGGGTACTGCTCGCCCCGGGTGCCGGATCTGTCCTGCTCGTGCTCGGCACCGGGCTCGCCGCCGTCGGAGTCGTCTGGTCCGAGCGCATCGTCGAGCGGGTGCTCCGATGAGCATGGCTCTGGTCCTGGCGGCGGGATGGCTGCTCGCTTTGCCGCCCGGCGGGTGGCCGCTACGCCGCCTGCGTCCGGGTGAGGCCGCGGTTCCGAGTGTCGCCCCGGGCGAGACCGGGCCCTTCGCCGAGGCGGCCGCCTATGACCTTTTCGCCGTCTGCCTGCGCAGCGGACTCTCAATCGCCGGTGCCGCGGCCGCAGTCGCGGCCGCGCTTCCGGGTGAGTTGGCGGCCTCCTTGGGCCGCGTGGCCGACCTCCTCGTACTCGGGACCGATGCGGGTACCGCGTGGCGGCAGGCGGCCGAGCGCGGGTTCGTGGAGTTGGCCGCCCTCGTTCGCCGCACCGCGTCGTCGGGAGCGGCCTTCGCCGACGGCCTGGCCGAACTGGCGCAGCAGCGCCGCGACTCCGCGAACGACGATGCATTGGCCCACGCCGAGCAGGCCGGGGTGCGGATCAGCGGCCCGCTGGGCCTGTGCTTCCTGCCCGCATTCGTGTGTCTCGGAATCGTGCCCGTGGTGATCGGGCTGGCGTCGTCGGTACTCGGGCAGATGTGAGCCGAAGGGATGGGGCGGTCCGAAGGCCGGGCCGCAGGAAGGGGGAGTGCGATGATCACGAGGATGATCCGGTTCGTTCGGGGAGCGTTGGCCGATGAATCCGGGATGAGCACCGCGGAATACGCGATAGGGACGGTCGCTGCCGCTGGCTTCGGGGCGTTGCTGTACACGGTCGTCACCGGGGACAACGTTGTGGGGGCGTTGACGAACATCATCGCCAAGGCGCTGTCGACGACGGTCGGGTGAGCGGTCGCCGTCGGCCGGGGCGCTGGTGGCGCGACGAATCGGGGATGGCGACCGTGGAGGCGGCGTATGCGATCGCCGCGATCAGCATCGTGCTGATCGCGTGCCTCGGCGGGCTGGCGGCGATGTCGTCGTCGTTGCGGTGCACCGACGCGGCGCGGGAGGTGGCCCGACTGACCGCCGCCGGGGACGCCCGCGCCCGGTCGGTCGGAGCCGCCACCGCACCCCGTGGCGCGCGGATCTCGGTGCAACTGATCGGCGACGAGGTGCGGGTCCGGGTCGACGCCGACGCCCCGCTGCTCCCCATGCTCACCGTGAGCGGGACGGCCGTCGCGTTGCGCGAACCCGCTGGGGAGGACGGCGCCGATGCGGCAGCCCCGGTTGATCGGTGACGACGCCGGATCGGCCACGGTCCTCGGGGTGGCCGTCGTCGCGGTGTTGACGGCCGTGACGGTGGCCGTCGTCGCCCTCGGCTCGGCCCTACTGGCCCGGCACCGTGCGGTGTCGGCGGCCGACCTGGCGGCACTGGCCGCGGCCTCGGTGCTGTTGACCGGGACTGGCGAGCCCTGCCCGACCGCCGAGCGCCTGGTCCGCGCGCAGGGCGTCGAGGGATTGCGATTCGACGGCTGCGAGGTCGACGGCGAGCGGGTCACGGTGCGGGTGAGCGTCCCGGTCCGGTTGGGCCGATTCGGTGTGCACACCGCCACCGGCGTCGCGCTCGCCGGACCGGTGTCGTGAAGGCGGCTGTCTCTGGCCGCGCCTAGCCTTGGCCGTGCTCCTGGGCCCATGCGATCGCCGATGCTTGGATGTCGGCGAAGCGGTCGCCCATTGCTGCGGCAAGTGCCTGGGCGCCCTTGAGTGGCCGGACCATCACCATGAACTCGACGATCTTGCCGTCCTCGTCCAGGGTCAGGAAATCGCAGCCGGTCAGCGACAGGCCGTCGACGGTCGCGGTGAAGACATAGGCGTGCTCGCGGTCGTCGTGGATCTCTCGGATGTACGTGAAGTCTTCGAAGACCTCGACCACCGCGCGCAGAATCGAGATCGTGATGCCTTTGCCCGGGTAGGGCTTGTGGGCGACCGGGCTGATGAACACCACGTCGTCGGCGAGCATGTCCTCGACCGCGTCGAGATCCTTGGCGGCGCCCGCCTCGGCAAACGTGACCACGATTCCTCATGGTGAATCATCTGATGGGTGATCGTGCGAGCCGGAATCTCTCGGTCCCGACCGGCGTTGTGCGATAGACACGACGATGACACATGTGGCGATGAGAATCGAGGATTTCGGTGGGGCACTGGCACGGCGACGAACTCGACCGCGACGCGGTACTGGCGCGCATCGGGTACACCGGTGACACCGCGCCCACACCGGCGACGTTGGCGGCGCTGCACCGCGCGTACGCCACGTCGATTCCGTTCGAGAACCTCGACATCCTGATCGACCGCCCCATCCGCCTCGACGTGGAGTCGTTGCAGGACAAGATGATTCACCGGCGCCACGGCGGCTACTGCTTTGAGCACGCCGCACTGTTCGCCGCGCTCCTCGAGTCGCTGGGGTACCGGTTCAGCGCCCTCATCGGCCGGGTCACCCTCGGAGCACCGCCGCACAACCGGCCGGCCACCCACGCCCTGCTGCTCGTCGAATTCGCCGACGGCGCGCGCTACCTCTGCGACGTCGGATTCGGCCGGGGACCGCTGGAACCACTGGAACTGGTCGACGGGGCCACCGTGGACCAAGACGGGTGGCGGTTGCGGCTGACCGGCCCCCAAACAGGCGACGACGCCGCGGCCGTGCTGCCCGTCGCGGACTGGGCCCTGTGGCAGCGCACCAGCGTCGACGGCGAGGTGGGGTGGGTCGACCGCCACCGCTTCCCGCTGGCGCCCAAGTTCCCGATCGATTTCGCCGTCGCCAGCCACTTCGTGTCCACCTCGCCGCGCTCGCCGTTCACCATGCGCCCCTTCGTGCAGCGGTTCACGCCCGAGCGCCACGACACCCTCGACGGGGACACCGTCACGACGATCGCCCCCGACGGGCGCATCGTCGAGACGCGCACCGTCGCCGTCGAGGAGTTGCCGCAGCTGTTGGCCGACGTCTTCGACATCGACCTCGACGACGACGAGGCGCGCGCCCTCGTCGCGGCGGTCCCGGGGCTGCCCGGGCTCACACCCCGCTGAGCGGGTTCAGGACTCCAGCAACCGCCGCGGGCCCGGGCCGTGTTGGGCGGCCGCGTCGTGCGGGTTGGCCAGGGCGCAGCGTTCCAGAGACAGGCAGCCGCAGCCGATGCAGCCGTCGAATTCGTCGCGCAGCTGCTGGAGTCGGTGGATGCGCTCGTCGAGTTCGGAGCGCCAACTCGCCGAGAGCCGCTGCCAGTCCTCGCCGGTGGGGATGTGCCCGTCGGGCAGTTTGTCCAGGGCAGCGCCGATCTCGGTGAGCGGGATGCCGACGCGCTGGGCGATGCGGATCAACGCGACGCGGCGCAGCGTGTCGCGGCGATAGCGGCGCTGGTTCCCCGAGGTGCGGCGGGCGGTGATCAGGCCTTTGCGCTCGTAGAAATGCAGGGCCGAGACCGCCACGCCGCTGCGGGCGGAGAGCTCGCCGACGGTGAGTTCGCGCTGGTTCCACTTCGGGTTCTCGGCCACCGGACATCCTCTCACTTGACCTCAACCTTACTTGATGTTTCACAGTGGGGTCATGAGCATGGAAACCACCGCGTGGAACTCGATGTATGCGGCGATGCACGCCGAACAAGACCGGCGCCCGGTCAACGGCGCGACGCTGCGGCGGGTGGCCGGATTCGCCCGCCCCCATCGCCGCCGCCTCCTGTGGTTCTCGGCGGTGAGCATCCTCGTCGCCGTCCTGGCCGTCGCGACGCCGCTGCTGGCCGGGCGCGTCGTCGACGCCATCACCCGGGCCGCCGCTCCGTCGGCGGTCGTCGTCCTGGCATCGGTCATCGCGGTGGTCGCGCTGGCCGAAGCCGGGTTCGGCCTCTTCCAGCGCCGCCTCTCGGCGACGATCGGGGAGGGGCTCATCTTCGACCTGCGGACCGCGGTCTACGACCACGTCCAGACCATGCCGGTGGCCTTCTTCAGCCGCACCCGCACCGGTGCCCTGGTCAGTCGGCTCAACAACGACGTCATCGGCGCGCAGCGCGCCTTCAGCGACACCTTCGCCGGGTTGGTCAGCAACGTCGTCATGCTGGTGCTCGCCCTCGTCGCAATGCTCGCCCTGTCCTGGCAGATCACCGTGCTGGCGCTGGTGCTGCTGCCGGTCTTCCTGCTGCCCGCCCGTCGGATCGGGGCGCGGCTGGCCGGGTTGCAGCGGGAGAAGGCAGGCCACAACGCGGCGATGGGCAACCGCATGACCGAGCGCTTCTCGGCCCCCGGCGCGACGCTGATCAAACTCTTCGGCAGCCCCCGGCGGGAGTCGGCGGAGTTCGCCGCGCGGGCCGGGCGCGTCCGCGACATCGGTGTGCGCAGCGCCATGGTCCAGGAGACCTTCTACGTCACGCTCGTGCTGGTCTCCGCCCTCGCCCTGGCACTGATCTACGGGCTCGGCGGCGTCTTCGCCCTCAACGGCCACCTGCAGGCCGGGACGGTCGTGGCCCTGGCGATGCTGGTGACCCGGCTGTACGCGCCGCTGACCGCCCTGGCCAACGCAAGGGTGGAGTTGATGAGCGCCATGGTCAGCTTCGAGCGGGTCTTCGAAGTCCTCGATTTGCCCCCGCTGATCCGGGAGGCCCCCGATGCCCGCGACGTGCCGCCCGGTCCGCTCGACGTCGAGTTCGACGGGGTGTCCTTCGGCTATCCGGCCGCCGATCGGGTCTCGCTGGCGTCCCTGGAAGAAGTCGCGGTGCTGGACCCCCGTGCGGGCAGCACGGTCCTCGACGATGTCTCGTTCACCGTGCGCGCCGGTCAGACCGTCGCGCTGGTGGGTGCCTCGGGTGCCGGCAAGTCGACGATCGCGGCCCTGGTGCCGCGGTTGTACGACGTGGATGCCGGGTCGGTGCGCGTCGGCGGCGTCGACGTCCGCGACCTGGGCGCGGAGTCGCTGCGCGGCGCGGTCGGCGTGGTCACCCAGGACGGGCACCTGTTCCACGACACGGTGCGGGCCAACCTGACCCTGGGCGCCCCCGACGCCACCGACGAGCAGCTATGGGCCGCTCTGCGGCGGGCCCGGCTCGACCGGCTCGTGGTCGCCCTGCCCGACGGGCTCGACACCGTCGTCGGCGAACGCGGCTACCGGTTCTCCGGCGGCGAGCGCCAACGGATGACGATCGCCCGGGTGCTGTTGGCCCAACCTCGGGTGGTGATCCTCGACGAGGCCACCGCCCACCTCGACTCGACCTCGGAGGCCGCCGTGTCGCAAGCCCTCACCGAGGCCCTGCACGGGCGGACCGCGCTGGTCATCGCCCACCGGCTCTCCACCGTGCGGCAGGCCGATGCGATCCTCGTCGTCGACGACGGGCGCATCGTCGAATCGGGGACCCATGACGAACTACTCGACCTCGCCGGCCGCTACGCACGGCTCTACCGCACCCAGTTCGACGACCCCGAGACGGTGGCTGCGTGAGAACCCCGGCGTAAACGTGACCGCGGGGTGATGCTGGAAGGGTGAGTAACGCCGATTCCCATCCCGCCGTCACAGTCCTGGCGCCGGGGCAGGTGTGCACCGCCACCGAAATCCTCGAGCCCCGCGCGGTGCCGTTGGGCGGCCCGCGGGCGATGACCGTCTACCGCACACTGCCCCAGCACCGCCGGCCCCTGGTGGGGTCCTGGTGCTTTCTGGACCACTACGGACCCGACGACGTCGCGCAGACCGGCGGGATGGCGGTGCCCCGCCACCCGCACACCGGGCTGGCCACCGTCTCGTGGCTCTTCGACGGCCGCATCGACCATCTCGATTCCGGTGGGAACGCCGCGGAGGTCCGGCCGGGGGAGTTGAACGTGATGATCGCCGGGCGCGGCATCACCCACCAGGAGATCAGCACCCCGGACACACGCTCGTTGCACGGGGTGCAGCTCTGGTACGCCCTGCCCGAGTCGACGCGGTTCAGCGAGAACCACTTCGAGCACTACGCGCCGCCCAGGGTGCAGGCGCCCGGCCTGACCGCGCTGGTGTTCCTCGGGGAGTTGCTGGGGTCGGCGTCGCCGGTGCGCACGCGCACCCCCGACCTGCTCGGCGCCGAGCTGTCGCTGGAGCCGACGGCGTCGGTGAGCCTGGCGGTGCGCGCCGACTTCGAGCACGCGGTGCTGGCCGAATCAGCGCCGATCACCGTCAACGGCGCTCACGCCGAGCATCGGTCGCTGGCCTATGTGCCGCCCGGGGCGGACACGGTGCGGATCGACGCCGGCCCGGCGGGGGCCCGGGTGATCCTCCTGGGCGGGATCCCGTTCGACGAGCAGATCGTCATGTGGTGGAACTTCGTCGGTCGCAGCCACGACGAGATCGTCGAGTTCCGCCGTCGGTATCAGGCCGAACTCGGCTTCGACGCCCCCGACCCGGCCGACGACGGCAAGCCGCCGCTGTTCGGCCCGTACCCGGCGGACCAGCCGGCCCCGTGGCCCGCGCCGCCGATGCCGGCGACGCGCCTGCGCCCGCGGTGACCGCCGCTCCGCCCGGGATGATGCCGGGTCAGCTCAGGACGAACACCGGGATCTCGCGATCGGTCTTCACCTGGTACTCGGCGTAGGGCGGGAAGGCGTCGACGGCCAGTTCCCACCAGTGCGCCCGCTCGTCGCCGGTGACCTCGCGCGCGGTCAACTCGAAAACGCGCTCGCCGTCCTGAACGGTGACCCGCGGGTTGGCCTTGACGTTGTAGTACCACGACGGGTTGTCGGGAGCGCCGCCCTTCGACGCCACCATGGCGTAGCTGCCGTTCTCCTCGACCCGCATCAACGGGACATACCGCTGCTTGCCGGTCTTGGCGCCGGTGGTGGTGAACAGGACCACCGCGCGACCGTTGATGCCCACGCCGTCGGTGGTGCCCTCGGCGAGGATTTGTTCGGTCTGCTTGCGGACCCACTCGGTGGGGCTTAGTTCTGGTTGGCTGCTCATGCGTTGGCCAACAATCCCCTCATCGCTGATATTCCACCGTCGCTGATATTCCGCCGGCCAGGGGGTCGGCACCCGGTCAGGGTGGGTTCGGCAGTGTCCGGCCGATCAGCGTGAGCACGGCGATCGCCCCGGCCTTGTCCAGCGGCTCGTTGCCGTTGCCGCATTTGGGCGACTGCACACACGAGGGACAGCCCTTCTCGCAGGCGCAGCCCGACACCGCCGCCGCGGTGGCCTCGACCCACTGTGCGAAGGCCTCGTAGCCGCGATCGGCGAAACCGGCACCGCCGGGATAGCCGTCGTAGACGTAGACCGTCGGCAGGCCGGTGTCGGCGTGCAGGTTGGTCGACAGCCCGCCGATGTCCCAGCGGTCACACGTCGCCACCAGCGGCAGCATGCCGATCATCGCGTGCTCGGCGGCGTGCAGCGCGCCGGGCAGCGATACCTCGGTGACCCCGGCCTCGGCGAGGGCCTCGGGGGTCAGCGTGTACTGCACCGCGCGGGTCGGCAGCGTCTGCGGTGGCAGGTCGAGGGGGACCGAGTCGAGGATTTCCCCGCCCGGCAGTTTGCGCAGATATCCGATGACTTGCGAGGTCACCGTCGCCTCGACGAGCGCGACGTGCAGCGGGCCGTGGTCCTGCGCGTCGACGGTCGCGGTCACCTCGACCTCGGTGGTGTCCCGCGCGGAGGTAGTCCACTCCGGTTCCTCCGGGTGGACCAGGGCCAGCCCGTCGTCGAGGTCCAACTCGTCGACGACGTAGGAGGCGCCCTGGTGGATGTGCACCGCGCCCGGGTGCACGGTGGAGAGGGCCCGCGCCGTGTCGACCGTGCCCAACAGGCGCGACGTCGAGGTGTCGACGATGAGGATCTGCCCGCCGATCCCGCCGCGGATGTCGATGTCGGCATGCGGCTCCACCCCGGCGGCGAGGTACCAACCGGCCTTCCGCCGGCGCAGCAGTCCTTCCGCGGTCAATTCGTCGACCTGTGCCTCGACGCCGAGGCGGGCCACCTCGTCGGGTTTGAGGGGTAGTTCGGCGGCGGCACACAACAGGTGCGGCTTGAGGACGTAAGGGTTGGTCGGGTCGAAGACCGTGGCCTCGACAGGTTTGCGCAGTAGCGCCTCGGGGTGGTGGACCAGATAGGTGTCGAGCGGGTCGTCGCGGGCGACGAGGACCACCGCCGACGCGGCCCCGCGCCGACCCGCGCGCCCGGCCTGCTGCCAGAACGAGGCGACCGTGCCCGGGTAGCCGGCGATGACCACCGCGTCCAGGCCGCTGATGTCCACGCCGAGTTCGAGGGCGTTGGTGGTGGCCACCCCGAGCAACTCGCCGTCGGCGATGGCCCGCTCGAGCCGCCGCCGATCGTCGGCGAGATACCCGGCGCGGTAGGCGGCGACCCGCCCGGCGAGCTCAGGGGCGGTCGACGCCAACAGCCCGGCGGCGGTGCGGGCGGTGATCTCCGCGCCGCGGCGGCTGCGCACGAAGCACAGCGTGCGCGCCCCCTCGATGACGAAGTCGGCCAGGATGCGCCCGGCCTCGGCGCCGGCCGAGCGGCGGACCGGCGCGCCGTTCTCGCCGGTGACCTCGGGCAGGAAATCCGGCTCCCACAGTGCGACGGTTCTCTCCCCGGTCGGCGATGCGTCCTGCGTCACCTCGTGGGCGGGTTCGCCGATCAGCCGGGTCAGCGTGGCAGCCGGGGCCGCCGTGGTGGCGCTGGCGGCGATGACCACCGGATCGGCCCCCGCCGCGCGGGCCACCCGCAGCAGGCGCCGCAGCACCAGCGCCGTGTGGGCGCCGAAGACGCCGCGGTAGTGGTGGCACTCGTCGACGACGATGTAGCGCAGCTGCCGCAGGAACTGCTGCCAGCGGTGGTGGCCGGACAGGATGCCGATGTGGCACATGTCCGGGTTGGTGAACAGGATCCGCGAGTTCGCCCGCGCCCACTGGCGCATTTGCGCGTCGGTGTCGCCGTCGTAAGTACATGGGGCGAGTCGGGTGAAATCCGGATCGGTGGCGAGAATGGTTGTGAGAGAACGTAATTGGTCGACACCCAGGGCTTTGGTCGGTGCGAGGTAGAGGGCCGTGGCCGCGTGGTCGTGCAGCAGGGTCTGCAGGACCGGGAGCTGGTAGGCCAACGATTTGCCCGACGCGGTGCCGGTCGCGATGACCACGTGGCGCCCGGCGAAGGCGTGCTCGGCGGCGGCGATCTGGTGCTCCCAAGGCCGGTACAGCCCGGTTTCGGCGTAGGCCGCGACAATCCGCGGGTCGAGCCACTCGGGCCACGCGGCGAAGCGCGCGGTCGCGGCGGGGATCACTTCGGTGTGGGTGACCGGGGAGGAATCGGGGTCGGTGCCGGCGAGCGCGGCACGCAACAGCTCCTCGCCATACGAACCGGTCATTGCGCCAAACCCTGCCTGCAGCTGTCGAATCTGCTGCCTGACAAATCTATCCATTCGGCCGACACTTATGCCCAATCGGGTCGTCGGACTATCCTCTCGCCGCCGAACGTGGTTGACTGAACGCGGTCGCACGATTTGGCCGTGTCTCGGGGGATCTCCCCGCCGCAGTCCGGATCTTGTTGCGAGCGTTGTACTTGGGTTTGGTTTCGCGGAACACCGCAGGCTTTCACGCAGGAATGGCGGTCGGAACCGGCCGCGACGAGAGACATCCTCCCGTCGCAATCAGTAAATATGTGAAGGAATGCAGTAATGGCACAGGGAACTGTGAAGTGGTTCAACGCGGAAAAGGGCTTCGGCTTCATCGCGCCCGACGAGGGAAACGGTGACGTGTTTGTGCACTACTCGGAGATCCAGGGATCCGGTTTCCGCACCCTGGAAGAGAACCAGCGTGTCGAGTTCGAGGTCGGCCAGGGCACCAAGGGCCCGCAGGCTACCGGCGTCCGCGCCGTCTAAGACCTCGTTTCGCTAACGCGACCAACGAGACCACCGCCGCGCCCGTCGCGTCTGGGATTCATCCCGGACCGGCGGGCGCGGTTTGTTGTCGGCGAGCCGTAGCATGGCAGGCGTGAGCCAGCTCGCGTTCTTCTCCGCAGACACCGACGACCCTTCGGTCGCCGATGTCGCCGGCCTGCTCGCCGGAACCGGGCAGGCGGTGCCGATGCCCGGTGGCACCCGGGTGTCGGTCGTCGTCGACGAGCTGTGGCGGGCGCGCGCGCTGGCCGCCGAACTCGAGCTGATCGGTCTCGCCGTCGAGATCGCGCGCTCGGAGGAGGGGTCGCCGCTGGTGCGGACGATGCCCTCGCCGCTGCTCGACGACCTCCGGGCGCAATGGTCGACCGGTGCGGTCAAGGCCGTGCCGACCGGCTGGACCCCGACGGCGCGCGCCCTGCGCCAGTGGACGATCGCCGGCGGCCGGCCCGACGGGGACAAGTTCTTCCTCGGCCTGGACCCGCATGCGCCCGACACCCATCCGGCGTTGGCCACCGCGCTGATGCGGGTGGGGGTGGCACCGATCCTCACCGGTGCGCGCGGCGGCGTCCCGGCCCTGCGGATCGCCGGAAAGCGTCGGGTCGCGCGCTTCGTCGAAATGGTCGGGGCCCCGCCCGACGAGCCCGGCGCGGCAGAAAACTGGCCGAGGGACTGAATGCCCCGTGCGTTGCCGATAACCTGCGGTGACGACGGTTTTCGACGCACAAACCCGCGACGATGCGCACCCCGCCGACTTGCGTGTATGTGCAGCGGACACCATTAATAAGGTAGAAACTCACCATCGGGGTGCATCCGGCGCTCCGGAGGGAAACTCGAGGTACGCCCGTGGCTAAGACCGACACCGCATCGCCGATTCGGCGACTCGTCATCGTCGAGTCGCCGACCAAGGCGCGCAAGATTGCGGGTTACCTGGGCGCGAATTACGTCGTCGAGTCGTCGCGCGGCCACATCCGCGACCTGCCGCGCGGTGCCGCCGACGTGCCGGCCAAGTACAAGGGCCAGCCGTGGGCGCGACTGGGTGTCAACGTCGACGACAACTTCGAGCCCCTCTACGTCGTCTCGGCCGACAAGAAGTCCACCGTCAGTGAACTCAAGTCCCTCCTCAAGGACGTCGACGAGCTCTACCTCGCCACCGACGGTGACCGCGAAGGCGAGGCCATCGCCTGGCACCTGATGGAGACGCTCAAGCCCAAGGTGCCGGTCAAACGGATGGTGTTCCACGAGATCACCGAGTCGGCCATCCGGGCGGCTGCGGAAACCCCGCGCGAACTCGACATCGACCTGGTTGACGCCCAGGAGACCCGCCGCATCCTCGACCGCCTCTACGGCTACGAGGTGTCGCCGGTGCTGTGGAAGAAGGTCATGCCGAAGCTGTCGGCGGGCCGCGTGCAGTCGGTGGCCACCCGGATCATCGTCGACCGCGAGCGCGAGCGCATGGCCTTCGTCTCCGCCGACTACTGGGACATCGCAGCCACCCTCGACGCCGGCGCCGAGGCCTCCCCGCGCACCTTCGCGTCGCGGCTGGTCAGCGTCGACGGGCAGCGCGTGGCGGTCGGCCGCGACTTCGGCTCCGACGGGGCGCTGCGCAAGGCCGACGGGGTCGTCGTCCTCGACGAGGCGCGGGCCCGGGCGCTGGCCGCCGGCCTGGACAAGGCCATGCTGAGCGTCGCCTCGGTGGAGGAGAAGCCCTACACGCGGCGCCCGTATGCCCCGTTCATGACGTCGACGCTGCAGCAGGAGGCCGGGCGCAAACTGCGCTTCACCTCCGACCGCACCATGCGGATCGCCCAGCGGCTGTACGAGAACGGCTACATCACCTACATGCGTACCGACTCGACGACGCTGAGCGAGTCGGCGATCACCGCGGCGCGCAGCCAGGCCCGCGAACTGTACGGCGACAGCTACGTGCACCCGTCGCCGCGCCAGTACAACCGCAAGGTCAAGAACGCGCAGGAGGCGCACGAGGCGATCCGCCCGGCCGGCGACACCTTCCGCACCCCCGGTCAGGTCGCCTCGGCGCTCAACGCCGACGAGTTCAAGCTTTACGAACTGATCTGGCAGCGCACCGTCGCCTCGCAGATGGCCGACGCCAAGGGCACGACGATGAGCGTCCGGATCACCGGCACCGCCACCGGCGGCGAGCAGGTCGCGTTCTCCTCGTCGGGTCGGACCATCACGTTCCCCGGCTTCCTCTCCGCCTACGTGGAGACCGTCGACGAGCAGGTCGGCGGGCAGGCCGACGACGAGGAGCGGCGCCTGCCGCACCTGACCGAGGGCCAGACCCTGACCGCCGCCGAGCTGTCCGCCGACGGCCACTCCACGAATCCGCCGGCGCGCTACACCGAGGCGTCGCTGGTGAAGGTGTTGGAAGACTTGGGGATTGGCCGTCCGTCGACGTATGCGTCGATCATCGGCACGATCCAGGACCGCGGCTACGTGGTCAAGAAGGGCAGCGCGCTCGTGCCCTCCTGGGTGGCCTTCGCGGTCGTCGGGCTGCTCGAGGGCTACTTCGAGAGCCTCGTCGACTACGACTTCACCGCCTCCCTCGAGGACGACCTCGACCAGATCGCGGCCGGCGAGGCGAACCGGACCCAGTGGCTGACCGAGTTCTACTTCGGCGATGACGGCCAGACCGACGGATCCAAGGGCGATGTCGCCCATGCCGGCGGGCTGAAGAAGCTCGTCGGGGTGAATCTGGAGGAGATCGACGCCCGCACGGTGAACTCGATCCACCTCTTCGACGACTCCGCCGGGCGCCCGGTCTACGTGCGCGTCGGGCGGTTCGGGCCCTACCTGGAGCGCACCGTCTCCGAGACCGGCGCCGCCGAACCGGAACTGCAGCGCGCGAACCTGCCCGCAGACATGACCCCCGACGAGTTGACCCTCGAGGTGGCCGAGAAGCTGTTCGCCACCCCGCAAGAGGGCCGCACCCTCGGCGTCGACCCGGCCACCGGCCACGAGATCGTCGTCAAGGAGGGCCGGTTCGGGCCCTACGTCACCGAGGTCCTGCCCGAGGAGGACGAAGGCGACGACGGGCAGACCCCCGCGCTCACCGTCCCGGCCGGGCCGACCCCGCTCGATGGCGGCGAGGCCCCGATCCCGCTCGACGGCGGGGAGGCGCCGATCCCGCTGGACGAGGCTGGTTCCACGAAGACCGCCACCAAGCCGGCGAAGAAGACCGCGGCCAAGAAGGCAGCGGCGAAGAAGGCCGGCCCCAAGCCGCGCACCGGATCGCTGTTCAAGACCATGGACATCGCGACGGTGACGCTGGAGGACGCGCTGCGCCTGCTGTCGCTGCCGCGCGTCGTCGGCGTCGATCCGGCCACCAACGAGGAGATCACCGCCCAGAACGGCCGGTACGGACCCTACCTGAAGAAGGGGGCCGACTCGCGGTCCCTGGCCACCGAGGACCAGCTGTTCGAGATCACCCTCGACGAGGCGCTGAAGATCTACGCCGAGCCCAAGCGGCGCGGCCGGGCCGCGGCGGCACCGCCGTTGCGCGAGTTGGGCGCGGACTCGGTGAGCGAGAAGCCGATGGTCATCAAGGACGGCCGCTTCGGCCCCTACGTGACCGACGGCGAGACCAACGCGAGCCTGCGCAAGGGTGACGAGGTCGCGACGATCACCCCGGAGCGGGCGATGGAGCTCCTCGCCGACCGCCGTGCGCGCGGGCCGGCCAAGAAGACGGCAAAGAAGGCCGCCAAGAAGGCGCCGGCGAAGAAGGCGGCCAAGAAGACGGCTGCGAAGAAGGCGCCGGCGAAGAAGGCTGCTGCTAAGAAGTCGACCGCCAAGCCGACTGACGGACAGTAGTCGGCCCGGACCGACCACCCGGGCAGCGGCGGGGGCTCAGGCGTCGGCCTCGGCGACCTCGTCGTCATCGGTGAAGCCGATCTCGGTGGTCGCGTCGGCGAACTCGGCGATCGGCCCGATCTTCGGGCGGGCCAACAGCGTCTCGATACCGCGGCCGCGCAGTTCGACGCCCTCGCCGATCTCCCAGTGCTCGGCCTCCTCGTCGTCGCCGAGGAAGACGGCGCGGGCCGAGCCGAGGACCCGGGTGGGCTCGTCCTTGGCCAATTCGGTCAGCCGGGCGGCCTCGTTCACCGGGTCGCCGATGACCGTGTACTCCAAGCGCTGCTCGGAGCCGATATGGCCGGCCACGGCGCGCCCGGCGGAGACGCCGATACCGAAATCGGTGTCGCCGAGGGCGCTTTCGAGTTCGATGCGCAGTTCCCGCGCGGCGGCCAGGGCGCGGCCGGCGAAGTTGTCCAGCTCGAGGGGCGCCCCGAAGATCGCCAGGGCGGCATCGCCCTGGAACTTGTTGACGAATCCGCCGTGGCGGCCGACGACGTCGACGACGACGCGGAAGAACTCGTTGAGCTGTTCGACGACCTCGCGGGGCGCGTATTGCACGGCCAAACGCGTCGAGCCGACGATGTCGACGAAGAGGACGCCGACGTAGCGGTCTTCGCCGCCGAGTTCAGTCCCGGTCTCGATGGCGCGGCGGGCGACGTCCTCGCCGACGTAACGGCCGAAGAGGTTGCGCAGCTGGTTCCGCTCGCGCAGGTCGGCGACCATGCCGTTGAAGCCGGCCTGCAGCAGGCCGACGTCACTGCCGTCGTAAATGCGCACCGAGGCGTTGAGGTTGCCGTTGCGGACCTCGCTCATCGCGCGACGGAGCTGCTTGATGGGATCGGTGATCGCACTGACGAGTCGGTAGACCGCCAGGATGCCGAACGCCACCGCGGCGAACCCCATCCACAGGATGGGCCGGATCACCGTTCGGGGCTCGGCGATGCCGAGCGGCACGGCCAGGGCGAGACCGATGATGACGAACTGGGGCAGTACCACGACGATGACCCAGAACAGCATGATCCGCGTCGACACGCTCGGCGCGTGGGAGGCGTCGGGGTCGTTGGCCATCGCCGCGACGGTGATCGGGCGCAGCACCTTCTCCGACTGCATGTAGCTCAGCGCGGCGGTGACCAGGGCGCCGATGCAGCTGCCGAGGGCGACGACGATGGCCGTCTTACCCGAGGTGAGTCCGGTCATCACGGTGAGCAGTGCTCCGCCGATCACCCACAGGCCGATGTTGGCGGCGGTGAGCATCCGCGGCAGGGCGAGTGCGCGGCGTCGGGCGAAGCCGTTGTCGGGTCGGCTGCGCCGGCGGTGCCAGATGAGTACCGGCATGGACATCCGGATACTGAGCAGTCCACCGACGACGGCGGCCACGATCAAATAGACGGCGAAAACGATCTGGTTGCGCACCGAGGCGTCGCCGAACGTCAGCGCGTGGTCGGCGGGGATGCCGAAGCGCAGGAAGGCGAAGGTGAAGATCGCGCCGATCATGTTGGCGCGCAAGAGATCGAGGGCGAGGATCGGCCACGGGGTACCCGCGAGCCATCGTGCGGTGTGCACGGCTCGCGACCATCGTGATCGTCTTTCGACCATGACATCCAGGTTAGCGGCGTGCTTGCAATTGTTAAACACTCGTTGCGTCTCACGGGCGGCCGAACGCACCGTTAGGCTGGGCACGTGGCAGGGGTATTCGATCGGCTGGTCGGGCAGCACGGCGTCGTCGAGGAATTGCGGGCGGCGGCGCTCGGGGCGTTGGCGACGGCCCGGCGCCTGGACGAACGGGCTGCCGGGGCAGTGTCCATGTTCGGTGAATCCGCTGGTCAGGATGATGATTCAGGGGCCGCCGAGCGTGCCGTCATGACGCATTCGTGGCTGTTCACTGGGCCGCCCGGATCCGGTCGATCGGTGGCCGCGACCTGTTTCGCGGCGGCCTTGCAGTGCCATTCCGAGTCTGACCTGGGCTGTGGCGAATGTCGCGCCTGTGTGACTGTGATGAATCACACCCACGCCGACGTGCGCCACGTCGTGCCACAGGGACTCAGCCTCGGCGTGGGCGAAATCCGCGAACTCGTGCAAACGGCCACCCGGCTCCCGGCGACCGGGCGGTGGCGGATCGTCGTCGTCGAAGACGCCGACCGGTTGACCGAGGCGGCGGCGAATGCCTTGCTGAAGGTTGTCGAGGAGCCGCCCGCGCGCACGGTTTTCCTGCTGTGTGCGCCGTCGGTCGATCCCGAGGACATCTCGGTGACGCTGAAGTCGCGGTGCCGGCATGTGGGGCTGGCGATCGCCCCCGCGGCCGACATCGAGCGGGTGTTGGTGGAGCGCGACGGGATCGATCCGGCGAACGCGGCCTGGGCGGCCTCGGTGTGCGGCGGCCACATCGGCCGGGCCAAGCGGCTCGCCGCCGATCAGGGGGCGCGCGATCAACGCCTCGCCGCCCTCGGGCTCGCGCGGGCGGCGACCGTCCCGGCACGGGCGTATGCGGCGGCCGAAGAGTTGGTCCGGACCGCCGAGGCGGCGGCCAAGGCGATCAGCGAGCAGCTCGACGAGGCCGAGACCGAGGATCTGAAGACCGCCTTCGGTGCCGGTGGGACCGGCAAGGGCACCGCCCGGGCGACGCGGGGCAGTGCCGGCGCGTTGAAGGAGCTGGAGAAGCGGCAGAAGTCCCGGGCCACGCGGACCGCCCGCGATGTGTTGGATCTGGCGCTGATGGACCTGGCCGGCCTGTTCCGTGACGCCCTGGTGGTCTCGGCGGGGGCAAGCGTGACCGCCATGCATCCCGATCAGGTCGAACTCGTGGAAAAGATGGCCGGCTATGCGTCGGGCAGCCAATTGCTCGCGTGCATGGATGCGGTGCTGGAGTGTCGGGAAGTGCTCGATTTCAACGTGAAGCCGAAGTTCGCCGTCGACGCGATGGTCGCCAAGATCGGCCAGTCCCTCACGAAATAGTCGCGCGGCGCAACAACCGTCGGGCCTTGTCCGGGTATCCGTTTGCCGCCAACACTTGAACTTGAACCCAGGTTCAACTATACAGAGAGGGGAACGGGCAGCGGGGCAATGACCCCGAGGCGGGGGCCCTCGGGGCGACGACACAGACAGGGACGGCAGCGCATGCAGATTGCGGGACGAACGGCGATCGTGACCGGAGGCGGTGCCGGTATCGGCGCGGCCATCGCTCGGGCGCTGGTGGATGCGGGCGCGCGGGTCGTCGTCACCGACGTCGACGCGGTTGCGGTCGAGCGGGTCGCCGATGCGCTCTCCGCGCGGGTCCCGGGCTCCGCGGTCGCCCTGGCCGGTGACGCCTCCTCGGTCGACCACATCGACGCGGCGGTGGCGCTGGCGCAGGACCGCTTCGGTCCGGTGGCGTTCTACTTCGCCAACGCGGGCATCGCGGGCGCCCCCGGTCTCGCGGCGACCGACGACGAGTGGGCCACCGCCCTGGACGTGAACCTGTTGGCGCACATCCGGGCCGCCCGGCGACTGGTGCCCGAGTGGGTCGAGCGCGGCGAGGGCTACTTCGTCTCCACCGCGTCGGCCGCCGGGCTGCTCACCCAACTCGGGTCGGCGACCTACTCGGTCACCAAGCACGCCGTCGTGGGCTTCGCCGAATGGCTCAACGTGACTTACGCCGACCAGGGGGTGCGGGTGAGCTGCCTGTGCCCGATGGGCGTGGACACCAAGCTGCTGCGCCCGGGCGACATCGATGACGACCCGCAGGCGCAGCTGATGCAGCGCGCGGTGGAGTCGGCGGGCGAGGTGCTGACCCCCGAGCGGGTCGCCGCCGACGTCCTGGATGCCGTCGAGGACGAGCGGTTCCTCATCCTCCCGCACCCGGAAGTGCTCGACATGTACCGGCAGAAGGGCAGCGACTACGACCGCTGGTTGCGCGGGATGCGCCGCGTCCAGCAGGGCCTCGCCGCCGCCACCGGCACCGCCTGACCCGGCCGATGTGACAGACCTACTCCCCGACCTAGGAGAACGATGATGACCGACTCACTCTTCGAGCCCTCGGAGCGCGCCGAGCAGTACCGGCGCCGGCTGCTGGACTTCATGGAAGCCCGGGTCTACCCGAACGAGGCCGTCTACGACCAGCAGATGCGCGAGTCGGCCAATCCGCATGCGACGCCGCAGATCCTGCTCGACCTCAAAGCCGAGGCCAAGGCGGCCGGGCTGTGGAACCTCTTCCATCCCCATCCGGAATGGGGGCCGGGCCTGACCAACCTCGAGTACGCCCACCTGGCCGAGATCATGGGCCGCGTCGTGTGGGCGTCGGAGGTCTTCAACTGCAACGCCCCCGACACCGGGAACATGGAGGTGCTGACGCTGTTCGGCACCGACGAGCACAAGGATAAGTACCTCAAGCCGCTCCTCGACGGCAAGATCGCGTCGGCCTTCGCGATGACCGAGCCGGCGGTGGCCAGCTCGGATGCGACCAACATCGAACTACGAATGGAGCGCGACGGCGACGAGTATGTCCTCAACGGCCGGAAGTGGTTCGCCTCCAACGCCGTTCGGCCCGACTGCGCCGTACTCATCGTGATGGGCAAGACCGATCCGAGTGCGCCCACGCACCGCCAGCAGTCGATGATGGTGGTCCCGGTCGACGCGCCGGGACTGACCGTCGTGCGGAACCTGCCGGTCTTCGGCTACGTGGACCGGGAGAGCCACGGCGAGCTGGTCTTCGAGAACGTGCGCGTTCCGGCGAAGGATGTGTTGAAGGGAGAGGGCGAGGGATTCGCCATCGCGCAGGCGCGCCTGGGGCCCGGCCGCATCCACCACTGCATGCGCACCATCGGGATGGCCGAGCGGGCACTGGAGTTGTTGTGCGAGCGGGCCTCTCGTCGGGAGACCTTCGGTGCACCACTGGCCGACCGCGCCAACATCCAGGACTGGATCGCCGAATCGCGGATCGACATCGAGATGACCCGGCTGCTGACCTTGAAGGCCGCGTACATGATGGACACGGTCGGCAACAAGGCTGCCGCCACCGAGATCGCCGCGATTAAGGTGGCCGCGCCCAACGTCGCACTGAAGATCATCGACCGGGCGATCCAGGTGCACGGCGGCGGCGGCGTGACCGACGACTTCCCATTGGCCATGGCCTACGCCCACATCCGGACGCTGCGGTTGGCCGACGGCCCCGACGAGGTGCACAAGCGGGCGATCGCGCGCCGGGAGTTGCGGCGCTACCGGGACGCGGCGCCGGAGACGGTTGCGGGCGTATCCGACGACGCGCTCAGTGCGCGGTACTGAGGAGGCGCCATGAGTGACGGCGATGCGGGACAGTTGGAGATCCCCGAGACCGACCCGGCCGCCCTGCTCGGGTGGCTCGCCGGTGTCGGCATCGAGCCAGCCGGCGAGCTGAGCGCCCGCCGGGTGGGAAGCGGGCAGTCCAACCTCACCTACCTGCTCAGCGACGACGACGGCGGGGCCTGGGTGCTGCGCCGCCCACCGCTGGGCCATCTGCTGGCGTCGGCGCACGACGTGGCCCGCGAGGCCCGGATCCTCTCGGCGCTGGCCGGCACCGGCGTCCCGGTCCCCGAGGTGTACGGGGTGTGTGCCGACGAGTCGGTCAGTCCCGTGCCCTTCGTGGTGATGGAATGCATCGACGCGACGGTGCTGGACAACCTGCCCGCCGCGCAGGCCATGACGCCCTCGGCGCGCTCCGCCCTGGGCTCGTCGATGATCGACACCCTCGCGCAGATCCACGCGGTCGACCTCGAGGAGGTCGGCCTCGCCGATCTGGCCAGCCACAAGCCGTACGCGCAGCGCCAGCTGCGCCGCTGGAGCGCACAGTGGGAGAAGTCGAAGACCCGCGAGATCCCCGCGCTGGACGAGGTGACCGCCCGCCTGGCCGGCGGGATCCCGGAACAGCGCGAACTCCGGCTGGTCCACGGCGACTTCCACATCCGCAACGTGATGGTCGACCCGGCGGCGGGACAGGTGCGCGCCGTGCTGGATTGGGAGCTGTCCACCCTGGGCGATCCGCTGGCCGACATCGGCAGCACCCTGGCCTACTGGCCGGCCGCCGGGGACCCGCCGCTCTCGGCGGCGCCGGTGGAATTGCTCGACGGATTCCCCGACCGCGACCGCCTGGCCGCCGACTACATCGAGCGGACCGGGCGGGATGCCCGGGCGCTGCGCTACTGGCACGCACTCGGTCTGTGGAAGGTCGCGATCATCGCCGAAGGCGTGCTGCGGCGCGCCCAAGACAACCCGAAGAACCGGGCCGGGACCGGTGTGCCCACCCCCGAGGTCATCGACGTCCTGGTGGCCAAGGCGGCACAGGTCGCCGATTCGGCCGGGCTGTGACCCTCACCCGGCGCGATGCCGTTGGCCCGGCGCGCCGGGTGCACACCGCTGCGGACCTGCTGGGATGATCGACGCATGGACAAGGCGCAGACCCCGGGCAAGAAGGCGCTGACCCCGCGCGGCGAGCGGACCCGTGCGGCCCTCGTCGACGCGGCGCGCACGGTCTTCGAGCGCGACGGATTCTCCGACTCCCGGCTGACCGACATCACCGCGGAGGCGAACTGCTCGACGGGAACTTTCTACACCTACTTCCAGAGCAAGGAAGAGATCCTCGACGCGGTATTCGAGAAGGCCCACGAGGACATGCTGCATCCGGGACTGCCGCACGTCGCCTCCGACGACGACCCGGTGGCAGTGCTCGAAGCGGCCAACCGGGCCTACTTCGAGGCCTACAAGCGCAACGCCAAACTGCGTCTGGTCCTGGAACAGGTCTCCGGGTTGAGCCCCGAGTTCCGGGACCGGCGGCGCAAGCGCGGCGAGGTGTTCTCCGAGCGGAATGCCCGCCAGATCGAGCGGTTGCAGTCGCGGGGCTTGGCCGACCCGGACATCGACCCGGACCGGGCGGCGCGGGCGCTGTCGGGCATGGTCTCCCGGATGGCCTACAACGCGTTCGCGCTCGGCGACGAGACGGAGATGGACGAACTGGTCGAGACCGCCACCCGGTTGTGGGCCAACGCCATCAAGCTGACCGGCCCGCGGCCGTGAGGCCGTCGCGGTCGATCGCCCGTTTGAGGATCTTGCCGGTCGCCCCCTTGGGGAGTTCGTCGACGAAGGCGATCACCCGCGGAACCTTGTAGGCGCTCAGCTGCGTCTTGCACCACTGTCGCAGGGTGTCCGCGTCGAGGGCGTCGGGGGTGCGCAGGGCGACGACGGCGGCGATCTCCTCGCCGTAGTGTTCGTCGGGGACGCCGAGCACTGCGGCCTCCACGATGTCGGGGTGGCCGTAGAGGACCTCCTCGACCTCGCGCGGGTAGACGTTGTAGCCGCCGCGGATGATGAGGTCCTTCTTCCGGTCGACGATCCGCAGATCGCCGTCGGCGTCCAACGAACCCAGATCGCCGGTCGCGAGCCAACCGTCGTGCAGGGTCTGCGCCGTTGCTTCCGGACGGTTCCAATAGCCCTTCATCACCGTCGGGCCGGAGAGGAAGACCTCGCCGACCGTGTCCGGTGGCAACGGCTTCCCGTCGGGGTCGCGGATCTCGACGTCGAAGTGGGCCAACCCGCGTCCGACGGTGCCCGCCTTGGGGTCGACGGCGAGGTTGCCGAAGGTTGCGGTGCCGGCCGTCTCGGTGAGTCCGTATCCCTCGAGAATGGTTGCCCCGAAATGGTTTTCGAAGGCACGGATCACCTCGCCGGGCAGCGACGCGCCGCCGGAGCAGGCCAGCCGCAGGTCGGCGAAGTCCGCCGCGGAGTGGCCGTCGCCGGCCTGCAGCATGGCATTCCACATCGTCGGCACCCCGCAGGCGATGGTGATGTGCTCGTCGCGCAGCCGGTCCATGAACTCGCCGGGGGAGAAGGGGCTCAACAGGGAGAGCGTGCCGCGCCAGGTGAGGGCGTCGTGCATGACGACGAGCTGGCCGAAGCAGTGGAAGAGCGGTAGGGCGGTGGCCCAGCGCTCGTGCTCGCCGAGTCGCAGGGCGTCGTGGAACTCCACCGGCACCGCGATCACATTCGCCACGGTCAGCTGGGCGCCCTTGGGTTTGCCCGTGGTCCCGGAGGTGTAGAGGATCACCGCGGTGTCGTCGTCGTCCCGCTCGGCGTAGCCCTCGACGCCGGGAGCGTCGTCGGCGTCGGCCTCGAAAGCGCCCAGTTCGACGAAGGGCAGCGAGCGATCGGCCGCGACTGCTTCCGCAGCGTCGGCGCAACCCTCCCACGCGGTGATCAGCGACGTACCGGAATCGTCGACGACATAACCGATCTCGGGGGCGGTGGACATCACGTTCATCGTGATGACGACCGCGCCGAGGGCGTGCAGGCCGTAGTAGTTGATGACGAACTCGGGGATCGACGGGGCGATGAGCAGGACCCGATCACCCGTTCCGACCCCCTGGTCGGCGAATCGGGCCGCGGCAGCGGCGGCGCGGTGGCGCAACTGGGCAAAGCCCAGCGTGCGATCGCCGTCGCGGACCGCGATCCGGTCGGGCACCTCGTCGGCGTTGTGCCACAGGGCGGCAACAGGATTCGACATGCGCTCCGCCCTCACTCGAAGTAGGCGCGGGGAACGTCGACGAGCATCGTCGTGATCTGTTGGTCGGTCACGCCGCGTTCGCGCAACGCCGGCAGGACGTCTTCGCTGATGTGGCGGAAGTTCCACTTGGGCACCGCTTGCCGCTTGGCCCCCGGGTCGAACCAGTCGATGAAGCAGGAGGCGTCGTGCGCCAGGGCCATCCGGTCGGCGTAGCCGCGCTCGGCCAGGGTGACGATCGTGTTGATCCGGTCCTCGAAGGGGAGGAGGACGTCGAGCCCGAAGCGGTCCATGCCGAGGATGGATCCGGCGTCGGCGAGTTTCATCAGGTAGTCGATGTCGGTGCAGTCGCCGGAGTGGCCGATGACGACCTTGCGCAGGTCGACGCCCTCCTCCTGCAAGACGCGTTGGGCGACCAGGCCGGATTGCGTGTGCGGGTTGGTGTGCACGGTGATCGGCGCCCCGGTCTGCACCGAGGCCTGCCCGACGGCGCGCATCGCGCGTTCGACGCCGGGGGTGAGGCCCGGCTCCTCGATGGCGCACTTGAGGAAGGCCGCGCGCACCCCGGTGTCGGCGATGCCCTCGGTGAGGTCGCGGACGAAGAGGGTCACGAGCGGTTCGGGACAGTCGAAGAGCAGGCCGGGGCCGGTGTAGTGGAACTGGAAGGGGATGTCGTTGTAGGTGTACAGCCCGGTGGCGACGACGATGTTCAACTCGGTCTGTGCGGCGATCCGCTGGATTCTCGGGATGTAGCGGCCCAGGCCGAGGACGGTGGGATCGAAGATCGTGTCGATTCCCAGCCCCTTCAGTTCGTTGAGATCGCGGACCGCGTCGGCCACCTTCTCGTCCTCGTCCCAGTCGAACTGGTAGTTCTCCCGGTGCTCTTCACCGAGGACGAAGATGTGTTCGTGGACGAGGACGTTGCCGAGGTCGGCGGAATCGACCGGGCCGGTGACGGTCTGCACGGTGCTCATGGGATTGCCCTTTCGGACGGCGGAATCGGATGTCGGGGCAGTGACGCGCGTCACCCCGTGGCCATCATTGTGGCCTAACTTGAATCTGACGTCAAGATCAAGTTCGATGGAGGATGGGCGGAGAGCCCGCGACTGGAAGGGGATGATCGGACATGACCGGTACCGACCTCACGAACAAAACGGCCATCGTCACGGGTGCCTCCCGCGGGATCGGGCTGGCCAGCGCGCGGGCGCTGACGGCGGCCGGGGCCAACGTCGTGGTCACGGCGCGCAAGCAGGAGTCCGCCGATGCCGCCGCGGCCGAAATCGGCGGCTCGGCGCTCGGCGTCGCGGCGCACGCGGCCGAGGAGGAGCAGGCGGCGCGGTGCGTCGACATCGCGATCGAGACCTTCGGCGGGGTCGACATCCTGGTCAACAATGCGGCGACCAACCCGGCCTACGGCCCGCTGATCGCGCAGGACCGCGCCGTCTTCACCAAAATCGTCGAGGTGAACCTGTGGGCGCCGCTGATGTGGACGCGGCTGGTGGCCGAACGGTGGATGGGGGAGCACGGCGGGTCGATCATCAACACCGCCTCGATCGGCGGCATGACCCACGAACCGGTGATCGGGCTGTACAACACGACCAAAGCCGCGCTTATCTACCTGACCACTCAGCTCGCGCTCGAACTGTCGCCCGGCATCCGGGTGAACGCCGTCGCGCCCGGCGTGGTGCGGACCCGCCTCGCCGAGGCGCTGTGGAAGGAGCACGAGGCGCAGGTCGCCGGCGTGACCGCGCTGGGGCGGATCGGCGAGCCCGACGATATCGCGAGCGCCGTCGAGTTCCTCGCCTCGGACGCGTCGTCGTGGATGACCGGCGAGACCGTCGTCGTCGACGGCGGGATGCGCCACGGCGATGCCCGGCCGTATCGGATGGGCTGAGCGGGTCGGGCGAGCGCAGTTCGTGGTCGGCTTTTCGATCTTCTGGGCCGCCGGCTCATACATCCTGATCCCCGGCTGTTGGGCCGTCCTGTCGCTCGCCGGCCTTGGCCTCCGACAGCTCCGCTCCCCCCGGCACAGCTGAGGCCAGCCGTTCGGCGAGCGCACCATCGTCGGGTACTTCAAGGCAACCGTAAAAACGGTGGTCTACCTGGTCTTATCGGAGCCGCCTAGGAGAATCGAACTCCTGACCTATTCATTACGAGTGAATTGCTCTACCGACTGAGCTAAGGCGGCGTGCCGCGCTGGGCAGCGAGAACGAGTGTATCGGCAAACCGGAGGCAGGCCAAAACCGGTTCCGACGACGGCGCCGGCAATTACGAGGGCGCGAGGATGTGGCGCAGGTAGCGCTCGGGTCCGGCGAGGAAGTCGCGGGTCAGGCGGACCGGCATTGCGTCGTCGTAGTCGACCGCCTCGATGGCCCCCTCGTCGTCGATCTCGTAGATCGTGGCGCCGGGCAGCGCGAGCAGGAGGGGCGAGTGGGTGGCGATGACGAGCTGGGTGCCGCTGTCGACGAGCTGCGCCATCAGTGCCAGCACCGCCAGGCATGCCTGCGGGGACAAGGCGGCCTCGGGTTCGTCCATCACGTAGAGCCCGCCGGGGGAGAAGCGCGAGCGCATCAGATCCAGGAAGGACTCGCCGTGAGAGCGCTCGTGGGGGGAGGCCCCGCCAAAGGCCGCGGCCAGCTGTGTGGGCCCGAGTTCCTCGGAGGCCGTGGCCAGGTTGTAGAAGGATTCGGCGCGCAGGAAGAAGCGGCTGCGCGGTTTCACCGGGCCCCACGTGAGGTGCAGGTGCTCGGCGAGGTTGGACTCGGAGCGGCGGGTGGCGAACCGGTAGTTCTGGCTGCCGCCCTCGGCGTTCATCCCGGCGGCCACCGCGATCGCCTCGATCAGCGTCGACTTGCCGCTGCCGTTCTCGCCGACGAAGAAAGTGACGCCGGCAGGGAGGGGCAGCCCGCCGCTCGCCACCAGGTGCTCGACGACCGGGAGGGTGTAGGGGTAGTCGTCGGTCGGGTGTCCGCCGCCGACGTGGATGCGGGAGAGGAAGCGCCCGGACTCCCCGGCGCGGTCGTCGAATCTGATCGTCAACCCCTGAACTCGGGTGCCCCACACGGGACGCGCACACGATGGGCGGGGTCCAGCGCGTTGCGTACCAGCGCGCCCACGACCGGTGAGAAGGCCATGCCGAGGTGTCCGACGCGGGACTGCGGGCAGACGGTCTGGACGACGGTGTTGGTGACGTTGGGCCCGGGTGGCATGAGGGTCACCGGGTACGGGGTGGACACCTCGTCGTTCCGGGTCGCCAGGTTGACATAGCGAACCGTGGGTTGCCGTGGGCCCCAATAGTTCTGACCGGGCGCTCGGGCCGGCAACCGGTCGGTGATCCCACCGATGCGGCTAGTGCCGCGGCTGGGGGCGGAGACGCCGACGATGGTGTCGACGCGCGACGTCCGCAGCTGAGCGACGAGTTGGGCGATGGCGCCGCCCTGGGAATGGCCGACGAAATCGACCTGGCGCGCGCCGGTGGCGGCCAGGACCCGGTCGAGGAAGCCGGCGACCTGCCGGGCCGAGCGGTCCTTGTCACCCAACCCGCCGGTGTTGCCACTCCAACTGGTCTGCCCGTAGGTGACGCTGAAAACGCAGTAGCCGGCGTTGGCGAGCATCGGCGCGAGGTAGCCGAGGTTGGCGGCCTGGTTCATCGCCGTACCGTGCAGCAGGATCACCGGGTCGCGATCGGAGCGGCAGTGCCACCGGTTGGACCCGGGAGGCGAACTCTGCGCCGATTCCAGATAGTTGGCCGACAGTGCTCCCGGGACGTCGGTGGTCACCGGGAACGGGGCCGCCGAGGCGGGGGCCGCGGACAGGGCGGCACACGCCGCAATACCGCTGACGGCGGCGACGAGGGCGGTCATTCGCATGGCCACCATTGTGCCCGCGGTCGACCGGATCTGCGGGAAACCGGGTCGACCGCGGCAGCAGGCGATCCTCAGGCGACGCCGTCGGCCTGCGCGGCCTCGGCCACCGCCTTCGCGACGGCCGGTGCCACCCGGTCGTCGAGCGGGCTCGGCACGATGTAATCCGGCGCCAGCGCGGCGGCGGCCACCGAGTGGATGGCCTCGGCGGCGGCGATCTTCATGTTCTCGGTGATCCGCCGAGCACCGACGTCGAGTGCGCCGGCGAAGACACCGGGGAAGGCCAGCACGTTGTTGATCTGGTTGGGGAAGTCGCTACGGCCCGTCGCCACGATGGCGGCGTGCTTGCGCGCGACGTCGGGGTGGATCTCGGGATCGGGATTGGACAGCGCGAACACGATCGCACCGTCGTTCATCGACGCGATGAGTTCCTCGGCGATCGTCCCGGCAGACACTCCGAGGAAGACGTCGGCGCCGGCGAGGGCCTCGGCGGCCCCGCCGGTGAGCGCGCGGGGGTTGGTGCGTCCGGCCAGGTCGGCCTTGAACTCGTTGAGGTCGGTGCGGTCGGTGGCGACGATGCCCTTCGAGTCGAGGACGACGACGTCGCCGATCCCGCAGGCCAGCAGGATGTTGGCGCAGGCGACCCCGGCCGCGCCGGCGCCGGAGATGACCACCTTCAAGTCGGCCAGCTCGCGGTCGAGGACCTTGACCGCTCCCTTGAGTGCGGCGAGGACGACGATGGCGGTGCCGTGCTGGTCGTCGTGCATGACCGGGCAGTCGAGGGCCTCGATCACGCGGCGCTCGATCTCGAAGCAGCGCGGTGCGGAGATGTCCTCCAGGTTCACCGCGCCGAACGACGGGCGGAGCCGGATGAGGGTCTCGACGATCTCGTCGGGGTCGTTGGTGTCCAGCACGATCGGAATCGAGTTCAGGCCGGCGAAGCTGCGGAACAGCGCCGACTTGCCCTCCATGACCGGGAGCGAGGCGCGGGCGCCGATGTCGCCGAGGCCGAGGACCGCCGAACCATCGGACACGACGGCGACGAGCCGGTTCGTCCAGGTGTAGCGGTCGACCAGTTCCGGCTGGGCCGCGATGGCCCGCGACACCTGGGCCACGCCGGGGGTATACGCGATCGACAGGTCGCGCTGGGTGTTGAGAGGAGATTGGAGCTCCGTGGACAGTTTGCCGCCGACGTGGGAGAGGAAGATCTCCTCGTCGGTGATCGGCGTGGTCATCGAGCTTTCGTCCGTGCTGGTCATGGTTCCTTACCGATCGTTCGTTCGTTGCGCGGGGCGTGCGCGGGGTCATCGGGGTGGTACTGGGGGATTGCCCGCGCGCATCAAAGCCGACGCACACAACGATGGGTGCGAATGGAGTCCGGTCGCCGGGGCTGCGGGTGAGCTGCCAAGCGCCACATGCCTGCCTGCGGCGGCGTGGTGGGCCGCCCGTGTCAGACAACTGGTTTGATCTTGCCAGTCTCCACGGGGTGGGGCAACTGCCGGGCCCCGGCAGCGAACCTCACTTCTCGCAGGTCAACGATGTGCGGCGCTGGGCCGCATCGGCGGGCAAGCGGTATGAGGGATGGTCGCCACCTCGAAATGCCACCACTCATTGGCATACGTCCGGCACAGACCCCACCGATTGCCGTTGCGCGCCAACCAGAGTGCGCCGCGCTGAGGTCCGACATCGATGGCCCGGCCGGTCACATGTGTCGACCGGTTGGGCGGCAGTACCCATCGGCTCGCGGCCCCCGGACTCCCGTAGGTCGCGATGCCCTCGCGCCACAGCTGGTTCTGTTCGGCCCAGGACCGCTTGCCCGAGGTGATCCACAAGGGGACGCCCTCGCGGGTGGCCTGCGCTTTGGCCATCCGGTAGGCGGTGGCCAACTGCGGGGTCAGGCCGGTCGTCGTGGACGGTGCGGCGCCGGCCGGCGCGGCGACGGCGGTGGGGGCGAGCAGGGCCATCCCGAGGACGACGCCGGCAGCGAGGCGGCGGTGGAACAAGGGCATGGCGGCCTCCGGTGGTCGGGGTGGGGTTGAGGGCCCACTCGGCGGATATGAGGGCCCACTCGGCGGATATGAGGGCCCACTCGACGGTAGCGGGTGACGGCCCTCACCACGATTTCCGCAGGTCCTCGGAGGCTCGATACGATAGAAAGCCGTGACCACGACTACCGCCCCGCCCGCCGCCCGCACCGTCGGTGCCGCGGCCTGGGTACCCGTCGGCGGAGCGCTCTTCGTCAGCGCGTGGGGCGGCAACCAGTTCACCCCGCTGCTGGTCATGTACAAGCAGCACGGCCTGTCCGGGGTGGTCGTCGACACCCTTCTCTTCGTCTACGTCTTCGGTATCGTGCCGGCGTTGCTCATCGGCGGCCCCGCATCGGACCGCTGGGGACGGCGGCCGCTGATGTTGCCGGCGCCGATCCTGGCCGGCCTCGGGTCGGTGGCACTGGCCATGGGCGCCGACTCGGTCCTGCTCCTCAGCATCGGCCGGCTGCTGAGCGGTGTCGCCCTCGGCCTGGCGATGGCCGTCGGCGGATCATGGGTGGCCGAGCTCTCCCGCGCCGCCGGCACCCCGATCGGCGTCGGTGCCCGCCGCGCCACGATGTGCCTGACCGCCGGCTTCGGGGTCGGGGCCGCCGTCGCCGGCGTTGCCGCCCAATGGGGCCCCTGGCCGACGGTGCTGCCCTACATGGTGACCGTGGCGCTGGCCGCGGTGTCCTCCGCAACGCTGTGGCGCGTCCCGGAGACCCGTTTCCGCGACGCGGAGCGGACCACCAGCCTCCTCGCCGACCTGACGATCCCCTCGGCGCTGACCGCCCGGTTCCTCCTCGTCGTCGCGCCGGTGGCCCCGTGGGTGTTCGGCGCCTGCGCAATCGCGTATGCGATCCTGCCCGACCTGCTGAGCGATCACACCTCGATGCCCATCGCGCTCGCCGCGGCGTGCTGCGTCATCGGGCTGGCCGCCGGATTCGGCATCCAGTCCGTCGGGCGCCGGATCGACCGGCCCAACAGCGTGCGCGGCATGGTCGTGGCGCTGGTCGTACTCGCCGCGGGGCTGGGAATGGCGATCGCCGCCGAGGCGACGCGCAGCATCCCGGTCGCCTTGTTCGCCGCGGCCGTCCTCGGCTGCGGATACGGGATGGCGCTGATCGGCGGGCTCCTCGAGGTGCAGCGCATCGCCGGTCCCGACGACCTCGGCGGGCTCACCGCGGTCTTCTACGCGCTCACCTACATCGGCTTCGGCTCACCGGCGCTGCTGGCCTGGCTGGCCCAGCGGTACCCGTCGCTGGACTACCGGCAGTTCTTCCTGTTCGGATTGGTCATGATCGTCGTCGGGCTGGTTGCCGTCCTCGTCGGCGGCCGGGTCCATCGCCGAGCGGCGACGAATCCGTAGACTGCCCACCATGCGTGTTCTCCTCACCGGCGGGGCCGGATACATCGGTGCGCACACCGCGGTCGAATTGGTCGCCGCCGGGCATGAGGCGGTGATCTTCGACGACTTCTCCTGCTCGAGTCCGGTCGCCATCGGCCGCATCAACGAGATCACCGGCACGACGGTGCCGTTCCGCGAGATCGATGTGACCGACGCCGACGCCGTGCGCGCCGGAATCGAGGAGACCGGGCCTTTCGACGCGATCATCCACCTCGCCGCGCGCAAGGCAATCGGCGAATCGGTCAGCATGCCGCTGGAGTACTACGCGAACAACGTCGGGTCGACGCTGGTCATGCTGGGCGCGATGCGCGACCACGGGATCGGCACCTTCCTGTTCTCCGGCACCGGCACCGTCTACACCCACCAAGAGGACCTCCCGTTTGTGGAGACCTCCCGCACCGGGCTCGACCTGCCCAACCCGTACAGCAAGTCCAAGCGGATGTGCGAAGAAGTCATGCGCGACTTCGCCCGGACCGATCCGGACAAGCGACTCATCGGACTGCGGTACTTCAACCCCATCGGCGCCCATGACAGCGGACTGATCGGCGAGGATCCGCAGGGTATCCCCAACAACCTGATGCCCATCGTCGCGCGGGTGGCCGCCGGGATCCTGCCGCAGGTGAGCGTGTTCGGCCGCGACTACGACACCGCCGACGGCACCGCGCTGCGCGACTACATCCACGTCGTCGACCTCGCGAAAGGCCACCTCGCGGCCATCGAGAACGCCGAGCCGGGCATGGCGTTCTTCAACCTGGGGACCGGGCGGCCGTCGAGCGTCCTCGAACTCATCGCGGCTTTCGAGGCCGCCTCCGGGGCGACCGTCCCCACCGTCGACGCCCCGCGTCGGCCGGGGGACGCCCAGGCCACCTATTGTCTGCCCGACAAGGCGCACGCCCAGTTGGGCTGGGCGGCCGAATGCGGGATTGAACGCGCCTGCCGCGACTACTGGCGCTGGCAAGAGCGGAACCCGGAAGGCTACCGGTCCGCCGAGGCATGAGGACGCGGCTGCGCAGCCTGTGGGACCGTTGGCGCTTTCTGCTGACCAGCGTCTGGGCCTACGCGTTGGGCGCCTTCGGCTTCGTCGTCGGTGTCCTGCCCATGATCTGGCCCCAAGGATGGTGGGTGTCGGGGCCGGTGGTGCTGATCGCGGCCGTCCTCGGTGCCGTGCTCTTCCTCAAGGACACCGGCGCCCTCTACACGCAGTTCACCGGCCGCAAAGTCGGCGAACGATTGCCGCCGGAGGTGGTCGACACTTATCGCTGCGACGAGTTGCCGGTGGCGCTGCGGACCCAGCGCGGAGTCCTGTTGATCAATCCCGCGGTGGATGCGGCGCTACCGACCACGGGGCTCACCGCGGTGCTGGACCGTCGTCGTTACGAGGTTCCCGACGTCCTGGCCAACTTGGCGCCGTCGGTCTTGCACGAGGTGTTCAAGGGGCGGCACCCGTTCAACGGGCCGCTGCTCGGTTTGCGGACCGACCTCACCCCCGACAAGGTCGCCGACGGCGGTTCGGTGACACTGCAGCGCGGCGACTTCTTCTCGTCGATGTGCGCTGACGAACTCATGGCTTTCGAGGTCACCGACGGCGGCGACTCGATGCGGTTGCAGCGCACCTTTCTCGTCGACCGGCGGGGCGTGTTGTGGGGACTGGGTGAGTCCCAACTGAGCGGGTGGATCGGCGTGTCGACGCTGGCGATCACCGCCGACGACCACCTGGTGCTGACTCTGCAGTCGGGCAAATCGCAGGCCAGTCGCGGGTTGTTGGCACCGTCGGGATCAGGATCGTTGGAGCCGCGCGACCTGGTCGTCGAGGGGGAGCCGCTCGTCGAGGTGATCGCGCGCGGTGCCAACCGCGAGCTGTGCGAGGAGACGCGGATCAACCCGGCATGGATCGGGCCGACGACGGTGATCGGATTCGCCCGATGGCTCAACCGGGGCGGCAAGCCCGAGTTCTTCTGCGTCACCAGGTTGACGTGTACGGCGGCGGAACTGCCGTTCCGCGAGTTCGAGCCCACGCTGCACGGAGTGTTCTCCGACGAACACCTGTGGACCGACGGGGCGCGGGCCATCCCGGTGCGTCGACCACCGGTGGTCGATGACCCCTCGCCGTCGCGGGCACCGCTGTGGAGCGGGGCCGGCGTCTTCGATGACGCGGAGGTTGGATATCTCGACGGTCGGCCCCAAATCGGCGGCAAGGACGTGTCCGCGCCGCTGGAGGCCGCGCTGGACGCGTGGATCCGCTACCCGGGCCGTCGGTCAGCCGAGTAGCTTCTCGTTCTTGGCGTAACCCGCCTCGACCCCGGCTTTGCGCTCACGCCACCACTTCTCGTTCTCCCGGTACCACTCGATGGTCGCCGCCAGCCCGCTGGTGAAGTCGGTGTAGCGCGGCCGCCACTGGAGCTCGGTGCGCAGCTTGGTCGAGTCGATGGCATACCGGCGGTCGTGCCCGGGCCGGTCGGTGACGAAGACGAAGGCGTCGCGCGGCTGTCCGAGCAGCTCCAGGATCGTTTCGACCACCGTGCGGTTGTCCGCCTCGCCGTCCGCGCCGATCAGATAGGTCTCGCCGATGCGGCCGTGGTCGATGATCGCCCACACCGCGTCGTTGTGGTCGTCGACGTGGATCCAGTCGCGCACGTTGCGCCCGTCCCCGTAGACGCGGGGCTTGACGCCGGTCAGCACATTGGTGATCTGGCGCGGGATGAACTTCTCGACGTGCTGGTAGGGCCCGTAGTTGTTGGAGCAGTTGGAAATGGTCGCGGCGATGTCGAAGGAGCGGACCCAGGCGCGCACGAGCAGGTCCGACCCGGCCTTGGTCGAGCTGTACGGACTGGACGGGTTGTACGGCGTGGCCTCGGTGAACCGGGCCGGATCGTCGAGGTCGAGGTCGCCGTAGACCTCGTCGGTGGAGATGTGGTGGTAGCGCACCCCGTGGCGGCGGACGGCCTCCAGCAGAGTGAAGGTGCCGACCAGGTTCGTGGTGACGAACGGCGAGGGGTCGTTGAGCGAGTTGTCGTTGTGCGACTCCGCGGCGAAGTGCACGACGAGGTCGGCCTGCCCGACCAACCCGTCGACGAGCTCGGCGTCGGCGATGTCACCGACGACCAGCCGCACCTGGTCGGAAACCGGATCCAGCGAGCCCGGATCGGCGGCATAGGTGAGCTTGTCGAGGATGGTGATCTCGGCGTCGTCGCGGGTGGCCAGGGTGCGGAGCACGAAGTTGACGCCGATGAATCCGGCGCCCCCGGTGACCAGTACCCGCATGGTGCTCCCCGCTCGAGACGGCAGTGTTGCCGCGGTCCAGTCTAGTAGGCCGATAGCCTGGGGTGATGCGCGGAATCATCCTGGCCGGCGGCACCGGCTCCCGGCTGCACCCGATCACCCAGGGGGTGAGCAAGCAGCTGGTCCCGGTCTACGACAAGCCGATGGTCTACTACCCGCTGTCGACGTTGATGTTGGCCGGGATCACCGACATCCTCATCATCACCACGCCGCAGGACCGGCCGGCCTTCGAAAACCTACTGGGCGACGGCTCCCGGTTCGGCATCTCGCTGGACTATGCGGTGCAGCCGTCCCCCGACGGGTTGGCGCAGGCCTTCGTCCTCGGCGCCGACCACATCGGCGGTGACTCGGTCGCTCTGGTGTTGGGGGACAACATCTTCTACGGACCCGGCCTCGGCAGTCGCCTGGCGGCGCACCGCGACCTCGTCGGCGGCGCCATCTTCGCCTACTGGGTCGCCGACCCCGGCGCCTACGGCGTGGTGGAGTTTGACGACTCGGGCACCGCGGTCTCGTTGGAGGAGAAGCCCGCGCGGCCGCGGTCGAACTTCGCCGTCCCCGGGTTGTACTTCTACGACAACGACGTCATCGAGATCGCGCGGTCGCTGCAGCCCAGCGCGCGCGGCGAGTACGAGATCACCGACGTCAACCAGCACTATCTGCAGCGCGGCGCGTTGCAGGTGACGGTCCTCCCGCGCGGCACGGCCTGGTTGGACACCGGTACCTTCGACTCGCTGCTCGACGCCGGGAACTTTGTGCGGACCGTCGAGCAACGCCAGGGACTCAAGATCGCCGTGCCCGAGGAAATCGCGTGGCGCCAGGGCTGGCTCACCGACGAGGAGGTGCGCCACCGTGCCGTCGGCCTCGCCAAGTCCGGCTACGGGGACTACCTCCTGGATCTGTTGGAACGGGGAAAAGGCTTCTAGCGCATGGAGATTCGCGAACTGTCCGTCAACGGTGCCTGGGAGTTCACGCCGGTTCAGCACGGTGACAGCAGAGGGGTGTTCCTCGAGGCGTTCAAAGCCCCGCTGCTGGCGGAGGTGATCGGCCACGATCTGGACCTGGCGCAGGTCAACGTGTCGGTGTCGGCGGCCGGTTCGGTGCGCGGCGTCCACTTCGCCGATGTGCCGCCCGGACAGGCCAAGTACGTCACGTGCGTCGCCGGTGCCGTGCTCGACGTCATCGTCGACATCCGGGTCGGCTCACCGACTTTCGGCCACCACGACACCGTTCTCCTCGACGACACCGACCGCCGCGCGGTGTACCTGGCCGAAGGGCTGGGGCATGCGTTCTGCTCACTCGCCGACGGCTCGACCGTCGCCTATCTGTGCTCCACCGGCTACAACCCGGGCGCCGAGCACGGCGTCAACCCGATGGATCCGGCGCTGGGGATCGACTGGCCGACCACCGCGCGCGACGGCTCACGGCTGACATTCGAGTTGTCGGCGAAGGACACCGCGGCACCGACCTTGGCCCAAGCCCGCGAACAGGGATTGTTGCCCGAGTACGACGCGGTCGTGGCCTATCTGGCGCAGCGAGCCCTGCTCGACCAGTAGCAGCCCTTATTCCGACAATTCGGACATCGACCGCGGGTGGGGGTCGCCCGGGCGTACGGTTCGCCTACCCGTGGAGGCGGTGGGCCTTCACCCGCACCGTGGAGGTCGATCATGGCCGGAAGGCGTCGTCGGAGGATTTTGGGTGGCGTGGCGGCCGCGGGGCTGACACTGGCCCTTGTTGGCGCGTGTGGCTCGGAGGACCCTGCACCGTACCGGGAATCGTTGAGCGCCACGCAGGCTGCCCAGGCCACACGGGCGGCCAACGAGCAGTTCATGCGCGACTACATGCAGACCGGGGCGTTGTCGGCGGTGCAGCCCGGGCCCGCCAGGGCAAAGATCGTCGACGAGTTCGGCCGCAAGACGTGCCCGGGTTCGCCGGCGGCAGAAAACCTCGTCCGCCTCCGGGCGGCGATGGACCGGTTCACCTACGTCCCCGGTGTCCACGCGGAGGTTGTCGGAGTGTTCTCGGAGAGAGGGAAGGACGCCAGTGTCATCGCGATCGCGCGGGACGTCGATCCGGCTAAGAAGACGAAGCCGGCGTCGAAGGTCTTCCGGGTGGAACTAGGCGAGAATGCGGGCAAGACCTGTGTGCGGAAAGAGACGACGCTCTGACCGGCGGATTCGTTGCGTCTCGCCACTATCGAAAGTTTTCCCGTTGAAAGCTTGAATGTTCAGACTCTGGGTCGGTCTCGGGCGTACTGTTCGCCTACCCGTGTAGGCGCCCGGCCTCGCAGGTGGTCGAGGAGGATGACGATGACCGAAAAGCGCCGTAGGGGAGCGTGTTTGGCGGCGGTACTCGCGGCGGTGGCGGCTGGAGCCGTTGTCACCGGCTGCGGGAGCGACGAGGCGGCGAACTATCAATCCCAGTTGAGCTCGGTGCAGGCCAAACAGGCGACGGCCGAGTCCAACGAGAAGTTCGCCACCGAAATCGTCCAGGGGGACCAGCACCTCAACAACGTCGCGGGTGCGGCCCGGATGGCGGAGTTCGATGCGTTGGCCGCCAAGATGTGCCCCGGTTCGACGGCCGCGAAGCGATTGGCCAAGCTGAAGTCGGACGGCAAGGTGGAGGGCTTCGGCTACTTCCCGGCCAAGAAGACCGAGATCGTCGGGGCGTGGACCGAGAAGGATCCTAACAACGTCATGGTCGTCGCGACCAACCGCTTCCCTGAAGACTCGCAGGCCAAGAAGTCGACCATGGCGATCCGGGTCAGTCTCGGTGCCGACGGCGGTCGCACCTGCGCGCAAGACATGACACGACAGTGAGGTGAGGGCGATGTCTCAACGGCACCTCGTTCGCGCGTTGGTCGTGACCGCCGTCGGCGCGGGCCTGGCCGTGTCAGTGGTCGGTTGCGCCTCCGACGACGGCGCGCAGTACCAGACCCAGCTGAGTTCCATCCAGGCCCAGCAGTCGGCGCAGGAGGCCACGGTGGCGGCGGCCCGCGGCTTTACCCAGGACCTGGGGCCGGTCTATGCGCTCCCGCCGGGGCCCGAGCGCGCGAAGTGGTTTGAGAAGTCCATGTCCACCGCCTGCCCGGGATCGGAAACCGCGAAGGAATATCAGAAGTCGAAAGACACTGGCTGGATCGACCGGCTCCAGCACCAGCCGGGCACCAAGACCGAGGTCATCGGTGCCTTCCCCGACAAGAACCCAGGCGAGGTCATCGTCGTCGCTCGCACGCTGGGTCTGACTCCGCCGCCGGGACAGAAGTACTTCGCACAGGTCAGTCGCATGACCATCGGTACCAACGCGGGTAAACCCTGCGTGAGCAAGATTGTCTACCTCTAGGAGCGCAGCGGGAACGGCGGCAGTGCCGGCTCACGCAGCCACGCCTGCCACAGGTCGCCGAGTGCCTGGGAGGAGTGGCCGGCGGCCAACGTCGTGAAGTCCTCGGTGCTGACCGAGCCGTAGCGGTACTTGTCGGTCCAGTGGCGCAGCAGCGCGAAGAAGGATTCGTCGCCGATGCGCAAGCGCAGCGCGTGCAGGGTCAGCGCGCCGCGCTTGTAGACCCAGTCCTCGAACATGAGGTCGGGACCGGGATCGGTGAGCGGCCGCCGCCCGCGTGACGCGGCCAGTTTGGCGTAGTAGTGGTGGGCCCACTCGTCGGCGCTGCGGCCGCCGCTGTGCTCGCTCCACAGCCACTCGGCGTAGCAGGCGAAGCCCTCGTGCAGCCAGATGTCCTTCCAGCGTGCCAGGGTGACCGAGTTGCCGAACCACTGGTGAGCCAATTCGTGGGCGACGAGGCGCTCGGCATCGTTTGCCGGTTCACAGTGATTGGCCCCGAACGTGGAGAACCCCTGTGCCTCCAGCGGGATGTCCAACGGATCCTCGGTGACGACGGCGGTGTAGCGGGGGAACGGGTAGGGGCCGAAAAGCCGGGTGAAGAGGTCGAGCATCTGTACCTGCGGCTCGAACCGGGCACGCGCCTGCGCCCGCAGGGCGCGGGGGGCGACGAGGTCCACCGGGACCGGCGACTTCGCCAGCGAGACCGTCTCGTACTGGCCGATCTGGATCGAGGCGAGGTAGGTGGTCATCGGCTCGGTCTGCTCGAACACCCAGCGTGTCTGCGCGGCCTTGGTGCGTTTCTCGGTCAGCACGCCGTTCGCGACCACCGAGAACGGGGAGTCGGTGGTGATCGCGATGCGGTAGCTGGCCTTGGAGACGGGGTGGTCGTCGCAGGGAAACCACGACGGTGCGCCGTTGGGTTGATTGGCGCACAGCGAACCCGCGGTGAGTTCCTCCCAGCCGACCTCGCCCCAGCGTCCGCGGATCGGGCGGGGGTTCCCGGCGTAGCGCACCTTCACCGACAGGGCGCCGCCCGGCGGCACCGGGGTGGTCGGGGTGACGGTGAGCTTTCCCTTGCGGTGGGTGTGGCGGGCGCGGGCACCGTTCACGAGGACCTGGGTGACGCTCATCGTCGGCGCCAAATCCAGCTGAAGACGGGCCAGATGCGCCTTGGCAGTCGCGGTGATGATTGCCGTTCCGGCCAGCCGGTTCGTGGTCACCTTGTATTGAAGATCGAGATCGTAGCGGGAGACGCGGTAGCCGGTGTTGCCGTTCTCCGGCAGGTAGTCGTCGATGATGTCGTCGGGATTGCCGAGCACGGGGGCCTGTCGTCCGTGCCGGAGGGCACCTGACTTCCCGGGCACGTAGCGCTCCCCTCGCTTCGGCGAATCCCGGGCGGTTCCCGGATCCTGCCCAACGCTACCCGGCTGCGTCTCATCCGTCCGGCTGAGTCGTCGGCGGACCCGATCCGGACCGTGCCAAGCGCCGGTGTGAACCTTCGTCACCTGGCACGATGGACGACAGTCGGATGGTCGCCGACCGTCCGGCCCGACGAGAGGACCGACGATGGCATTTCTCCGCACTCCCGCCTTACTCATTGCCCGCGTTATTCTGGGCATCATCTTCATCGCCCACGGATGGCAGAAGTTCTCCAACGGGCTCGACGCGACGACCGCCGGCTTCGACGCCATGGGGGTACCGATCCCGCGGGCGTCGGCCTTCTTCGCCACCTGGGTCGAACTCATCGGCGGCGCGGCCCTGATCCTGGGCGTGCTGCTGCCGTTGTTCGGCACCTTGCTCGCGCTCAACATGGTCGGCGCGGCCCACTTCGCCCACTGGGACAACGGATTCTGGAACACCGACAAGGGGTACGAGTTCGTCCTGGCCCTGGCCGCGGGGGTTCTCGCGGTCGGCTTTGCCAATGCCGGGGTCGTGTCGATCGACCACTACCTGTTCAAGCGCGTCGGGAAGCCGCGGACCGTCGTCGTCGACGAGGCCGGTGCGTAGCCGCCCGATAAGGCCGGTTAGGGTGCCCTAAGGGGTAATCACCGAAAGGCATCCGATGACCAACCTGCGCACCATCACGCAATTCCTGTTCCGCATCACCCTCGGCGTCGTCTTCGTCGCCCACGGCTGGGAGAAGCTGTACATCAAGGGCGTCGACAAGACGGCGATGATGTTCGACAAGCATCTGCACATTCCGTTCCCGACGGCTGCGGCCCACTTCGCGACGTGGGCCGAACTCCTCGGCGGACTCGCGCTCATCGTCGGCGTGCTGCTGCCCTTCGTCGGCGTCCTTCTCGCCGCGACGATGATCGGCGCCGGGTACTACGGCCATCACGAGAACGGATTCTGGATCCAGCAGAACGGGTGGGAGTACAACTTGGTCCTGGCCGTCGCGGTTCTGGCCGTCGGCTTCGCCGTGCCGGGGGTCGCTGCGGCCGATCATTACCTCAAGGGTCGGCGCACGCGTTCCGCTGACGACACCGTGACCGCCTAGACGGTATGGGGTGTGATGCGCCGAGCTGCCGGTTCGTCCTCGCGGTAGAGGGCGGGGAGAGTACGCGGCCGTCGCCGGCGGGGTGGTGAAAGGGCGGGGGCCGCGTCATCCGTTCGGGGCCGCGGGCAATACCGCGGGTTCGGCGAGTGTGCCCGCCAGCGTGCTCATCTAGGCCGCGTGGCCCAACGTACCTCTTGGTGCCGACTCCTTGCGTATCGCTTGATCTGCACAGACGCCAGATAGTCGGGTTACGACCCCCAGGGCCGGTGCCTTATTCCCCGAAAGGGGGCGAGATACGAGCGTGGAACGTTAGCACCCGAGACTCCCACTCGGGGGATCGCCGGCCGAGGCGGAGAGCGCGCTGGGCCGGACCGTGGACGCCGTCGGCTGTCTGGGAACGAACCGATCGTCACGCGAGAGGCAAAGACGGACAAATCGCGCATGGTTCAAGGCGGGCGCGATCTTATATCGCACCAGGTCAACCGCGGAATATCTCCTTGTCAGACTCTTGATCTAGTGTAGAATGTAGATAGAAGATCATCAGTACATAGTTTCTAATCCGAGTCCGCACAATATGATGCGAACCCGCGCATGGGGGGCCTCATGAACCACGACGAACTCGCTGGCATCGTCACCACGCTGGCCGATGACCTGGCGCCGACCGCGGTCGAATCCGGTACCGGTGTGGGTGCCTTGTTGGCCTCGGCCGAAGCTATCGCCGACGACAAGGCTCTGTTGGGGGTGATGGTCACCGCGGTGCGGATGGGCAACATCGCCTCGTATCTGTTGGCCGCGGCGACCGCTCGCGCCGAGGCCATCGGTATCCCGGTGCGGCATCGGTTGAAGAACGGCCGGGACCTCTTGCGGGAGTTGCCGTTGGCGCCGGCCACCGTCAACCGGGTGGCCCGGCTCGCACAGCACTTGAATGATCTGCCGAACCTGGTGCGTGACGTCCGTGACGGTGACTTGGGTATTGAGCATGCGGATGCGGTGATCCGGGGTCTCGACCACGTTGCCACCCGGATGGGTGCCGCTGGTTTCGACGAGATGCGGGAGAAGACTGCGACGACGTTGTTGGCGCATGCCCGGATCGATCAGCCCGCCCAAGTGATGGAGAAGGCCCGCGAACTGGGCCACGAGTTGGCGCCGTTGGATCCGCCATCCACTCCGCCGGCGGACAATCCGTCGTTGAACCAGGCATCGATCACCCGGACTGATGAAGGACGGGTCACTTTGGAAGCCGATTTGGATCAGTTGTCTGGGGAGAAACTCCACACCGCGCTAGACGCCCTGGCGAAACCGATCCCCGCTCCCGACGGCTCCCCCGATCCACGTCCCCGGGCCCAACGCACCGCCGACGCCCTAGTCAGCGTGATTGACCCGCCCGGCGGTTCCTGGACAGTCTCCCGACTATTGTCGGGTTGAGCTGGAATGGGAGCATTCGTATGCCACGGAAGTATTCTGCTGAGTTTAAGTCCTCCATCGCGTTGGAGGTGATCGAGCATTCGCGGCCGATCTCGGCGGTCGCGAAAGAGAACAGCGTCTCGGAGCAGTCTGTGTCTCGGTGGGTTCAGATTTATCGGAAGGAGCATCCGGAGTTGGAAGATCAACTCAATGAGTCCGAACGCGATGAATTGATTCGTCTGCGTCGACAGAATGCGCGGTTGAAGGAGGAGGTCGAGATTTTGGGAAAAGCGACTGCCTTCTTCGCCAAGAAGTCTCAACCGTAGATCGGTTCGGTTTCATTCTTGACGAGGAAGGCAATCACTCTGTGTCTCTGATGTGTGCGGTCCTGCGTGTTTCTCGGTCCGGTTTTTATGAATGGAAGCACCGGGCCGAGTCCGCGCACGCCAAGTGGCGTCAGCGGATCGGCGACATGATCGAAGTGTTCTTCGAAGCCTCCGAGCAGACGTACGGCTACCGCCGGATCCATGCCGACTTGCTCGACAGCGGGATCGACATCGACGATGACACCGTCCGAAAGATCATGCGTGAGCGCGGCCTGAGGCCCTGCCAGCCAGGGCCGAAGCGACTGGTGACGACCATAGCTGCCGATGCCGGCGGCCTGCCCGACCTGGTGTGCCGTGACTTCACTGCCCAGGCTCCCGGCCGTAAGCTGTGCGGCGACATCACCTACATCAGAACGTGGGAAGGCTGGCTGTTTTTGGCGACGGTACTGGATTGTTTCAGCAAAAAGGTGGTCGGCTATGCGATGAGTGATCGGATGACATCAGATTTGGTTGTAGCCGCTCTCGATAAGGCTGCTGAAAATGTTCCTTTCACTGCGGGTGTCACAATATTTCACAGCGACCGCGGAAGCCAATACATGTCAACAGCATTTGCATCCTGCGCCACCGATCACGGTGTCCTAAGATCTGTTGGTCGCACTGGGGTTTGCTACGATAACGCTTGGGCCGAGTCGTTCAACGGAACCCTGAAGAATGAGTGCGTGAACCGAAAACAATATCCGACGCGAGAACGCGCAAAGAAGGACATCACGCGATACATCGAACTACGCTACAATAGTAGCCGGCGTCATTCGGCACTGGACTATTCGACGCCTAATCGGGTAGAATCTGACTGGTTCAGTCGATCGGTATCGGCGTGACACTAATTTCTGACAATTAGCTGTCCAGGAAACGCCGGGCACCTCAGATCACCGCATACCTGGCATCACGAAACCGCCCAACCGTCGGTGGGATCGTCCCGCACATCACTATGACCGTGCCACTACCGACGCTGGTACCCGACAGCCCTCTGGGCGAGGCTCACGCCGCACGCCTGGGATTCACCGGCTCGGTCTCAGCCGACACGGCCCGCGAAATCGCTTGCGGCAACACTGAAGTCACCGCGTTGATCACCGCGGACTCGGTGCCGTTGGACGCCAAACGCACCCAACGATTCGTCACCGGCGCTCTACGTAAGGCACTCGAAGCCCGTGACGGTGGTTGCCAATTCCCCGGCTGCGGCACGCCACCGTCGTGGTGTGAAGGCCACCATATTCAGCACTGGGCCGACGGGGGCGAGACGAACCTCAAGAACACCGTCCTGCTGTGCAGCCTGCATCACCACACCTACATCCACGGCAAAGGCTGGAACATCCAAATCGGGTTCGACGGCCACCCCTGGTTCCAACCACCCGAAGGAGGTGACTGGATCCGCTGCCAGAACCGACGCACCCTCACAATCGCTGACCACGCCGCGGCTTAAACCCGGCCCGATGAGAGCGGCTCCCCAGGGGCTGCGCACGCACCTTGAGAACTTCATAGAGAAAATGCGGCCCTGTTCACCGATCAACAGGTCAGGAGCACTGGTCTAGTTGTACTTCCCCGTGAGGTTGTGTACGCGGTCTGAGGGGACTTGGCCGCCGATCCCGGTGTGGGGTCGGTGGTGATTGTAGTGGTGGAGCCATGCGGTGTAGGCGGCTTCTCGTTCGGCTTCGCTGGCATAGGGTTTCGCGTAGGCCCATTCGGCGGCCAGGGTCCGGTTGAAGCGTTCGACCTTCCCGTTCGTCTGTGGCCGGTAGGGCTTGGTCTTCTTGTGTTTGATCCCGGCGTCGGCCAGTGCTTCGGCGAACATCGTTGAGCGGTAGCAGGCGCCGTTGTCGGTCATCACTGCGGTCACCCTCACACCGTGCTCGGCGAAGAACGCGTTCGCCCGCCGCCAGAAGCCGGCCGCGGTCTCCTTGCGTTCGTCATCAAGGATCTCCGAGTACGCCACCCGGGAGTGGTCATCGACGGCGTGGTGCAGGTAGCGGTAGCCACGCGAGCCCGGTGCTCCCGAGCGTGCTGCCCGGTCGCGGGCCACACCGGCGGTACGGTCGGCGGCCGATCCGCGACCATGCACACGCCAGCCGCCGCCGTCGGGGATTCGGCCTTGTTTCTTGATGTCGACGTGCACGAGCTGGCCGGGCCGGCCGACCTCGTACCGTTTCGGTTTCGGTCTGCGTACCGGCAGTCCGGTGGCCTGGTCGATATTGGCCAGCAGCGGCATCTGATAGCGGTCGAGGACCCGGCCGACCGTCGAACGCGGGATACCCAGGTGATAGGCGATCCGATGCGGGCCCCACCGGCGGGTGCAGCGCAGGTTGATGATCCGGCGCTCGGTGCGGCGGGGCAGCCGGGCCGGTGAACGTGTGGGCCGGGAACTGCGGTCGGTCAGCACCTGGCCGGCGCGGTAGCGGTCGGCCCACCGCTTGGCTGTGGCCGGTGAACACTGGAACCGTTCGGCAGCGCGCCGCAGTGACCAGCCCTGGTCCACCACGAGTGAAGCAAGACGTCGACGCCCCTCGGGCGTCAAAGGTGCGTTAGCGTGAGTCACGAAGACCTCCGTGGCTAGATGGTGGTTGTGGTAACCCACATCCTGCCCGGAGGTCTTCGCCTCACCTCAGATGTTCACAACGTGTCGGGGAAGTACATCTAGTCCACGCGGTTGGTGGCGGTCACCAGCCACATCGCGCCGGGAAGCTTCACCGATCCGCCGGAGATGTAGGACCGGATGCTCTCCCGGGTCCGCTCCAACAGTTCCGCCCAGGCCGCGTCGTCGAGTCGTCCGCGGAGTTCGTCGGCGGCCAGGCGGCCGGTGGTGGTCGACAGGACCATCGTGAGGCGTTCCTCGACGCCGTCGCTGCCGTCTACGCCGTGTTCGAGGGTGGTGTCGAACGGGTTGATCTTCACGTCCGACCACTCGGCCTTGTCGAGCACCCCGGCGAGGTAGTCCGAGTCGGCAAACGCCACCGGCCCGGGTTGCCCGGGGGCCGGCGGGGCGGGCGGATCGGACAGCTCCGCGGCGAGTACCTCGGTCCCGGCCCGGCCGAAGGTGGGGTTCTCGTCCACCGAACGCCAACAGGCGAAGACCATGCGGCCACCGGGGGCGGTGAAGCCACGGATATTGGTGAAGGCCGCAACCGGGTCGTCGAAGAACATGACGCCGAAACGGGAAACGATGCGCTCGAACGGCGCCCCGGGCGCCGCGGCGCCGATGTCCATCGTCTGCGCGTCGCCGATCAGCACGGTGGCCGCGGGCGTGCGGTGACGTGCGGCATCCACCATTGCCGGCGCGATATCGATACCGACCATCTCGGTGCCCGCCTTCACGCCGGCCTCCAGCAGGGTGCCGGCACCGCAGCCGATGTCGAGGGCGCGTTGGTTGGACCCGAACTTGGCCGCGTCGACGATGGCCTTGGTCACCGGCGCATAGACCGAGTCGAACAGCGCTTCGTTCGCCACCCAGCCCGACGCGGCCTCTGCCCAGCCATCGGCGGTGTAGCGCGCATTCGTCTCGGGCACGGTTTCGTCGTCCTTCTCGTTTTCGGGCATGGCTCCGATCCTACGGACGGGGCTCATTTCCACGGGGCGATCGGATTGCCCTGCCACCGGCTGTGCGCCGGGACGGCATCCCCGCGCATCACGAGCGAGGCGGGACCGACGGTGGCCGATTCGCCGATGCGGGATGCCGGCAGGGCCACGCAGTGTGGTCCCAGGGTGGCGCCGGCGTCCAGCTCGACGGTGTCGATGGCCATGACCCGGTCGTGGAACAGGTGGGTCTGCACGACGCAGCCGCGTTGCACCGTCGCGCCGTCGCCCAGGGTGACCAGGTCGGCTTCGGGCAACCAATACGTCTCGCACCAGACTCCCTTCCCGATGTGGGCGCCGAGCAGGCGCAGCCACAGCGTCAACACCGGCGTCCCGGTGGCGGCATTGGCGAACCACGGTGCGGCGACGGTTTCGACAAAGGCATCGGAGAGTTCGTTGCGCCAGACGAATGGACTCCACAGCGGGTGTTCGGAAACCCTTATCCGCCCGACGACGAGCCATTTGGCCGCAGCGGCGATGCAACACGCCGCCGCGCCGGCGACGAGGAGCAGCAGGCCGCTGAGCGCCGCGGCGGCCGCGAAACTGAGGTGGACCGCGAGGTATTGGGCGCCGAGCAGGACGTAGACGCCGATACCGAAGGAGACCATCACCGGGACCAGGCGGAGGGTCTCGATCACCGCGCGGGCGACGCGCAGTCCCTTCGACGGCGTGAAGGTGCGCGCGGTGTCGCCGCTGGTGGCCACCCGGCGCAACCGCACCGGCGGGCTGCCCAACCAGCTCGAGCCCGACTTGGCCTTCGTCGGCGTGGCCGACAGCACCGCGACGAGGCCGTTCTTCGGCACCTTGCGCCCCGGAGCGGTGATGCCGGAATTGCCCAGGAACGCGCGCTTGCCGATCCTCGCCTCGTCGACGCGCAACCAGCCGCCGCCCAGTTCGTACGACGCCACCATCGTGTCGTCGGCGAGGAAGGCGCCGTCGTCGATCGTGGTGAACTTCGGCAGGACCAGCGCGGTGGAGATCTCGGTGTTGCGGCCGACCTTGGCGCCGAGGAGCCGGAACCACACCGGCGTCAGCAGCGAGGCATAGAGGACGAACAGATAGGTGCGGGCGGCGTCGAGTACGCGCTCGGTGAACCAGGCCTGCCACCCCACCCGCGAGCGGACCGGGTGGTACCCGGCGGTCATCCCGATCGCCAAGAGCCGCACCAGGACCAGGGTGATCGCGGCATAAACCAGCAACGAGACGAGGGTGGCCGGCGCGATCAGCAGGGCCGCCCGCGCAGCCACGTCGCGCAGCCGCGCGCAGTCGGCGACGCCCCACGCGAGCACGGCCAGGCCCGAGCCGAGGGAGACCAGCGGGATCGATGCCAAGACCAGCGCCGACAGGGCATAGACAACGGCCCACCGGGTGCGGCGGTCCGGACGCTCCTGCGGCCACGGGTGGCTGGCCTTGCCCACCTTGACCGCCGGCGAGCCGGCCCACGTCTGCCGGGCCCGGACCCGGCCGCGGACAGCCGATCCCGGCTCGACGACCGCGTCGCGGCCGATGACAGTGTCCGGGAAAAGGGTGGACCGTGCGCCGACGGTGGCGCCCGGCTTGATGACGATCGCGCCGACGTGGACTTGGTCGCCGTCGATCCACCAGCCGGCCAGGTCCACCTCGGGCTCGACCGCGGCTCCTTCGCCGACGGTCAGCAAGCCGGTGACCGGCGGCAGGGTGTGTAGGTCGACGCCTTTGCCGATGCTGGCGCCCAGCGCCCGGGCGAAATGGATCATCCACGGGGCGCCGGAGATATTGGCCGCGCCGCTGGCCTCGACGAGCCGCTCGGCGCACCACAGGCGAAGGTGCACGCTCCCACCCCGCGGATACGTCCCCGAGCCGACCCCGCGCAGCAGGAGCCGTGCCGCCAGTGCGGCGTAGGCCATCCGGCCGATCGGGGTGATGAAGACGATCACACCGACGAGGACCGCCCACCAGCTCACCGGGACCAACCACTCGATGTCGGGGCGCAACCACGCCGCGACGTTGTTGATCGCGGCCAACCACGTCACCCACTGCAGGCCGGTGAGGGTGGCGAGCGGGATGCCGGCAAGGGACTGCACCACCCCGGCGGTGCGCGGGGTCGGGGCGACGGTGCGTTCAACCGTCTTGTCGGCGGGCCGCCACGAGTCGAGGAGTTGGGCCAATCGACCCAGGCGCGAGTTGTCGTACAGGTCGCCGACGGTCACGTTGGGGTAGCGCTCGCGCAACGCCGAGACGAGCTGCGCGGCCGCGAGGGACCCACCGCCCTCGGCGAAGAAGTCCGCGTCGGTACTGGTGATCGATGCCCCCAGGACCGACGACCAGGCATCGGCCAACCACCGCTGCGTCTCGGTGAAGTCGGCGGCGGTCCCGTCGTCGTCGGCGGCCCCGGGTAGGGGCCAGGGAAGCGCGTTGCGGTCGACCTTGCCGGACACCCGGGTGGGCAGGTCGTCGACCAGGACCAACCGCGGCACCATCGGTGCCGGCAGCTGCTCGGCGAGGGAGGCGTGCGCGGCGGCGAGGTCGAAGCCGGGATCGGCGGAGACGAGGTACCCGACGAGCAGTTGGTTGCCCGCGGCCGTCGTGCGCACCGCCGCGGCACCGCCGGAAACCCCGGGCAGGTTTTGCAGGGCCGTGTCGATCTCGCCCAGCTCGATACGGCGACCGCCGACCTTGACCTGGTCGTCGGCGCGGCCGGCGAAGACCAATCCCTCCGGCTCGAGTCGGACGAGGTCGCCGCTGCGATAGGCACGCTCCCACCCCAGGCTGGGCATCGGCGCATACTTCTCGGCGTCCTTGGCCGGGTCCAGGTAGCGGGCCAAGCCGACACCGCCGATCACCAGTTGCCCGGTCTCGCCCCAACCCAGCTCATTCTCTTGTTCGTCGACCACCGCCAGGTCCCAGCCGAGGAGGGGGAGGCCGATGCGGACCGGAGTGGAGCCGTCGAGGCGGGCCGCGCAGGCGACCACCGTGGCCTCGGTCGGGCCATAGGTGTTCCACACCTCGCGCGCCGGAGCGGTGTCGTCGCCGTCGCCGGGGGCGGCCAACCGGGCCGCCAACTCGGGCGGACAGGCCTCACCGCCGAAGATCAGCAGCCGAACCGATTCCAATGCCTGCGGCGGCCACAGCGCGGCCAAGGTGGGCACGGTCGAGATGACGGTCACGGAGCGCCGGATCAGCCAGGGGCCCAGGTCCATCCCGGTGCGCACCAGATCACGCGGCGCCGGGACCAGGCAGGCGCCGTGGCGCCACGCCAACCACATCTCCTCGCAGGAGGCGTCGAAGGCGACCGACAGGCCGGCGAGCACCCGGTCGGCGGGGCCGAGTGGATCGTCGGGGAGGAACAGGTGTGCCTCGGCGTCGACGAAGGCTGCGGCGTTGCGGTGGGTGACCGCGACACCCTTCGGCGTTCCGGTGGAGCCGGAGGTGAAGATGATCCAGGCGTCGTCGTCGACGGTGGGCAGCGGGGTGATCATCGCCGGTCGTTCGGTCACCCGCTCGGTCGGCCGACCGTGCTCAGCGCGGAAGATCCCCTCGTCGGTGATGATGGCGTCGACGTCGGCCTCGCCGAACACCAGGTTCGCCCGTTCGTCGGGGTCGTCGACGTCGACGGGGACGTAGGCGGCGCCGGCGAACAGGACCGACAGGATCGCGAGATAGAGCTGCCGGGTGCCCGAGGTCATCCGGATCCCGACGCGGGAACCGGTAAGGCTGTCGCCGCGGGGCCCGATTCCGGCGCCGGCCAGCGTCGCGGCATTGCGGCGGACGAGTGCGAGCACCTGCCGGTAGTTCAGCGGTGTCTGGCCGTCATCGATCGCGATGGCATCGGGATGGGCCGACGCGGTGGCGAGGAAGATGTCGCGCAGCGACCGTGGTGGCGCGGCCTTGGGTCCCAGTCGGTACAACTCGCCGACGTCCGCGCTGGGGCCAGGGCCCGCAACGGGTGAAGCATCCGACAACGAGGGTCCCTCTCAGCACGACGGTGTACCTTCACGAGCATGCCAATTGTGCACCATCGGCGGCCAAGTCTCGCGTCGTACGCCTTCTGGTTGGGAGCATGGCTGTTTCTTAAGCCGCTGTTAACCTTCGCGCCAATCAACCGGTTCACCCTCGGGGTCCTGAAACGGTTCGAGCGCAGTGCCGAACGGCAGCGCCCGCCGCGCGGAGTCGCCATCGAGCGCATCGTCCTCGGCGGCCGTCCCACCGAGTTGGTGATGGTGGCCGGCCCCACCGGCAGCGACACCGATACCGCGGTCCTCTACCTGCACGGCGGCGCATTCATGTCCTGCGGCCCGGGTACCCACCGCTCCATCACGGCCTCGCTGGCGAAGGGTCTGGCACTGCCGGTCTTCGCCGTCGACTACCGGCAGCTGCCGGAAGCCGGGGTGGGTGCGTCGGTGGACGACTCGATGCGGGCGTACCGCGAACTGCTCGGCGAGCGCGGTTTCTCCCACGTGGTCGTCGCGGGGGACTCGGCCGGCGGCTTCCTCACTGCGAAGGTGGCCGAACGGGCGGCTGCGGAGAACCTGCCCGCGCCGGTGGCGCTGGGGCTGCTGTCGCCCCTGCTGGACCTGGACCTGGGTGCCCGGCCCGACCGGACCAGCCGGCACGATGCCTACCTGCCGATCCGGCAGCTCGACGTCCTCGGGCCGATGTTCGACTGGGGGCCGGTTCCCCTCGCGGGTGCGCGGACCATCGCCGACGTCGATCCGGCCGTTTTCCCGCCGACCATCGTGATCACGGCGCAGCAGGAGATGGTCGAGCCCGACGGCATCGAATTGGCCCAGGCCCTCGACGCGGCCGGCCGACGGGTGGTGCTGCACAGCTACCCCGGGCAGGTCCACGCATTCACCGTGGTGTTGCGCCACCGGGAGGGCAAGGAGTCGGTACGCCTGCTCGTCGACTTCCTCGCCGACGCCATTCGCGACGCCCACCGTGAGGTATCCGAACCCGAACACCGAGACGAGGCCGGCTGATGTCCCAGACGCTTGAGGAACTGTTCGCCTTCGACACCCTGCTGCACGACGACGAGCGGGCGATCGTGGACACCGTGCGCGAGTTCGGGAAGAAGAAGCTGCGCCCGCATGTCGCCGACTGGTTCGAGGCCGGCGAGTTGCCGGTGCGCGAGCTCGCCACCGAACTCGGCGCGATCGGCCTGTTCGGCATGCACCTGGAGGGATACGGGTGTGCCGGCGCCTCCGCGACCGCCTACGGCCTCGCGTGCCAGGAACTCGAGGCGGTCGATTCCGGCCTGCGCAGTTTCGTCTCCGTGCAGGGTTCGTTGTCGATGTTCGCGATCTGGAAGTTCGGCAGCGACGAGCAGAAGGACCGCTGGCTGCCGGAGATGGCGGCGGGTCGGGCGCTGGGCTGCTTCGGGCTGACCGAGCCCGACTTCGGGTCCAATCCGGGCGGCATGCGGACCAACGCCAAGCGCGACGGCTCCGACTGGGTGCTCAACGGCGCGAAGATGTGGATCACCAATTCCCCGGTGGCCGACGTGGCGGTGGTCTGGGCCCGGACCGGCGACGATGCCCGGAGCATCCGCGGATTCGTCATCCCGACTGACACCCCCGGGTTCAGCGCACCGGAGATCACCCGGAAGATGTCGCTGCGGGCCTCGGTGACCGGCGAGATCGTTCTCGAGGACGTCCGGGTTCCGGATTCGGCGGTGCTGCCCGGCGTCGAAGGGCTGCGGGGGCCGCTGTCTTGTCTCAACGAGGCGCGGTTCGGAATCGTCTTCGGCGCCGTGGGGGCGGGGCGGGACTGCCTCGAGACCGCGGTGGCGTATGCGGGCAGCCGCGAGGTCTTCGACAAGCCGCTCTCGGGTTATCAACTCACCCAGCGCAAGATTGCCGACATGGCGGTCGCGTTGGGCAACGCCCACCTGCTGGCGCTGCACCTGGGCCGTCTCAAAGATGCCGCCGGTGTGCGTCCGGAGCAGATCAGCCTGGGCAAGCTCAACAATGTCCGGGAGTCGCTGGCCGTCGCCCGGGAGTGTCGGACGATTCTCGGCGCTAACGGAATCACATTGGAGTATCCGGTGATCCGCCATGCCAACAACCTTGAGTCGGTGCTGACCTACGAGGGCACCTCGGAGATGCACCAGCTGATGATCGGGAAGGCGCTGACCGGCGTCGACGCCTTCCGCTGATCAACGGCTGGGCTGATCAACGGTTGCGGCGGAACAGTCCGCGCCGGCGCGGCGACGGTGGTGGTTGGGGATCGAGGACGCTGGCGCCGACGATGTCGGCACCCTCGAATCGGAACAGCATGGTGGTGATGGGGGCGTTGCCATGGCTGTCGTCGAGCCAGGTCGCCCAGGTGACTGCGCTGAATTGCTCAAACTCGGGGGTACCTGCCGGCGCCGAAGTCGCATAGATGACGGTGCGACGCGGGACGGAGACGGTGATCGCCGAGCTGCCGAGCAAACGCTATCCCTGGGCGATGAAATCGGCAGACAGGAGCTTCTCGGCGGAGAAGTCGAACCCGGATCCGGTGGCCATGGTGGGACTGAACAACTCCCACTGCGCCGGAGCGGCGGCGAGGTTGTCCAGTGCCTCTCGGTGGATCTGCTCGATCGGTGGGCCGGACGGATCCAAGGTGAGGAACTCGTAGTGGGAGTCCCAGACGATTGACGGTGGCACCGGGCCTACCCGCCAAGCAGACGCTTGGGTAGCGTGGGTGGGGACTACCAGGAGGCGAAGTGGCGCAGGGACTGAAGCTCGGACTCAAGGCATCGGCGGAGCAGTTCGATCCGCGGGAATTGGTGGAGATCGCCGTCGCCGCCGAGGAACACGGGTTGGACTCGGTGACGGTCAGCGACCACTTCCAGCCGTGGCGCCACAACGGCGGCCACGCACCGTTCTCGCTGGCGTGGATGGCTGCGGTGGGCGAACGCACGTCGCGGGTCCAACTGGGCACCTCGGTCCTGACCCCGACCTTCCGTTACAACCCGGCGGTCATCGCCCAGGCATTCGCGACGATGGGCTGCCTCTACCCGGGGCGGATCATGCTCGGCGTCGGGACGGGCGAGGCCCTCAACGAGTACGCCACCGGGTTCACCGGCGAATGGCCGGAGTTCAAGGAGCGCTTCGCACGGCTGCGCGAGTCGGTGCGGCTGATGCGCGAGCTGTGGAGCGGCGGCGAAGCGATCAACTTCGAGGGTGACTACTACCGGACGCAGGACGCGTTCATGTACGACCTCCCCGAGCAGCCGATCCCGGTCTACATCGCGGCCGGTGGGCCGGTGGTGGCCCGCTACGCGGGGCGGGCCGGCGACGGCTTCATCTGTACCTCCGGCAAGGGCATGGACCTCTACACCGAGAAACTGATCCCGGCGGTGAAGGAAGGGGCGGCGAAGGCCGAGCGCGACTTCGCCGAGATCGACCGGATGATCGAGATCAAGATCTCCTACGACCCCGATCCGGCGCTGGCGCTGGAGAACACCCGGTTCTGGGCGCCGTTGTCGTTGACACCGGAACAGAAGCACTCGGTGAACTCGTCCGTGGAGATGGAGCGGCTGGCCGATGAGCTGCCCATCGAGCAGGTCGCCAAACGCTGGATCGTGGCCTCCGACCCGGAGGATGCGGTGGCCCAGGTCCGCCAGTACACCGATGCCGGCCTCAACCACCTCGTCTTCCACGCGCCCGGGCACGACCAGCGACGCTTCCTCGACAACTTCTCGCGTGATCTCGCGCCGCGGTTGCGCGAGCTCGTCCCGGCCACGTAGAACTGGCACATGGATCGCGATCGGATGGTCGACGTCGGCGTGATGCTGGTGTCGCGCTTCGGGGCCAAGGCGTTGAGCCTCACCTCGGTCGCCAAGCACGCCGGGGTCGCCCGTGCCACCGCTTACCGCATGTTCGGCGGCAAGGAGGCGCTGATCGCGGCGATCGTCGAGCGCGAAGTCGCTCAACTGAGGGAACGGCTGAGCACCTGGGCGGCGGCCCAGCCCGACGCGGAGGGCAAGGTGGGTGGTCAGGTCACCGAGTCGCTGCGTTACATCCGGGAGAACGAGGCGCTGCAGTACGTGCTGCGCAACGAGCCGGGTGAGATCGTGTCGGCGTTGGTCTCCACCACCCACGGGGGGCCCGCCCTGGTCACCCAGATCGTCTCCGCGGCGCTGCCCGACGTCGACGACGATGTGCGGGCCCGGTTGCGGCCCAACCCGGAAGCGGCGGCAGAGTTCATCGTGCGCGTCGTCTATTCGCTGATGCTGGTACCGGACTCGGCGATGACCGACGAGCAGGTCGCCCAACTCGTCGTCGCCGCGGTCCTCGCGCCCGAGTAGTTCGGGTTAGGGTGATGCCCATGACCGACCGCTCCACGGGAGAAATGTCCGTGTCCGACGCCTCGCACTCGGCGATCTATCTGGCCTCGTCGGAGGGGGAGACCGGGAAGTCGACGATCGCGTTGGGCCTCCTGGCACTGCTGTCGGCGACCGGTGGCCGCATCGGGGTGTTCCGGCCGATCAGTCGGACGCACGACGGCAAGAACGACTACATCCTCGAACTCTTGCTCGCCCACGATTCGGTGGGCCTGGACTACGCCGATTGCATCGGTGTCACCTATGACCAGGTGCACGCGGATCCGGACGCCGCGCTGGCCACCATCGTCGACCGGTTCCACGCGGTGCAGGAGCAGTGCGACACGGTGCTGGTCGTCGGGTCGGATTTCACCGACGTCGGCAATCCGTCGGAGCTGTCGTACAACGCCCGGATCGCGGCCAACCTGGCCTGCCCGATGGTGCTCGCGCTGCGCGGCAGCGAGCGCACGCCGCAGGAGATCCGTGGCCTGACGGTGCACGCCCTCGCGGAGGTCTCCGCGGCCCACGCGACGGCGGTCGCCGTGGTGGTGAACCGGGTCGACCCGGCGCAGCAAGCCGCGACGAAAACCGCGCTCGACGGGATCGGGCCGGGCGTGTGGGTGCTGCCCGAGGACAGCGTCCTGAGTTCGCCGACCATGGCCGAGCTGTCCGCCGCGCTCGGCGGCTACCTCTACAGCGGTGACGAGGAACTCCTCGACCGCGAGGCGCTGCACATGATGGTCGGCGGGATGACGGTCGAGCACGTGTTGGAACGACTGGCCGAAGGCATGGTCGTCATCGCCCCGGCCGACCGGTCCGACGTGTTGCTTGCCCTGGTCAATGCCAATGTGGCTCAAGGGTTTCCGCGGCTGGCCGGGCTGATCCTCAACGGTGGCCTGAAGCCGCACCCGATGGTCGACGCCCTGGTGCGCGGCCTCAACCCGACACTGCCGATCATTTGCTGCGAGCAGAGCACCTACGAGACCGCGCGCATCGCCTCGCACACCCGGGGGAAGATGGCCAACCAGTCGGCCCGCAAGATCGAGACGGCGCTGGCGTTGATGGAGCACCACATCGACTCGGCGAAACTGATGGAAGACCTCAACATCGCCATCCCCGAGGTCGTCACCCCGCAGATGTTCGAGTACCAACTCGTCGCGCGCGCCAAAGCCGACCGGCGCCACATCGTGCTGCCGGAGGGGGAGGAGCCGCGCATCCTGCGGGCGGCTGCCGCGCTCACCGCCCGCGGCGTCGCCCAGCTGACCCTGCTCGGCGACCCGGCGAAGGTCGAGGCGCAGTGCAGCGAGCTGGGCATCGAGCTCGCCGGCGTCGACATCATCAACCCACTCGACTCGGAGCTGACCGAGAAGTTCGCGGTCCAATACGCCGAGCTGCGCAAGCACAAGAATGTCGCGATGGACCGCGCCCGGGACCTGATGCGCGACGTCTCCTACTTCGGCACCATGATGGTCCACAACGGCCTCGCCGACGGGATGGTCTCCGGGTCGATCCACACCACGGCGCACACCATCCGCCCGGCCTTCGAGATCATCAAGACCAAGCCCGGCGTCGACACCGTGTCGAGCGTCTTCTTCATGTGTCTGGCCGACCAGGTGCTGACCTATGGCGACTGCGCGGTTGTTCCCGACCCCACCGCCGAGCAGCTGGCCGATATCGCGATCTCCTCGGCCGAGACGGCCGCCGCCTTCGGCATCGATCCGCGGGTGGCGATGCTGTCCTACTCGACGGGCGAATCCGGCACCGGGGCCGACGTGGACAAGGTGCGCACCGCGACGTCGCTGGTGCGCGAGCGCGAACCGGACCTGTTGGTGGAGGGGCCGATCCAGTACGACGCGGCGGTCGAGCCGAGTGTCGCGGCGACCAAGATGCCGAACTCGCCGGTCGCCGGAAAGGCCACGGTGCTGATCTTCCCCGACCTCAACACCGGCAACAACACCTACAAGGCGGTCCAGCGCAGCGCCGGGGCCATCGCCATCGGCCCGGTCCTGCAGGGGTTGAACAAGCCGATCAACGACCTCTCGCGGGGAGCGCTCGTCGCCGACATCGTGAACACGGTGGCGATCACCGCGATCCAGGCGCAGGCGGGTGTCGAATGAGTGCGGAGACGCCGCTGGTCCTGGTCCTCAACGCCGGCTCGTCGTCGTTGAAATACCAACTCCTGGAACCGGACTCGGCCCGGGTCACCGCCGAGGGGCTGGTGGAGCGGATCGGCGAACCCGTCTCGGTCATCAACCATGAGCAGGGGGGTGCGGAGACCGTCGAGGAACTCCACCTGCCCGACCACCGGGCCGCCATCGCCAAGGCGATGGAGTTGTTCGCCGCCCACGGCACCGACCTCACCCGGACGCCGCTGTGCGCGGTCGGGCACCGGGTCGTGCACGGCGGGCGCTCGCTCTACGCACCGACGCTGATCGACCAGCACGTCATCGACGAGATCGAACGGATCGCCCCGCTCGCCCCGCTGCACAACCCGCCGAACCTGGTCGGCATCGAGGCGGCGCAGGCACTGCTGCCCAACGTGCCGGGCGTCGCCGTCTTCGACACCGGCTTCTTCCACGGCCTGCCCGACGTGTCGGCCCGGTACGCCATCGACCGCAAGCTGTCCGACGACTATGCCCTGCGCCGCTACGGCTTTCACGGGACCAGCCACGACTACGTCTCCCACCGGGCCGCGGAATTCCTCGGCCGCGACTATGACGCGACCAACCAGATCGTCGCCCACCTGGGCAATGGGGCGTCGATGTCGGCGATTGCGGCCGGCCGCCCGGTGGACACCTCGATGGGGTTGACCCCGTTGGAGGGACTCGTGATGGGGACCCGCGGCGGCGACATCGACCCCGGCCTGCTCTTCCACCTCAAGCGGGTGGTCGGGATGTCGGTGGACGACATCGACCATCTGCTCAACAAGCGGTCCGGGCTCAAGGGGCTATGCGGAGAGAACGATTTCCGAACGGTCACCGAGATGATCGCGGCCGGTGACGCCGCGGCGCAAGAAGCCTACGACATCTACATCCATCGGCTGCGCGGCTACTTCGGCGCCTACCTGGTGGAGCTGGAACAGACCGACATCATCACCTTCACCGCCGGCGTCGGGGAGAACGCGGCCTCGGTGCGCGCCGACTCGCTGGCCCGGATGTCGCGCTTCGGAATCGAGATCGACGAGCAGCGCAACGCCGTCCGGAGCCGCGAGCCCCGGGTCATCTCCACCGATGCCTCGCGCACGACCGTGCTGGTGGTGCCGACCAATGAAGAACTCGAGATCGCCCGGCAGGCCAAGGCGCTGGTCACGTCCTGACCGAGGTGGTCAGAACCAGGTCGCCGGCCGGACGTAATTGGCCAGGTCGACCAGTTGGAACCGGTGCGCCCGGTTGTTGCGCGTCTCGCGTGCCAGGTCGCGCAGCGACTGTTCGGTGCCGACCCGCAGGCCGTATTCGGTGAACGGATAGCCCAGCAGGTTCGGCAGGTCCTCCTCGCCCTCGTTCTCCAGCACCCAGCCCAGCGCGGTGCCGAGCACGATCAACTTGAGCCGCGGCTTGCGCGGCTCGGAGTCGGGGATCTGCTGCCACCGCGCGGCCGCCTGGACGATCTCGGCGTGGCTGATCTGCGAGACCGGCCGACCGTGCACGAGGGCGAGGACCGCGGTCTCGCGCGCGGTGTTGTAGTGGCGGCTCGTCGTGGGGACCTCGTCGAGTCCGACGATGGCCTCGGCGACTTCGCCGTAGGCCAGGTGGATCCGGGCCAGGCCGAAGGCTGCGGTGATGATGGCGTGGTCGGTGAACCACAGGTCCTGGTAGTGGTGGCGCGCAATCTCGTACCAGCGGCGCACCTGGGGGTCCACCCCGCCCTGCGACATCGGGTCACCGGCCTCGCCGGCGAGCCATCGGCCGATGAGTTCGGCGGTGCCGGCGACGGCCAACTTCGGTCCGATCTCGCCGGGCATCGCTTCCAAGGCTTCGTTGAAGCGCTCGTAGGCGAGTTCGGGTTCGTCGTTGCGCAGGGCGTAGATGCCCAGGTACCACTCGATGCGCCAGTTGGGGCCGTATTGCTTGTCGGCCGAGCGCAGCACCCCCAGGGCGGTGTCGACGTCGTCGAGTTCGAGGAGGGCGCGCGACTCGACGAGGTCGACCTCCAGCGACCCGCGCGGCACCGACTCGTCGCCGTCGATGACGGTGCGACTGGCCCGGTGGGCGTGGATCGAGTCGAGCATCTGACGCGGATCGGACAGGGCGGTGGTGCTCAGCACCCGGGCCGATGGGTCGGTCGGGTCCAGCAGCGGGACCGGAAGGGCGGCGGCGATGTCGGCCGGATCGTAGAACGTCGCCTGGTCCGGGTCGAAGAAGGCGTCGATCGGGCCGAGGAGCAGCTCGGTGCCGAAGGTGGAGCGGGGTGGGGTGAAGACCGTCGAGAGCGCAGGCCGGGGGACGCCGGTGTGGACGGCGACGGTCTCGCGCAGCACGTTGAGCAACTGCGTGGTCATCTCCGCCGTGGTCGCGAAGCGTTCGTCGGGATTGGCCGCCGTCGCCCGCGCCAGCAGTAGGTGGAAGGAGGGGTTCTCGATGAACAGCGGCACGTCGGCCGGGTGTGGCAGGTCCGGCAGGTACTGACCGCCCTCCATCGGCATGTCGACGGTGAGGACGGCCAGGGTGCGGCCGATGCTGTAGATGTCGGTGGCGATCTGCGGGCCCGTCTCGACGATCTCCGGAGCCTGGAAGCCCGGGGTCCCGTAGAGGCGGCCGTGCCCGCCGATGGGGGCGACGGCGCCCAGGTCGATCAGCGTGACGTCGCCCTCACTGATCATGATGTTGTCCGGCTTCACGTCGTTGTAGACCAGGCCCACCGAATGCAGGTACCCGACGGCGGGCAGGACTTCGAGGATGTAGGACATGGCCTGTTCCGGCGGCAGCAGCGCGGGCGTGGTGTGGCCCGACTCGTCCTTGGTGGAAGTCAGCTGCTTGAGCGTCTTTCCGCCGATGTACTCCATGACGATGTAGCCGATGGTGCGTTCGTCGGAGATCTGGTGCTCGACGAAGTTGTAGATCTTCACGATCCCCGGGTGGCTCACCGAGGCGAGGAACTGCCGCTCGGCCATCGCCACCGCCTGCGCCGCCGAATCACCAGAGTTCAACAAGCCCTTGAGGACCACCGGCCGGTCCGACACGTTGCGGTCGGTGGCCACGTAAATCCACCCCATGCCGCCGTGGGCGATGGCGCCGAGGATCTCGTACTGGTCGGCGACCAAGGTGCCCGGCTCCAGGCTCGGCACGAACGAGTAGCGGACCCCGCAGTTGGGGCAGGTCCCCGTCAGCGGCCCGGCGTGCGGGCCGGATTCGCGGGCCAACGGGGTGCCGCAGTTCCAGCACTTGCGCTTGCGCTCGGGAATGACCGGGTCAACCAGGACCGCGTCGGCCGGCTCGGTGTCGACGATGCGCGGCAGGTCCACCAGGGAACTGCCCAGTCGGCGGTCGTGGACGCGGGGCGCGCTGCGGTCGGGCACCAGGACCCGCCCACGTGGAACGGGGAAGGTGGTGCGGGCGGTGACCGACGACCGCGTCGACCCCGGGGTCGTGGTGGCGGCGGTAGTGTCGTCGAGCAGGAAGTCGCCGCCCACCGCCTGGGTGCCGGTGTCATCGTCGTCGGAGTCGAAGGGATCGAAGGGCACCGCCTCGGTGGCGGCGGGCTCGTCGTCGTCGCGGTTCGCGGTCATGGTCAGTCCCGGTACACCGGTCGGGGCAGGGTGGGATGGGTGCCGAGCACCGACAGCCACTCGTCGACGATCGAGCGCCAGCGCCCGTTGGCGGCCAAGGTGACGAGGACCGCGTTGATGAAACGCACCAGGTCGTCGCGGCCCTTGCGGATCCCGATGCCGTAGTACTCCTCGCCGAGGCTGGGGCCGACGAGGTGCAGCCACGGGTCCTGGGTGGCCAGCCCGGCCAAGATGGCGTCGTCGGTGGACACCGCGTCGACACCGGATTGTTGGAGCAGGACAAGGCAATCCGCCCAGGTCGCCGTCTCCACCAGGGTGGCGGTGGGCACGATGCGCCGGACGCGCTGGGCCGAGGTGGCTCCGTTGGCGACGCAGACCCGCTTACCCGCCAGGTCCTCGGCGGCATTGATCTTGGAGTTGTTCACCGCCAGAATCCGTTGGGCGGCAACATAATACGGCGACGAGAAGTCGATCTGCTTGCGCCGCTCGCAGGTGATGCTCATGGTTTTGACGACGATATCGACCTGGTTGGACTCCAGGACGTGGATGCGGTCGGCCGGCCGGGTCACCCGGAACTCGATCCGGTTGGGGTCGTTGAAGATCGCCTTGCTGATCTCCCTGGCCAGGTCGACGTCGAAGCCGCGCAGGTCGCCGGAGAGGGGGTCGCGGAAGCTGAACGGGTTGGAGCCGGTGTCGATGCCGACGATGAGCCGGCCGTTGGCGGCGATCTGGGCCATTGCGGTGCGCGGGGGCATCTGGCCGGGGGGCGGCAGCGGCATCGGCCGCAGGCTGGCCAGCCGGTTGCAGTCGTCGGTGTCGGCCTCCGCGGACACCGGTCCGCCGGGTGGCGCGACGACCATGCCGGGCGGGGTGGGCGGGTTGGCCGTGGTGAGCGGCGGCGGTGAATCCGGGGCGGTGAAGCGGGCGCACGCGGTCGCGGTGGCCACCACCAGGGCCACGACGACGGCTGCGCGGATTTTCATCGGTACTCCAGGATGCGGTTGTAGAGCCCGGCCGGAATGGCGACCGCCGCGATCACGGCCAACAACAGTATGCCGGTGCTGCTGAAGGCCAGGAACCGTCCGGCGGTGTAGATGTTGTTGCGGAATGCGCTGCGCGCCTCGGTGATCGCACGGACCAGTGCTTGGTCGACGTTGGCGTAGTAGGTCGCCGCGCTGGTCTTCTCCGGGCCGACGGTGAGGTCGCGCGCCCCGATGTAGTCGCCGGCGGTGAGCCGTTTGCCGATTTCCCGGTCGGTGGTCTGCCAGTCGACCAGGGCGGCCCGTGCCGCGTCGATATCGGCGATGGGCAGGGTCTTCGCGTGTCCGGAGTGATAGTCGTCGGCCAGCTTGTTGAGCACCTCCGACACGCCTCGGGTGGCAGCGGTGAAGTCGTCGTTGAGCGCGGTCTGGTCCCGACGGACCAGGGAGAGGGTCTGCGCCGAACGGGCCTGCTGGAGGCTGATCCGCGCGCCGGTCAGTGCGTGCAGCGGGTCGGCGCCCTCCACCCGGGCGGTGTTGGTCGCAACCACCGAGGTCAGCCCGGCGGCGAGCAGCCACAGGGTCCCCGCGGTCATGGTGACGAGCGCGACCAACAGGCCGGCGTTGAGTCGGCGCCGGGTGCGCCGGTCCAGGAAACGGGCTGCTGCGACGATGGCGACGAGGACGGCGAACAGTGTCGTGTAGACGAGATACGGGGGCCGGGTCAGGACCTGTTGCGGCTGGCTGATCGCCGCGGTGCGGTTCTCGTAGATCCGCTGGGCGGCGGGCAGCAGGATCTCCTGCATCATCCCGCTGGCCTGGTTGAGGTAGGCCGAGCCGACCGGGTTGCCGAGCCGGTTGTTGGCGCGCGCTGTTTCGACGAGGCCGGTGTAGACCGGCAGGTTGATCGCCAGCGCCACCAGGTCGTCGTGCACCGGGTCGATGTCGCGACCGATTGGGCCGCCGTCCTCGTCGGGGGTGTTGGCGGCGGTGATGAGGGCCGCCGACGCGCTGGCGATCGCGTTGGCGTAGCGCTGGCGGAGGGAGACCGGTTCGAGGCCGCCGGAGATGAAGGCGGAGGTGGCCGAGGCATCGGCGATCGACAGGGAGCTGAAGAGGATCTGCGACGACTCGGCGATCGGTTCGGCGCGCGAGATCAGTTGCTGCAGGCTGTGGGTCCGGTGGTTGAGGGCGACGGAGGCATACCAGCCGGTCGCCAGACAGCCGATGGTCAGCGCGACCGCGATCAGGAACAGCTTTCCCGGCGTCGAAGAGGCGAAGACGCGCAGGGTGGCGAACGGCGATTGGGCCCGGGCCCGGGCGGCGGCGAGGATCTCGCGGCGGTCGGCCAGCGCTCGGCGCAGCTGCGGGCTGGTGGACAGTCGTCCGGCGTGCTCGGCAATCGACGCCGGCGTCGACTGGTTGCGGACGGGAGGTGCGCCGCGCGGACGCACGGGTGATGTGTCGGACTTCACCGCATCATCTCCCCGTCTCCGGCCGGTAAACGTGTGTTTCCCAGCGTAGTCGCCACCGCAGTGCGCTGCCGCCGACACGCGCTGTGAACAGCGGGCGAACTCCGAAAGGGTCGAGTGGGTTGTTTGTCGACCGGGCCGGGCCCTCTCGCCTACGGTGGAGCGAGGCGACGATTCGGAGGACGGCAGTGCGCGGAGACGGCGACGGGTGGGTGTTCGATCCCGACGGTTCGCGGTATTGGGGCCGTCACGGCGCGGCGGGTCTGCTGCTGCGCGCCCCGCTGCCCGACGGCGGCGTCGGGATCCTGTTGCAGCACCGGGCCGTCTGGTCCCACCAGGGCGGAACCTGGGCGTTGCCCGGCGGCGCGCGCGACTCCCACGAGAGCGTGGTCGACACGGCGATCCGCGAGGCCGACGAGGAGGCCGGCATCGGCCACCACGACCTCACGGTGCGCCAGCAGCTGGTCACCGCGGAATCGGTCAGCGGGTGGACCTATACGACGGTGATCGCCGATGTTGCCGAGCCGGTGCGCACGGTGGCCAACGGCGAATCCACCGAACTACGCTGGGTGCGAACCGAAGACGTCGATTCCCTGCCGCTGCATCCCGGGTTCGCCCGTAGTTGGCCGTTGCTGCGCGACCAATTGACCGCGCTGGCCTGACGCTCAGCGCGGCAACAGGTTGGCGCCCGCGATCAGCGCGTTCCGGCTCGCCTCGTCGCCGTCGGCACCCGATCCGACGGCCCACCACTCGTCGTAGTCGTTGCCGCAGAGCAGGATCGTGATGAACTCGTCCCCCTCGCGGCGCTGGTGGAAACGGTGAATCTCGACGCCGGCGCCGACGTCGTAGAGCATGGCGGTGAGCGCTCCGAGCTGGCCGGTTGCGCGCGCCTCGACGCGGTGGTCGTGGTTGTCGACGACGATCGTGGCGCGACAGGCGAGGCGGTCGCCGTCGGCGGGAGAGGTGGCCCACGAGTGCAGGCGGATGCCGCGCTCGGCGGGGGAGGAGCGTTCGGTGAGTTCCTCGGTGGACAAGGCGTGTGCCTCCTCGCGCAATCCGGATGGAAGATCAGCGGTACGTGAGAAGAATGCCGGGGTGAGGTTGCTGGTGTGCATCGGGAGTGTGCTCTCGGTCGGGATGAGAAGTGACCGATGGGTGAATACAGCAAACCCCGCAGCGGGGGGTCGGCCGAGGGACCCCGCTACGGGCTTGCTACGAGCTTGATGCGCACCTGGCCAGGGTAGGACCGCGCGGGGTCGCCTGGCAAGCCGATTGTGGTGGGGCCCACCGGCGCACCCCATCGCCGAGATGACGTCGGGACGGTCAGTCCTCGCGCTGGGCGTCGGCCTCCATGGCCTCGATCAGGCTCTTCGGGCGCAGGTCGGTCCAGTTCTCCTCGACATAGGCCAAGCAGGCCTCGCGGCTGTCCTCGCCGAACACCTTCGTCCATCCCGCCGGGATATCGGCGAATGTCGGCCACAGCGAGTGCTGGTTCTCGTCGTTGACCAGAACGTAGAAGCGGCCGTCTGCATCGTCGAACGGGTTGGTCATAGTCGTTTTCCTTCGCAGCCCGATTTGATTGGTCGTTGTCCTGATTGGTCGTCGTCCACCCTAGCGTGCAACGCCGATCAGCAGCCGAGTTGCTCGGCGAGGTCGATGAAGTCGGTTGCGTTGAGGGTGAATCCGGGGTCGGGGTCGGTGTCGGGGGATCCGGACGGTCCGAACTCGGCGGGGCGGGCGACGAAGGCGCTGGTCATGCCGAGTGTGGCGGCGGCGCGCAGGTCGTATTTGTGGCAGGCGACCATCATGATGCGGGCCGGCGCCGTGTCGAGGTAGCGGGCGGCGGTGAGGTAGGCGCGGGGGTCGGGTTTGAACGCGCCGGCCATCTCGGCGGTGAAGACGGCGTCGAACGGCAACCCCGCGCCCTTGGTGATGCGCACCGCGGCGGCGACATCGGCGTTGGACAGGGTGGCGGTGGTGAACCGCGTGCGCAGCCGGGTCAGTCCCTCGATCGAGTCCGGCCACGGCTCCAAGTGCTGCCAGGTGGTGGTCAGCTCCTCACCCAGGTCGTCGTCGGCGACGAGGCCCGCCTCGGCGAGGACCTCGTCCAGCGTCGTCCGGTAGACCGCGTGCACGCTGATCCAGTCGTCGTCGGCCGCCTCTGCACCGGTCTGGTCGAAGTAGCCCGCGCGCCATCGCGCCAACAGATCGTCGTGGTCGACCCCCGGGTACTCGGACGCGGGAAAGGCGGCGTGCAGCGCGCGGACCACCGGGGTGTAGAAATCTGCGGTCGTTCCTTGGAGGTCGAAGAGGAGCGCCGACGGGGTGGGGGTCACGCGATCAGGCTAGCCCGGATGGTTGTCGGGGGCTCGTCGTATACTGAACACCAGTTCGAATAGCGTGGTATAATGGCAGGTGAGAGGTGGTGAAGCTCGATGGGCAATCCCGATGTTCCGAGTTTTGATCTGCCGGGTTTTGATCTGCCCGAGTCGCCGGTGGAGTTGGTGGCGTTGCTGGGTGCGACGGTGCAGCGGTTGGGGTCGGCGGTGTGGGCCGCGGAGACCGAGGATGATTTGCTGGTCGCCGCCCGTGGTCTCGAGTCGGCTCGCCATGCCCAGCTTGGGGTGGATGCGCAGTTGTTCACCGAGATCAGCGACCGCAGCGCGTATGCCCGGGATGGATTCACCCATCCGATTCTGTGGTTGGCCAAGGGGCTGCGGTTGGGGCGCAGCGAGGCCAAGCGGCGTGCCCGGCGGGCGGAGAAGATTGCCCGGCTGACCGGGATGACCGGTGAGACGATGGCGCCGAAGTTTCCGGCGACCGCGGCGGCGGTGGCCGCCGGAACGATCTCGGGTGCCCATGTCGACGAGATCGCCGACGTGATGCGCCGGGTGCCTTGTGTCGTGCCGGAAGACGTGGTCGCCCGTGTTGAGGAAGACCTGGCCGCGATGGCGACGACGCTGACCCCGCAAGAACTGCGCAAGGCGGGAATCGCCTTGTTGAACTATCTGGACCCCGACGGGGCGTTGTCGGAGGAACGGGATCGCAGTCGGAATCGGAGCCTGTCGCTCGGGGCGCAGGACATCCGGTTGATGTCGAAGCTGACCGCGAACCTCACGCCGACGGTGCGGGCGAAGTTCGAGTTGATCCTGGCGAACTGGGCCGCGCCGGGAATGAACAATCCCGACGATGACCCCTCGCTGCGGCTGACCGGTTCGGCCGCCGACCTCGACACCGCCGATGAGGTGGTTGCCGAGCGGGTGGCGCAGGCGCGGCGGCGTGATCATCGCAGTCCCGAGCAGCGCAATCATGACGCGTTGGAGGCGATGTGTGATTTCATCACCAGCCGCGGTGGTTTGGGCATGGGGAAGAAGATTCCCGGACAGTTCATTGTGACTGCGAGCATCGCGGATTTGAAGGCCGGTTGCGGTACCGCCCTGACCTCGACGGGAACACTGATCCCGGTCGGCGAGCTGGTCGAGGTGGCCGCCCGGTTGGATCCGTCGCTGGTGGTGTTTCGCGATCACACCCGCGAGGTCCTCTACTACGGACGGGCGCGGCGGTCGGCGACATTCGCCCAGCGTTGCGCGTTGTTCGCCCGTGACCGCGGTGATTCCCATCCCGATTCGGATACCCCGTTCATCTATACGCAGGCCCACCATCTGCCCGATTGGGCCAAGGGCGGGCAAACCGACATCGACAAACTCACCGCGACCAGCGGCCGCAACAACCGGGCCGTCGGCGACCAGCCGCGCCAGTGGGAGACGGTCTACCGGACCAGCGGCCCCCACACCGGCTGCGTCGGCTGGCGGCTGCGTGACCATCCCGGCCCGCCAGGAGTGTTGCGCGTCAACGGCGCCCATCACCCCGACGATCTGGCCCGCGACACCATCCGCCGGATCCGCGGCAGCCGGGGCAAAGGGTCCGCCCACGCCGACCCGCCCACCGATACCGCTGCCTCGCCGATCGAAACCCGGTACTGCAGCCGCCTGGGCTACACCGAACTCTGACCACCCGCGGTAAGGGTGACCGCACGCAGGGCCGCCGCGGCCGCGCGGGGATCGTCGGCGCCAGTGATCGCCCGGACGACCACAATGCGGCGCGCCCCGGCCGCCACCGCCTCGGGTGCGCGGGCCAGATCGATACCGCCGATGGCGAACCACGGGTGGTCGGTGGTCAACGACGCGGCATGGCGGACGAGATCCAACCCGGTGCCGGGGCGGCCCGGTTTGGTTGGCGTCGACCAGCACGGCCCCACGCAGAAATAGTCGATCAACGGGTCGGCCGCCGCGGCCGCGACCTGGGCGTCGTCATGGGTGGACAGGCCGAGGACCACGTCCTCGCCGATGAGACGGCGTGCCGTCGCCGCCGGCAGGTCGTCCTGGCCGACGTGCAGGACGTCGGCGTCGGCGGCAACGGCGATGTCGGCGCGATCGTTGACGGCGAGCAACGCCCCGGCCCGCTCGGTCAGCACCTTCAGCTGCGCGAGGATCTCGAGCTCCGGTCCCGCCTCGAGGGCCCCGAACTCGCGTTCCCCCGCAGACCCCTTGTCGCGCAGCTGCACGATGTCAACGCCGCCGTCGAGGGCGGCACCCACGAACTCGAGCAGGTCCCCCCGCTCTCGCCGCGCATCGGTGCACAGATACAGGGAGGCGGCGGCCAGGCGTTCTCGGCGGTTCATCCGTCCACCGTAGAGCGATAGGCTGCAGGCGTGACAACGACCCGATCCGGCCCCACCCTCGCAGTCATCGGCGGCGGTGTGATCGGGGGGATCTGCGCCCTCGCGGCGGCCGACGCCGGGTGGCGCGTCCACGTCTACGACGACGGGCCGACCACCCGAGCGTCGGAGGTGGCCGGTGGGATGCTCGGCACCCTGGGCGAAGGGCACCCGGGAGAAGATGACCTCTTCGCGCTCTCGGTCGAGTCGACCGCCCTGTGGCCGTCGTGGATCGAGCGGCTCGGCGACGCCGGGATCGCGACGGCGGCCGACTCGCTGTTCGTCGCGACGACCGCGGCCGACGGCGAGTACCTGCGGCAGATGGCCCAATTCGTCTGGGCGCAACAGATCCCGCAGGACCGGCTGACACCGATGCGCGCGGCCCAGATCCGCGCGGTCGAACCGGCGTTGAGCACTCGGGTCAACAGCGGCTTCCTCGCCAGCGGGGAAGGCGCATTGGACAACCGGCGCCTGCTGGCGGCCCTGCACGCAGCCCACGGCGAGGCCGGGGTGCACTGGCATCGGATGCGGATCGACGACGTCGCCGACGTGCGGGCCGACCAGGTGTTGGTCGCCGCCGGGATGGGCACGCCCGCCCTGCTGCCCGACATCTCCCTGGTCCCGGCGAAAGGGGAGATCCTGCGCCTGCACCGCAACCGCTATTCGGTCGGGGTGCCCCAACGGGTGATCCGTGCCCGGGTCGAGGGCCACAACGTCTACCTCGTGCCGCGCGCAGACGGAGTGGTCGTCGGGGCCACCCAATACGAGCCTTTCGCCGACGACGATCGCGCACCTCAGGCCGGTGGGGTCGCCGACCTGCTGGCCGACGCGACGGAGATCATGCCCGGCCTGCGCACCTACGACCTCGCCGAGGCGGGGGCGGGGATCCGGCCGTGCTCGGCCGACGCGCTGCCGATCATCGAGCGGGTCGACGACCGCACCCTGGTGGCCGCCGGGCACGGACGCAACGGCATCGTCCTGGCGCCGGTCACCGCGGCGCGCGTCGTCGCCCTGCTGGGTGCCTGAGCGGCCGGGCTAATCTGGACCTATGGCCTCCACCGGTACATCGATCGCAGTCACCGTCAACGGCGATTCGCGCGACCTCCCCGCGGGGACGACGGTCGCCGGACTCGTCACCGAACTGGGTCTGCCCGACCGTGGGATCGCGGTGGCCGTCGACGGCTTCGTGGTCCCGTGCGGCAGCTGGGCGACCACCGCCCTCACCGATGAGGACCGCGTCGAGATCGTCACGGCGGTCCAGGGTGGCTGATTCGGGGGACCTGCTCCGCATCGGCGACGCGGAGTTCTCCTCCCGCCTGATCATGGGCACCGGCGGGGCGACGAACCTCGCCTCCCTCGAACGCGCCCTCGTCGCGAGCGGCACCGAGCTGACCACCGTGGCGATGCGCCGCGTCAGCGCCGACGTTGGTACCGGTGTCATCGACCTGCTCCGGCGGCTCGACATCGCCGTCCTGCCCAACACCGCCGGATGCCACACCACCGCCGAGGCGGTACTCACCGCCCAACTCGCCCGCGAGGCCGTGCAGACCGACCTGGTGAAGCTGGAGATCGTCGCCGACGAGAAGACCCTGCTGCCCGATCCGATCGAGACCCTCGACGCGGCGCAGGCGCTGGTGGCCGAGGGGTTCACCGTCCTCGCCTACACGAACGACGACCCGGTCTTGGCCTTGCGGCTGCAGGACGCCGGGGTGGCCGCGGTGATGCCGCTCGGTTCCCCGATCGGCACCGGCCTGGGCATCCGCAACCCGCACAACATCGAACTGATCGTCGCCCGGGCCACCGTCCCGGTGGTCCTCGATGCGGGGATCGGAACCGCCTCTGACGCGGCCCTGGCCATGGAGCTCGGCTGCGATGCCGTCCTCCTCGCCACCGCCGTCACCCGCGCCGACGATCCGGCCGCCATGGCGACCGCCATGCGCCACGCCGTCGTCGCCGGCTACCTCGCACGGCGCGCCGGGCGCATCCCGCGCCGGTTCTGGGCGCAGGCCTCCTCCCCGGCCAAGGACTGACGAACCGGGGGATTGACGAGCCGGGGACTAGCCGCCCGGCGTTTGTGTCCCGCGGATCGACCGGCCCGCCGTCTCGCGCAGGAACACCAGTGCGATCATGCCGACGACGCAGGCCCCCATCATGTAGGCGGCCGGGAACAGGTGCCAGCCGGTGCGGTCGACGACGGCCTCGTTGACCAGCGGCGCCGTTCCGCCGAAGACGGCGGTCGACATGTTGTAGGAGATGGCGAAGCCGGCGTAGCGGACCTGGGTGGGGAACATCGCGGGGAAGGTCGCCGAGATCGTGGCCAACTGCGGGATGTAGAGCAGACCGAGGACGACGAATCCCAGTACCGCCCACCAAAAGCCTTGGGCCATCAGCCAATACATGGGCAGGGCGAAGACGAACAGGCCGATGAGCGAGATCCACCACATGGGTTTGCGGCCGGTCCGGTCGGAGAGGGCGCCGAAGAACGGGATGGCGAGCATCATCAGGACCTGCCCGATGAGGACCACCCGTGAGCCGTCGTCCTCGGACAGGCCGATGGTGTTCTTCAGATAGTCCGGTTGGTAGGCGAGCAGGGTGTAGTTGCAGACGTTGAGCGCGACCACCATCCCGAACATGATCAGGATGGGCCGCCAGTACTGCACGATCACCCGCCGCAGCGAGGCCCACAGGGAGACGTTGGTCTGGTCGGTCTTCTCGTCGACCTCGGCGAACACCGGCGACTCGTCGAGCCGGGAGCGCAGATAAAGCCCGACGAGACCGAGCGGCAACGCCAACAGGAAGGGCAGCCGCCATCCCCAGGAAGCCATCTGATCGTCGGAGAGCAGAAGGTTGAGGACCAACACAATGGCGGTGCCACCGGAGAATCCGGCCATCGTGCCCACTTCGAGGAAGCTGCCGAAGCGGCCGCGCTTGGCGTCGGGGGCGTATTCCGCCATGAAGGTCGCGGCGCCGCCGTATTCGCCGCCGGTGGAGAATCCCTGGATGACGCGCAGCGAGATCAGGGCGACCGGCGCCCAGATCCCCACCATCGCGTGCGTGGGCAGGATGCCGATCAACGCGGTGGCCACCGAGATCAACACGATGGTCAGAGCCAGCACGTGTTTGCGGCCGACGCGGTCGCCGATCGGTCCCCACACGAATCCGCCGAGCGGTCGCAGGACGAAGGAGACGGCGAAGCCGAGCATCGTGCCGATCGTCCCCCAGCTGCCCGGGAAGAAGGCCTGGGTGAGATAGGTGGTCGTGGCGGCGTACACGCCGTAGTCGAACCATTCGGTGGCATTGCCGATCGCCGACGCCGCGATTGCCTTACGGATGGTCTGCGGTGTCGGTGGGCTCAGTTCGGCGGATTGCGCGGGTACCACTCCCTCGGCAGCGACGCTGCCGGTCGACGGTCATCGTGCTTGTCTCGTCCGACCCTACCGCGTCGGAGGGAAATCGCCGGCGACCCGCCACAGGGGGTTCACCGGCCCGTGCCCCGCGCCGAGTGGATACGCCGCGATGAGACACCGCGTCACCCAGCCCTTCGCGAAGCGCAGGGCGTCGGGCACCGAGTACCCGTGCGCTAGGGCCGCGGTGAGCGCTGCGGCGAGGGTGTCGCCGGCGCCGTGGTCGTGGCCGGTGTCGATCCGTTCGTGGTCGATCTCGAGCTCGGTCTCGCCCGATCCGCCCGCGCCGAGCAGGAGGTCGGGGCTCCGGTCGCTCGACCGCAGGTGCCCGCCCTTGACCAGGGCCCACCGGGCACCGAGATCGAGCAGGGCGCGGGCGGCGGCGCGCTGGGTCTTCTCGTCGACGACGTCGATACCGGTGATCAGCCGCACCTCGTCGAGGTTCGGCGTGACGATCGTGGCGCGGGGGATGAGTGCGGCCCGCAGGTCGTCGAGGGCGTCGGCGGCCAGCAGCGGATCGCCGTGCATCGACGCGCACACCGGGTCGACGACGAGCGGGATGTCCCCGTCGCCGCCGATCCCCAGGTCGGCGCAGGTCGACACCACCGCGTTGATGATGGCCGAGGAGGCGAGCATCCCGGTCTTCGCGGCGCCGATCCCGATGTCGGTGACCACGGCACGAATCTGGTCGGCGACGATCGGCGGATCGATCGCCTGATAGCCCGAGACCCCCGTCGAATTCTGCACCGTCACCGCGGTGACCGCGACGCACGCATGGACGCCCATCAGGGCAAAACTGCGCATGTCGGCCTGGATGCCGGCACCGCCGCCGGAGTCGGACCCGGCGATGGTGAGCACCCGCACCGGGGTGGCGCCGTCGGGTGCGGTGGGGAGCAGGGCGGGGGTCTCGGTCACATCACACCTTCTCGGAGATGGGCAGGTACACCTGGCCGCCGCGCTCGGCGAACTCGGCGGATTTGGCGGCCATCTCGGCGGCCAGGGTCGCCTCGATGTCCTCGGCGGTCTCCAAGCCGTTCTCCGCGGCGTAGGCGCGCACGTCGGCGGAGATGCGCATCGAGCAGAACTTGGGTCCGCACATCGAACAGAAGTGGGCCGTCTTGGCCGGCTCGGCCGGCATCGTCTCGTCGTGGAACTCGCGAGCGGTGTCCGGGTCGAGCGCCAGGTTGAACTGGTCGGTCCAGCGGAACTCGAAGCGGGCCTTGCTCAACGCGTCGTCGCGCTCCTGGGCGCGCGGGTGTCCCTTGGCGAGGTCGGCGGAATGGGCGGCGATCTTGTAGGTGATGACGCCGGTCTTCACGTCGTCGCGGTTGGGCAGACCCAGGTGCTCCTTGGGGGTGACGTAACAGAGCATCGCGGTACCGGCCTGGGCGATCATCGCCGCGCCGATGGCGGAGGTGATGTGGTCGTAGGCGGGCGCGATGTCGGTGGCCAGCGGTCCGAGCGTGTAGAACGGCGCCTCGTTGCAAAGCTCTTCCTCCAGCGCGACGTTCTCCGCGATCTTGTGCATCGGGACGTGGCCCGGGCCCTCGATCATGACCTGGACCCCGTGGCGCTGGGCGATGGCGGTCAGTTCGCCGAGGGTGCGCAATTCGGCGAACTGTGCCTCGTCGTTGGCGTCGGCGATCGAACCCGGCCGCAGACCGTCGCCCAGGGAGAACGTGATGTCGTAGCGCGCGAAGATCTCGCACAACTCGTCGTAGTGGGTGTAGAGGAAGGACTCCTCGTGGTGGGCCAGACACCACGCGGCCATGATCGACCCGCCGCGCGAGACGATGCCGGTGACCCGCTTGGCGGTCAGCGGCACATACCGCAGCAGCACGCCGGCGTGCACCGTCATGTAGTCCACGCCCTGTTCCGCCTGCTCGATCACCGTGTCGCGGTAGACCTCCCAGGTGAGCTTGGCCGGATCGCCGTTGACCTTCTCCAGCGCCTGGTAGATCGGCACGGTGCCCACCGGCACCGGCGAGTTGCGCATGATCCATGCGCGGGTCTGGTGGATGTCCTTGCCGGTGGACAGATCCATGATGGTGTCGGCGCCCCACCGGGTCGCCCAAACCATCTTCTCCACCTCTTCGGCGATCGAACTGGACACCGCCGAGTTGCCGATGTTGGCATTGATCTTCACCAGGAACTTCTTGCCGATGATGGTCGGTTCGAGCTCGGGGTGGCAGTGGTTGGCCGGGATGACCGCGCGGCCGCGGGCCACCTCGCTGCGGACGAATTCGGCGTCGACGCCCTCGCGGGCGGCGATGAACCGCATCTCGTCGGTGATGATCCCGGCCCGGGCCCAGGCGAGCTGGGTGGCGGCCCCGTCGATGGGGGCCGGCCGGTCCCAGGCGTCGCGGGTCTTGGCGAGCCCGGCCTCCACGTCGATGGTCGCGGAGTCGTCGGTGTACGGCCCGGAAGTGTCGTACAGGTCGAGGTGGTCGCCGTTGGTGAGGTGCACCCGGCGCTGCGGGATGCGCAGGCCGTCGACGGTCAGATAATGCTTGGTGCTGCCCTCGATGGGGCCGGTGGTGACAGTGGCTGATTCGGGCACACGTGTGCTCATGATGGACTCCCTACGCCGGCATTACCCGGACAGGTTCAGGCGGTCGACGACCGCCTGTCGCCATCTCAGCCCTCGGCGCGTGAGAGCCCCCGCGTATGTGTGGTTGTGATCGGGCGCATGCCCGTGCGCCCAAGACTACGACAGTCACCGCGAAGTATCGGGATGGCCGCGAGTTGGTGTTCACTCTGGTCACTCTGGTTACACCGCTATACTGTGAAGCAGATCACATGAAACCACCCCCGGTGGATGTCAGACGATGGGAGGCCGCGATGCCTTTTCGGAAGAAGGCGCCTCAGCAGGCCGAGAAGATCCTGCAGCAGATCAGCCAGGTCCAACACAATCCGGACCGCGAGCGGTTCGAGCTGTGGGTGGCCGGCGACCTGGTCGGCGTCCTCGGCTACCACGCCGAGCACGAGGCGGACGGCGACGTGGTCACGATCCTGCACACCGTCCTCTATGACGAGTACACCGGACACGGCCTCGCGACACGGCTGACCGGCAGTGCCGTCGACTACGTGCAAGAGACGGGTGCCCGGCTGCGCCCGGTCTGCACCTTCACGCGCCACTACTTGGAAAGTCATCCGAGTCATGTGCGCTTGGCCGCGGTTTAGCCGCGCCGTTGGGATCGGAGTGATTCCAGGGGTCGCCAAGTAGGTTAGGTTACGCTAACCTTCAATCCATGATCACCGCTGTTGCACCATCCCCGTCCCGCGGGTGGCAGGGCGCTGTCCTGAAGTTGTTGCGCGCCGACGACTTCCAGCTGACCGTCACCGGCGTGGACAAGATCACCGACCATTACCTTCGGGTGCACTTCGCCGACGGCGGCCTGTTGGCGCGCCACGACGTGCACCCCACCATGTGGGTCCGACTCTGGTTCGAGCAGGGTGACCGGCGCTATCAGCGCGCCTTCACCCTCGTCGACCCCGACCCGCCGACCGGGACGTTCGCCGTCGAATTCGCCATCCACGACGGGCCTGCGGCGGGGTGGGCGCAATCGGCCTTCGTCGGCGAGGAGGTCCAGGCGACCGTGATGGGCTCGCATTTCGCCCTGCCCGATCGCGATCCCGACGGATGGCTCATCGCCGGCGACGCCTCGTCGTTGGCGGCGGTCAACTCGCTGCTCGGTGCCATCGCCGCCTCTGACTCGCCGGACGTGCCGGTGACGATCTGGATGGAATACCAGCACGACGACGAGTTCACCCTTCCGCTGCGGGCGCGCGAGCACCACCGGGTCGAATGGGTTCACCGCGGGGAGACGGGGACGGCAATCGTCGAGATGATCGCCGCCGAGGCCTTCGACGCGACCGGATACCAGGGATGGGTCGCCACCGAGACGAAGTCCACTCGCGCGATCACCGCCCTGTTGCGCACGCGCTACCGCCTCGGCCGCAGCGGCGTGGTGTCCCAGCCGCACTGGATCGACGGTCCGTCGATAGTGCGGTCGGGCCGTATCTGACTCACCGGTAAGCTAGCCGGATGCTCGACGTATCCGGCGCCGGCGAAAGCCTGCGCAACCTCTGGTCCCTGACCCTCGGCGACGGCATTGCGCCGCGCCACAGCACCGAGCACGTCGTCGTCGCCACCGGGGGGCATCGCACGGTCCGCCGCTATGCCGACGACGAGCAGGTGCGCGCCGCGCGGGCGGCCGGCCGTGCGCCGGTCCTGTTGGTCCCGCCGATCGCCGCCCCGGCCAGTTGCTACGACCTGTCTCCCGAACATTCGGTGGTCGCCCACCTGCGCGACACCGGGCGCGTGCCCTACGTCGTCGATTTCGGCACCATCTCCCGCGCCGACCGCGGGATGGGGTTCCCCGACTTCATCGCCGACATCATCCCGTCGGCGATCGACACCGCGCTCGCCGACTACGACGACGAGGGTGGACAGGTCGACCTCTACGGGTGGAGCCTCGGCGGAACGCTGTCGTTGTTGACCGCGGCGGCGGCCGAGGACCGGTCGATCCGCAGTGTCGTCACCGTCGCCACACCCCTGGATTACAACCGCCTGCCGGGCTATCCGCTGGCGCGCACCTTGGCCAAGCCCACCGGCGGCGCCGGCACCACGGCGCTGCTGCGGTTGCTCGGCGGGATCCCGGCACCGCTGGTCCAGGTCGCCTACCGCGCGACGTCGTGGGACCGCGAACTCAAGAAGCCGTGGTTCGTGGCGACGCATTTGGCCGAGACCGAGACCCTCAAACGCATGGAGGCGATCGACCGGTTCCAGCGCGATTTCCCCGGCTATCCGGGCCGCCTGGTGGAGCAGATGTGGATCACCATCATCCTGCGCGACCAGTTGGCCGCCGGCGTGCTCGACTTCGACGGCCTCACCGTGGATCTGCACGGCATCGACGTGCCGGTGCAACTCTTCGGCAGCCACCGCGACGCGCTGTGCAGTTGGGGGGCCGCCCACCACGGGGTGGAGTTGCTGAGCGGTTCGCCGCTCGTCAAGTTCACGACCGTCGAGTCCAGCCATCTCGGCCTGCTCGCCGGCCCGGACGCCGTGGCGCACACCTGGCCGACGGTCGACGATTTCCTCAACTCGGTCGACGGCCTCGTCGACGCGCGGTCGTCGCGCGTCTGAGCTGCGGCGACTTTCCGGAAAGCCTATGCGAATCGCCGCGCATTAGTTAGAGTGACGCATCACTACTATTAATTGGGGGGTTTCACCATGTGGATCTACATCGCCGTCGCCATCGTTGCCATCGCGCTTCTTGCCGGTGCGGGGGTCCTGCTGTTGAAGGTGCTGGCGTCAGGGAAGGTCGGTCCGAATCGATTCGCGCTAACCGCGCCGACTGACGCGCGCCGATTTCTTGACCGCGGGGCGGCGTGGGCGGTCACCGCGGAGGTCGAGGTTCCGCGGAACGTTTCCGTCGCGTGGAAGCAGGCGCTCAACGGTCCGTTGATCGGGTTGGCTCCGCTGTACTCGGGGCCGAGCGTCGACGGCGCGACGCGGACATATCGCGGCGTGGTGGCAATGACGACATCGGTCGTGGATATTGTGGGCAATCAGACGATGGTGGCCGTGGGGACCGGGGTTTCGGTCCCGTTTGTCGTCAAACACATTGCCGAGGAAGTGGTGGTGACCGCGCGGGGTGCCGACACTTCGGTGGTCGCCTACACGGTCGCCGTCCACCCCCGGTTCATCGGCTTCCTGCCGCTGCGTTGGACTGCCGTGTTCGTGCGGCCGTTCCTCGCTTTTGCGCTGCGGCGAGCATTCTGAACAGCGAAAGCTGACTCCGGTGCGGACCGTACGATAGGGGTCGATTCCGACGAAGGGGTGCCGAGTGGCGAAGGACGAGCCAATATCCCGACCGACGCGCGGACGAGTTCGGCGAGGGTCCAAGGTGACTGGCGTCGTTGCCCGGCAGGCCGGTCGGGGAATGGTCAATGCGGCGATGGCGCCACTGCGGGGCCCAGAGAAAGCTGCGGCGGCCCGTGATGCGGCCCTTCTCAAGCTCGCCGACGATATCGCGATCACGGCCGGCGGGATGCGCGGCGCGGCACACAAACTCGGCCAAGTGATCGGTGTCGTCGGCCTGGGGATCGGGAACCCCGAGACCCGGGCCGAGTTCTCCCGGCGCCTCTCGCCGTTGTTCGATTCTGCGCCACGGTGGGACGACGACATCATGCGGGCGGCGTTGCGGCGCTCGCTGGGGGACCGGTACGGCCGGATCATCGAACTCGACGGTCCCGTCGCGGCAGCATCGATCGGCCAGGTCTATCGCGGCGTGCTGAGCGATGGGCGAGTCGTTGCGATCAAGGTCAAGTACCCCGACGTCGACCGCATGGTCCGTGCGGACCTGAAGAATCTGCGCATGTTGGTGCGCGCCGTTGGTCGCCAGATGCCGGCGGCCAACGCCGAGAGGATCGTCGCGGAGGTGATCCGGCAGATCTCCCGGGAACTGGACTTTGCCGGTGAAATGGCCGATCAGCGCAAGTTTGCCCAGCGTTACGGCGGCCATCCGGCATTCGTCGTCCCCGACGTCGTCGATGAGTTGTGTACCGATGAGGTCCTGGTTTCAGAGTGGCTCGAGGCCGCGTCATTCGACGAGGCGTGCGGATTCGACCAGGGGCGGCGGGACCGTATCGGCGAAATCGTCTACCGCTTCTACTGCGGCGAGATGTATCGGACGGGGAGCTTCGTCGCCGATCCGCATCCGGGCAATGTTCTTGTCCTCCCCGACGGGCGGGTCGGGTTCGTCGACTATGGCCTCTGTATCGAGTTGAGTATCGGGGAGTTGGCGCTGGAGCGGAGCGTGTTTGTCGCGCTGCTCCAAGGGGACATCGACACCGCCTATCGCTTGGCCCGGGAGACCGGATTCATCGTCGACGAGGGTCGCAGCTCGGCGGCGGAGTTCGCCTCCTATGTCGACGACGTGGTGGGGTGGCACCTGCGTGGCGAGGAGCGTCGAATCGACGGTGATCTGGCGTCGAAGTCGGCTGCGGCCGCCCTGCTGTTGCGGGGCGACCATGCCAACGCGATGGCCGGTCAGGCGCTGATCGAAGCGCATGCTTTCGGCCGGCGGAACGAACTGGCGACCTGTGCGCTACTCGGCCGTCTGGAGGCTACCGCGCCGTGGTCGGCGCTCGCCCGCGAGGCCTTGGGGACGGCCGGTCCGGCGACGGCCCTCGGCGAGGAAATAGCCGCCTGGCTGCGGAAGCAATAGTCCCGGCGCGACCGTCGCGCCGTTCCTTGTCGGCGTTAGTTTGCATTTAACAGACTGAGGTGTCAGTCTTGCTATATAGTGTGATCCGGGTAACCAAAGGAGAACCGATGACCGTGTCAGGCCGCGCGCCGGTGGCGCCACCTCGAGCCGTCGCCTACGAGGCGCACACCAGCGCTTTCGGGCGGCTGGCCGCGATGGGCAGTCGAGCCTTCGTCAAACCGGTGATTGGACTGTGGGCGCGCCTACCGAGGCTTCCGTGGCCCTACCGGCTTCTCGATCAACTCGCAGTACTCCTTCCCGCCGTGCGCGGAACCGTGCGCCACAGGGTGGACCTGCGCCACTGCCGGGCCGAGGCCATGGCCCCCGCGGGTTCCACTGCGCCGGTCGAAGCGGGCGCGATCCTCTACCTTCACGGCGGGGCCTTCGTCGTCGGCGGCATTCGTAGCCATCGACGGTTGGTCTCGAGACTCGTCCGTCTCACCGGGATCCCGTCACTTGCCGTGGACTATCGCAAGCTCCCCGCGAACCCGGTGAGCGCGGCGGTCGAGGATGCGATGGACGGATTGCACTACCTGATTGACAGCGGCATCCCCATCGAATCGATCGCGGTCGTCGGTGATTCGGCCGGCGGGTTCCTGGCAGTGACGGTTGCCGTGGAGGCGCGCCGCCGCGGTCTCGGCCAGGTTGCGGGTGTGGGACTCTTCTCGCCGATCATCGACCTGGAGCCGACCAGCAAGCTGGTCGCGATCCAGGCCGACGGCACCGCTCCCGATCCGCTCTTCCCCCGTGCCGCGCTCGACGCCCTGTGGGGTTTGGTGCAGCGGACGGAGGCAGACGACCAGGCCTGTGAGGCGTTGCGGTCAATCGCGACGGCTGGGCCGGAGGAACTGGGGACGTTGCCCCCGATTCATGTGCAGGTTGGGAGCGGTGAGCTGTTGCGACCCGATACCGACCGCCTGTTGGCCGCCTGCGCGGCTGGCGGTGGGACCGCGACGGTCGAGGTATTCGCCAATCAGATCCACGTCTTTCAGGCGGGCGCGGACGTGATTCCGGAGGCCCGCCGGGCACTGGCGTCCATGGCCGGGCACATCGTCGTGACGATCAGTAAGGCCGGTGATAAGGCCGCATGACGACCATGGGGGTGATGCTCGAGCGAGCCGACGGCTATGTGCGCCGTGTCGTGTTCGACTCGATGGCGACGTTCGGCCGCTCGATCCAACTGGCGGTGGCGGTCGCCGTCTTCGGTGCCATCGACGTGCTCCGGGGCCGGTTCCCCTACCGTGATTTCCTCTCCCAGACGTGGTTCATCATCACCGTGACCGCGGTGCCGACCGTCCTGGTCTCGGTCCCCTTCGGGGTGATCGTCTCCGCTCAGGTGGGCAGTCTCACCCAACAAGTCGGCGCCACCTCGGTCTCTGGCGCGGCCGGTGGACTCGGAATCATTCAACAAGGCGCCCCGATGGTCTCTGCTCTACTCCTCGGCGGGGCGGCGGGCGCGGCGGTTGCTTCCGATCTGGGGGCGAGGGTCCTGCGCGAAGAAGTAGATGCACTCCGCGCGATGGGCATCGATCCGATCCGTCGTCTCGTGGTGCCGCGGATCGCCGCCATGGTCGTGGTCGCGCCGCTGATCTGCTTCCTGACGATCATCATGGGTTTGTCCACCGGCTTCGGCATCGCCGTCGTCGTCCAGGATGTTGCGCCCGGTTCCTACGTGTCGTCTTTCGCGGCCTTCACCAGCTTCGCCGACATCGGGATAGCGGTCGCCAAGTCGATCCTGTTCGCCTTGGTCGTCGCGGTGGTCGCGTGTCAACGCGGCATGGAAACCAAGCATGGCGCCATCGCCGTGGCGAACTCTGTCAATGCCGCGGTAGTGATCGGCGTCGTGGCCGCATTCGCGTTGAACCTCGCGATCACGCAGTTGACCACTATGTTCTTCCCCCAACGGATTTTGTGAGGCCGGTGAGATGACACCGTCAAACTACCGGACGCGCGGCCTGCAGGCTGCCGCGCCGATCGTGGCGGGCCCGTCCACGGCACTCGCCATGATCGGCCACCAGTTGTACTTCGTCGCTGCCGCACTCCGTGCGGTCCCGGTTGCACTCGCCCGCTACCAGGCGCAGATCCTGGGTCACATCGGATCGATCACGTTCGGCAACGGGTCGATCATCGTCGGCGGCGGCATGCTCGGCGTCCTCGTCGTACTGGGCGCGGCCGTCGGGGGAACGGTCGGGATTCAGGGGTTCGCCCTTCTCGACATGGTGAATATGGGGCCGTTGACCGGCTTCGTCTCCGGCTACGCGACCACGCGCGAATTGGGCCCGATGATTGTCGCCGTCGGATTCGCCGCACAGGTCGGTTGTCGAATCACCGCCGAGGTCGGCGCGATGCGCATCTCGGAGGAGATTGACGCGTTGGAGGCGACCGCGGTTGCCCCGATGCCGTTCGTCGTCTCATCCCGAATCGTGGCCTCGGTGGTCACGATCATCCCGTTGCACTTGCTCACACTCTCGGTCGCGTACCTGTCGTGCCGGATCGTGGTCAGCGTCGTCCACGGACAACCGATGGGCACATATGAGCACTACTTCACCGTGTTCGTCTCGTCCGGCGACCTCGTCTATTCGACTATCAAGGTCGTGGTCTTTGTCGTGGCCATCGTCCTCATCCACAGCTATCAGGGCTTTTACGCCTCTGGAGGGCCGGAGGGGGTCGGAGTCGCCGCCGGGCGGGCGATTCGCGCCAGCCTTGTCATCGTCGTGTGCTTGGACATGGTGCTGACCCTGCTTATCTGGGGTTTCGACTCCGGCGTGAGGATCTCGGGGTAGCGATATGCCGTTGTGGAACGACCCTGCGGGGCGTGAGCCGAAGCCCAGAACATTGCGCATGATGGGGTTGGCGGTGGTTGTGGCTGTGACCGTCGCCGGTGGAGTGCTGGCGAAATGGAACAGCGGGGCGTTCAGCGACCGCTTCAACCTCACCATTGTTTCCCCGCGCGTCGGCGACGGTTTGGTTGCCGGTGCCGACGTCAAGTTCCGAGGTTATGTGATCGGCAAGGTGGCCGATCTGCGGGTCGACGGGAACGGTGGTCAACGGATCGTCCTCACCATCAGGCCGGACCATGCTCAAGCCCTGACGACCGCGCTGGAACCCGTCTACTCCGCCTCTAACCTCTTCGCCTCAACGGGAATCGAATTGGTACCGACGGATGAGGTCGGGACGTCACTGGGCAACGACGCGGTCCTGACCATGACGACGACGAGCACCGCGTTGGGGACGATGACGAGTGTCCTCAGCCGGATTGGCAAGCTCTCTGCCCCGTTGGGTGACCCGGCGGTGTTACGGGCCTTGGGAACCCTTATCGATTCCGCAGATCCCTATCTCGAATTCACGCGAGACGTCCTGCCATTGTTGTCCGGCCTCGCCGAGGACCAGAAGACTCCGGTCCGGGAGGTCCTGCGGAACCTCAGCCGGCTAAGCGATGCCATCCGTCCGGCGGTCGCGCCGACCTTGACCATGATCGACCGTTCGCTCGCCTCGTCGAGCTTCCTCGACGAGCCTGACGGCCTGGAGCGCACCTCGGCTGCTGCCCTGGGACTGTCCAAACGGTTGGTGCTGCCGCTCGGTCACATGCTCGGCGGGGCGAATCTCCCGCACTTGCTGAACTGGATCGAAGTCGGTCTGGACTTCGGGCTGCCCATCGTCGTATCGGTCGGCACCATTCCGCATGCCTATTCCAGGCTGACGGAGTTGATCCGCAACACCGGCGACGCCTTCGTCACCCGTGACGACGGATCGGTCCGGCTCCTGGTCACAGTCTTGCTGACCAAGGCGCCGCAGTTGAGCACACCGTTGCTGCGGAAAGAAGTGTCGAGGAGGGGGAGATGAGAAGCGCTCGGCGTTCGCTCGTTTACACAGCGGTCTTCATCGCGGTGATCGCCGCGGCCATGGCGGTGATCGCCCGGACGCTGATCTCGCCGGTCCCGGGGGACAAGATCAGCTATTCGGCAGTCTTTTCCGACGTTTCGGGGCTTTATGAGGGCGATGCGGTCCGCGTCGCCGGCGTTGCGGTGGGGAAGGTGAGGCAGATCGATCTCGATGGCGTGAGCGCGCGGGTCACCTTCACCGTGGTCAGTGACCACCGCCTTGACGACAATGCAGAAGTGGCCGTTCGCTATCAGAACCTGGTCGGTCAGCGGTATCTCGAGATCCTTCGCCGCGACGGGTCCCACGGTCCGCAATCGCCCGGTTCGGTCATCCCGAGTAGTCGGACGGTTCCCTCGTTCGACGTGACTGGGCTCTTCAACGGGATGGCCCCATTGATCGGGGCGATCGACCCGGCGGAGATCAATAGGCTGTCTGAGTCGATGGTCGCGGTCTTGCAGGGTGATCCCCGCGGAGTCGCGCCGGCGTTGGCCGCAATGCAGCGGATCAGCGGACTCGTCGCCAGGCGCGATGTCGTACTGATCACGATGGTAGACAACCTCAACGATCTGGCCGCCCAAATCGGCGGCCGGTCGGGGCAGGTGGCCAAGCTCGTCGACGGGCTCAACGCGACAATCCTTCGGTTCAACGACCGGATTCGCACTGTTCAGCAGTCACTTGACTACGGCGATCGGGTGCTCATGCCATTCGTCGACCTGCTCGAGATGATGCAGGGCAGCTACGACGAGAACTATGGGCCCCTCGATTCCTTACTCAACCGGGTCATTCCGTTTACACCCCAGATCGTCGATGTGTTGTCGGCGATTCCAGGCGTGTTGTCGGCGATCAATGAGGGATCGCGTGCATTCGTCAGCGCGACGTACTCATGTGTCAATGGGCGGCTGGATCTTCCGGTCGTCACCAAAGCCCTCGTCGGGGGACGTGAAGTGGTGGTGTGTCGGTGAAGCAGTTCAGATGGTTGGCGGCTCACGTCGCGGAGCTCCTCGGACAGGGTCGAAACCGAGGGCAGTCGATGATTCGAGCCAACCAACTCGTCATGGGCGGGATTGCGATCGGCATCGTGGTGGTGGTGGCAGCCGCATTGGGAGTGCTGTACCTGCGGCCCATCGGATACGCCCGCTACGAGGCCGATTTGACCAATGCCTCCGGCGTCCGGCCGGGTGACCAGGTGCGTGTCGCAGGGATCCTCGTCGGCAAAGTCGATTCGTTGTCGCTCAACGGGAATCGGGTGCGGATGCGCTTCGCGGTGAAAGACGGCGTGCGGCTCGGTCGCGATACCGGTATGGAGATCAAGCTCCTGACGCCGGTCGGTGGTCGATACATTCAATTGCAGCCCAGGGGGGCGGAACCGTTGGGGCGGCACGTCATCGCTTCGGACCGGGTGGCGGGCACCTATGACCTCGTCTCCCTGATCGAGATGGCGACGCCGAAGGCGGCCGAGCTCGACGGCGCGAAGATGCGATCACTGATTGAAACCATCGAGGAGGGGATGTCGGGTGCGCCGACGGCGATCGGCGACATCCTCGGTTCTACCTCGCAGTTGGCGTCGCGGCTGTCCTCGCGGTCCGACCAATTGGGGCAAGCGCTGCGGGTATCCGACGAATACGTGCGAGCCACGGCCGACGACCGGCAGGTCCTGTTCACCCTGGTCAAGAATCTCGGCAAGATCGGGGTTGAGCTCGGGGTGCGCCATCAACAGGTTCGGCGCGTGTTCAATTTGTTGACCAGGCTGTTCCTCTTCCTCGAGCGACCTATTCTCGCCTACGCGCAGGCCGTCGAACCCTCGGTCGATTCGGTTCTGCAGATGTTGGAGCGACTCGAAGCCAAAGTGAACGGTATGGGCCGGGCCGTCGCGCAGGTCGATCAGGCGTTGGCCGTCGTGAAGCGCATGGTGGGCGACGACGGCATCGCGATCGACCAGTCGCACCGGGTCGTCACCGGAATCCGTATCTGTGTGCCGTCACCGGATCGGCGGTGTTGACCATGGAGTCGCAGACCAGTAGCGCTGTCGCGCGCATGCGGGTGGGTGCAGTCCTCGTCGTCGTGACGGCGTTGGTCGTGGCGGGAGTCGGCCTCAGCTATCGCGTGATGGGTGGCGGTGCGACCCGTCACGTTTGCGTGGACCTTCCCGACGCGGTCGGCCTCTACAAGGGGAACGCGGTCAGTCTGATGGGTTTGACCGTCGGCCGCGTCGTCGCCATCGATCAGCGTGCCGGTGGCGTACGCGCCGATCTGGCCGTCGACGACGCCATTGAGTTGCCGGCCGACGTTGGCGCGGTGGTGATGGACGCGTCGATCGTGGCTGACAGGCGGGTCGAGTTTTCCAAGCCGTACGGCGGTGGACCCGTACTCGCAGCCGACGCGTGCATCCCGCAGAGCCGTACTCGGACACCGCGCGGGGTGACCCAGGCGTTCGCGGCGGTGGACGATTTTCTCAGCGATCTACTTGGCAAGGACGGCGCAGCGATCAGCAAACAGCGCACCGATGACATCGGTCGGTTGGTGGGCGTGGTCGACAAGAACCTCGCCGGCCGTGAGGGCGAGCTGCGGGCGTTGATGCGTGACGCGGTGACCGTCGCGGGTACCCCCAGCGAGACTGATGCCATTATCCGACGCCTCATCGACAACACCGACATCCTCGCGAGTCAGGCGATGACCCGATGGCCAGACCTGTCCAACGTGGTGCGCACGGTGAACGATTCGGTATTGGCGTTCACCGGGTGGGCAGAGGAGTTCAGCGGAACGTTGGACTCGGCGGTCAGGTTCGTGCCGACGGTGGCCAACATCGTGCATCGAATCGGGCACCGCCTCGTGGCGATCATCGAAGTGCTCATGCCGATCGTCCAGGTACTGGCCCCGTTTGCGGCGATGATCGCGCAGTTCTTTGCCAAGATTCCGGGCTTGACCCGGCTGACCGACTATCTCTTCGACCCGGCAACCGGGGCATTCCGGATCAGCTGGACGCCGCCCCGGGTTGCGATGGCGCCGGCGGATGTGGCCGCGTTGTGTGCGACGTTGGGCCGAGCAGGGCGCTGTGCCGCGGAGAATGCGGCACGGTTCGGATTGATCCAGATGATCCTTGGAGGACGTCGATGAGCGCGGGTTGGCGGCGGGCAGTCCTCGCCGTGGTGGTCGCCGCCCTGGTTGCCGGGTGTGATTTAGGGGTGGTCCCCGGAGCGAATCGGGACGACACCTATCGGTTGAACATTGAGTTCTCGAGCGTGTTGAACATCCCGTCCGGTGCGAAGGTCCTCGTCGACGGCGTGCCGGTCGGACGGTTGGCAGGGGTGGCCCTCCGGCGGGACCGTGCGGTGGTGACTATCACCCTCGACCGGAAGCGGTTGCTGCCGGACTCGACGAGGGCTGAGCTTCGCCAGATGACATTGCTCGGCGACTTGTACATCGCCTTAGTCCCGCCGTCGGGGGCCGACGGGCCGATGCTGCGTGACGGCGCCACCATCCCGATCACCCAGACCGAACCGCCGGCCAACGTGGAAACGACGCTGCTGAGCTTGAGCCAATTCATCAACGGAGGGCTTCTTGCGCGGGCGCAGGAGCTTGGCCGCAAAGCTAACGCGGCGCTGCCCGGTCCCGATGAACTGCGCCGACTCTCTGGCAGCGCGGCCCACCAGTTGTCGCAGCTCGGCGACTCCGTCGATCGGATGGACCGGCTGGTGCAGAACGGGTCGGCCATGGTCGGCTCGCTCGCGCGGAATCGAGCCACGGTGGAGCGCACGCTCACGATCGGGCCGGAGCGGTTTGCCGCGATCCAGCAGATGCTCTTGTCCATCATCGAGCTCATCGCCGATCTGCGGGTTCTCACCAAGCCGGGCGGTGATTTGCTCGCCGGACGGACTTATCCCGATCTGAAACGGATGCTTTCGCAGGCGAATCCCTGGTTGATGGAGATTGCGCGGGCCGATACATCGGTGCCGGAGAACCTGACTGCGTTGCGGGACCTTCTGGTCGCCAAGATTCAGCCGTTCCTCCTTGGCCGTGGCCAAGTGGATATCACGCGCATCGATGACACCAAAGGGCGGGCGACGAAGGTCGTCGACCTCCTCCAGGCGATTGGAGTGGTGTGAGTAGCCGTCGGGGCCTCGTGGCCTGCGGGGTGTTGTTTCTCGTCTCGGTCGTGTCGGCGGTCTACCTCGCGCTGGGTGCGTTGGGAATCGACCCGCGTCAACGGACATACGACGTCACCGTCGAGATGGGACAGACCGCGGGGTTGATGGATGATTCGCCCACGACGATGTACGGGATGGTCATTGGGCGGATCCGTGGGATCGAGGTTCATCGGGACGGGGTGCGCGCGCGCGTCGAGATCGACTCCAAGTACCGCGTTCCCGTGGAGTCGCAGGTGATCGTGAGCAACCTGTCGGCGGCTGGCGAGCAGTTCCTCGACTTCCGGCCGCAGTCATCGGCCGCGCCGTATCTGCGCGCCGGCGATCTGGTGCCGCGCAGCCGCATTCGCGAGACGGCGACAGTCGGCCAATTGATGTCCAAGATCGACCGGCTGGGCGAGATGCTCGACCCCGGGGCGATGAACCGGTTTGCCGAGCTGTTGGTGGGTGGCGTTCCTGACGAGGCGACGGTGCGGGGGTTGGCCGACATCGTCGGACTCATGGGTGCCACGGCCCGGGACAAAATCGGTCCGCTGCGGAGCTTGTTCCGTGTTGCACAGGAGCTCGATCGGCGGCTATCGGCGATGGATGCCGCCAGCGCGATCGCGCCGGTAGGAGATTCGATGCGTGACCTCACGCTCGCCATGCCCAAAGTGATGACTTCGCTCAACGGTTACGCGCTGATGTCGAAGCGCACCGACGCGTGGAATGGCAAGGTCGGTCCGTTCATGGATCGCCTGCTCCGGCAGATCAACATCTTCGTCCCAGCACTGGGGCCCTTGGCTGCGGCGCTCGTCCCACTGACCGATCAGTTGCGGGGGATTCGGGTGAATGCCAACGCTTTCACCGATCTCTGGGGTCGCGCTTTCCCAGCGGGCGGCCCGATGCGTGTGCAGTTGCGGGTGAACTGACCGAACGAGGAACACGAGGTGAGGAATGACTATGACGGCTGACGAGATGCCGGTTGGTGAGGACTCCGCCAGCGCCGAACCGACAAACGTCGACGCAGCGGTGAAGCCGGAGCGCAAACCGCCCAAGGCGAAGAGTAAGGCGAAAGCGCAGAAGCTGCGCCTGGACTTGGCGGCGAGCAGGCGGCGGAACGGAGTTCTCGTCCGTGCCGTGGCGGTTCTTTGTGTGGTCTGCGCCGCGCTCGCGATAACTGTCGGTGTGCTCGCAGTGGGGAGGTCGAGCGCGGCCGGCGACCTTGCCGAGGTCAAGCAAGCCTCGGCGCAGAACCGAGAGAAGGTGGATGCCGCGAGGCGGACCGCCGAGGACTACGCGAAGCGGTCATTGACCATCGACTATCGGCAGGCGGCGAAGTACGTCGACGGATTGCGACGTGGAACCACCGACGCATTCGCCAAGAACTTCAGCACCGAGCAGGGCGGTGCCGGGCTCCTCACGCAGGAGCTTCTGCAGCAGTTGCGGATGGTCTCGGAGGGGACGGTCGCCTACACGCATTTCATCGGTGACGCAGACGCGCCGCCAGCGGACGGGCAGCCGTGGAACTTCGTCGTCGTAGCGACTCAGAGCGCAACGACGTCGCAGCAGCCGCAGCGGCAGACGAGTGCAGTGGTGTTACGGGTCGTCGTCGTCAAGGCCGACGGTGGGTGGAAGATCGCCGACTTCGCCCCGGACCCCAAGGTTTCCGGGGGCAACGGCACGACCGTTCCCGGCGCCCGCTAAGTCTTGAAACTGACACATCAGTCCGCTAATCTTATGAACAAGGGTGAATCTGCGCCCCGTAAACCGAAACGACATGTCAGTCTTACTGATGGAGGGAGGCGACGCATGACCGAACCAGATCATCTCGTCGCGATCATCGGAGCCGGTCCCGGAGGAATCTGTGCGTCGGTCCTGCTGCAAGAGAAGGGGATCAACGACTTCGTGATCGTGGACCAAGCGCACGACTTCGGTGGCAGCTGGCGCGATAACCACTATCCGGGTCTTGGGGTCGACGTCCCGGGCTTCACCTATCAGTATTCATTCGCGCGGAACCCCGAGTGGCGTCGGATGTTCCCGATGGGGAAGCAGGTTTGGGAGTACCACTGCACGGTCGCGCGCCGCTATGGGTTGTACGAACACGCCCGCTGGGGTACGCGGGTGGTGAAGGAGGAGTGGGATTCTGATGCCGGCTACTGGCGGCTGCACGTCGCCGATGGATCGCAGATTACCGCCCGATTCGTCATCTCCGCCGTCGGCGCCTACATCCTGGCCAAGGAGGACCCGGGGATTGAGGGCTACCGTGATTTCGCTGGCAAGGTCCTGCGGCCCAACGATTGGGATCACGACTACGACCTGCGGGACAAGCGTGTGGCGGTTATCGGCACCGGGGCCAGCTCAGTCCAGATCACCCCGTCGATAGCGCCGGATGTCCAGGCGCTGGAGGTCTTTCAGCGGACGGCGGTGTGGGCTCTGCCGAAGCCCGACTTCGCACTTCCGAGGCCGGTCGGGAAGGCAATGGCCAGCTCGCCGGTCGGCGCCGGACTCGGTGGGATCGCCAATCTCGTGGTCGAAGGAGCACTGCGTTTGGTGTACCAGACGCCACGACCGCTGTTTCGCCTGGCCGCGCCGCTTTTCGACTCGATCAGCCGCGCGCTCTACCGCTCGTACCTCCGCGTCATCGTGCGCGACGCGGACACCCGGCGCCGCCTGATGCCCGACTATGGGCCGCTGGGCAAGCGTCCGACCCTGTCCAACCGCTTTCTCCAGGCTTTCAACCGGCGCAACGTCTCACTCGTCGATACGCCGATTGAACGTATCGACGCCGAGGGCATTTGGACGACTGATGGTGTGCATCATCGGTTCGACGCGATCGTTCTGGCGACCGGATACCACCTGTTCTCCGACCCGGAAAGCTACGTCGAGGGCACGGTCGTCGGGCGCGATGGGTTCGACCTGGGGATCTTCTACAACGAGCAACGCCTGCAGGCGTACCAGTCAGTCTCGGTGCCCAAGCTGCCCAACCGCTGGATGTTGGTGGGTCCCTATTCGTGGATCGGGACCGGGTGGCATGAACTCGTGGAGATCTCCTCGTCACACGCGGTGAACGTGATCGCCGCGGCAGTGGGCCGGGGGGAGGACGTGGTCGAGGTGTCGCAACAAGCCCACGACGAGTACCACGCGATGATCCGGCGCAACGACGAGAACATCGACTACTACTTCAACACCGTGAACGCGGGCCTGCGGACCTACTACGTGAACTCCGCCGGCGATATGCCCTACATCAGGCCGACGAGCCTGTTCACTGCGCGCAAGCAGAGTCGCGACGTCGACCTGAGTGCGTACACCTTCCGCCGCGTGTCGGAGACCGAAACCGACCGCCCCCAGAAGCCCCGTCAACGTCGCCGTGCTGCCGCGGCAGGAAAGTAGGCCACGGCCATGAGATTCGCCAAGTTTCCGGTCAATGGTTCCGTCGCTTTGGTTACCGGCGGGGCCCGCGGGATCGGCTATGCCATCGCTGACCGACTCTCCCGCGCGGGGGCGCGTGTCGTGATCGCCGATCTCGATGAAGTCGACGCCAAGGAGGCTGCCCAGCGGCTCGGCCGCGGAGCGGTGGGCATCGGACTCGACGTGCGCAGCCGCGACCGCTATGAAGCTGTGGTCGACGAGATCGAGAGCTCGACCGGGCCGATCGACATCGTCGTCAACAACGCCGGCATCATGCCCGTGGGTCCCATCCTCGATGACGGGCCCGGTGTCGCTGCAGCGACCATGGACGTCAACTTTTGGGCCCACCACCATTCGTTCACGATCCTCGCGCCCCGGATGGTCGGCCGAGGGCGTGGGCACTTCATCAACGTCACCTCGGCGGCCGGTGCCATTCATTCGCCGGGGTTGGCGGTGTACGTCGCCAGTAAGCACGCGGCAACCGGCTTTGGCCGCAGTGCCCGCGAAGAGTTGCAGGGGACCGGAGTCACCGTGTCGGTGGTGATGCCATCGGCAGTGCGAACCGAACTCGTCGACGGGATTCCCTTCAAACGCTGGGAGCGTCTGGGGATCGTCTCGCCGACGATGGTCGCGCGGCGGGCGGTAGGCACCCTGCGGCGGCGCCCCGCCGTGGTCGGCGTCCCGACGGGTACCGTCCCGCTGCTCCGGCTCTATCACGTCGTACCCGAATGGGCCTGGCTGCTGGGACGTCGGCTCGTCGGAGCGGATCGGACCCTCGAACCCTATGACAAAGCGGCGCGTGCCGACTATGACGCTCGGATCGAGATCCAGACCATCGAAAGTGGGGCAGGGAAATGGCACTGAAGAAGTCGAAGCGGGTCCAGGCGCAAACCGCCCCCGGATGTGATCATCTGGCCATCATCGTCGGCGCCGGTTTCGGTGGCCTGGGCATGGCCATTGCTCTCAAGCGGCAGGGATTCGACGATTTCGTCGTCCTTGAACGGTCATCCGGGGTTGGGGGGACTTGGTATGCGAATACCTATCCCGACGTCGCGGTCGATGTGCCGGGAATCGTGTACCAGTTCTCGTTCGCGAAGAATCCAGACTGGTCGCGCACCTTCCCCAAGGGGGCCGAAGTGCGTGCCTACATCGAAGATCTCGTCGAAGAATACGATCTGGACCGACATTTGCGACTCAACCACGACATGGTCTCGCGCGAGTGGGACGAGTCGGCGCAACAGTGGAAGGTCGGTCTGGCCGACGGCCGGACCCTGACGGCGAAGTACGTGATCTCGGCGGTCGGCGCCTTCGTGGAGCCGCGGGTCCCCGACATCGCGGGACTCGGCGACTTTGCGGGGAAGGTGATCCAGACGCAGGCCTGGGACCACGATTACGATCTGACGGGCAAGCGCGTCGCAGTGATCGGGACCGGTGCGACATCGGTCCAGTTGGTTCCCGAACTGGCGGAACGCGCCGCCCACCTCGACGTGTACCAGCGCCGTGCCATCTGGGTCTTCGCGAAGCCCGACTTCGCCATCCCCAAAACGGTGCGGACGGCGTTTCGTTACCTACCGGTCCTGCAGAGCTTGATCCGGGGAGTGGTGGCGGCGGCCGTCGAGGTCGGGCTGGTCGGGATCACGGTCTATGGCAAGCAAGTCGCACCGCTGACGCTGGTGCCCAACTGGGCCTGCCGCGCATTTCTCTTCACCCAAGTCCGGGATAAGGAACTGCGGCGGAAGCTGACCCCCTCCTATGGGTTCGGGTGTAAGCGTCCGAGTGTCTCCAACCGCTACTACAAGGCCTACACGAGGGCTAACGTCGATCTGGTCACCGACCCGATCGAGCGGATCACCCCGGCCGGGGTCGCCACCGCTGTCGGCGTCGAGCGGCCCGTTGACGTGCTTGTGTTGGCCACGGGTTTCGAGATGAGTCAGAGCCCCGAGCCTTACCGCAGAAGGCCGGTGCGTGGGCGCGACGGCTTTGACCTTGCCGAGTTTTACGACAAGAACCGCGCGAAGGCCTACGAGGGGGTGTGTATGCCGGGATTGCCCAACCACTTCTTTGTGTTCGGCCCGTTCTCCTGGAGTGGTAGCAGTTGGCACGTCATGGTGGAGAACGCCATGCGGATCGCCACGCGGCTCATTTCCGAAACCGAGCGTCGCGGGGCATCGTCGGTGACGGTGACCGATGCGGCGAACGAGCGGTTCTTCGAATTTATCTCCGCGCGGGGGTCGGATACGTTGATGCACGGTAAAGCGTGTATCAATGCGAACTCGTACTACATCGACAAACACGGGGATTTCGGTTTCCTCCGTCCGACGACGGCCTATCAATCGACGAAGGCCAGCAAGCGAATTCCCATGGAAGACTTTGACTTCCAGTACGGCCCGCGGGTCGAGAATGAACCCGCCGCCCAATTGGAGGTAGTCAAATGACCCGCGTGCGTGCCGTCGGTGATGCCGTCATCACGGTGATCGGCTGGGTGTTGATCGTGTCGGGGTTGCTGCATTTCGCGGTACCGCGACCGTTCCGGGCGATTTCCAAGCCGCTGTTCGGCAAGAAGACCTCCACATACGTCAAGATCAACGGCGCATCGGAGGCGGCGATCGGGCTCGCGCTGACCACCAAGCAAACCCGGGTGGCCGGCCTCGCGGGTCTGGCGGCATACGGGGTGTACCTAGGCGATAGGATCGTCGCTTATGGATGGCGGCGCTTCGGCAACAGACGAGAGCGGTAGCGCCTCGCACTCTCCGACTGCCGCACCGGCTCCGCGCAGGGGCCGACCGGTCTCGGTCGGACTCGCGGAGCGGCGCCGCGAAGAGCTGACGCGGGCGGCCTATGAGGTATTCGTCGAGTATCCGTACGACGACGCCCCCGTCAGCGAGATCGCCCGCCGGGCGGGCGTGGGACAAGGGACCCTCTACCGATATGTCGACGGCAAGCGCGAACTCCTCGACCTGGTGGTCGACTGGTGTGTGGACCGCCTCATGGAGGCCATCGATCCAGAAATGGTTCTGGCGGCGGCGGAGGCCGACGATCCCAGCGCGCTGCAGGTCGTGGTCGACGATATCGGTCGACGGTTGTTCGATCTCATCGACGCCGAGCCCGGGTTGTTGCGCATTCTGACGGTGCAGGGCGGGGCCGTCGACCGCGAACTGCGCTACCGCATCACCGGTATCTACAACACGGTCGATTCGCTGATCGTGCGGGTCTTGACCACGGCGACCGAGAACGGCTGGATGAATCTCGACAACCAGCGGGCTGAGCTCATCGCACGCATCCTTCCGTCGCTGGGCCTCCCCGGTCTGGTGTTGGCCTTGACCCCTTCGGAAGACCAGATGGGAAAACGGGCGGAGTACGTCGGCGCCGCATCACAGATTGCCCGGCACGGGCTTCTCGGGGCGGGACGCGACGATGGCTAGGGCATCCCGGCGCAATGAATTGCTGGACGCGGCCCTCGCCGAGTGGGCGAGCCGCGGCTACGCGGCCATCGGGGTCAAGGAAATCACCGCACGCGCCGAGGTGAGCCACGGCACCTTCTACAACTATTTCGAGAACCGCCGACAGATGCTCGACGTGCTCATCCAGAGGGAGATGGCCGACTATTTGGAGATCCTGTCCGCGTCGGCGCGCGACATCGCGCGCCCGGTGACCGATGATTCTCTTCATGCCGAGATTACCCGCGTCTCGTCGGAGATTCTGCGCCGCGCTCTGCGCGAGACAGACGATTTGGCCTTCATTCTGCTCGACGTCGCAGGAATCGACGACGATGCCCTGCAGGGACAGATCGAACTGTTCCGCGATGCCGGGCGACGCGCTCAGACGATTCTGGCATCGGCTGTTGCCGATGGCGTGATCGACGAGTCGGTCAGTCTGGAGTTCGCCGGCCAGGCATGGATTTCGGCCATTCTCGGTCTGCTTGCGCCGGTAGTCGCCGATGGCAGAGACCTGGGCGACATCGATTCGGTCGCACGAGTTCTTGCCGACGCGCTCCTGCATGGCGTTCCCGTCCCGGTTCCCGACGACGCTGCCTGAGGGCCGCGCCTCGACCGGGTCAGATGGTCGTTTCGCGAACGGCGGTCAGGCCGTTGCGGTGCTCGCGGGGGAGCCCGCGTAGCCCGAACCGGAAGATGGCCTGGAACAGCGGTGCAGTCCACCGCAACGGTAGGCGGCCCAGGAATCGGACGTGCACCGCCATCGTCCAACTCAGCCGCGAGCCGCCCGCGGGCCGCGCGCTGATCCGATAGTCCTCGAACCAGGTGCCAAAGAAGGGCAGGGTGGCGTCGGTGGCCGTATACGCGAGGCGTGCGCTCGGCTCCCAGACGAGTATCTGCTCACGCTGGGCGTAGATCAGCCAGTGGTGGAGGAACATCTGGAAGTCGCGAACCGTGCCGACGGCAACCTCGGCACCGTCGTCGGGATAGCGGCAGCCCCACACGAAGGGCAGCCACGACCACATCCGGTCGGAGGACACGATCGACCACAGGTCGTCGGGGTCGATGTCGGGGAAATCGTAGACGACGTGGGTGCAGAACGGCGCCGTGTCAATCGCTTCGGCGGCGGACTCGAGGGTAACCGGGGCGGTGGCGCGGAACCGGAAGCGGGCGAGGGGCTGCATCAGTTCACCGCGCTCAGGGAAGCCTCGGATTCGGCCGGTGTCGGCCGACCGCTGGTGAAACGGTAATCGGACCGGTCGAACTCGACGCTGCGGCGCCGCGATTGATAAATCGTCCACGGCCGGACATAAACGGATTCTCCCTGCGAGTTGACGAAATAGGTGTTCGAGCCCGCGCAGTGAATGGAGAAGTAGTGGGCGAGATTCTGTCCCCGCTTGACCATGTCGTCGTGGAAGCGCGCTTGCGCCTGTTCGGTGACCTCGACCCGGGTCGCGCCGCGGTCACGCGTTTCGTCCAGCACCGCGGTGATGTGCCGTGTGGCATTCTCCAGGATGTAGTGGAAGGCGGTACCGGTCCAGGAATACGGCCCGACCAGCATCCAGCGGTTGGGCAGACCGGCGACGGCTGTGCTGTGGTACGCGCGCAGGCCGACCGAGTTGTAGTAGCGGCCCAGGTCGAACCCGTTGTGGCCCACCACCGTTCCCTCTCGGTAGGTTTCCGGATCGGAGAACATCTCGTATCCGGTGGCGAGGACGAGCGCATCGATCGGTCGGCGCACCCCGTCAGCGGTGACCACTGCGTCGGGCTCGATGTGGTCGATCCCAGTGGTGTGTAGTGCGACATTGTCGCGGTTGAAAACCGAGAGATAGCCGCCCCCCAGGGTGCCGCGCGTACAGCCCGGTCCATAGGACGGGTCGAGTTTGCGGCGGGTTTCCCGATCCTTGACGCACAGTCTCAGCCACAGGCGGTAGAGCGCGTGTCCGGCGCGGTCGAAGGTGTTGGCGGCCGGCGCGAACAGCCAGCGCGGGGTGTAGATCAACACCCGCAATCCGAGTTCCATCACGGCGAGGATGGCTTCGTGGAGCCATCCGGCCAGGCGAGGGAGGCCCAGTGCGCGCTGCAACCATCGGGGGGTCGCGAAGTCTGGCTTGGGGAAGTACCACTGGGGGGTGCGCTGGTAGATATCCAGGTGCTCGACCTGTTCGGCGAGCGCCGGGGCGATCTGAACCGCACTGGACCCGACGCCGATCACGGCGACGCGTTTGCCGGCGAAGTCGTAGTCGTGATCCCACCCCGAGGGGATCACGACCTTCCCCTCGAAGGTCGACAGGCCTTCGATGTCCGGCTTGTCCTTGGGGTTGATGTAGGCGCCGACGGCACTGAGGACGAATCGTGCGGTGATCGTCTGTCCGGTGGCGGTGTGCAGTTCCCAGTGGTGGTTGTGCTCGTCCCACTGCTCGCGAACGACTTCGGTGCCGAAGATTGTCTTGGCATCCAGGCCTGCGTCTTTCGCCAGGCCGACGTGGTAGTCCTGGATCTCGTCGCCCTTGGCGAAGAAGTGGCTCCAGTCGTTCTTGGGGGCGAATGAGAATTGGTAGGCGAGGAACGGCAGGTCGGCGCCGACGTTCGGGTACGTGTTGGCCCGCCAGGTGCCCCCCAGGTCGTCTGCCCGCTCGATCAGGACGAAGTCGTCGATGCCGATTTCTTGCAACTTGATTCCGGCGCAGATCCCGCCTGCTCCGGCTCCGATGATTGCGACCTCGACGTCGGTGGTGCGCGGCGTAGTGTCTCCCATGGTGGGACCTCTCGTTGAATGGCAGTCGATCCGTTCCAGTAAACTATAGACTGACGCATCAGTTCAACTAATTCCAAGGGATTCGCGTTATCGACGACCATTCCCACCGAGACTCTGCGCTGGTAGCGTCGGCCGTCGACAGACTGATGTATCAGTTCAGACATTGGAAGGGGGAACCGTGGCGAGATCTTCTGTGCCCCGGCGCCTGTGGGCGGCCCGTAAAGACCTCGCACGCGCGGCGGTGACGGGGGTGGCGACGTCGGCCCACCTGGCGTCGGTCGATCCGGCGGGCAAGGTCATCGTGATCACCGGCGGATCGTCGGGGATCGGCGCGGCGTGTGCGCGGCGGTTCGTTCGGGCCGGGGCGACCGTCGTGCTGATCGCGCGAGGCGAGGACCAGTTGAAGCAGACCGCGGCCGACATCGCCGCGGAGTTCGATGCCGACGACCGCGTGCGCTGGTACGCGGGGGATGTCACCGACGAGGAGCGCATGCGGGCGATCGTCGACGAGGTGCTGGCCGCCGACGGCCGGATCGACGTGCTGGTGAACAATGCCGGTCGGTCCATCCGGCGCGGAGCGGTCAACGCGGTCAATCGATCTCACGATTACCGCCGGACGATCGAGGCGAACTACCTGGGCGCGGTGACTTGCACGCTGGCCGTGTTGCCGGGGATGGTCGACCGCCGCCACGGGCGCATCGTCAACGTGTCGAGCATCAGCACCCAGGTGTTCAGCCCGCGCTACAGCGCGTATGTGGCGAGCAAGGCGGCCCTCGACGCGTTCGGCGAGGTGCTCTCGGGCGAGATCGCCGGCAAAGGCGTGACCATCACGTCGGTCAAGGTGCCGCTCACCCGTACGCCGATGATCGAACCGTCGCGCAAGGTGCAGCCGGCGCCGACGATCAGTCCGGAGCAGGCGGCGTCGCTGATCGAACGCGCGGTGCGACACGGGCGGCCGACCGTCTCCACCACGGCGGGGCGCATCGGCGGCAGCCTGACCTCGGTCTTCCCCGGATGGTCGCGCGTGGCGCGCCAAATCGAATACCTGGCGATGCCGGAGTCGGCGGCCGCGGTCGCGCAACCGCATGATCAGCGGAGGTCGAGAACCACCGGGGCGTGATCGCTGGCCCCGGGGGCCTTGCGGGCGGCCTTGTCGACCTCGGCGCCGAACACGCGGTCGTTCAGTGCCGGGGAGCACTGGATGAAATCGATCTTCATCCCTTGGTTCCGGGGGAAGCGCAGTTGCTGGTAATCCCAGAACGTAAAGGTCTTCGCCGCATCGAGGTAGGGGGCGGCGGCGTCGCGGTAGCCGGCATCGCCGAAGGAGGCGAAGGCGTCCCGCTCGGCGTCGGTGACATGGGTCTTGCCGACGAACTCGGCCGGGTCCCACACGTCGGCGTCGGTCGGCGCCACGTTCCAGTCGCCGGCCAGGGCGATCTGCGCGGCCGGGTCGTGCGCCAGCCACAGCGCGGCCCGGTCGCGCAATGCGGCGAGCCAGGCGAGCTTGTAGGCGAAATGCGGGTCGTCGGGCGTCCGACCGTTGGGCACGTACAGGCTCCACACCCGAACCCCGTCGCATACCGCCGACAGGGCGCGCGCCTCGACTTCGCCGCCGAAGGCCGGCTGTCCCTCGAACCCGTACTCCACCTCGGCCAATCCGACACGCGAGGCGATCGCCACGCCGTTGTAGGCCCCCGACCCCATGGACGCAACGTCGTACCCGGCGGCGAGGAAACTCATCACCGGAAAGCCGTCATCGGTGCACTTCGTCTCCTGGATGGCCAGGACGTCGATGTCGGCGGCCTGCGCCCAGCCGACCACCGCCTCGGATCGGGCACGGATCGAATTGACGTTCCACGTCGCCAGACGCATGGCTACCGCACCGCCACCAACTCGGCGCCCGCCGCCGACCAGATCCGGGCGGCGTCGGCGGCCTGATCGGCCGTGGCCACCAGCAGGACGCCGAACTGCCGGTCCGGGGCGTACTCGCCGGCGTAGAAGGCCATCGAGTCGACGAACCACGCCAGCTCGCCGGGCGCGCGGTCGAGCAGTGCGCCGGGCGAGGTGATCTCGGTCAGGTAGCCGCGCCGGGTGTCGGGCAGATCGCCCATGCAGTCGTCGAAGGCGTCTTTGTTCCTGCCGAAGTGAGCCGGGAAGTCCCACGTCGTGGCCATCGTCCGGTACAGCGCGGGCAGGGTCCGCGCGTCGCGCCCGTCCACCCGTCGGACCGCGCACCCGGCCGGCCCGGCGGCGGTCGCGCTCACACGGTCCACCACCCGCAACCCGATGGCCGATCCGCCGGTCGCGGTCGCGGCGAGGAACTCGTCGAGGCCGATGTCATTGCTGCTCACTTGTTGGGCCCCCGGATCTGGTGGAAGGTGCGGTAGTGGTCGAGCGTGTACCACGCCGAACCGTCGGCGCCGGTGATGATCCGTTCGGCATCCCGGCTGCGCCCGGGCTGTTTCGGGTTGACGTCCCACTCCCGGTACCGGGCTCGCGCGCCGGTGGAATCGGTGCGGGGGAGCTGGCCCTCGTTGTTGCGGAACGTGCGCCCGCCTTGGGTGCCCGGCGCGTTCGCCGCCGATGGCCACCGCCCGTCATCGATGAACGACAGGGTGCGCAGGACGTGGGCGGGTGCGGCGGAGCTCGCGGTGCCGGGCTGTCGCGGGTTGTCCGGATCGGGGCCGCTCCCGGAGCCGCCGAACAACCACACCAGGCCGACGACGAGCACGGTGGCGGCGACGCCGACGGCGAACCAGGTCGCGGCAGCTGTGTTCTTGGAGCGCATCGGGGTCGAGATTAGCCCAGCCGCCGGTAGGCCACGCGGTGGTGCAGCCGGAATCCGTCGGCGCGCAGGGCGATACCGGTGTCGGTGTCCTGCGCGGCGACGGTGACGATGTCCGACTCGGTCCCGTCGTCGGCAACCCGGATGAGCCGATGGAACTCGCCGCCGATCGGCGTTCCGGCCGTGGCGTCGGTGACCAGCCGCTCCGGCAGTTCGACGATCGTCGGCAGGTGGTGTGCGGTGAACCAGCTCTCCACCGCGCCCACGGTGGTCGAGTCCAGGCGCGCCCCCATGCGCGCGGGCACCGCGGTGTTGGCCGGGACGCCGCCCTCCTCGGCGGCGCCGGCCCGCACCAACCAGCCCTGTACCTCGTCGGTGACGGGGGCTGCCACGGCGCGCAGGGCGACGTCGCGGATCTCGTTGTTGCGGACCGCGCGGTACGAGAGCAGTCGGATCGAGGTGACCAGATCTGCCGGCACCCGCACCAGGTCGGCGGGGGTGAGGGCGGCGGGGGCCACCCGGGTCAGGACCAGGGGATCACCGGCGTCGACCACGACGCCGGTGACATCGGAGAGGGTGGCGTCGGTGGCACCGCGCCAGTCGCCGGGGGCGCCGGGCGCCAACCGGTAGCGCACCACGACCCGGTCGCCGACGAACACCCGGTCTCCGGTGGACATGGCGGCCGGTCAGTCGACGATGTCGTCGTGGCCGAAGGGGTCGGCGACCTCGCCGGGCATCCAGGTGAGGCCCGGGGTGCCCCAGCCGTTGCGCTTGACGGCCTTCTTCGCCGCCCGCGCGTTGCGGCCGACGAGGACGTCGACGTAGAGGAAGCCGTCGAGGTGTCCGGTCTCGTGCTGCAGCATGCGGGCGAAGAAACCGTTGCCCTCGATCTCCACCTTGTCGCCGTTGCGGTCCACGCCGGTGACGCGCGCCCAGTCGGCCCGGCCGGTCGGAAACTGCTCGCCGGGAACCGACAGGCAGCCCTCGTCATTGTCGTCGGGGTCGGGCATCGTCTCGGGAACCGCGGAGGTCTCCAGGACGGGGTTGATGACCTCGCCGCGGCGGCGCTTGGCGGCGCGGGACTCGCCGTCGGGGCAGTCGTAGACGAACATGCGCTTGCCGACGCCGACCTGGTTGGCCGCCAGGCCGACCCCGTTGGCCGCGTCCATCGTGTCGTACATGTCGTCGAGCAGTGCGATGTCGTCGGCGCCGGGACGGCCGTCGGCGTCGAGGGCGACCGGCGTCGTCGGCTCGTGCAGCACCGGTTCGCCAATGATGCAGATGGGAAGAATCGCCATGCCGATTAGATTACGCAGTGGGGTTGGGCGACCGGCAAACACGGCGCGTCACGATGCGGATCAGACGCGCAGGCGTGGTTAGATAACTACCGAGTCACACCGACGGCACGGACCGATCGGCGGACGAGCAGGAAGTTTTTGAGGGAGCGTGATGGACGGGGCGGCTGCGCATAGCGAGCAGGGCCACAAGGCGGGGGCAGACCCCAATCTCGACCCGAATGAGGTCGTAGCCGATGGCCTGTCGCGCCGGGAACACGACATCCTGTCGTTCGAGCGGCAATGGTGGAAGTACGCGGGGGCGAAGGAAGACGCGATCAAGGAGCTCTTCGGGCTTTCCGCGACGCGCTACTACCAGATCCTGAACGCGCTCGTCGACCGGCCGGAGGCGCTGGCCGCCGACCCGATGCTGGTCAAGCGCCTGCGCCGACTGCGCGCCTCGCGCCAGAAGGCCCGTGCGGCCCGGCGCCTGGGCTTTGATCTCTCCGAGTAGCGCACGGCCCTGAGATAGAGTTGGGCCCGATGACTTCCGAACGCGATTCCAACCGTTTGCCGCTGCGCGCCGGCGCGATGCTGCTGCTGGCCGTGGCCGTGGTGTTCTTCGGCCTCGGTATCCACCGGCTGGCGACCGGTTCCGGCGACGACGATGCACCCCCGGCGCAAACCGCCGCGACGCAGACCACGGCCGCCCCGCCGACCACGTCGGCCCCGGCCGGGGTGGAGGCCTCGTCGACGAAGGTGTGCGTGGTCAACGCGGGCAACGTGGGCGGACTCGCTGCGTCGGTGACCAAGCAGCTCAAGGCCAAGGGGTACAAGACCGCCGAGCCGAGCAACCTCTCGTCGAGCTCCCTGGACGAGAACACCATCTTCTACCGCGACGGCGACGAGGCGGCGGCCAAGCAGGTCGCGACCGATCTCGGCGGCGGTTACAGCGTGGAGGCGCGCCCGGAAGGCGCCTCGAGACTGCCGGCATGTACCAACGGCGTGCTGGTCATCGCAATCACTGAATAAAGGGGACCATCGTGAGCGTGCGCAGGATTACCACGAGCAAGTCGGCCGCAGTCGTCGCGGCGGCAGCCGCCCTCGGACTGGCACTGTCCGGCTGCAGCAACTCCGAGGAACCGTCGACGGTGAAGGGCACCAACCCGACCGTCGTCACCGGTGACCAGGGCGGACCCGGAGGAGCCGCGGAGGCCCACGGCGACGAGCACAAGGGCGGCCACGCCGACGAGGTGAGCGCCAAGCTCGTCAATACCGAGAACCAGCAGATCGGGACCGCGGTGTTCACCCAGGCGGGCAAGGGCGTCAAGGTCGTCGTCTCGGTGTCGCGCGGTCTCACCCAGGGCTTCCACGGCATGCACCTGCACACCAACGGCGTGTGCAACCCGTCGGGCGCGGAGCCGTTCAGCAGCGCCGGCGGCCACCTGCAGGTGGCGGGGCACACCGGCCACCCGTCCAGCGGCGACCTGGTGTCGATCTACATCGGCGCCAACGGGGCCGGATCCACCTCGACCACCACCGAGGCGGTCACCCTCGAGCAGATCACCGGCAAGTCGATCATCATCCACGCCGGTGCGGACAACTTCGGCAACATCCCCGACCGCTACCAGTCCGGTGGGCGCAGCGGTCCCGACGAAAAGACCCTCTCGACCGGCGACGCCGGCGGCCGCGCCGCCTGCGGTGTCATCAAGGCCGACTGAGCACTGATGGGGGTTGCCGAGCCGGGTGAGTTGAAGCCGGGGCCGTACGACGAAGCACGCCCGTTCGAGGCCCGCTCTGCACCGCGTATGCTGCCGCAGACCTATCCGGGGGAGTGGCCGCCGGATTCGGTCGTCGTCGAAGCGAGCCGGATGTGGAAGATCACCGACCGGGACGGCGCCGCCCTCGCCTGGGAGGACACGCCGCCGGTGCGCGTCGGGGTGTGTCGCGTCCGCAACGTGTTGGCGGCCGACCGCCAGGATGCCTCGGCGATCCAGCTCAGCCGGTTGGCGGAGAAGACACGGTGTACCCCGATGGATGCCCGTGTCCCGGTCATCGCCGTCGGTTCGAATGCGTCGCCGGCCCAACTCCGGTTCAAATTCCGCGACCGGCCCGAGATCCTGTTCATCCCATCGATCCGGGCACGGGTCCACGGGGTGGCCGTCGGCTATATGTCGAAGGTCTCCCAGTTCGACTACATCGCCGCCACGCCTTTCCCCGACCCCGATGCCAAGCCCGTGTTGGCGGTGCAGTTCCTCGACGACCGGCAGTTGGCCGAACTCGATGCCTCGGAGTCGCCGCACTACCGCCGGGTGTGGCTCGACAGTGCCCACGGCGTGCGGATCGTCCTCGAAACCGGTGAGGAGCTGGCCGGGGCCTATGCCTACGTCGCTGCTGACGGGCTACTCGCGGATCGGGAGGGCATCCCGATCCGGATGCGGATCCCCGGTTCCGACGGGCCCGGGCTCGACCAGGCCGAGTTGCTCGCGTCGCTCAACGACGACCCCGACATCGACCCGGCCGGCAACGCCGAGGACCTGTCGCCCGCCGACCTGACCGCGGCGATCGCCTCGTCGGGTCGGGTGGTGGCGGAGAACGCCTTCTTCGACCTGACCGACGAGATGGGCACCCCGCCGCGCCGCTATGGGACGCTGCCGCCGGTCGGCGACCTCGACGACACCCGTGCGCTCGCGCCCGAAAAGTTCACCGGGGAGACCCTCGCCTGGGTCGATTCGAGCCCGGACGGGCTCGATCGCGGTGGGAAGTCGGTGATCCGCCTCAACCGCGAGGACCTGCGGGCCCTGGGTGGGCCGACGGTGGTCTCAATCCGTTCGGCACGGTTGGCAGCCCAGCACGGCGCCGCCGCACCCGCGGCGCTGGCGGCGGTGCACCCGTATGACCCACTGGATCCGCCCGAACCCGATGTCGGGCACGCCCAGGTCGACCATGTGCTCCGCATGGCCTGCGGCGTCGAGCGCGGCGACGTCCTGGCGATCACGCCGGCCGAGGTGGAGCGGGTCCGCTGGTTCGACCCGATCCTGGGCAAACCGACCTATCTGACGATGCGTGTGACGTTGGCCGACCCGGCGTCGGCCGAGCGCGACGTCGTGCTCATGTCACGTCTGGCGATCGACATTCTGGGCCTGGAGAGCGGCGACTACGTCGTCATGGAGGGCGCCCCCGACGAGGACGGCGAGGTCCGCTCGGTCATCCTCAAAGTTTTCGAAGTGCCCTCCGACGTGGAGGACAACCGCCGCAGTGTCACCGGCGGGTCGTGGGGCGCCCGGTTCCCGTCCGGCACCGAGACCCTCGGGATTCATCAGGATCTGCCGATGGCGTTCATCGACGCGGAGTTGCGTGCCCGGTTGGGCGTGCAGCGGCAGACGCTGGCGACGGTGCGCGCCCGTCCGGGGCGGTTGCAGCGGTTCTATGCGGAGCTGCGCGAGATCCTGCTGGTGCTGGCCGTCGCCCTGCTGGGTGTCGTCACGGTCGTCCAGAACGCGCCGGTTCAGATCGCGTTGATCATCGGTCTGATGGTGCTCTCGACCATGCTCGTCTTCGGACGCATGCGGCGCCGACTCTCGCACCGCACGAAGTCACGGCAGTTCCGTCGGGCCCGCAAGCGCCAACGGCGCTAGGCGGGAGACCCGTCGTCGGGGTCGCCCTTGTCGGGGTCGTCCTTGTCTGGGGCGTCCTCGTCGGGGGCGCCGACCTCGGTGTGGGAGCGGGTCAACCCGCTGTCGGCGCGCTGCTCCCGGTAGGCGAGTTGTCCCACCCGCTGGGCCACGACCGGTGCGGTGATCAGCGCGAAAAGCCCGGCGAGGATCAGCATCCCGATGTCGACGTTCGGCCAGAGCCGGACCGCCGCACCGGCGAAGACGAGGAGCAGGCCGAAGGTCTGCGGCTTGGTGGCGGCGTGCATCCGGGACAGGGTGTCGCGGAAACGAACCACCCCGATGGAGGCGGTGAGCGCCAGCAGGGACCCGGTGAGGACCAGGACGGTGCTGATGATCTCGGCGGTGGTCATCGCTGGTCGTCCCGGACGCGAAAGCGGGCCACGGCGATCGACCCGATGAAGTTGACCAGGGCGATGGCGACAATGGCCGACAGCACGGTGGAGTCGCCGCTGATCGCCGCCCACAGCGCCAACCCGGTCATCGTCAGGGCGATGGCCATGTCGAGTGCGACGAGTCGGTCCAGGGTGGTCGGGCCGCCCAGGATGCGGATCGTGGTCAGGACGGCGGCGATGAGGAGCATGGCGCCGGCGATCAACCACAGGATGTTCATGGTGCTCAACGGGGCTCCTTTCCGTCGGCGTCGCGCTGGGCGAGGACTCGGTTGTGATACTCGTCGTCGATCCCGTGGTACGGGCTCGGATGCCACTCGCTGTCACGCTCGAAAGCGTGGATGAAGGCGCGCTCGATGTAGGCGATCTGTTTGTCGAAGTGCGCCACCTTCTTCGGCGAGGACAGGTCGAACACGTGGATGTACAGCATCCGGCGGCGATGGTCGATTTCGACGACGATCGTGCCCGGGACCAGGTTGATGTAGTTGATCGCCAGGGTCAGCACCATGTCGGACTTGATGGCGACGCGGCGCCGCACCACCGCGCCCAGCGGCGGGCGGCTCGGGCGGATCGCCACCCATCCCACCTGGACCGAGGAGATCAGGAACTCGCGGACCAGGCGGAAGGCCAACACGATGATGGACACCGGGTGCAGCCGTCCCTCGACGGGGACGCGGGGCAGGGGCAACAGCGTCAGGACCAGGACGGCCGCGAGGAGCCCGCCGAGGATGTTGGCCCACGAGACCGTCCCCCACAGCAGGACCCACACCGACGTCAGCCAGGCCACGGTCCACAGCCGGACGCCGACTTCGCGGAGGTCGCCGCCGAGCCAGTCCGGCAGCGTGACGTGCTCGGCGAACCAGACGAAGACGGTCCCGAAGGCCCAGAAGATCCCCAGCAGCGCGAGGCGCCAGGCGTTGGTCAGTGCGGCGCGCATCAGCGTCCTCCCTTCGCCGAAGGGGCGGCCGGGGTCCCGGTCACCGCGTGGATGTAGACGTGCGGGTTGACGACATCGGCCGCGGCCCGGTCGGCGTAGTTCATGATCGGCCCGGCCCAGATCGTCATCGCCAAGCCGACCGCGACCATGACGACGGTCGGGATGACCATGCCCACCGGCATCGAGCCGACGTCGTCGCGGTCGGAGAACGAGATGTCGGTGCTCTCGTCCATGAGCGCCGACGGGCGCTCGTCGGAGAGCGCGCCCTCCGGTGCGTCGGCCCGCGCCCGCCAGAAGGCCTTCGTCCAGATGCGGGCGACGACGTAGAGCGTCAGCAGGCTCGTCACCAGGCCGCCGACGACGAGCGTCCAGGCGAGGGCCGACCCGTCGCCGGCGCCGGCCTGCAGGAGCGCGACCTTGCCGATGAACCCGGAGAACGGTGGGATGCCACCCAGGTTGAGTGCGGGGATCAGGTAGAGGACGGCCAGGACGGGACTGGCGATCAGGCCGCCGAGCCGGCGCAGCGAGGCCGATCCGGCTTGCCGCTCGATGAGGCCCACGACCAGGAACAGGGTGGTCTGCACCAGGATGTGGTGGGCGACGTAATAGATCGCGGCGGCCATGCCGATCTTCGACGAGAGGGCGATGCCGAACACCATGTAGCCGATGTGGCTGACCAGGGTGAACGACAACAATCGTTTGATGTCCGATTGGGCGATCGCACCCGCGATGCCGATCAGCATGGTCAGCAGGCCGGCGACCATCAGCACCGAATCCATCGATCCGCCGGGGAACAGCAGGGTGTGGGCGCGGATGATCGCGTACACACCGACCTTGGTCAGCAAGCCGGCGAACACGGCGGTGACCGGCGCCGGCGCGGTCGGATACGAGTCCGGCAGCCACGTCGAAAGCGGGAAGATCGCGGCCTTGATGCCGAAGGCGACGAGCAGGACGGCGTACAGCGCGTTGCGCGTGCCGTCGGGGATGGTGCCGTCGTTGAGGCGGACGGCCATCTGGGCCAGGTTCAGCGTGCCGGTCGTCGAGTACGCCAGGGCGATGCCGAGCAGGAAGATCAGCGACGACACCATCGACACCATGACGTACATGGCGCCGGCGCGGACCCGGTCGGCGCTGGCGCCGACGGTGAGGAGCACGTAACTCGCGGTGAGCAGCACCTCGAACGACACATACAGGTTGAACAGGTCGCCGGCCACGAAGGCGTTGCACACGCCGGCACACAGGATCAGATAGGTCGGCTGGAAGATCGAGACCGGCTGCGCCTCGGTGCCGTCGCGCAGACCCTGGCCGATGGCGTAGAGGATGACGCACAGCAGCACGGTGGTCGAGACGACCAGCATCATTGCCGACAGGTGGTCGACGACCAGCGTGATGCCCAGCGGCCCGAGCCGTTTGTGGCGCTCGCCGGCCACCGTGTTGTCCCAGCCGCCCACGGCGATCGCCTGGGTGCCGTGTTTGCTGACGCCGAACAGCATTAGCAGCGACGCGGCGAGCGTGGTGCTGATCGCAGCGACCGTGACGACGCGCTGCACGCGCGGGCTGCGCGCCGCGACCAGCGTCAGGGCCGCGCCGATGAGGGGGACCAGGGTCGGCATCACGATCAGCACGGGGAACCACGAAACGGGGACGGTCATGCGTCAAAGCCCCCTTCGTCGCGCGGCTTGGTCGAATAGTCGTCGTGCTCGTCGTCGGGACTGGGCAGGTCACACACGGCGTAATTGTCGGAATCGGAGTCCGGGTCGTCGGGGCTGTGCAGCTCGTCGACGACGTCCTCGTCGTCGGTCATGAGGAGGTCGGTCTCGATCACGGTGCGGTGCAGCGCCTCGAACTGCGCCGGCGTAAGCGGGTGGCCCTCGTCGTCGAACAGGTCGCCCGCCGTCGTGTCGGCCAGCGTCACCGGGTCGTCGCTGCGGTCGCGGTCGCCGGCGGTGTCGAGTGAGCCGGTGAGGATCTTGACGTCCTCGGGATCGTCCTCGAGGTCGTCATCGTCGTCGCCCTCGTCGCGGTTGAGGACGAAGAGCCGGTAGACCAGGGCCAGGACGAAGGCGGCGACGCCCATCATGATGACGATCGCGGTGAGGATCATCGCCTGGGCCAACGGGTCGGCGTCGACCGGGCGGCCGTCGACCTGTTGCCCGCGGATCGGCGGGCTACCGCTGTCGCCGGCGATCACCAGGATCAACACGTTGACCGCGTTGCCGACCAACATCAGGCCGAGCAGCATCTTGATCAACGAGCGGTCCATCAACAGGTAGGCGCCGCAGGCGATGATGCCGCCAAGGACGACGACGAGGGGGAGGTTGATGCTCATGATGCATCGGCCTCCACGTCGAGGCGCGCCCCGAGGCTGCGCAGGATGTCCAAGACCAGGCCGACCACGATCAGGTAGATGCCGAGGTCGAAGAAGAGTGCGGTGACGATCTTGACCTCGCCCAGCAGGGGCAGGGTCACCTCGAACATCGCCGAGGACAGGGCCGGCGCACCGAAGAACAGTGAGGCGGCCGCGGTGCCGCCGGAGATCGCCAGGCCGGTGCCCAGGATGGTGCCGGCTTCGATCGGCAGTGCCTCGCCGAGTTCATAACGCCCACCGGCGAGGTATCGCAGGACCAGGGCCAGACCCATCGTCAGGCCGCCGGCGAAGCCGCCGCCCGGGGAGTTGTGCCCGGAGTAGAAGAAGAAGACCGAGAGCACCACCATTGTCGGGAAGACCAGCCGCGTCGTGGCTTCGAGCACCAGGGAACGGTGCCGCGGGTCGCGCAGGTCGCTGCCCAACAGCCAGGTCGTGCGGTCCGACGGCAGGGACTTGCCCCCGTTGTCGGCGTCGGCGACGCGCGGCGCCGCCCCGAACCGGCGGTTGCGGAAGACCATCGATGCAACACCGGTGGCCGCGACGATGAGGACCGAGATCTCGCCGAGGGTGTCCCAGGCGCGGATGTCGACGAGCAGCACGTTCACCGCGTTGGCGCCGTGGCCCACCCGGTAGGCGATATCGGGGATGATCTCGTGCAGTGGGGTGGCACTGCGCGCGGCGGCGGCGAAGACCGCCAGGACCGAGACCGTGACGCCGACCGCGACCGCGATCACCGCGCGGACGATGCGGGTGGCACCCTGCGGGCGTTCGGGGCTCTCGGCGGGCAGCTTGCGCAGCACCAGCACGAAGATGACCAGGGTCAGCGTCTCGACGAGCGCCTGGGTGAGCGCGAGGTCGGGGGCGCCGTAGCGGGCGAAGAGGAAGACGCAGCCGTAACCGTTGAGGCCGATCGCCAGGACGGCGGCCAGACGGTTGCGGAGGATGACGACGCCCAGGGCCGCGGCGAGCATGAGGAGCGCGACGACGGCCTGGGGGCCGGAGTCGAAGCCGGCGGGGTCGATCACGGAGCGGGCGCCGGCAAACAGCGCGACGGTGGGCAGTACGACCATCGTCGCCAGGATCACGCCCTGGGTGACCGGCAGCGAACCGCGCTGGGTGGTGCGCGTGAGCGCGAGGGAGGCGGCGTCGACGGCGCGCAGGGTGGCGTCGTAGATCCGGTCCGCGTTGATCAGTGCGGGTCGGACGAACAGGTGGTCGCGCAGGGCGCGGACGATGAGGAAGGCGCCGACGCCGCCGACCATCGCGATGACCGAGAACAGCAGCGGCAGGCCGAACCCGTGCCACAGTCCCAGGTGTTCCAGCGGCTCGCCCCACGAGGGGAGCGTGTCGGCGTAGGGCTCGAAGAGCGTGCCCAGCCAGCCCGCCGAAAAGGCGCTGACGATTCCCGCGACGGCGAGGACCGCGGGGGGCGCCAGGAACATCGCGGAGGGCTGCAGCGCACGGCTCACCGCGAGGCTCGGATTGGGGCGCAGCTTGCGTCCGAAGGCCCCCCACAGGAACCGGGTGGAGTAGGCCATCGTGATGACGGCGCCGGTCAGCAAGACCAGGTCGATGCCGCGGGCCTGCCAATCGGGAAGTGCGCCCGAGGTCCAGATGGTGCCGAAGGCGGCCTCTTTGGCGACGAAGCCGAAGGTGAACGGCAGCCCGGCCATGCTCGCCGCGGCGGCGCCCGCGATGAGTGCCAGCGCCGGCATCCGTTGGCCCAGGCGCGCGAGTTTGCGCAGATCTCGGGTACCGGTCGAGTGGTCGATGATGCCGACGACCATGAACAGTGCCGCCTTGAACATCGCGTGGGCGACGAGCATGGTGATGCCGGCGAGCGCGACGTTGGCATCGCCGAAGCCGAGCAACACCATGAGGAAGCCGAGCTGTGAGACGGTGCCGAAAGCGAGGATGAGTTTCAGGTCGAGCTCGCGCAGCGAGCGCCAGCCGCCGACGAGCATGGTCAGCGCGCCCAGCCCGAGCACCATCACCTGCCAGACCGGCAGCGTCGCAAAGCCGGGGGCCAGGCGGGCCACCAGGTAGACGCCGGCCTTCACCATGGCGGCCGCGTGCAGGTAGGCGCTGACCGGGGTCGGTGCCGCCATCGCGCCGGGGAGCCAGAAGTGCAGCGGGACGATCGCCGACTTGGACAGCGCGCCGATGAGGATCGCGCCGATGGCGATGTCGACGTAGACCGACGCGGCCGGCGGGTGCGCGATGAGGTCGGAGAGCAGGTAGCTGCCGGTCGTCGACCCCAGCGCGATGATCCCGCCGAGCATCGCCAGGCCACCCAGGGTGGTGACGAGCAGGGCCTGCGTCGCCGCTCGTCGCGAACTCGCGCGGACGCCGTAGAACCCGACGAGCAGGAACGACAGGACGGTGGTGGCCTCCCAGAACACATAGAGGACCAGCATGTTGTCGGAGACGACCAGCCCGAACATGGCGGCCGCGAAGGCCAGCATCTCGCCGCCGAAGACGGCGACCCGCGGGCGCATCGCGTCGAAGTAGTTGGCGCAGTAGCAGAGGACGAGGGTGCCGATGCCGAGGATGAGAACCGACATCACCGCGGCCAGCGTGTCCATCCGCATGACCAGGGTCATGTGCAGGCGGGGGACCCACTCGACGGTCTCGATCCGCGGCCCGTTCGAGGGCCAGTGGGTGAGCACCCAGGCGAGTGCCCCGGCCGGTGCCGCGGCGATGACGTAGAAGCCTTTGGGACCCAGTCGCCACATGACCACCGGCGCGACGAGCGCGGCGATCGCCAGTGCGGCGAGGGTAGCTATCACGGGCGCTCCCGGCGAGATCGGTTGTTTCGGTCATCGGCGGGGTGTCACTTCGGAGTCACCCGCGGTTCTTACCCTACCGTTGCAGGTATGACGCGTTTTCCTTCAGGGTTGGCCCGGCTCGGCGCGCTCGCGCTGTTCGTCGCCGTGATCGCGGCGCTCACCGGATTCCTGGGGGCGTGTGGCGACTCCGGCCAGGCCGGGCTGACCGGGGATGTGTCGTTGCCGTCGGACTTCCCGACCGGGGAGGTCCCCCTGTTGGACGGGCGGTTGATCCAGGCCACCGGGACCAAGCCGGACGGATGGTCGCTGACCATTCAGGGAACGGCGACCGGGACGAACGTGCTCGACGCCGCGGTGGAGAAGTTGACGAAGTCCGGCTTCACCGAGTCCAGCCGCACCGAGGCGGGCGGCACGCGCACGGTGATCCTGTCGTCGAAAAAGGGGCGGGACACGTACTGGGTCACCGTCGGCTCCTCGCCGCGCGCCGCGGGTGGGCCGAACTCGGTGTTCTACCAGGTCACCCTGAGCTGACGGCGCGGCTGCGTCAGGCCAGCGCGAGGAACAGGCGCTCGAGTTTCTCCTGGTCGACGTTGTCGGGTCCCTCGGTTCGCAGGCAGTGTTGCAGACCGGTGGCGACCAGCGCGTAGCCGGAGCGGGAGATCGCCTTGTCGACCGCGGCGAGTTGGGTGAGCGCGTCTTCGCATTCGGCGCCCTCCTCGAGCATGCGGATGACCGAGGCGAGGTGGCCGTTGGCCCGGCGCAGGCGGGTCAGGATCGGCTTGAGGTCGTCGGCGGGCAGTTGCATCAGGCCACCGCCCCGGCGGTCAGCGCGTCGAGCATGTCGGTGAGGCGGGTGCGGGCCTGCGCGGCGATCGGGCCGAGTTCGGCGGTGCCGGTGAAGGTTTCCATGGCTCCGGGGTCGAGGATCTCGATGCGGCTGGCGTTGTCGCCGTCGGCGGAGACCACGACGTTGCAGGGCATGATCGCGGCGACCCGCGGATCGGCCTGCAGGGCGGCGTGGGCGAAGGCCGGCTGGCAGGCGCCGAGGATGATCTTCGGCTCGACGTCGACGTCGAGCTTCTTCTTGAGGGTGGCCTTGATGTCGATCTCGGTGAGGATTCCGAAACCGGCATCGGCGAGGCCGGTGCGGGTCCGGGCGACCGCCTCGTCGTAAGGGAGTGGTAGGTCGGCGGTAATGGTGAAGGTCATGCCCCCAGGATAACCCCCCAGGGGGTTATTTGCCAGGGTGCTGTTTCGCGGAGGCCGGCCGCCGCAGGCCGAGCCGTGCCTGGGATTTACGGAGGATGGGGCGGCGCGTGCTGGTCATCCGGCGGTGCGCGCGGCGCTCGGCGGGGAGGGAATCCCAGTGCTCGGGCCGGGCTGCCACCCACCGGTTGGCCCACCAGGCGAACGGGATGTGCGCCAGGTAGGCGACGATGATGATCATCATCAGGGTGTACGGGTAGGTGACCAGCAGCGCCGCGGCGGCGGCGACGATGACCAGGGCGGGTGCCAAGGCGGCCCGCGAGATCTTGGTGGTCGCCTTCAGCGACGAGGTCGGGATGCGGCTGATCGCCAAGAAGGCGACCAACAGGGTCCACGCCCCGACGGCCGGGAAGGAGCTCCACCACCCGTCGCCGAGCCACTGGTGCAGGCCGAGCGGCCCCAGTGCGATCAGTGCGGCGGCGGGCGCCGGCACGCCGACGAAGAAGTCACGGGCGTAGCCGGGGGTGTCCTCGTCGTCGGAGAGGGTGTTGAACCGGGCCAGCCGCAGGATCAGCGCGCAGCAATAGACCAGGGCGATGGCCCAGCCGAGGTCGTGTCCGCGCATCAGCGTGGTCGATAGGATCAGGGCGGGCACGACGCCGAAGTTGATCGCGTCGGCCAGCGAGTCGAGTTCGGCGCCGATCTTCGACGTCGCATTCATCATCCGGGCGACTCGGCCGTCGATGCCGTCGAGCAGTGCTGCGCCGACCACGAGGACCAGGGCGAGGTCGATCTTGTCGCTGGCGGCCAGCCGCACGGCGGTGAGTCCGGCGCAGACGGCGAGGATGGTCAGTGCCGAGGGGACGAGCAGCCGGGCCGACCCGGCCCGTTTGGGGGTGACGCGCTCGGCGGCACGGCGGGCGCGCCGCGTCGGGCGTCGGACCCCGGCGACGCGGATCACGGCAGGACCGCTAGCGGCGTCTCGGCGCCGACGGTGCGTTGCCCGACGAGGACGGTCGGTTCGGTGCCGGCCGGCAGGTACACGTCGACGCGGGATCCGAAACGGATCAGGCCGTAGGTGTCGCCGATGGTCAGGTGGGCGCCGACAGTGGCGTCGTTGACGATCCGGCGTGCGATCAACCCGGCGATCTGCACCACGCCGACGTCGGCACCGGAGGTGGTGCGGATCGTCATCGAGGTCCGTTCGTTCTGGGTGCTCGCCTCGGGCAGATCGGCGGAGAGGAAGGCCCCCGGCGTGTGCTGCAGGGCGGTGACCGTCCCGGAGACCGGCACGCGCTGCACGTGGACGTCGAAGACCGACAGGAAGGTCGACACCCGCGGCAGCGGGTCGGTGCCGAGTCCCAGTTCGGGTGGTGGCACCGCGGTGTCGACGAGGGCGACCTCGCCGTCGGCGGCGGCGACCACCGTGCCCGCCGCCGTGGGCGGCACGCGACCGGGGTGGCGGAAGAAGGCGGCGCACGCCGCCGACAGTGCCCAGGCGGGTCGCGAGATCCACTTGCGGCGGCGCGCCAAGACGGCGACCGCGGCGGGTGCGGCGACGAACGGGATCCCGGCCGGGTGCAGCGGCGGAATGGTCTGCTTGGCCAGGGATTGCAGGTGGGCCAGGCCCGACTCGGCCGGGGCGTCGGGGTTCTGGGGTCGTCGGGCCACGGTTACGACGCCGCTTCGGCAGCCTGCTTGATCCGCTTCAATGATTCGGCCATGCCCTCGCGCAGCTCGACCTCGAAGTCCTCGCGCCCGCCGAGGAGCCACTTGGTGAGGGTCGCCGAGACCGCGGTGACCTGCCCGCCGGGGGCCTCGCGCCGCTCGGTGAGTTGCACGCCGTCGCCGTCGGGGGTGATCTCGTAGGACCACACGGTGTGGTTCTCGGTCACCCGCCACGCAATGGCCCGGTCCTTGTCGAAGCGCACGACCTTGGCGGTCGTGGGCCACGCGAGGGCGCCCTTGCGGTTGAGGTTGATGGTCCGCGTTCCCACGCCCACCTCATCGCCGCGGATGAACATCTTCACGCACTGCGGGCTCCACTCGCCCATGCGGCGCAGGTCGGACACCACCGACCACACGGTCTGGGGGGTGGCGTCGATTTTCACCGACGCCTCGATTAGCTGGGTGGCTTCAGGCATCTGTCGCTTCCTTGGTCGCCGTCGAGCGCATCGGTCGACGGGTATCGGTTGCGGGTCAGCCTACTGCGGGTGCCTAGAGCACCGCACCCATGGATACCCCGAGAACGACGAACACGATGATGTTGATCCAGACCACCGCCGGGTTGCCGGTCAGCAGCAGTTCGCCGAGCCGTCCCGGCGTCAACCAGTCGATCAGCACGAACGAGAAACTCATCAGCGCGATCGCCACGAGGGAGTAGGCGGCGGCGAACAGTAGGCCCTGCCAGAGGTGCTCCGTCATCATCCCGGCCCGTGCGCCCGCCGCGTAAACGACGCCCACCGAGATCAGGAAGCCGGCGGTCAACAGAACGGAGTTCTGGTGGTTCTCGCGCCAGAGCAGGTCGCGCAGCCGGCCCGGCGTCACGAGGTCGACGGCCAGGTAGGCGACCACGAGCACGGCGAGGCCGACCAGGCCGTAAGCCGCGAGATTGGCGAGGTTGTCGAGAAACAGGGTCTTCATGCGCTCACCCTATCGAGACGGTGTCCCAGTCGTTGATCGACTCGGCCAGGTTGGTCAGGTGGGATTCGGCGTCGCCGAGGGTGTGGGAGATCGCGGTCAGCCGGCTGACGTAGTGGCCGACCGGATACTCGGCGGTCATGCCGATTCCGCCGTGCATCTGGATTGCCTCCTGGCCGATCTGGCGGCCCGAGCGGCAGATCTGGAGCTTGGCCCGCGACGCGACGATCTCGTCGGCGCCGCCCTCGGCGAGGATCCCGGTCGCATAGGCGCTCATGCTCTGCGCCAGTTCGAGCAGCACGTACATGTCGGCGGCCCGGTGCGTGAGGGCCTCGAAGGTCGACAGCGTGACGCCGAACTGCTTGCGGGTCTTGAGGTATTCGACGGTCAGGGTCAAGGCCTTCTCCATGGCGCCGACGGCCTCGGCGCACAGGGCGGTCTGGGCCAAGACGTCGGCGCGCGTGACCGCGGCGGCCGCATCGCCCCCGCCCAGCCGGGCCGCGGGTGCGGAGGCGAAGGCGACCTGTGCGCCGCGTCGCCGGTCGTGGGTGCGGAACGGGGTGCGGGTGACGCCGTCGGCGTCGGCGTCGACCACGTAGAGCCCGAGGTTGCCGCCGTCGTCGCGCGCCGACACGACGAATCGGTCGGCGCTGTCTCCGGCGAGGACCGTTGTCTTGGTGCCGGTCAGCGTCACCGCGTCGCCCGAGCCCGACGCGGTGGTCGCGACCGCGGCCGCCGGCCACCGGTCACCCTCCTCGGTGTGGGCGTAGGCCATCAGCAGGTCGCCGGAGGCCAGGCCGCCGAGGAGCTCTTCGCGCAGGGTGCCTTCCGCCGTGTCGGAGATGAGCGACGCCGGGATCACCACGGCGTTCAGGTACGGCTCGGGGGCGAGGCTGCGGCCGAATTCGCCGAGGACCGCGCCGAGCTCGACCGGGCCGGCGCCCATCCCGCCGTCGGCTTCGGCGATCGTCAGGCCGAGGATGCCGATGTCGGCCAGCGATCTCCAGACTTTGGGGTCCCAACCCCGCTCGGTGTCGGTCACCGCCCGCAGGGTCTCGATGTCGTAGGTCTTGGACAGGACGTCGCGCACGGTGTCGCGGAGCATGACCTGTTCGTCGTTGAGTTCGAAGTCCATGTGTGGGTCTCCTTGTAGCGGCCGGGGGTTAGAGGCCGAGGACGGCTTTGTCGATGATCTGGCGCTGGACCTCGGAGCTGCCGCTGTAGATCGAGACCTTGCGGTAGTTGAGGTAGGTGGGCACGGTCAGCTGCGCCCAGGCGGGGGCGGAGATGTCGGCGGTGCCGTTCGCGGCGGCCGGGTCCGGCGGTGCGACGGCGAGCGAATCGGTGCCGGCGATGTCGGCGAGGATTTCGGTCGCCGCCTGCTGGAGCTCGCTGCCGCGCAGTTTGAGGAGGCTCGACGCCGGGTTGGGCTTGCCGTCGGCCGACGATGCGACGACGCGCAGCTGGGTGAGTTCGAGGGCCATCAGCTCGTTCTCCAGCTCGGCCAGGCGGGCTGCGAACAACGGGTCCTCGAGCAGCGTTCCAGTGGCCGTCTTGGTCTGCGCGGCCAGCTTCTTGGCGCGGGCCAGCTGAACCTTGGAGTGTCCGACGCGGGCGACGCCGGTGCGCTCGTTGCCGAGGAGGAACTTGGCGTAGGACCAGCCGGCGTTCTCCTCGCCGACGAGTTGGTCGGCCGGGACGCGGACGTTGTTGAAGAAAACCTCGTTGACCTCGTATCCGCCGTCGATCAGCTGGATCGGGCGGACCTCGATACCCGGGGTGTTCATCTCGATCAGCAGCATGCTGATGCCGGCTTGGCGCTTGGGGGCGTCGGGGTTGGTGCGCACCAGCGCGAAGATCCAGTCGGCGTACTGACCCAGCGTCGTCCACGTCTTCTGTCCGTTGACGACCCACTCGTCGCCGTCGCGGACCGCGCGGGTCTTCAGCGAGGCGAGGTCCGAACCGGCCTCCGGCTCGGAAAAGCCTTGGCACCACCAGATGTCGCAGTTGGCAGTGGCGGGCAGGAAGCGCTTCTTCTGCTCCTCCGAGCCGAACTCGGCGATGACCGGTCCGATCATGGCCGAGTTGAACGGCAACGGGTCGGGTACCGAGGAGAGGGCGAACTCTTCGCGCCACAGGTGGTGCTGGATCGGGGTCCAGTCCTTGCCGCCCCAGGCGACCGGCCAGTTGGGGACGCACAGCCCGCCGCCGTCGAGGGCCTTCATCGTCGTCACGATGTCGTCGGGGTAGCGGAGCTTGCCCGTGGCGGCGCGCTCGCGGACCTCGGCGGGGACCTCGGTGGTGAAGAACGTGCGAATCTCGTCGCGGAAGGCGATTTCGTCGGCGGAGAGTTTCAGCTGCATGGTTCTTTGATACTCCAGGTTCGCTGACGGTTGGCGAGAACCACCCCGATCGTGGCGGAGGCGACGTGTAGCGTCGGCAGCCATGACCAAGGTGAGTGCCTTTACCGACGACTGTCTGGGAGAGCTCGACGCGGTGGGGGTGGCCCGGGCGATCAGGGCGGGCGACTTTTCACCTGAAGAGGCGGCCCGGGCCGCGTTGGCGCGGATCGACGCGGTGGAGCCGCAGCTGAGTGCGGTGGCCCAGGACGATCGCGAGCGAGGACTGGCGCGGGCGGCGGCGGGCGAGTTCCCGGACGGGTCGCTGCGCGGGGTGCCGGCGATGATCAAGAACAACACCCACTTCGCGGGGATCCCGACGCAGCACGGGTCGGCCGCGGTGCCGCCGAGGCCGGCCGAACACAACGAGAAGTTCACCGACCAGTTGTTGGCGTCGGGCATCAACCTCCTCGGGGCGACGACGCTGCCGGCGTTCGGGTTGACCGCGACGACCGAGTTCGTCGACCGGCCCCCGACGCGCAACCCGTGGAACACCGACTACTCGGCGGGTGCGTCATCGGGCGGCTCGGCCGCGTTGGTGGCGGCCGGGGCGCTGCCGATCGCCCACGCGAACGATGGCGGCGGCTCCATCCGGATCCCCGCCGCGTGTTGCGGCCTCGTGGGCTTCAAGCCATCGCGCGACCGGGTTATCGCGTCGGCGGAAGGGGAGTCCCTGCCCATCGACCTGATCTCCAACGGTGTGGTGACCCGCAGCGTGCGGGACACGGCCTACTTCCTGGCCGACACCCAGCGCTACGCGCCGGCGGCGAAGATGCCCGAACTCGGTCTGGTGGAAGGACCGAGCGGGCGGCGGTTGCGGATCGCGCTGATCTCCGAGCCGATCACCGGCGGCCTGCTCGACCCCGAGACGTCGATTGCGCTGGAGTCGGTGGCGGAGTTGCTGGCGGCGCAGGGCCACATGATCGACCGGGTGCCCCTGCCGGTGGAGCGCAGCTACGTTCAGCAGTTCACCGACTACTGGGCGCTGTTGGCCTTCAGCATCGACCACTTCGGAAAACGCGTGATCGACAAGGGGTTTGACCGGTCCCAATTGGATGCGTTCACCCGCGGACTGTCGAAGAAGTTCGTCAAGCGGTTCTGGGCCACGCCCGGTGTCCTGTTGGGGTTGCGGAAGTCGACCGCACAGTTCCGCGAGCTCTGCCGGGACTTCGACGTGGTCTACTCGCCGACGCTGTCGCACACGACTCCGAAGCTGGGCTACCTCGATCCCGCTGGCGACTTCGACGAGATCTTCGAGCGCCTCATGCAATACGTGACGTTCACGCCCGCCAACAACACGTCGGGCACCCCGGCGGTCAGCCTCCCGTTGGCGCAGACCAGAGACGGATTGCCGATCGGGTTGCACTTCTGCGCAGACGTGGGCAACGAGCAAACCCTGCTCGAACTGGCCTATCAGCTCGAAGCGGAGCGCCCTTTCGCGCGCATCCAGGACTGATCCGCGCCGGCCGGTATGAAGTTCTCAAGGTACGTGTGTGGCCCGGGGGCCGAATGTGCTGCGCTGGTGGAATTTTCAGGTGGGTGTGGCCGGGGTTAGGCGGCGGCGTGGTTGGCGAGGGTGAGGGTGCGTCGGTTGTGGCAGCGGATCCAGTCACCTCCTTCGGGACTCTGGAACCAGGGGTGGCCGTCGAAGCCGATTTGGATGTTCCAGCCTTTGCCGTGGACATACGTGTGGTGATGCAGCGAACAGAGCAGCACGGTGTTCTTGAGGTTCGTCTCCCCACCATCAGCCCAATGCTTGATGTGATGCCCTTCGCACCATGACGGCGGCTTCCCGCAGCCGGGGAACTGGCATCCACCGTCGCGGGCTTCGAGTGCTTTGCGGAGGGTGCCGGTGACGAACCGTTGGGTGCGTTTGGCATCCAACGGCACCGAGTCCGCAGTGATCAACGCGGTGACTTCGGTGCTGCCGCAGGCGATTTCACGGGCCGTCTCGGCTGATACCGAGCCGGTGAATCCCAGGCGTGCGGCGTGAGCCTCGCCTAGAGGGCTGTCGGGTACCAGGGTGGGCAGTGGCACGGTCATGGTGATGTGCGGGACGATCCCGCCCACTGTCGGACGGTTTCGGGACGCCAGATAGGCGGTGATCACGGTGACCAGGGCATCGGCGGTGCGTTGCGCCCGAGTACGCGGATCCGGGGAGCCATCGGGCGCCGGGATCGGCTTGGCCAGGGCGTCCAACGCGGTGTGGAGCTTTTCACCGGACAGCTGATCCAGATCAGCCTCCAGCGTCACGCGTCCCTCATCGGTGCGTGACACGGTGGCCTGGTTCAACGACGGATTATCGGCCGGTGGGGTGCTGGGCGGATCGAGTGGTGCTAACTCGTGGCCGAGTTCGCGGGCCTTCTCCATGACTTGGGCGGGTTGATCGATCCGGGCGTGCGCCAACAATGTCGTCGCAGTCTTGTCGCGCACCTCGCTAAATCCATCAGCACCCATGCGGGTGGCGATGTGGTCCAAGCCGCGGATCACCGCATCCGCATGCTCGATTCCCAGGTCGCCGTCGCGGACCTCGCGCACCAGGTTCGGCAGATCATCCAAGTGCTGGGCCAACCTGGCGACCCGGTTGACGGTGGCCGGCGCCAACGGCAACTCCCGCAACAGATCGCGGCCGTTCTTCAACCGATTCCGTACTGGGATACCGATGGCCTCGGCCCGGGCGGCCGCGGCAGCCAACAAGTAGGAGGCGATGTTGCCCATGCGCACCGCGGTGACCATCACCCCGAGCAAGGCCTTGTCGTCGACAATCGCCTCCGCCGACGCCAACAACGCGCCCATGCCGGTACCGGATTCAACGGCGGCCGGCGCCAAGTCGTCGGTCAGGTCGGTGACGAATGCGGTGAGTTCGTCGTGGTTCATGTGGCCCCCCCAGATCCAGGTTCGCATCGTGTTGTGCGGACTCCGGGTTAGAATCTGTGTGCTGATAGGCTTGTATTTACATATTACACTAGATCAAGGGTCTGACAAGGAGAGTTTAAGTGGGTTGAACTGGGGTGATGATGGTTGGACACGCCGTCCTGGCGAGTTGTCTGGCTCCATCAACGGGGGTGTGGATGCGGCAGGTCGGCGCGACACGCGTCGCTCGCCGCCCGTATGTGGACTCGCTTTCTGGCGCCATGTCGTCGATGACTATTCCGTCGGGCGTTGGCGTACTTTTCTCGGTCGGCCTTCTCCTCGGTCGCATCGACGAGATCAAACACAGGGACTCGCCCGTAGCGAACCAAGGCCAACTCAAAGAGGTGGCCACTCGACCCGCAAAGGGAGTGGCGCTCGACCGCAGAAGGAGGAGCGCGATAGCTCCTAGCCGACCACGGTCCAATCGGGGTGCTTCGGGTCGCGTCCATCGCCTGACGAGCGTCCGCGCACTCGCCGCATCACCCAGGGGAACAGGTGACGTCCGGCGAACTCGACATGGTCGAGGAGTCCCGGCGTGGCCGCGGCGGTGGCCGGTTCCGGAGTCGGCGCATTGTCGACGAGGGCGGCCAACACCTCGGCGGCCACCCGGCGGTGTCCTTGGGGGGCGAGGTGAAGCCGGTCGGACGACCAGTAGGACGGATTGCGCAATTCGGCGGTGTTGAACAGGTCGACGAAAGTCACGTCGTGGCGGGCCGCGATCTCGGCGACCATGGCGGTCAGCTGCTCGCCGCGCTGGTGGATCGTCGACCCGAAGGGCAGCTGTGCGGACGGGTCGGCGCCGCTCAGCAGGACGACGCGGGCGCCGGACGCGGCTCCGTCGAGGACCGCCTGCTCGGTTTTCGAGTGGAGGAACGCGGGGTCGCAGCCACGCCGCAGCATGTCGTTGCCGCCGCCGTTGATCGTCAGGATCGTCGGCGCCGGGTCGAGTCGCAGGGCGGCCGGGAGCTGGTCGTCGACGATGGGGCCCAACAACCGGCCGCGGATGGCGAAGTTGGCGTAAGCGATCGGTTCGCCGTGCGCGAGGGCCAGGCCCTCGGCGACGAGATCGGCCCACCCGCGCATGTTTCCGTCGGGCCGGGGATCGCCGACGCCTTCGGTGAAGCTGTCGCCGATCGCCGCGAAGCGGACGCGGGGGATCACGGTGGCCGCGATGGAATCCGCCGGCATCGGGGACGTGGGGGAGGACGGGGTGCTCATGGCACTACTCCTTTGCGGACGGTCCGAGACGGTGCGGTTGAGGGAACCGGTGACGAACCTACGCCCACCCCAGGTGAAGTTCGCACTCCGTTCACCCAACCGTGCTGCGATGGCGGTATGAAGCGCCAGTGCCGGATCGCCGCACCGATAGCCGCCGTCCTCCTCGTCGCCGCCTGTGGTTCCGGGCAGGCCCCGGGAGTCGACGGGAACGACGCCGCGAAGGTCTCGATCGACCGCGACGCCGTGGGCGACATCGCCGGCAACGGCGGTGCGCGACGGCTGCGCAAGGACCAGACCGAGGCGATCGCCGATTCGCTGCAGCGCTCCGGTGCCCGCAACGTCATCCTCATCATCGGCGACGGCACGTCGGACCAGGAGTACACCCTGGCCCGCAACTATCAGTGGGGTGCGGCGGGCACGATTCCGGGGATCGACGACCTCCCGCTCACCGGCGCGTACACGACCTACGCCCTGGACAAGGACACCGGAAAGCCGGACTACACCACCGATTCCGCGGCATCGGCCACCGCATTCGCCACCGGGACCAAGACTTACAACGGCGCGATCTCCGTCGACCGGCACGGCCGCCCGCAGCGCTCGGTCATCGAGATCGCCAAGGCCAACGGCCTCGCCACCGGCAACGTCACCACCGCCGCACTGCAGGACGCGACACCGGCCGTACAGGTGGCCCACGTCGTCGACCGCAAGTGCGACGGGCCGAAGAAGACCGCCGAGCGGTGTCCGGGCAATGCGCTTGAGAACGGCGGTGCCGGCTCGATCACCGAGCAGCTGTTGGCCGCGCGTGCCGATGTCACCCTCGGTGGCGGCTGGAAGGTCTTCGACGAGACCGCGACGGCGGGGCACTACCGTGACAAGACCCTGGAGGCGCAGGCGAAGGAGCGCGGCTATCGGATCGTGCGCTCGGCCGACGAACTGCGTGCGGTGACGAAGGCCGATCAGTCCGAGCCGTTGCTCGGCGTCTTCGCCGACAAGGTGATGCCGCGGATGTGGGCCGAACTCAACGCCCAGCCCGGCGGCGCGCGGATGCCCGCGGCCCGCTGCGCGCCGAACCCGGCGATGACGGCGCAGACACCAAAGCTCGGCGAGATGACGCGCAAGGCGATCGAGCTCTTGTCGGCGGGTGGCCGTAACGGCAAGGGCTTCTTCCTTCAGGTCGAATCCGCGTCGATCGACAAGGCGGCGCACTCGGCCGATCCGTGCGGGCAGATCGGTGAGACGGTGCAACTGTCCGATGCGACGACCGTCGCCCTCGAGTACGCGAAACGGCACAAGGACACCTTGGTGATCGTCACCGGCGACCACGGGCACGCCACCCAGGTCATCCAAACCGGTGAGGACACGCCGGGTTTGACCCGCACGCTGTTGACCGTCGACGGATCGCCGATGACCGTCAACTACGGCACCTCGCGGCTGCGCGACGAGCAGCAGCACTCCGGCGTCCAGGTCCGCATCGCCGCATACGGTCCGGGGGCGGCGAATGTGGTCGGACTGCTCGACCAGACCGACACCTTCTTCGTCATCACCGACGCACTTCGACTGGACCGGAACAAGCGGTAGCGGCCACCCTCCCGACCTTGCACTCGCAGTGGGAGAGTGCTAGAACGGTGTTGGCACTCTCCTACCGGGAGTGCTAGGTCGGGACGGTGAGATCGGTCGTTGACACGCCGGTCGTCCGTCGCGGGCACCGAGTCCGGCCATAGAAACCTAGTGTCACCCCCCACCGGAGGATCACTTACCAATGGCCAAGCAAATCGCGTTCGACGAAGAGGCCCGTCGCGGCCTCGAGCGGGGTCTCAACACCCTTGCCGACGCAGTCAAAGTGACGTTGGGCCCCAAGGGTCGCAACGTCGTTCTGGAGAAGAAGTGGGGCGCCCCCACGATCACCAACGATGGTGTTTCCATCGCCAAGGAGATCGACCTGGAGGAGCCGTACGAGAAGATCGGCGCCGAGCTGGTCAAGGAAGTCGCCAAGAAGACTGACGACGTCGCCGGCGACGGCACCACCACCGCCACCGTGCTGGCTCAGGCGCTCGTGAGCGAAGGCCTGCGCAACGTTGCGGCCGGCGCCAACCCGCTGGGCCTCAAGCGCGGCATCGAGAAGGCCGTCGAGGCCGTCTCCGCGTCGCTGCTGAAGAGCGCCAAGGAGGTTGAGACCAAGGAGCAGATCGCTGCCACCGCGGGCATCTCCGCCGGTGACCCCGCGATCGGCGAGCTCATCGCCGAGGCGATGGACAAGGTCGGCAACGAGGGCGTCATCACCGTTGAGGAGTCGAACACCTTCGGCCTTCAGCTGGAGCTGACCGAGGGCATGCGCTTCGACAAGGGCTACATCTCGGGCTACTTCGTGACCGACCCGGACCGCCAGGAAGCCGTTCTCGAGGACCCGTACATCCTGCTCGTCTCGAGCAAGATCTCGACCGTCAAGGACCTGCTGCCCCTGCTGGAGAAGGTCATTCAGGCCGGCAAGCCGCTGCTGATCATCGCCGAGGACGTCGAGGGCGAGGCCCTGTCGACCCTGGTCGTGAACAAGCTGCGCGGCACCTTCAAGTCTGTGGCCGTCAAGGCCCCGGGCTTCGGTGACCGTCGCAAGGCCATGCTCGCCGACATCGCCATCCTCACCGGTGGCGAGGTCATCAGCGAAGAGGTCGGCCTCTCGCTGGAGGGCGCCGGCCTGGAGTCGCTCGGTACCGCGCGCAAGATCGTCGTCACCAAGGACGAGACCGTCATCGTCGACGGCGCCGGCGACAAGGCTCAGATCGACGGCCGTACCGCCCAGATCCGCCAGGAGATCGAGAACAGCGACTCCGATTACGACCGTGAGAAGCTGCAGGAGCGCCTGGCCAAGCTGGCCGGCGGTGTTGCGGTCATCAAGGCGGGCGCGGCCACCGAGGTCGAGCTCAAGGAGCGCAAGCACCGCATCGAGGACGCCGTTCGCAACGCGAAGGCGGCCGTCGAGGAGGGCATCGTCGCCGGTGGTGGCGTCGCCCTGCTGCAGTCCGAGGGTGCTATCGACAAGCTGGACATCGAGGGCGACGAGGCGACCGGTGCCAACATCGTTCGCGTCGCACTGTCGGCCCCGGCCAAGCAGATCGCGATCAACGCCGGCCTCGAGCCCGGTGTGGTTGCCGACAAGATCCGCCACGCCAAGAAGGGCACCGGCCTCAACGCCGCCACCGGCGAGTACGAGGACCTGCTCAAGGCCGGCATCAACGACCCGGTGAAGGTCACCCGCTCGGCGCTGCAGAACGCTGCGTCGATTGCGGCCCTGTTCCTCACCACCGAGGCCGTTGTCGCCGACAAGCCGGAGAAGAACCCGGCCCCGGCGATGCCGGGTGGCGACGAGATGGGCGGCATGGGCTTCTAAACCCGCCGCTCCTATCGAGCACCAATCGGGGCCGATCACCCAGCCGGGTGATCGGCCCCGATTCTTTGTGTGGTCGGTGGAACTCAGGCGAGGATGATGCAGGTCGTCGTGCCGTGCGCGACGAGCTTGCCGTTCGCGTCGATGACCTTGCCCTCGGCGGTGGCGGTGCGCCGCCCGACGTGGATGGTCTCACCGATCCCGGTCAGCTCCCCGGCGTCGACGGCGACGGTGCGGATGTAGTTCACCTTGAGCTCCAGCGTCGTGTAGCCGACGCCGGCCGGCAGGGTGGTGTGCACCGCGCAACCCATCACCGAGTCCAGCAGCGTCGCACACACGCCGCCGTGCACCGAGCCGAGTGGATTGGCGAAGTCGGGTTGGGGGGTCACGGCGAAGCTGACCTTCCCCTCGTCAAGGCTCACCGGGCGCATCCCCAGCAGGCGTCCGATGCTGGGGACCGGGTCGGGGTCGGTGACGGTCTGCTGCCACAGGCGCAGCAGCTCGAGGCCGGAGAGTTCGAGCGGGTTGACGGTGGTGTCGGTATTACCCTGGTCTGCGTTCATGGATATGTATGATGGCATACATAGAATTCCAGTTCAACGGATGAAGGTGGCCATGGCGGATCCTGGTTCGGGTGGCGGCGTGCGGGATCGGATGATCGCCGCGGCTGCTGATCTCATCGGCCGCGACGGGGTTGCGGCCGCGTCGATCGGCAAGGTCCTCACAGCCAGCCGCGCCCCGCGCGGATCGATCTACCACCACTTTCCCCAGGGGCGGACCGAGCTCATGACGGCCGGCGTCCGCCACGCGGGCAGCGTGATGAAGCGGCGGATCGTCGACGCAGACGGGGGCGCGCGTCCCTCCGATCGAATCCGCGAAATCGGTGACTTCTGGCGCCGGTTGCTGGTCGCGACCGACTTCGAATTCGGGTGCCCGGTGTTGGCCGGCGGGCTCGCGCACACCACCGATCCGGAGGTGGCCGCCGAAGCCGGTGCGATCCTTGAGGATTGGCAACTCGGCATCGCCGACAAGCTCGTCGACGACGGCGTCGACCCGGCGCGTGCCGGGTCGCTGTCGGCCCTCGTCCTCTCGGCCGTCGAAGGGGCCGTCGGCCTCTGTCAGGCGCTGCGCAGCACCGAGCCGCTGGACCGGGTCGTCGATGAGCTGGGGCGGGTCTGCGACGCCGCCGCCGAGGGGTAACGGCGTCGGCCGGTTGAGACGGGAGACGTGATTCGTTCCCTTTAGCTGTGTGATTAGTAGTATGTTTCCCGTTGGTCGACCAGCCGAAGGGAGTGCAGCCGATGACACCGGTCTATCGCGCGGCACTCGGCTCGGAATTTGATCGTCTGCATCCGAACTTGCAGTGGCGCTACGGGATTGACTCCACGGCCGGCGTCGCACAGATGATGACCGGGCTGATCGAATCGATCTACATCACCGCGGCGCTGCCGCCGCCGATGGTCTGGTACTACGGCAAGCGCAATGCGATGCCGTCCAAGACGTCGCGGATGCTTCCGTTCAAGGCCGGGAATTACTGCTATCGCGACGAACTGGGCCGCGAGTGCCTCGCCGTCTTGCGCACCTTCGACTACTCGACCGGGGAACGGCACCTCAACTCGGTGATCGTCGACGGCGTCGACGGATTTGTCGACTACTTCGGCGACGGTCCCGAGCTGCTGTATCCGATCGAGCCGTCGGTGACCAAGGACGGATCGCTGCTCTTGGAGAGTGGGCCGGTGCGCTGGCTCCGCGGCCCCAAGTTCGCCATGCGCGGTCCCTTTGTGGCGCAGATGAAGTACCTCGAAGGATGGGACGAGGAGCATCAGCGTTTCCGCTGCGACGCCACGGTCCGCAACCCCGTGATCGGCGAGGTTCTGCACTATCGCGGATGGTTCACCGCCGTCGACAAACCGATCACGATGGCCGATATTCCCGACGAGGCCTGGCCTTACAAGCTCATCGACCGGGAGTCCTGACGCGGGGCCCCTTCGACAGGTAGGTTGGCTGCCATGGGAGTCTCCGCGAGTACGAAATTCGACATTGCCGCACCACCATCGGTGGTCATGGAAGTTCTGCAGGACATCGAGTCCTTGCCCGAGTGGTCCGGGCCGCACAAGTCGGCAGAGATCGTCGAGGAGTACGACGACGGGCTGCCCAAGCTGGTCAAGGTGAAAGTCTCGGTCGGCCCGATTACCGACGAGCAGACCCTGACCTACCAATGGACCGACAACACCTGCACCTGGGACTTGGTCGAGGGCACCCAGTTGTCCAAGCAGCACGGCACCTACACGATCACCGAGACCGACAAGGGCTCGCAGGTCGAGTTCACGCTCGACGTCGACCTCAAGGTCAAGCTGCCGGGTCTGATCGTGAAGCAGGGGCAGAAGACCGCGGTCGAGACCGCCAAGAAGGGGCTCACCAAAGAGGCACTGAAGCGGGCTGCCGGATGAACGCCGTTCGGGCCATCGCGGCCGCCGGGGTCCTCGCCGCGGGCGCGTGGTTGACGGTCGCCGTGGGCGGTGAGGCCACCGCCTCGGCCGGGACCCTGTGCCAGGCGGCCAACGGACACAACCAGCAACACGTCCGCGGGACCAGCGGGTGCGGTGCGCGGGCCGGCAAGGGCAGTACCGCCCGCGCCGAGGACACCAGCGGCTACGGCACCGCGGTGTCGGTGGCCAGCAGTGGCGGCCGCGCCGACGCGCGGAGCATGGGGCAGAAGTCCACCGCCCTGGCCGGGGCCAAGCGGGGCGGCGACGCAAAGTCGTTCGCCACCGGTCCGGGGGCCTTCTCGGTCGCCCAGGCCGATCACCGGGGTACCGCACTCGCCGTCGGCGGCTGGGGTGGCTCGGCGATCTCCACCCCGCGCGGGCTCGCCTGCTCGGGTGGCTTCGCGTTCGCCTGGGAGTCGACCTCGGGCCGCGTCTGCGTGCACAGCGGCGCACTGGGGTACTCGAACTACTGACCGGCGGAGTCGGCCACCGCAGGTAGTCTTGGTTGGTGCGCAGCCTCCTCGCCTTCCTCGCCGGCGTCATCGCCATCGGTGCCATCGTCGTCGCCCTGCCATCGCTGTGGCTCACCGAGCGCGTCGTCGAGCCGAGCGGCTTTCGGGCCACCGCGGTGAAGATGGGGGAGAACTCCGATGTCCGCGACTTCATGGCGGACACGATCACGACGCAGATCGCCAACCGCGCCGGGTCGGCGGCCGGGACCCTGGCCCGGCCGATCGCCGTCCGGTACACCCACTCGGCCGCGTTCACCGAGGACTTCGTCGACGTGGCGACGCAGCAGCACCGATGGTTGTTCGAGCCGCCGCCCGCCGGTGTCGACCCGGAGGTGATGCAACTCGATCTGACCGGGATGGTGCGCCGCGTCGCAAGCCAGGCGAACCCGGCCTTCGCCGGTTTGATCCCCGGCCCGGTCCTGGTTCCGGTGAGCCACCGGGATCGGGCGCTGGAGGCGGGCCGCTACCGGGAGCCGGGCCGGCAGGTCAAGGTCCTCGCTTACGGCAGCATCGCCGTGGCCCTTCTCGCCGGACTACTCGCGTTGTTGATCAGTGGCAACCGGGCCGCCATGCTCTCCTGGCTGGGATTCGGCGGCGTGCTCTCGGCCGTCGTGTCCTGGGCAGGCGGCTACTACTTCGCCGCCCGTGCCAAAGACGAGGTGTCCGGCACTGAGGCGGGCGTGCGCCACGTCGCCGAAGTGACGATCGACGGCTTGGTCGACAACCTGCACCAGTGGGCCCTGGTGGTCGGTGGTGTGGGCGCGGTGGTCCTCGTCGTCGGGCTAGCCATCCGGTCGTTCGACCGCGGCTGAGCGTTGCGAACCGAAGAAGATTGGCTGAGGCTAGCCTCGTCGAGGCATTGAGGGGTGTGGGGCGGCGCGCCGGGCTCGCGAGATTAATAACCTAGTGTCGCGTGTCGTTAATTAGTTTATCCTGACTTGGCTCACGTTGGCGATTTCGGGTGCTGGTAGGGCTGTGACCAGTGTTGATGGGTGTGGAGGGGGACACTAACGGCGGGGTTCTAGGCTGTCTTTGTGGCGTTCGTGCGGACGGTGAAGACGAAGTCGGGGGCGACTGCAGTGCAGATCGTGTACTCCCGGCGCGGCGGTTCCCGCAAGATCGAGCACATCGGGTCGGCCCATGATGAGGCCGGGGTGGCGGCGTTGAAGGCGGCGGCGGCCGAGCGGCTGGCTGAGGGGCAGGGCCAGTTGGAGTTGGGTCTGGCGGCCCAGGCCGGTGGCGGTCCGTTGCCGATCACAGGCACGAGGATGACGGTGCTGTGGGACAGCCTGGATCGGGTGTTCACCGAGGTCTTCGGCGCGAATATCAACGGGGACACTGTGTTCCGGGATTTGGTGTTGGCCCGGATCATCGAGCCGACTAGCAAACTCGATTCGTTGTGGGTCCTCGAGGAGGTCGGGGTGCCCGCACCGTCGTATGCCACCCTCAAACGGCGGCTGCCGGTCTACGCCGCCACCCGGTGGCGCCAGCAGTTGGCGGCGGCGTGCGCCGCGCACGCCGGTCTGGGGCCGGCCACCCTGGTGCTCTACGACGTCACCACGTTGTACTTCGAGACCGACAAGGCCGACGGGTTCCGCGAACCCGGATTCAGCAAGGAGCGCCGCCTAGAGCCGCAGATCACCGCGCGCAGCGACGAATTATGGACAGCTTCACCCGCCATGTCGCTACTGAGGGTTACGACGGCACCAAGCTTTCGGGCATAGCCGCTGAACTTGGCATCTCGCAAGGGACGATCATCCACCACTTCGGCTCGAAGGAGAAGTTGTTGGCGACGATGCATGAGAGATACATGGCCGCCAGGATCGGTGAGCTCAAGGAAATCGTTCGGGTGCTGGCCACGCCCGAAGAGCGGCTGGCAGGGATTCTGTTCTCCTTCGTCCTCGCCTACCGCTACAGCCGTGACGCGACGATCGCGGCCCAGCGCGAAATCGTGCGGCTTCGGGACTCACCGGCCCGAGCGGCCGGCGTCGAACTACGGCGCCGCTACTTCCGGTTAGTCGCTGGGGTTGTCGACGACGGTGTTGCCACGGGTGTCTTCCGGCCAACCGACACGACTTTGGAGACGTTCTTCATGTTCGGCGCCTCGCAATGGATGTGGACTTGGTACCGGGTAGATGGCCGGTTGGAACCGGAGGAGGCCGCGCGATCCCTGGTCCGGTCGGTCCTCTCGGGCCTGCTGAACGATCGGTCTGGTATCGACGGTCTGATCGAGGCGGACGGCCCGACGGCTCGGGCGGTCATTGGCATCCTCGCGCGATGACCCCTTGGATAGCTAGGGCGAACTTTCTCGAACTGCAAGGACTGGGATTGCCGGACCGCTATTCAGTTGAGTGCCCGTATAGGTCCGCGCGTTGGCAGCCCGCCGAGTCGGGTCGCGGCGTCGCCGCCAGGACGGCACCCAGTGCGGTCAGCACGTCGGCGGGGTTGCCGAGGTTCAACCCCGTCAGGTCGGACACCTTGCGCAACCGATAGGTCACAGTGTTCGGGTGGACGTGGAGTTCCTGGGCGGTCGTCGCGGTGCTGCAAGCGTTGTCGAGGTAACAGCGCAAGGTTTGCCAGAGCACCGCATCGTCGGCGATCGGATCCAGACGAGCGGCGCTGAGTCGGCTCGCCCGGGTCGGGCGGCTCAGTTGGAACTCCACGGCGAGGTCGGCGAAGCGCACCACCGGCCGATGCGACGACTGGCGTTGGGCGATCGACAACAGGTCGCGCAGTTGGGGAACCACCTCGGCGACCTCGTCGGCGCGGACGAGGTCGACGGCGCACGTGGTGCGTGCGGCCATGCGTTCGCCGAGTTGGCGGAGTCGGTCGTCGAGCTCGGCGGCGTCGGGCGGTGCGGTCGTCGACTCCGCATGGGGCGCGGGGCGCACCGGAAGCAGGGCGATCCCACCGCCGGCGGTGAGTGAATACAAGGCCTCGCCGCGGCCGAGCCCGTCGAATTGGCGCTGCAGGCGCCGGACCTTGCGCGCCGCTGCGACGGTGCTCGACACCATCGCATCGGTTTCGTCCGGGTTGGGTTCCACGGCCACCGCCACCGCCCAGTACTCCGGTTCGACGGTGAGGTGGAACCGGGCGGCGACTTCGCGGTATCGGCCGCCGTCGATCAACGCGGCCAGCAGCTCGCTGCGCCCCGGGCGGGGCTCGCTCGGCCTTCCGAGGTCATCCGCGTCGTAGCCCGCGATGACTGCCCGGGTGGCGGCGCGCAGCCATGCGTAATGGAGATCGCCGATCCGGACGAGGTCGCCTTCGGCGAACCGGGTGCCGTCCTGGGCGAGGCCGGCGATCGTCGCCCACCAGTGCCGCGCGCCGACGTGATAGGCGTCGAGGACGTCGGACAGCGGTACCTGCTCGTCGGCCCGGTTGCCGGCCGAGGCGATCAGGTCGGCGAGGTCGTCGTCGGACGGTGGTTCGCCGGTGCGCAGTACCCGCAGCATGATCTCGAAGTTGCGCCGGACGATCCGGGTGACGTCGGTCTTGACCGTCTCGGCGGGCAGCGACCGGTAGAAGTCGACCTCGGCGCAGATCCGGGTGACGACCTCCGCGACCAGCGCCGCGGTCCGCTGGGCCAGGTGATCAACCAAGCGCAGGGGCGGACAGGGGAAGGCATGGGGGCTGCCCGCTTGGGCTGGTTCGTGCAGTGCTGTCATGAGTCCGGATCGATCGGGTGGTCGGAGTACCTCTCAACGGTCCCACATCACCGGGTTCCATCGGGCACCCTTGCCGAAGCCGACACCCCCAGCCGGGCCGCGGCGGCGTTGCGCCGGACTTCGTCGAACGCCTTGTCACGCGGCAACAGCCAGCGTTCGCCGACGAAAAACTCCCCGGCCCGGCGATCGCGGTAGGCGATGTGGCGCAACCAGGCGGTGGTCACACCAATGAACGGGTTGGTCTTGGCCGAGCGGGCGACGTCGAGGTGGTGCGCCGACTTCGAGACGGCGAAATACGCCGGAGCGGTTTGCAGCCCGTTGTACTGGTAGACCTTCTGCCAAGCCCAGGGCGGCACGACAATGTCCTTGCGGCCGCCCAGGATGAGTGTCGGGACGTGAACGGTGGCCCCGACGGCGAGCGGTCCGTTCTGGATGGCGAAAACTCCGACGACCCGGAAGTTCGGAATGACCGCCCGCCCGGCGTCCTGGTACGCCGACGCAGCCTGCAGCGCGCCCTGGCCGCCGGCCGAGTGTCCGGCGTAGGTGACGCGCGAGAAATCCACCTTCCGGTAGAGCGGGGTGCCGCGCTGGGCATTGAGGTGGGCGAGGACGGCGGTGCCGAGGGTCGGCACCTCGACCATCGAGTTCCAGAACGTGAACGGTATCGCGACGATGAAGCCGTGGCTGGACCAGTTTCGGGCCAGCGCCGTGTATTGGGCGGAGTTGCCGGCGATACCCGGCATAAAGATCACCGCCGGAAACGGTCCTTTCGATCTCGGGCCCGTGGGCGCGAAGATCTGCACCCCGACCGGAGATCCCAGCCCGTAGGGAAAGGCATCCGAGCAGGTCGCTGTTTCGCGGTTACCTTCGGCATGCGCCTGCAGCCCCATGATCAGCCCCATGAGCGACCGGTCGCAGGGCCCCGACGCGTAGTTCGTCGCCACCCTCAGCGGTCCCGGTTTGCCGAACTCCGCGCCCACGTCCGGCGCGGGTGCCCCATCCGTCGGCGCAGGCTGAATTGGGGCGGCGTCGGCTGTACCGGCTGATGCCGCGGTGACAACGACGATCGCCGCGCAGGCGGCAGCCGTCAGTCTTCGAATAGTGATCCCCGTCATAGGAGTTCATCTTGGGGTCGGAGAGCGCCGGGACTGTTATGTGGGCACACAAACATCGGGGCGGGTTGTTGGTTGCGATCACCATTCGCCGGCCGGGACTCGGCGATAGTGTCATCCGGATCAGGGAGTACGCGGAGGAAATACGCGGATGAAAGGGGAGTGCCCGGGATGAGTGTTGTGGTGCGCGGGACGCGGTTGGCCGCGGTGGGTGTCGGGGTGCTCGTCGCGGGAGCGCTCCTGGCAGCTCCGGCAGACGCCGCCCCGCTGCGCGGCGCCGAGTACGTTGCCCTCGGTGATTCGGCGGCCGCCGGGCCGCTGATCGAACCGCAGGACCGATCCTCGCCGGGGTGCTTTCGGGCAGAACGGAACTACCCGGCGGTGATCGCCCAGCGCGTCGGCGCTCGGTTGCGTGACGCGACGTGCTCGTCGGCGCGATCGGCGAACGTTTACGCGACGCCGCAGCGCACGGTGGCCGGGCTGGTCCCGGTTCAGGCGTCGACGCTCTCGGCGCGGACCAGGCTGGTGACCCTGACGATCGGGCTGAACGACGTGGGGATGTTCCCGATCGCGCTCTCGTGCGCGAGCATCCCCGGTTCGACGCCGTGCAACCAGCGGTATCGCCGAGGTGGCCCCGACGACCTCCATGTCCGGATCAATGCCGCGGGAGTCAAATGGGGACGGATGCTTGACTCGATCCGTCGTCATGCCCCGAACGCGAAGGTCGTCGTCGTCGGCTACGGCACCTACATCCGCAGCGGCGGTTGCGCAGCCCAGCCGATCCGGCCCGCCGACGCCGACTTCTTCCGCAGCGTAGTGGCCAAAGCCAACCGGGTAATGGCCGCGCAAGCGCAGCGGAGGGGAATGCAGTTCGTCGACATCGGCCCGATGAGCGAGGGGCACGACATGTGCGCGCCACCGGCCCGGCAATACTTCTACGGCACGGTCCCGTCGGAACTCGGTGTGCCGCTGCATCCGACACCGCTCGGGATGGTCGCGATCGGCCGGTACGTGGCGAGCCGACTGGGCTGAGGCTATTCCTACGGTCCCAACTGCTGCCAGAGGAATTCGTAGGCCAGCGCGGCGAGGAAGGCAGCCTGCTTGTTGTCGGCCGCGCCACCGTGCCCGCCCTCGATGTTCTCGTAGTAGAGGACGTCGGTGTGGCCGGTCTGCTCCAGCAGTGCGGCGAATTTGCGCGCGTGGCCCGGGTGGACCCGGTCGTCGCGGGTCGAGGTGGTGATCAGGATCGGCGGGCAGGGAGTGTCCGCGTGGACGTTGTGGTACGGCGAGAACGGCTTGATGAACTCCCATTCGGCAGGGTCGTCGGGGTTGCCGTACTCGGCCACCCAGGACGCCCCGGCGAGCATCGTGTGGTAACGCCGCATGTCGATCAGCGGGACCTGGCACACCAGCGCGCCGAAAAGCTCGGGGTTCTTGGTCGCCATGACTCCCATGAGCAGTCCGCCGTTGGATCCGCCCATGGCGCCGAGCTGCGCGACGGTGGTCAGACCGTCGGCGACGAGCGCCTTGGCGACCGAGGAGAAGTCTTCGTACACCTTGTGGCGGCCGGCCTTCTGCGTCTGGGTGTGCCAGGTGGGGCCGTATTCGCCGCCGCCGCGGATGTTCGCGATGACGTAGATCCCGCCGTCGCTGATCCAGTTGCGCCCGGCCGCCCCGGCGTACCCGGGGACGAGTGCGTTCTGGAATCCGCCGTAGCCGTAGAGCAGGGTGGGGCCGGTCGTCACGTCGGCGCGGCGCACCACGAAATAGGGGATGCGCGTCCCGTCGTCGGAGGTGGTGAAGAACTGTTCGGCGACGACGCCGGTCGAGTCGTAGAACTCCGGCGAGTGTTTGATGGGCCCGACCCCGTCGATCGTGTTGCCGTGCAGCAGGGTGGGCGGCGTGGTGAACGTGCTCGACGAGAGGAAGATCTCGTCGCCGTCCTCGGGGTCGGTGTCGAGGATCGAGATGGTCGCCAGGTCGGGCAGGCCGGCGAGTTCGGCGGGTTGCCAATCACCCAGGGTCAACAGCGACACCCGCGTCGCGACGTCGTGCAGCGTGATCAGCACCAGGTGCGACCGGGTCATCGAAATGTCGGCGAGGCTCGTCGACGCGTCCGGGGCGAACAGCACGGTCGCGTCGCGCCCGCCGGCGAGAAAGTCGTCGTAGTCGAAGACCAGCAGGCTCCCCGGTTCGTGGACGGTTCCGGCGAGCTCCCACGGCGACCGTGGGATCACGAGGAGCCACTGCCGATAGGGCGAGGCCTGGGCGTCGGTCGGCACATCGATGAGGATCAGTTCGCCGTCGGAGCCGATCTGGTAGGTCAGCGAGTTGTAGAAATCGGTGGAGCGGACCGCAAAATGGCGCTCGAATCCGGGAGTGCTGTCGTAGGAGGCGCCGGCCGAGACGTCGGTGTATTCACCGGTGAACACGGTGGTCGCATCGGCGAAGTCGGTGCCGCGGGCCCATCGCTTGGTGATGCGGGGATAGCCGGATTCGGTCAGTGACGGATGGCCGTCGGGGGCGGGGCCGAAGTCGGTGCTCACGTAGACGGTGTCGGGGTCGAGCCAACTCATCGAGGACTTCGCCTCCGGCAGCGTGAAGCCGCCGTCGGCAGGATCGACCCAGCGGCGGTCCTGCAAGTCGTACTCGCGGATCACCGTTGCGTCCGCGCCACCGCGCGACAGGGAGACCAACACGTGGCGCCACACGCCCGAGCCGTCGCGCGGGCGCAGGACGCGGGCACCGGCCCACACCCAGTTCTCGTCCTCGTCGTCGGCGAGTGTGTCGACATCGATGATCACGTCCCACTCGGGTTTGTCGGTGCGGTAGGACTCCAGGGTGGTGCGCCGCCACAGGCCGCGCGGGTTGTCCGCGTCGCGCCAGAAGTTGTACAGGTGATCGCCGCGCCGGACCACGCCGGGGATCTTGTCGTCGTTGTCGAGGATCTCCAGCGTCTGCGAGCGGATCTTCTCGAAACGCGGTGTGGTGGCGAGGGCTTGGCGGGAGAGTTCGTTCTGCTCGCGCACCCAGGCCAGCGCGGAATCGCCGTCGATGTCTTCGAGCCATCCGTTGGGGTCGGTGTCGGTCATCGCTCCATCATGCCCCGACGGCCGACGAGTCGGCGCTGGCGTCGGTCACGCGCCGAGGAGTCCGGCGTACTTCGATTCGACGATCGCCTGGATCTCGTGGGCGCTGGTGGCCAGCTTCTTGGCCTCCTCGACTGCTTGGCCGAGGAGCTTGGACTGCTCGATGGACACGATGTGGAACTTCTTGTCCGGGGTGAACTTCGCGGTCACGTTGCCCGAGAGGCCGTTCTCGACGGCGAGTTCGTTGATGAGGTCCAGCTTGGCCTCGCCGGAGCCCTCGCCGAAGTCCATCTCGGCGAGATCGACCCAGACGATATTCGGATGGGTCGTCGACTCGAAGACGTAGCGGAGGTTGGTGAGGTCGGTGACCGTCTGCCAGAGGGTCTGTGAGGCGTCGGGCTTCCCGGGTTCGGGGGTGCGGAAGGGTTGGGCGGCATTGCGGATGATGCTGAACATCGCCGCGATCGCATGGATCTGGTCGGCCGGTTGGACCTGTTGGTTGACGTAGTAGAGCGCCCGCGCGAACCGGTCGCGGGCGTCGCAGGTCCCGGGCAGCGGATCGTCGCCGCCGAGTCCGGAGAACTTGGTGACCAGCTCCAACTGCTGGTCGTAGCTCGGCGAATTGGTCATCACGAGGTAGTCCCGGCTGTGGTAGACGTCCAGCTTGCCGTCGAGGTACTCCAGGATCACCGAGTCGCCGGTGGCGTCGTCGAGGGCCAGGTGGATCGCGGGTTGGCTGCCGCCGGTGGGATCAGCCATCGGGATCACCTGGGGGTTGTGCTCGCGCGTCCAGGCGACCGCCTCGTCGACGGTGGCGAAGTTGTCCAGGTAGTACTGCAGCCACACCGACATGGCCAACTGGGGGCGGTCGGGATCGGGGGTGCCGTAGTCCGACTCGGCCAACCACAGGACGTGCCCGCCCAGGCCCTTCTCGTTCACACCGTCGGTGGACAAGATGTCGTACACCCCGGCGACGACGCTGCCGTAGGCGGCCGTCCAGGTCAGCTTTCCGTCGACGCGGTCGTCGCGGCGGATTCCGCGGGGCAGCTTCCACAGGTTGGTGTTGAGTTCCTGGTGGAAGTCCATGTTCCGGCCGACGATCACGGTCCCGTTGGCATCGGGCCACATCACGCGAGTGCACATACCGTTCACGACCTTCCGGACGGATTCAGTTCGGGGGACGTCCCGCGAGACCGACTCTACGGGTTGTCCGGTCGGGCCGGGTCGGCTTGGTAGAGCCGCCTATCCGACTACCTCGCCGGTCCGGACCGGGCACCGCGTGTGGGTGTAGATCGTCGGCATGCAGAGGTTGCAGTGGGTGCACTGCGAACGGACCGTCGGATCGGCGGCCAAGCGGTTGGGCAGGTCGGGTTCGCGCAGCAGCGCCCGGCCCATCGCGACGAAGTCGAACCCCTCGGCCATCGCAGTGTCGATGGAGTCGCGGTCGGTCACGCCGCCGAGCAGGATGAGCGGCATCCGCACCGCGCTGCGCAATTGCCGGGCCAGGGGGAGCAGGTAGGCGTCGTGGTAGGGGTAGGCCTTCAGGAACACCGGACCGGCCGCCTTGAGCCCCCAGCGCATGGCGCCGGTGAAAGCCTGGGCGAACTCCTTGCGCGGGGCATCGCCGTGGAACAGGTACATCGGGTTCAGCAGTGAACTGCCGGCCGTCGGTTCGATGGCGTCGAGGTGTCCGTCGGCTTCGAAGAGTCGGGCCACCTCGCAGGCCTCGTCGACGTCGAATCCGCGCAGCGGGCCGCGCCGCGGCGTGCCGTCGTACATGTTGAGCTTCACCCAGACGGCGACCTGGTCGCCGACGGCGTCACGGACCGCCTCGGCCACCTCGCGGGCGAACCGGGCGCGGTTGGTCAGCGAGCCGCCGTAGGCGTCGCGGCGACGGTTGAGCAAGGGGGACAGGAAGCTCGACAGCAGGTAGTTGTGGCCGCAGTGCAGTTCCAGCGCGTCGAACCCGGAGTCGACGGCCAGCCGGGCGCCGTCGGCGAAAGTCTGGACCAGGGCGGCGATTTCGTCGGGGTCGGGCGAATGCGTGAAGGACATCCCCATCGGGGCCGGCATCCGGCTGGCGGCGAGTGCGGTGGCGCGGTTGGAGACCGAGTTGGCCACCGGCCCGGCATGGCCCACCTGGGCGGCGGCCAGGGCACCCTCGGCGTGGATGGCGTCGGTGAGGCGCCGCAGCCCGGGCACGGCGTCGGGGCGCAACCAGATCTGGTGGCGATCGGTGCGGCCCTCGGGGGCGACCGCGCAATAGGCGACGGTGCTGATCGCCACGCCGCCGGCGGCATGTTCCCGGTGGAACTCGACGAGGTCGTCGGTGACCACGGCGTCGGGGGTCATCCCCTCGAAGGTGGCGCACTTGATGAGCCGGTTGCGGGTGCGCAGGGGGCCGAGGCGGGCAGGGGCGAACGGGTCGGGATGGGTGCTGGTCATCGGTGGCTGCTTTCGTTGGGCGGTGACGTCGGGCTGTGACGTCGGGAACGGGGGCTAGGCGGTCGCGGGAACCGGCGCGGACAACCCGGCGATCACGAACGACCGCAACGCGGCGAGGTCGTCGGGGGAGCGGGGGATGCGGTCGGCGCGTCCGTAGACGGTGAGGATCAGGTCGAAGGCCAGTGCCCAGCGGCTCCGGGCGGTCTTCTCGTCGAGGTCGGACAGCAGACCGCCCCACCGCCGCAGCGATGTCCAGTCGCCAGGGATGGCCGGCCACCGCGTCGTCGGGGAATCGGCGACGAGGCGCGCCAACAGGTGCAGGTGGGTCCGGCCGGTCTGTTCGGCGGCGATCTCGGCGAACGGGGCGAGGACGGCGTCGACCACGTCGGGCACCGTCGACGACGGGCCCAGGGCCGTGACCGCATCGGTCCAACGGGGCACGAGTCGCTCGTTGAGCAGGGCTGCGACCAGGTCTTCCTTGGTTCCGAAGTGGTAGTGGACCGCGGCGACGTTGGCCCCCGCGGCGGTGCAGATGGCCCGGACCGACACCGCGTCGTAGGAGGATGCGGCGAAGAGCTCCTCGGCGGCGGCGAGGAGGCGGTCGCGGGTGGCGGCTTCGGGGGGCACGGAAACAGTTCACCACGTTTTAATCACTGATTCAATCGATGATTGAATATTACCGACGGGTAGGAGGGAGCCCCCTGCGGGGCTATGGGGCGGGCGCTAGGCTGAAGGGCGTGTCAGAACACTTTGAAACCGTTGTCCTGGGTGCAGGGCCCGGTGGGTATGTGGCCGCGATCCGGTCCGCCCAACTCGGCCGCACCACCGCCGTCATCGAGGAGAAGTGGTGGGGGGGTGTCTGTCTGAACGTCGGGTGTATCCCGTCGAAGGCCCTGCTGCGCAATGCCGAGCTGGCCCACATCTTCAACCACCAGGCCTCGACCTTCGGGATGAGCGGCGAGGTGAGCTTCGACTTCGGTTCGGCCTTCGACCGCAGCCGCAAGGTCTCCGACGGCATCGTCAAGGGTGTCCACTACTTGATGAAGAAGAACAAGATCACCGAGATCGACGGGTACGGCGTCTTCCGCGACGCCAAGACGATCGTCGTCCGCGGCGGAGACGCCTCCGGGACCGGCGACCGTGAGATCACCTTCGACAACGTCATCATCGACACCGGTTCGGAGGTGAAACTCCTTCCCGGCGTGCAGCTTTCGGACAACGTCGTCACCTATGAGACGCAGATCCTGTCGCGCGACCTGCCGTCGTCGATCGCCATCGTCGGCGCCGGCGCGATCGGCATGGAGTTCGGTTACGTCCTGGCCAACTACGGCGTGGACGTCACGATCATCGAGTTCCTCGACCGGGTGCTGCCCAACGAAGACGCCGACGTGTCCAAGGAGATCGCCAAGGCGTACAAGAAGCTCGGCGTGAAGGTGCTGACCTCGACGAAGGTGCAGACCGTCACCGACAACGGCTCCTCGGTCACCGTCGCCTACGCCGACGCCAAGGACCAGCCCGGTGAGATCACCGTCGACCGCGTGCTGATGTCCGTCGGGTTCGCCCCCCGGGTCACCGGCTTCGGCCTGGAGAACACCGGGGTGGAGCTGACCGACCGCGGTGCCATCGCCATCGACGACCACATGCGCACCAACGTGCCGGGGATCTACGCGATCGGCGACGTCACCGCCAAGCTGCAGCTCGCCCACGTGGCCGAGGCGCAGGGGATCGTCGCCGCCGAGACCATCGCCGGTGCCGAGACCATGACGCTGGGCGACTACCGCATGATGCCCCGTGCCACCTTCTGCCAGCCGCAGGTCGCCTCCTTCGGGCTGACCGAGGCGCAGGCTCGCGACGAGGGTTATGCGGTCAAGGTGACGACCTTCCCGTTCAGTGCCAACGGCAAGGCGCAGGGCCTGGGCGAGACCGCCGGGTTCGTCAAGCTGATCACCGACACCACCCACGACGAATTGCTCGGCGCGCACCTCGTCGGCGACAACGTGTCGGAGTTCCTGCCGGAGCTGACGCTCGCCCAGAAGTGGGACCTGACCGCCAACGAACTGGCGCGCAACGTGCACACGCACCCGACGATGTCGGAGGCGTTGCAGGAGGTCTTCCACGGCGCCATCGGGCACATGATCAACCTGTAGCCCCCCGTCCACGCGGATCGGCCCAACGGTGAAAACCGTTGGGCCGATTGCGTTTCTAGCAGGTGCAGGCTACTCCGGGTCGGCTGCCCCCTCCGCGTCGTCGAGATCGGTCGCGACGTGGAACGGCGGTGTGCTCTTTCCGATTATCCGGTAGCGGTCCCAGAAGTCGACGTCGCCGACGAAGCCATCGCGGGTGCCCTGTGGCGTCCGGATGACGGCTGGCATGCGGGCCAGGTCGCCGACTATCTGGGACAGCGTTTCGTTGGGATCGATGCGGCCCATCCAGCGGAAGATTCCGTCGATCGGTTCGCGGTAGCCACGCATCTCGACCTCGACGTCGATCTCGGTGCCGCGAATCACGACTGTCGCCGGACCGCGGTAGTCGGAGTCCTCATGCGGATCGTCGTCAAATGCCGGAGTTGCCATAGCGGCTTCCTTTCTCGTGGTGCGGGTCCGTCCGGTCGTTCGGGACGCGGGCTTTCCCATTCTTGTTCTATATCTGGAAGTCCAGGTATATGGTACTCAGAGTACAAGTAATTTACGTGATGTGCATCACGGAACGGGACTCAGATGAAGAACGCGACGCATACCGAGGACGACCGCGACTGGCAGTACGACATCGTGCTGTTCGGGGCAACCGGATATGTGGGTGGCCTCACCGCGCGGGAGATGGCGCGAACTGCGCCGCCCGGGGCGCGGATCGCCCTGGCCGGCCGAGACCGGGGCAGGCTCGCCCAGGTGGCCGACGCGTGTCGGCGCGAGGGGGCTGCCTTCGACACGATGATCGTCGATGTCGAGCGCCCGGAGACGGTGGCGGCGATGGCCGCATCGACGACCGTCGTGGTCACGACCGTCGGTCCGTACACCCAACACGGCGCCGCGGTGGTTCGCGCATGCGCCGAGGCGGGCACCGACTACGCCGACCTCACCGGGGAGCCGCTCTTTGTGCGCGACAGTATTACCAGGTTCTCCGGCGCAGCCGAGGCTAGTGGTGCCCGGATCGTCCACAGCTGCGGTTTTGACTCGGTGCCCTCGGATCTCCTGGTCGCACTATTGGGCGAGGCGGCCCGTGCCGACGGCGAGGGAGAACTCACCGAGACGACGCTCGTGGTCCGCCGGATCCGCGGGGGGGTCAGCGGCGGCACCGCGGCTTCGGGGCTTGCCCACGCCGTCACAATGGCGTGGAACCCCGAGGCGCGCCGCGCCGCCCGTGACCCCTACACCCACAGTCACTGCCGGGGCGAGGAGCCCGACCTGGGCCCGCAGTCCGACGGGCAGTTGGTCCGGCTGACCGACGTCGACCCGGATCTGCGGGGTTGGGCCGGGGGATTCTTCATGGCTCCGCACAACTCCCGGGTAGTTCGGCGCAGTAACACGCTGACCGACTGGTCCTACGGGCGCGGATTCGCCTACCGCGAGGTCATGGCGATGCCCGGCGGAGCGCTGGGCGCGATCCCGGCGGCGGCGATGGCCCTCGGTCTGTCCGGGGCCATGTATCGCACCGTCACCGTGCTGCGGCTCATGCCCGCCGCGTTGCTGCGAGCGCTCGCCCCTCGTCGGGGCTCTGGGCCGAGCGAGCGGGCCCGTAGTCGCGGCCATTTTGCGTTCGAGACCTATACGCGCACTACCCGCGGCGCACGGTACCGGGCGACCTTCGCCATGCGCGGGGACCCGGGCTACGCGGCCACCGCCGTGATCCTGGCGCAGGCCGGCTTCGCTCTCGCCTTCGACCGGGGTCGGCTCTGCGTTGACGGTGGTGTGCTGACCCCCGCCGTCGCCATGGCGAAACCACTGACACAGCGCCTCGTCGACCGTGGGGTCGACCTGCGCATTGACCGGCTGGCGGACAACCCGATTCGCCCGGCGTCACCTGAAACCGCTGTCCACCTGAAGGAGAAGGAGATCTCTCATGGCTGAGTTCGATAGGGATGAGACCACCCGTGCACCGCTGACCGAGGAGGGGCGGTCGGCGAAGTATCGCGCGCGCATCTCACAGCGCGAGCAGACCGCGCAGCGTCTGCTCTTGGCTGCGGCGGAGGAGGCGTACAGCGGCGATCTTGACGTCAATTGGGATGCGCCGGTCGAATCGGATCTCGACTGGTTTCCCGAACGATTGTCGTCGCTGTACGGCTCTCCCGAGTGGAAGCGGATGAGCACGGCGCAGCGTCGCGAGTTGGGTCGTCGTGAACTGGTCAATGTATTGACCTTCGGGATGCGGGCCGAAGCCGCCATGACCATGCTGATGTTCCGCTCGATCGCCGAGGCCGATGACCTCATGGGCGATATCACGCGGTACACGCTGAAGGCGATCCAGGAGGAGACCCGCAACACCTCTATGTTCTCCCGCGTGATCAACAAGACGGGCCTGCCCATCAATCGGAAGTACGCCGAGGGGTGGCTGATCTCCGAACTCGTGGTGTTCATCCCGGCTGGCCTGATCACCGACGGCCTGATCCTCATGCTGCAGGAGGCAATCCACAGCTACGCGGTGGCGATGGCCTCCGACAGCTCCCTGCAGCCGCATGTGCGCCAGACGATGCGGATCCACGAGATGGCCGACCGTCGCCACCTCGAGTTCTCCCGCCACGAATTCCGCCGTACCGCTCAGGCTTCGCGGCGAGTATCGCGGATCGTTGGTGGCCACGTGCTTGCCATGGCAGCCGCACGTCTCTATCCGATGGTGCTGAACGGCATGGTCTATCCGCCGATCGGAATCCCGGCACGCCGGGGTCTGCGTATCGCGCGTTCGGGCGACCAATACCCCATGCGTGCCCGGGCGCTGACCGACTCCTTCATCAGCGAAGCGAAGGAGGCCGGCCTGTTCCGCACGCCGACCGAAAGGCTCCTGTTGCGCAGGGGGAAAGTCTGGCCGGACTCGGTGCCCAACACCGCCCCGAGCCGTTGAGGATCGACCTTGACAACCGCCGTGAATTAAATCACAATGGTACTCATAGTACCAGGTACTTTTAGTTAGGAGCTGAATCATGACTACGGAATACGTGACGTCCAAGGCTGTGAACGAGGTCGGCGCGTCGGCCAGCACCGGCCGTGCCGTCGGCGATCGACAGAAGACTGCGCAGCGGCTGTTGCGGTCCACCGCTGACCGCGCGTACAACCCGGAACTGGACATCGACTGGGACCGTCCCCTTGCGCCGGACAAGGCGTGGATCATGGAACACCGGCAAACGCTCTACGGCACGAAGCTGTGGGAGGGGCTTACCCCCGAGGAGCGCCGGGAACTCGGCAAGCATGAGACGGTGGCTGTCCTCAGTTTCGGCCTCTACGCCGAGGTCGGACTGTCGATGATGCTGATGCGATCGGTGCTGCAGAGCCGCACCATGGTCGACGACCACTGCCGCTACGCACTCGCTGAGGTCGGCGAGGAGACCCGGCATTCCACGATGTTCAGCCGGATGGTCAACAAGTCCGGGGTGAAGCCGTACAAGTACCCGCGCGGGCTGAGCAAGCTCGTCCGCCTGGTGGCGTTCGCCCCGGTTGGCCCGGCGTCCTACGCGGGCACCCTTCTCATCGAGGAGATCCTGGATCGGCTGCAGCGCGAGGGGATGGCCGACGAGACCCTGCAGCCGCATCTGCGCCAATTGATGAAAATCCATGTCCTCGAAGAGGCGCGTCATATCACCTATGCGCGCGAGGAGATGGTCCGCTCGATGGCGGCGCACGGCAAGGCGTACAACGCGTTGCACCGCGGTGCCTTCGCGGTGATGGTGTTCGGCGTGATGCCGGCATTGGTCAACCCCAAGGTTTACCGGTCGGTCGGAATCGGAATGCTGCGCGGCCTCATTGCGAACCAGACCAGTCCCCGCTATCGGGAGAATGCGGTGTACTCCGGGGAGCCGCTCCTGCGCTTCTGCTACGAGGCAGGCTTCATCCGCGGCGCGGTCTCCACCCGGATCCTCCGCATGGCGCGTGCGCTGCCGCCCGATGTGGTCGCCGAGTTGAAGCGCAAGCCGCCCAAGGCGGTCGCCGCATGAGCCGCCGCCTCGTCACGACCGACGACGGTATTGGCCTGTCCGTGGTCGTGGAGGGTGCTCCCGGTGCTGAGACGTCAGTGGTCTTCTGCCACGGCTGGACTCTCGACTCGACGCTGTGGTCCGATGTGGTCGGCGGCGCGCTGCCTGCGTTGGGGGAGTCAGCCGCGCTGATCCGTTACGACATGCGGGGGCACGGCCGCTCGTCGGCGGGCGTACGCGGTACCGCGTCCATCGAGCGGCTGGCCGCCGACCTCGCCTGTGTCATTGAGGAGTGTGCGCCGGTCGGCGACGTGATCCTTGTCGGACATTCGCTCGGCGGGATGACGCTGATGGCCTTCGCTCAGCAGTGGCCACAGGTCTTCGACGAGCGGGTGGTCGGCACTCTCTTGGTCGCGACGTCGGCGGGGGATCTGTGGGACCCGGTCAAGCGGATCCCCGGTTTCATCGCCGCGGCGCCGGCAGTGCTGCGGCTCGGTTCGCCGTCGCGGTTGCGGGCGAATCCGCTCACCCGGTTCGGGCTGAGATACGGACTGTTCGGAGGCACGGCTCGCCGGCACGATCTCGACGCGACGGTCGCGGCGATGCGCAGCGTTGACCGGGATACCTACGCCGATCTCGGGCAGGCCCTGCTCCAGCATGACCGCGCAGGCATCCTTCCCGCCTTCGCCACCAAGAACACGGTGGTGTTCGCCGGGTCCAGCGACCATCTCACCCCGGCCCGCCACGGCCGCCGCATCGCCGAGGCGATCCCCGGCGCGCTGTATATCGAGTCCCCCGGCGCGGGGCACATGATCCCGATCGAACGGGCGACCGACGTTATTCGCGAAGTGGTCAGCGTCGCGCGCGCCGCCCAGGCCGATCCGGCCCGACGAGAGGCCGTCTCCGCATAACGCGGCAGCGGGCCCGCATCCGCACCGGCGATGCCGGATACCCATCCCCCGGGGCGCACAGCGCAGACACGGGTGCCCCGACATACCCATCGGACCCAATCAAGGAAGCAGAACATGGCAGCGAAGACAGCAAGCTCGGCCAAGGAGCACAAGGCGAGAACCGGCGAGGGCGAGGAAGTGGCGGACGGTCGGCCGATCGAGACCGGCGTCGTCATCATCGGTTCGGGGTTCTCTGGACTCGGAATGGGGATCGCGCTGAAGAAGGACGGCCGCGACGATTTCGTCATCCTCGAGAAGGCCGGTGATGTCGGTGGCACCTGGCGGGACAACACCTATCCGGGTGCGGCGTGCGACGTGCCCACTCACCTCTATTCGTATTCCTTTGAGCCGCGGTCGAATTGGGAACGGCTCTGGTCCTACCAGCCGGAGATCTTCAACTACCTCAAGGAGGTCAGCGAGAAATACGGGCTGGGGCCGCACCTGCGCTTCCACCAGGTGGCGCAGCGGGGTTACTGGGACGACGAGGAGATGCGCTGGCACCTGTGGACCGCAGACGGCCAAGAGTACGTCGCCCAGTTCGTCGTGTCCGCGATCGGGGCGCTGCACATCCCGAGCATCCCGGAGATCGACGGGATCGAGAGCTTCGGCGGGCAGGTGTTCCACTCAGCCCAGTGGGATCACTCTGTGGATCTGACCGGCAAGAAGGTCGCCGTCATCGGCACCGGGGCGAGCGCGATCCAGTTCGTTCCCGAGATCGTCGACGAGGTCGGCCAGCTGCAGCTCTACCAGCGCACTCCCGCCTGGGTCCTGCCGCGGGAGAACGTCGACATCCCGCCGGCGGTTAGGCGTGTCCTGGCACGTGTCCCGGGGGTGCGCCGGGTCTTCCGGTCGAGCCTCTACTGGGGCGCCGAGGCGGGCGCCTACGCCCTCAACAACCGCCCGGCCCTACTCAAAGCGGTCGCGCTACTCGGAAAGGCGCACATCCGGCGGCAGATCGACGATAAGGAGCTGCGCGCCAAGCTGACCCCCGATTACCGGCCCGGCTGTAAGCGGCTGCTCGGCTCCAATACCTACTACCGGGCGCTCAACCTGGCTAAGTCGGAGGTGATCACCGACTCGATCGCCGGTGCGACGGCCGGCGGCCTGGTCACCGCCGACGGGCGGGAGCGACCAGCGGACGTCATCATCTACGGCACCGGGTTTCACGTCACCGACTCTTTTGAGTCCCTGTCCATCAAGGGCAAGGATGGCGCCGATCTTGTGGGCCGCTTCCGCGAAGAGGGGCCGATGGCGCATCGGGGCATCACCGTGGCCGACATGCCGAATGCGTTCTTCCTCCTCGGGCCCAACACCGGCCTCGGGCACACCTCGATCGTGTTCATGATCGAGTCGCAGATCCACTACGTCCGCGACGCCATCCGCCTCGTGAACCAGCGCGGGGCCGATGCGATCATGCCGCGCGCAGAGGTCCAGGCGGCCTACAACGAGGACGTGCAGCGTCGCCTGGCCAACTCGGTGTGGAACACCGGCGGATGCCAGAGCTGGTACCTCGACGAGCACGGCAACAATCGGACGCTGTGGCCCGGATACACCTGGCGTTACTGGCTCAGCACTCGACGGGTGCGGCCCCAGGAGTTCGAGTTCCTCGCTCGCAACGGTGCGGGCGATCCCAACGCCCGACAGCGCGGCGTGGCCGCCGTCGGTGCCTGACACGAATCACGAAAGGACACGACATGAAGAATTTCCGGAACAGAGTCGCCGTCATTACCGGCGCAGGATCGGGTATTGGGCGCAGCCTGGCGCTGCGTTTGGCCGACGACGGTGCGGCGCTCGCGCTCTCGGACATCGACACCGCGGCTGTGGCCGAGACCGCTGCGCTGTGCGAGAAGGCCGGGGTGAAGGCCATTCCCTACACGCTCGACGTGGCCGACAAGGACGCCGTGTACACCCACGCCGAGGATGTGATCAACGAATTCGGCCGCGCCAACCTGTTGTTCAACAACGCCGGGGTCGCGCTCGGGGCCGAGGTCAAAGACATGACGTGGGCCGATTTCGAATGGCTGATGAACATCGACTTCTGGGGTGTCGCCTACGGCACCAAGGCTTTCCTGCCGCACCTGATCGACTCGGGTGACGCCCACATCGTCAACGTCTCGTCTGTGTTCGGGTTGATGGGGATCCCGACGCAGAGCGCGTACAACGCGGCGAAGTTCGCCGTTCGCGGATTCACCGAGTCGTTGCGACAGGAGATGAAGATAGGGAAGTACCCGGTCGGCGTGACGTGCGTGCACCCGGGAGGCATCAAGACCAACATCGTGGCCAATGCTCGAGGTGTGGACGCGATGGGTCGGGCCGAGTTGGCACACAAGGGATTCCAGCTCATAGCGGTGACCAGGCCGTCCTCGGCGGCGCGGGCGATCCTCCGGGGTGTACGGGCGAACAAGCCGCGCGTGCTGATCGGTCCCGACGCGCGCGTCTTCGACGCCATCCCGCGCCTGGTCGGGCCGCGGTACCAGGATGTCGGTGCTCCGTTCGCGCGCGTCGGGTTCGCGGTCGGGGAGAGGCTCGGGTTCTCGCTGTGACCGACACCGACACCGACACCGATCCCGGTACCGTCGCGGCAAACACACACGTCCAGACGCTGGAGGTGCTTGAGGTCATCGCCGAGACCGCCGATGCGGTTTCAGTGGTGCTGGAGGTCCCCGACCGGCTGGTGACCAAGTTTCGGTACCTGCCGGGGCAGTTCCTGACGGTGCAGGTGCCCGGCGCGACCGACGGCGACCCCGCGGTGGCGCGCTGCTACTCGTTGTCCAGTTCGCCTCACCTGGACGACCATTTGATCATCACGGTCAAGCGAGTCGCCGGCGGCCACGCGTCGAACTGGATTTGCGACCGCCTGCGGGCAGGGGACCGACTCACGGTCCTGTCCCCTTCGGGAAAGTTCGTCCCCCGCTCGCTGCATCAGGATCTGCTGCTTGTCGGTGCAGGGAGCGGTGCCACGCCGTTGCTGTCGATTGCGAAGTCCACGCTGATCGGGGGCAGCGGTGCAATCTTCTTCTTCTATGCCAACCGATGCGAGGAGGACATCATCTTCGCGTCCGAGCTCGAAGAGATCATGGTGGAGTTCCCCGACCGATTCGCGGTCCGCCACCACCTCGACGACCGCGACGGGCAGGTCACTCGGGACTACTTGGCGAACCGGCTCGAGCCTTACGGTAAGTGCGACGTCTATCTGTGCGGTCCGGACGGATTCATGACGGTGGCCCGCGAGGCGCTAGCCGACGCCGGGGTGCCCGAGTCGCATGTGCACACCGAGATCTTCCAGTCGTTGTCGGGAGATCCGTTCGCCGACATCGTCATCCCGCCGATCACCGAGGGGGCCGAAGACGCACGGGTTCGGGTCGAGGTGGCCGGGGAGGAACACAATCTCTCCTGGCCGCGCGAAGTCCCCTTGCTCGACGTGCTGTTGTCGAAGGGGATCGACGCACCGTACTCGTGCCGGGAGGGCGCATGCAGCGCGTGCGCGTGCACGATCCGTTCCGGCGACGTCCGGATGCTTCGCAATGACACGCTGGTCGACGCCGACCTGGCCGCGGGCCTCACGTTGGCCTGCCAGGCGGTGCCCATCTCAGACGAGGTCGAGATCGAGTTCGATCAGTAGCCGACTGACGTTTCAGTTCTGATAATTCGCTTCCTAGCGGGAATGCGTGTGATAGAACTGCAACCAGTAGTACTAGATACTAAAAGTTCGTGCAGCCTGGGGTCTCCGGGGGATTGAGAGCAGCAATGGGTATTCGGCGTCGATACAGCCTGCCGATGGACGACGGGTGCGAGTTGTTCGTGACTGAGGAAGGGCCCGCGGACGCCGTCGCGACGATCGTCGCGCTGCACGGCCTGTCGTTGACCTCGCAGGTCTTCGAGGACGTCACGGCTCGGCTCGTCGCGGCCGCCACCGTGCGGGTCATCGCCTACGACGCGCGCGGCCACGGCGGCTCGGGCCGTGACGAACCGGACCTCGAGCGGCTGGCCGACGATCTGGCCCACGTGGTCCGTCGGCTGGTTCCGTCCGGACCGCTGGTTCTCGTCGGACACTCGCTCGGCGGGATGACGATGCTCGCGTTGGCCCAACGCCATCCGGCGCTGGTCGCCGAGCGGGTATCGGGCGCGGTGTTTGTCGCGAGCACGCCCGGGGGCGTGGCGGCCGCGGTGCGCCGGCTCCCGGGTGCTTCGGCGGCGATCAAGCTCGTGCAGGCGGTCGTCCGGCGCGCGTCGATTCCCCGTCACCCGCGCGTCGTGCTCCGGCAGTTCGCCCGATTCGCCTTCGGGTCCGGCCCCAGTGTCGATCACCTCCGCCGCACCCTCGACCAGTCCCGACAGGCGCACATGCCCGCGGTCGCGTCGCTCGTCGGCTCCATCCTCGAACACGAGCGCTTGGCGCATGTCCCCGCGTACGGAAACGCGCGCGTGACGATCTTGTCCGGCGCCAAGGACAAGTTCTTCCCCCTGGCGCACGGTCGTGCGATGGCCCAGGCCGTTCCGGCGGCGCGCCTGATCGAATACCGGACCGGCGGCCACATGCTGCCGCTCGAGCAGACTGCCGAGGTCGCTCTGCAGATCCTCGGCGTCGTCGCCGAAGCCGCGCCGGCCAACGTGATCGACGCCCAACTCGTGGAGGAACCGGGCTGATGGCTCTTCGACCGAGGGTGTCGGCGTGACGGTGACCTCGACAGACTCGCCGTCGCGCCCGCGCCGGGTGACCGACCTGCCGCAGCGCCTGATCAAGTGGGCGGTGGACTCGGCCATGATGTCGGTCGCCACGACCGGGCGGGCGCTGAAACTCTTCGTGCTCGCCACGGTGTACGCGGTGACCGACATGCTCTCGGGCCGGTTCAAGTGGCACGAGGCCGCGTAGAAGGCGTGGTTCATTATCCGCGTGACCGCGTTGCCGGCGATCCTGGTGTCCGTGCCGTTCGGCGTCATCGTCACCGTGCAGGTCAGCAGTCTGAGCCAGCAGGTGGGCGCCACTTCGATGGCCGGCGCCGCCGGCGGACTCGGCGTGATCCGCCAGGGCTCGCCGATGGTGTCGGCTCTGCTTCTCGGCGGTGCGGCCGGATCGGCGATCGCCGCGGACTTGGGCGCCCGAACGATCCGCGAGGAATTCGAGGCGATGCGCACCATGGGCATCGATCCGGCCCGGCGGATAGTCGCGCCGCGGATGCTCGCCATGCTCGCACTCGCCCCGATGCTGTGCGTACTGATCATCTTCATGGGGATCGGCGTCGGCTATGTGCTCACCATTGTTTACCAGGACGGCGTCCCGGGTAGTTACATGAGTTCGTTTGCCGCCTTCGCCACGATGGGAGACCTCATCGTCGCGCTGAGTAAGTCGGTGATATTCGGAGTCGTGATCGTGATCGTTGCGTGCCAGCGCGGGTTGGAGGCGACTAGTGGCCCGCGCGGAGTGGCACAGGCAGTGAACGCGGCCGTGGTCATCGGGGTCATCGCGGCTTTCATCCTGAACGTGATCATCACCCAGCTCGTCTCGATGTTCCTGCCGGCGCGGATCGGGTGATGCGGTCATGGTGACGATTTCGCAGACGACGTTCGGCCAGTCGCGGCCCGGGCGGGCGATAGGGCGCGCGTGGGGGGCAGCGATGTTCCCGCTCGACGAGCTCGGGAGGCAGATCGGCTTCTACTGGGCGATCGTGATGTCGGTTCCGCGCACTCTGCGCTACTACCGGCGCCAGATGATGACTGTGCTGACCGATATAACGTTCGGTAGCGGAAAACTCGTCATCGGTGGGGGCACCGTGTCGGTGCTCGTGCTCATGGGACTGGCCGTCGGTGCGTCTATCGCCATCGAGGGATTCAGTGCCCTCAACATGGTCGGCATGGGCCCCCTGACGGGGTTTGTCTCCGCCTACGCCAATACCCGCGAGATGGCGCCGATGATCGCCGCCGTGGGGTTCGCCATCCAGGCCGGGTGCCGGATCACCGCTGAGGTCGGTGCGATGCGGATCAATGAGGAGATCGACGCGCTGGAAGCGATGGGAGTCGAACCGATCCCGTTCGTCGTGACTACGCGCGTCATCGCGGCGCTGATCAGCACCATCCCGCTCTATTTGCTGACGCTGATTCTCAGCTACCTCTCCTGCTCGGTTGTGGTCAACGTGATCCACGGACAGTCCTCGGGTACATACAACCACTATTTCGAGGCATTCATCCGCCCCGAGGATGTCCTCTACTCGGTCATTAAAGTCGCCGTTTTCGTAGCACTGATCACGCTGGTGCACAGCTATCAGGGATTCTTCGCCTCCGGCGGCCCGGAGGGGGTCGGGCGCGCGTCCGGCCAGGCCATCCGGGCGAGTCTGATCGTCGTCGTGCTCGCGGACATGATCCTCACCCTCACCTTCTGGGGCCTCGACGTCGGCGTGCGGATCTCGGGGTGATACTGAATGCCTAGTCTGCTGCCCCAGAGCCCACACCGGTCGCCCAGTGCCCTGGCCGTGCGACTGCGAGGGCTAGTCGCGCTGCTGACGATCGTCGCGAGTATCGCCATCCTCGCCGCCTATGCCCGCGGCGAATTCGACTCGCGCTGGCGGATCAATGTGGACGCGGCCACGATCGGCGAGGGCCTGGTCACCGGTGCCGACGTCAAGCTCAACGGTTTCGCTATCGGGCGGGTCCGGGCGATCGAGACGGTCGGCTACGGCCGCCAGCGCATCGCGCTGGACGTCGAACCGGCGCAGGCCGCCCACCTCACCGACCGCGTCACGGCCAGATTCACCTCGTCGAACATGTTCGGCGCGACCGGCATCGAATTGATTCCGGTGCCCGGCGGCACTCCCCTGCGGGACGGCGACCTGCTGGTCATCGGAGCGGACTCGGCGCAGATCACCGTGAGCGGTTTGTTCTCGCGCGCCGGCAAGGTGGCGAGGGAACTCAGCTCGCCGGAAGTCCTGGACCTGGTCAACCTGATGGTCGACAACTCTCGTGGCCTGGGCCGCTCCATGGTCGCCTTCTTGCAGATCGCGGCCATGCTGCGCGACGAGCAACGGGGGAGTCTGAGCAAGTACCTGGAGGTGGGCGCCGAGATGGGCAGCGCGATACAGCGGCTCACCCCGTTGATCGTGGCCGGCGTCGTCGACCTCGTCGAACAGACCGAGTACTTCGGTCCGAAGGAGAACCGGGAGCGGACGAACCGCGCGATCGGGGGACTCAACAAGCGGCTCCTCTACCCGGCGGGCGACCTGGTGGCCAAGCACGAGAAGAACTTCTCGACGATCATCACGACGGCGCTCGACCTGGTCATTCCGATCAGCGTCGCGATCGGCAGCCTGGCGCCGACCTACAACGGGATCCCGGAGATCATCGCGAACATCCGATCGGCGTTCCCGGAAGTCGCCGGGAAGCCCCAGCTGCAACTGCGCATCGTCGCCACCAATTTCCCGCAGGTGGTCAGTGCGCTGCCGCAAGCCCGACGAGGTGGACGATGAAGACGAAACTGGGACTCGCGTCGAAGCTGGGCGCGTTCGCCGCACTCGTGGTCGTGTGCGCGGTGCTGATCGTGAACAGCATCCTGACGCCGGTCGAGGGGGACAAGCACGACTTCACGGCGGTGATCACCGATGTCTCCGGCCTCTATCCGGGCAGTGATGTCCGCATGTCGGGAGTGCAGATCGGCAAGGTCGTCGACATCAAGCTCGACGGCACCGTCGCCAAGGTCAAGTTCGACGTGACGACCGACCGGACGATCTACGACAACACGAGGGTGGCGGTGCGCTACCAGAACCTGGTCGGGCAGCGTTACCTGGAGCTCCTCCGCGCCGAGAAGGACGGCGCCCCGCTGCCGCCGGATTCGACGATCCCGGTGCAACTCACCGTCCCGAGCTTCGACGTCTCCCGGCTGTTCAACGGCCTGCAGCCGCTGTTCACCACGCTGGATCCCGCCGCCTTCAACACGCTCGGCCAGAATCTGCTGCGCGTCATCCAGGGCGACGGCTCCGGCATCGGTCCGGCACTGCGCGACGTACGCGCGCTCGCCGATCTCGCCACCGACCGGCAGAAGGTGGTGAGCATACTGATCGCCAACCTGGCGATCGTGTCCCAGGAGATCGGCGGCAAGTCGGCCCAGGTCGGCAAGTTCGTGCAACAGCTCAACACCATCGTCGGCAACCTCGCCAACCGCGCCGACGGCATCATCGCCAGCTCGCTGACCGCCAACGAGACCCTGACCCGCGGCGCCGACCTCCTCGATCAGCTACAGGAGGCCTACGACGACAGCTACGATCCGCTCCACCAATTCCTGCACCGGATCTTTCCGCCGACCGCACTGATCGCGCAGGCCCTCGAACTGCTGCCCTCGCTGATCTCCGGGTTCAACAACTCGTTCCGCACGACAACCGCACCGACGGAGTTCCACTGCCACCGGGGGCGGGCCGACATCCCCGGAATCGGCCGGCTCGTTCTGGGCAATCAACGTCTGGTGGTGTGCCGATGAGGAAACTGCTGTCCGATCTGGGGATCATCGGCAACTCGGACGTTCGCTGGGGACTGGTGGGCATGGCGGCGGCCGCCGTCGGCCTGGTCGTCGCCGGCCTGATCTTCATCATCCCGTTCGGTGAGCGCACTTACACCGCCTACATGAAGAATTCCGGCCAGTTGCAGCCGGGCGACGAGGTGCGGATCGCGGGTGTGAACGTCGGAAAGGTGCGCTCGGTATCGCTCGACGGCGCCCGCGTGAAAGCCAGGTTCACCGTCGATTCCGGGGAGATCCTGGGCGACGCGACCTCGGTCGAGGTCAAGCTGCTGACCCCGGTCGGGGGACATTATCTCGCGGTCAAGCCCGCTGGCGACCGGCCGTTGGGAGACGTTCCGATCCCCGAGCATCGAGCCAGCGACTCGGTCGAGCTGACCCAGGTGATGGAGTCGGCGGCGCCGGCCTTCGGGGCCTTCGACGGCTCCACCCTGCGCCAGACCATTCTCGAAGTGAACCGGGCGATCGACGGCCAACCCCTGGCCGTCCGCAATCTGCTGACCGACGCGACAGATCTGATGACGGGGCTGGCCCGGCAGTCTGATCAACTCGACACCGGCAGGCGGGTCGCCGACGAGTACGTCGCTGCGATCGCCAACGACAAGGCGCTGCTGGCCGAGTTCGTCAGGCAGCTTGGGGTGGTCGCGGTGAAACTCGGCAAGCAGCGCGAGAACATCGTGACCACGTTCCAGAGTCTGCGGCGACTGGCGAAGTTCGTCCAGCGCCCAATCATGGCCTTCGGCGACCAGATCGAGCCCTCGATCTCCAACGTCGAAGAGGTGTTCCGCACGCTGACGGCCGACCTCTCCAAGATCGATAGGGCGATCGCCGGCCTCACCGAGGCGATCCAGACGCTGAGCCGGATGCTCGGATTCAAGGGCATCCTGTTCGACCAGTCGCGAATCGTTGTGCGCAACAGCGGGCTGTGCGTACCGGGCCCGGGGCAACGATGCTGAGCGAGTGGACGCGCGGCCGGTTCGCGCGGCTCTGGGGCTGGCCGATAGCCGTCGCCGCTGCGGTCGTCGCGGTGGTGGTCAGCGCGGTCGTCATCTCCGCCGCGGCTCCGTTCGGCATGGCGAGTCTGGCCCTGTGGTCGCGCAGCGTGTGCGCACAGTTCGCCGACGCCACCGGCCTCTACGTCGGCAACAACGTCTCGATGCTCGGCGTCACCGTTGGACGGGTGACCGGTATTGAGCAGCGGCACGACTCGGTCGAGGTGCGAATGGACGTCGTGCCCGACCTGAAACTGCCCTCCGACACCGGTGCCGTCATCGCGGCGAGTTCGATCGTGACCGACCGGCGAGTCGAATTCACCAAACCCTACGTCCGCGGGCCGGAACTGTCCGACGGCGAGTGCATCTCGCGCGAGGGTACCCGCACCCCCAAGGGGATCAGCGACGCCCTCGACGGACTGAACCGCACGGTGTCGGCCGCCCTCGGAACCGACGATCCGACCAAGGCGCGTGAAGGGGCGAAGGCCCTCGAAGAGTTCGTGAACAACGCCACCACGATCGCCGACGGGAACGCCGGTCAGCTCAACCTGTTCCTCGCCGCGACGTCGAAAGCGCTGGGCGACCCGGCCGTGCTCGACACGTCGGCCCGGCGGATGGTCGATTCCCTCCAATCGCTGACCACGATGTTCGTGACGAATTGGCCCGACTTCAACAAGCTGCTGGACAACCTGAGCAACATTGCCAAGCTGATCCAAGGGTCGACCAACGGGCTCGGGGAGGCGATCGCCTACGCCAACGACTTCCTGCCGGTGTTGGTGCGCAACATCGGGAAATACGATCGCCAGCTCTACGGAATCGCCGACGCGCTGGTGCCCTATGCCCACGAGTTGCTCAAGCGGGCCGACAACTTCGTCGACCTGCTGCTCTACCTCCCGGCCGCCATCGGCAAGCTTCCCGGCCTGGTGGACCCGATCCTGCGGGCGCTGCTGTTCACCTACAAGTCGCCGCGGTTCGAGACGTCGGTCAACGGGCAGCAGACCACGGTCGATCTGGCCGATCTGCTCAACTCGATCAACGGAGGCCGACGATGAGGAAGCAGGCGAGGCGGTACTTGATACTGCTGACGCTCGTGGCACTGGTGACCACAGGCTGCGGCGTGCGGGCCATCGACATGCCGCTGCCGGGAACGGCGGTGTCCGGTGACACCTACCGGGTCTCGATCGAGTTCGCGAGTGCGCTGAACCTGCCGGAGAAGGCCAAGGTCTTCGTCGACGGCGTCGAAGTCGGCATGGTCGACACGATCAGGCTCGAAGGCCGTACCGCAGTCATCAACGTTTCGATCCGGCGCGACGTGCAGTTGTCGACGCGAACGCAGGCGAGTATCAGGCAGTCGTCGCTGCTGGGCGACCTGTTCGTGGATCTGAGTGTTCCGCAGGAGGAATCGCGGTCCCTGCTGCGCGACGGTGGCCGCATTCCGATCGGCCAGACGGTCCCCGCCGACAACGTCGAGGACATGTTGCGGTCGATGTCGATGTTCGTGATCGGTGCCCCGACCGAGGGACTGGCCAGGATGGTCAACGAGGTCAACGCGTCGTTCCCGCCACCCGCGGAACTCGCTTCGCTGCGCCGCTTCGGGATGGCCGCGCTGCACGAGCTGGCCGACAGCCGCCCAGTCGTCGAGCGTCTCCTCGCCTCGTCGTCGTCGATCGTCGCAACCGTCGGCAAGAACGCCGGCCGTGTGGACTTCCTGCTCCAGAACGGCCCGCCCCGTACGGCCGGGCTGGCGGATGTCCTCTTCGGCGTGGTGGACCTGATGTTCGGCATGGCGCACCTGACCAAGCCCATCACCCCGCTGCTCAAACCCAACACCCCGGAGTTGCGCCGCATGATCGGCATCCTCGAACCGATGGGTTTGGCCGTCGCCTACGCCGACTACACCGTGCCCCAGAACCTCGAACTGACCAACAGTCTGCTGCGGGACAAACTCGTGCCCTTCTTCAGTTCGCCGCTCAACGTGCGCGTCCGAACCGACAAGCCGGCGACGGCGCAGGCCGATCAGATGATCGGCGTCCTCCGCGCGATCGGAATGGTCCGATGAAGCTCCCCGCTCCCGTGACCCTCCTGCTGCTGGCCATCATCACGGCGCTGGGCAGTGTCTACATGGCGTTCGGGGTACTCGGCTACAACCCGGCGAAATCGTCGTCGACGTTGACCGTGCTGATGCCTTCCTCCGGCGGGTTGATGAATACATCGCTGGTGTCGCTGCGCGGCGCGCACGTCGGCAAGGTCCTATCCATCGCCGAGGCCGAGGACGGCCTGCGGGTCCGCATCACGGTGGACGCGAGCGCGAAGATCCCGGTCGACTCGACGGTGCGGGTCGCGAACCTGTCCGCGGCCGGCGAGCAGTACATGGACTTCCAGCCGGCCGCGCTCGATCCGCCGTTCCTCGCCGACGGCGCCGTGGTGCCGGCCGACCAGGTGAAGCCGGGGACCACGGTCGGCGAGGCATTGGCGAAGCTGGACGCCTTCACCAACGCCATCAGCGCCGATTCGCTGAACACGTTGATCACGACGATGCGCGGCGGATTCGCCGGGCGGGAGCAGGACTTCGAAAAGGTCATCCGGGCCACATCGATGTTCGGCCAGCTGCTCACCGACAAAGCCGCCGAACTGCGCCAGCTCTACCGCAATCTCCAGACGCTCGGCGACCGCTTCGCCGGCTACGGCCCGCTCGTGAGCCGGGCCGCGGGGGACATCGGCGCCGCGATTCCCGACGTGCTGTTCATCGTGGCGCAGTTCGAGCGGTACTCACACGTCGGCGAGAAGGTGTGGAAGGACCCGATCGGGCCGCTGATCGACAAGCTGACCGGTTACTGCGCGAAGCTGTGCCCGGACTTCGCGCTGATCGCCTCGATCCTCGGCCCCTACACGAAACTCGTCCGCCCGATCCGTGTCGACATCACCGAGCTGCTGCGCGCGGCGAAGATGGTCTTCCCGGGAGACGGCACCGCCCACGTCGCGGTCATGAGACCGCCGCGATGATTGCCAGCCCACCGACCGCGAAGCGGAGGAAACAATGAACGCTACGACGAAAGGCCGTCCCGTGACGGATGTCGATCGCTCCGACGATGCCGGCGAGCCGGATCCGGTACCCGCCGAAGACGGCGATGCACGGTCCTCGCGACGGTGGGTCGCACGCACCGCACCGCCGCTGCCGAGGCCGTCGTTGCCGGCGCTGTCGTTGCCGTCGCTCGCCGTCCGGCGATGGGTCCTGGGCGGCGTCGGCGCGATCCTCCTGGCCGCCCTGGTGTTCTGCGCGCTGGGATGGCGCTCGTCGGCCGCGGACCTGCGAGCAGCTCGCGCCGAACAGGCGGACATCGCCGCCACCAGCCAGGTGGCCCGCGACTACACCCTGCGGTCGCTGACCTACGACCACCGCAGGCTCGACGACTTCTTCTCCGGGGTGAATCGCGGTGCGACTCCGGGGCTGCGCGCCAAGTACCGGGAGGTCCGGGAGACGCTGACCGACATCATGAGCAAGTCCCAGGTGGTCGCCTCGGGCGAGGTGCTGGGCACCACGGTGACCAGCAAGAAGCCCGGACGCTACGAGTTCCTCGTATTCGCGACGCAGAAGACCCAGAACATCCAGCAGCCCGAACCCGCCGAGGTGCCGAATCTGCTGAAGGTCACCGTCGTTAGGTCCGACGGCAAGTGGCTGGTCGACGATTATGCCTCGAGATAACCGACCTGCCTCGAGATAGCCGGCGCAAGCCCTTGCGCACTCACCATGGAACTCATAGTATGCGATACTATGAGTTCCATCACGTTGACACGACCCGAAGACCCCGTCGCCGTTGAGAGTCGGGGTGCGCGATTCGTGCACCGCGACGGAGTCGAGATCGCCTACTACTCTCACGGAGACCCCGCGGCGCAGACCATCGTCTGCGTGCACGGCTGGCCCGACTCACACGCGCTGTGGGACCGCGTGGTCCCGCTTCTCGCCGACCGTTTCCACGTGGTGACCGTCGACAACCGGGGAGCGGGGTCGTCGACCAACCCCTCCTCGTACACCGACTTCAAACTCAGTGAGATGGCGGCCGACTACCTCGCGGTCGCCGACGCGGTGAGCCCGGACCGCCCGGTGCACATCCTGGGGCACGACTGGGGCAGTGTCGCCGCCTGGGAGTTGGTGACCGACGCGTCGTCGGCGGCGAGAATCGCGTCGTTCACCTCGGTATCGGGACCGTCGGGCGATCACGTCTCGAAGTGGGTCCGGCGCCGCCTGAGCCGGCCCACGCCGCGCAACCTCGCCCTCGCGCTGGGCCAGGTCGCCTCGCTGATGTATATGTTCGGGTTTTCGACTCCTGTGGTCCCCCAGACGTTGATGCGCCTCACGATGACCGAGGGTCGCTGGCGCCGGGGGCTCGCGCTGGCCGAGGGCATCGACGCCGACGCGATCAGCCTCGGCCCGACTTTCGCTGCCGATATCCGCCAGGAGCTGCGGGTGTACCGCGCGAACTTCCTGCCCACGGTCCTGCGCCCGCAGGAACGCACGACCGACGTGCCGGTCCAGGTCATCGTCGGCACGCGCGACCCCGCCGTGCGGCAGTCCTGCTACGAGGATGAGGCGCGGTGGAATCGACGCACCTTCCGCCGGGTTCTCAACGCCGGCCACTGGTTGCCGTTCTCCCATCCGCAGACGCTGGCTCGAGCGGCGGCCGAACTGATCGACCACGTCGACGGAAAGGCGCCGTCGCGGGAGCTGCGGCGCGCCGAGATGCGACTGCACCGCGACGAATTCGACGATCACCTGGTGGTCGTGTCCGGCGCGGGCAGCGGCATCGGGCGGGAGACCGCCCTCCTGTTCGCCGCGCGAGGTGCGGAAGTGGTCGCGTCCGACATCGACCTCTCGGCGGCGAAACGCACGGCGAAAGAGATCGTTAAGTCCGGCGGCACCGCGCACGCCTACCAGCTCGATGTCTCCGACCCGGCGCAGGTGCGGGTCCATGTCGACGCGGTGCTGCAGGCGCACGGCGTGCCGGACATCGTCGTCAACAACGCCGGCGTCGGCGCCGCGGGCGACTTCCTCGCCACCCCGGAGGAGGAATTCAACCGGGTGCTCTCGGTGAATCTGCTCGGGGTGGTCAACAGTTCGCGGGGCTTCGCCGCCGCCATGGTCGAGCGCGGGCAGGGCGGGCACATCGTCAACCTGTCGAGCATGGCCGCCTACAGCCCGGGCAAAGGCATGTCGGCCTACACCACCAGCAAGTCGGCGGTCTTCTCGTTCTCGGACTGCCTGCGCGCCGAGCTGGCCGAGCACGGGATCGGCGTCACCACGGTCTGCCCGGGCATCGTCCACACGAACATCATCGCCACGACGTCGGTGTCGGGAGTCAGCCCCGAGGAGGAACGAGAACTGCAGCAGGTCGGCGACCGCGCCTACGCGCTGCGGGGCTACGGCCCGGAGAAGGTGGCCAAGCAGATCGTCGACGCGGTCCGCGCGAACCGGTCCATCCTCCCGGTGACACCGGAAGCCAGAATCCAGTACCACGTGAACCGTCTGGCGCCGGGACTCGTCCGCTTCGCGGCGTCGAAGGGGAGCATGACCGACATGATCAAGTTCGTTCCGCGGCGCTTCCGCGACACTGTCGGGGAGTCGGCGCGATGAGTTCCTGGGATGTGTTCTCGATGCCGGATCTGACCGGGCGCCGATTCGTCGTGACTGGCGCCAACGGCGGTCTCGGCGCGGTGGTGACGCGCGCGCTGGCGATGCACAACGCGTCGGTCGTGATGGCCTGCCGCAACGAGGCGACCGGCCAGCGGGTGGCCGACGAGTTGGGCGATCGCGTCGAGGTGGCCCGTCTCGACCTGGCCGACCAGTCGTCGATTCGCGAATTCGCGGACGGCGTCGGTGAATTCGACGTGCTGATCAACAACGCCGGGCTGATGTATGTCCCGTTCAGCCGCACGGTGGACGGATTCGAGACCCAGTTCGGGGTCAACCACCTGGGCCACTTCGCGCTGACCGGACTGTTGCTGGACAAGATCGCCGATCGCGTGGTCACCGTCTCGAGCATCGCCCACGCGCACACGCCCAAGTTGTGGATCGATGACCTCAACTACGAGCGCCGGCGGTATCAGCGGTTCCTCGCCTACGCCCAGTCGAAGCTGTCGAATCTGATGTTCGCCCGCGAACTCGATCGGCGGCTGCAATCGTCGGACCGGAAGGTCAGGTCGTTCGCCGTGCATCCCGGTGTATCCGGAACGGATCTGTTCGCGCGCACCGAGACGATCGCCGACCGGTTCACCAAGCTCGGGGCCGCGACGATCGGCCATTCGCCCGAAGCGGCCGCCGAATCCACGCTTTTCGCGGCGACCGAGCCCGACGCCGACCCGACAGTGTTCTGGGGGCCGACGCGGTGGGTCATCCAGTCCCGCGGTCCGGTGGGCGCGGCCCGGACCTCCCGGCTGTCGAGGAACACCGATCTGTGGGGCAGGCTGTGGGACCATTCCGAGTCGATGACCGGTGTCAGCTATGCGGTTTGACGTGTCAGTCGGATGATTGTTGACTACGGTGAAACTCATGACGAACTCGGGCGATCGCCGGGCGATGTGATGGCGGCCTCGCCGCCGCCGACCTCGCGGCTAGCGCGCGGTCGGCAGATGACCGCACTCGCGGCCAACCATGTCGTGCGCGACGTCGGCTTGCGGGTCTCGACGGTGGGCAAGTCCGCCGACGAGAAGAACCGTGCCCGCGAGAAGTCGATGATGCTGCTCGCCAACCAGCTGACGCACGTGCTCGGCGGCATGAAGGGTGCCGCCATGAAGGTGGGGCAGATGCTCTCGGTCATCGAGCTCCCGTTCCTGCCGGAGGAGGGGCGCGCCGAGTTCCAGGCCAAGCTCGCGGTGCTGCGCGACAACGCTCCTGACGTCGGCTACGACACGATGCGCAGGGCGATCGAGCGCGAACTCGGCCGGCCGATTCCCGAGGTGTTCGAGTCCTTCGACCAAGCGGCGGTCGCGGCGGCATCGATCGGCCAGGTCTACCGGGGCAGGCTGCATGACGGCCGGGACGTGGCGGTCAAGATCAAGTACCCGAGCATTGACGCCGCGGTGCGGGCCGACATCAAGAACCTGGTCGCCTTTCTCAAGTTCTGGCGCAGCCTGGTGCCGACGCTGGCGTCGCGCGAGTTCCTCGCCGAGCTCCGGTCGACCCTGGCCAACGAACTCGACTACGCCGCGGAAGCGCGAAACCAGGCGCGGATGGCCGACGCTTATGCCGGCCACCCGTTCATCGTCGTGCCGCAGGTGGTACGGGAGATCTCGACCGGCAACATGCTGGTCACCGAGTGGTTCGACGGCGAACCGCTGGATCCGGTGCGGTCGATGCCGGCGGCGGAGCGCAATCGGCTGGGGGAGATCCTCTACCGCTTCTACGTCGGCACGATCTATCGGGAAGGGGAGTTCTGCGGCGACCCGCATCCGGGGAACGTGCTCGTCGGTTCCGGGGGGCGGGTCGGGTTCGTCGACTTCGGCGCGTACAAACGGATGGATCGCGACGCTCGCGACTTCGAGACCCGGCTGTGGCGCGCCGGGGTGGCTCGCCGCGGCGACGAGATCCGGGCGCTGGCGGTCGCCAGGGGGGTGATCGACGAAGATGCGCCCATCACCGAGGAGGACTGTCTGCGATTCACCCTCGACGCCTTCCACTGGCAGATGACCGACGAGGAGATCGCCATGACTCACCGGCGGGCGAGTGGCGTCATGTCGGTCATCGACCCGAAGTCCGAAGATTTCGGCGACATTCGACGGCAAACCCTTCCGCCGGAGCATCTCGTGTCGCGCCGCGTAGACATGGCCACCGCCGGAATGCTCGCGCAACTGGAAGCGAAAGCGAACTGGTGTCGAATCGCGAGTGAGTGGCTAGTCGACGCGGCGCCGGCGACCGAACTTGGACGTCAAGAACAACGGTGGCGCGCGGCGCGGTGATCACCTCACGCGCTCAGAAGTCGTCGTCCTCGTCGACGCCCATGGCGATATGCAGCGGCTGGTTCAGGTCCAGTTCCACACCCTCGTCGAGATTGGCGGTCACGATGCCGATCGCCGAACGCGTGATCTGGTCGACGAACTGCTCCTTCGTGAGGGAATCGTTGGCCGGCTTGTCGGTGCGGATCCACCAGTCGGCCGCCGATGCCGCCATGCCGAAGACCGAGTGGATCATCAGTTCGAACTGCTGGTGGCTGCTGATGACGTTCGACAGCAACCCCTCGGCGACGTGCGCGGCTCGGTCGATCGACGCGCGCGCCACGATCAGTGGATGCTCTCCGTCTCCGGTCGCCGCCGCGTATTGGCCGCTGGCCAGGAACAGGACGAGGTTGGGATGTTCGCTGATGGTCTCGGCGTACTTGGCGACGAGCCGCCGCACGATCTGTTCGGCCGAGTCCTCGTAGATGTTCAGCGTCCCCGACAGGCGATCCCACAGGGTCTCGACGACGTTCTCCAGAATCGCGTGGTACAGGTCGTTCTTGTCGTCGAAGAACCGGTAGAGCTTAGGTTTCCGGACGCCGAGTTCGGCACAGATGTCGTCGAGCGTCGCCTGCGGTCCGATGGTGTCGATGGCGCGGATCGACGCGTCGACGAACTCGGCGCGGACCTTCACGCGGTGTTCGGCCCAGCGAGTGGTGCGCGCGTCCGCGCGCTTGGTGGCTACTGATGCGTTGGGCACGTCCCAAATATACGCGATACTCCGGGTAGTAGGTTACGCGGATCTGTCGATGTTGCTGACATCGGCGGACTCAAGCATTACTCTCGGTATCTAGTACTGAGAGTAAGGATGAAATGGTTCGACAGAAGCGCGTTGCGTTGGCCGTTGTCACGGCCGTGTGCGTCGCGGGGGGACTCGCCGGATGCGCCGATGCCCTGACCGGGGGAGCCGTCTCGTTCAGTTCCTATCCGCCGGTGAGTACGTTGCGGTCCATGCCTCCGCTGGCGACCGTATTGCCCGCTGGCTTCCCGGCAGCGGTCCCGGTCGTTGGCGGGAGGTATCGGCGGATCCATAGCCCCACCCTCGGCGACCGGGCCTATGTGCTCGCCGTCGGAGATACGGGTCCATCGGCTCTCGAGCACGCGCGCACCAGGCTGCTCGATGCCGGGTTTATCGAGCAGGACTTCGTGGGACAGCGGACCTACATCGGCCGAGGGCACACCGTCACCGTGGCATCCGTCGATGCCGGATTCGGGTTCTCCCTCGTCTACACGGTGCTGCCGACCGCCGACGTCGCGGGGCTTGGGTCGATCCCCAATATCGACCTTTCCGATCTGTTCGGGTAGGGGGCCCGGTGTCACATCAATACAGTCCGAAGTTCGAGCGGGTGGGCCGGTTCACCGCGCGCTACGCCACGTGGGTGGTGCTGGGCTGGTTCGCCCTGGCGGCGGTGGTGAACGTCGCGTGGCCGCAGCTCGAAGACGTCGCAGCGCGCAAAGCAGCGAGTCCCATTCCCGCCAATTCGCCCGCAATCCAATCGATGTTGACGATGGCGGACAAATTCGGTGAACGCGGCAACCTAAACTCGGTCATCGTCGTCATGGAGAACCCGGCCGGGATGACCGGTGAGGCCCGCGCGAGGTACGACGCGACGGTCGAGCGTCTGAGCGGACGTCCCGACGCGGTCGCCTTCGTACAGGACGTGCTGGGCGATCCGGTCGTCGCGGCGAACCCCGCGGTGCGCAGCCAGGTGATGAGCGAGGACGGCAAGGCCTGGATTCTGCTGGCCGGGCTGACCGGCGACATCGGTTCGCCCAAGACCCTCGCCTCGCTGCAAGTGGCCCAGGACATCGTGCATCAGACCTTCGACGGTTCGCCGACGAAGGCCTGGGTCACGGGTCCGACGGCGACGGTGGGCGATCTGGCGATGACCAGCGTTGCGGACATCCGGGTCATCGGCGCGGTCACCTTCGTACTGATCAGCATCATCCTGCTGCTCGTCTTCCGTTCGGTGTTCACCGCCCTGCTGCCCATGCTCGTGATGGGCGTCTCCGTCGGAGTCGCGCGCGGGGTCGTCGCCGGGCTCAGCGAGATCGGCCTGCCCATCTCGACGATGTCGGCGACGCTGATGGTCGCGATCCTGGCGGGTGCGTGTGTCAACTATTCGGTCTTCCTGATCAGCCGGTATCACGAGAATCTGCGTTCCGGAATGGATCCGCCGGAGGCGCTGGCGAAAGCGTCGGGCTCGATGTCGCGGGTGATCATGGCGGCGGCGGCGACCATCGCGATCGCCAATCTCGCCCAGCTGACGGCGAAGCTGCAGTTCCTTTCGGCGGCGGGACCGGCCGTGGCTATCTCGATCGGGGTCGGATTTCTGGCGTCGATCACCATGCTGCCCGCCGTGCTCGCCCTGGCGGCCCACTTCAACCTGGGGTTGGCGAAGCCGGATCGGACGGGGGCGTACTGGCGGCGGATCGGCGAGATGGTTGTCGCGCGGCCGGTCCAGACCCTGGTCGCGAGTCTGGTGGTGCTGGCGTTGCTGTCCGGGCTGACCGCGTTCATCCACGTCGGTTACGACGATCGCAAAGCCCAGCCCCAAGACACCGAGAGCGCATTGGGCTACGCGACGATGGACAAGCACTTTCCCACCGACACGATGATCCCGCAGTACGTGGTCGTCGAATCGGAGAAAGATCTGCGCACCCCCGAGGGCCTGGCCGACCTCGACCAGCTGGCGGGACGGATCGCCCAGATGCGCACCATCAAGCGGGTCCTGGGCATCACCCGCCCCGACGGGCGGAAGCTGACCCAGGCGACGCTGGCGTGGCAACTCGGGATGATGGGCGAGCAGATGGCGAAGGCCGGCCAGGCGAACCCCCGGCTGCTGCAGCAGATCGATCAGCTCCGCAGCGTGGCAACGGCGATGGAATCGCTCTCCGGCGACGCGGCGGGCGCGGACGCGGCCGGGCTGCTGGCCAGCGCCCGGAAGATGCTGTCGACCGCGAAGTCGGCGTCGGAGCAGATGGACGCCTACTCGGGGCTGGTGCGCAAGGCCGGCTCGTCGGCCGAGATGATCGACCAGCTGGCCAGGCTCTCGCCGGTGCTGCTGGCCGTGGCATCGGCGCTCGACTCGGCGTCGACGGTCCTGATCCCGCTGCTCGATTCGCCCCAATGCCGGGCCAACCGGGAATGCAGGCAACTGCGCGGGCAGCTCGCCTCGGTGACCGCGATGAATCGGGACGGCCAGTTGAAGGAGATCGCCGAGCTGACCCGATCGCTGGCGACCCCGGCGGGCCGGGGCACTGCCAAGAACGCGATTCACTCGCTGGTCGAGCAGTACGAGCAGGCGCGCCAGATGCTGGCCCAGGTACCCGCCGCGGAGCGTCAGCTCGACCGCGTGTCCGAGGTGATGGCCGCGATGTCGGCCGCCGGAATCGACCTCTCCGACACCGATGCGATGGTGCGCCAGGCCAGGAAGATGGCCGACGGGGCGCGCGAGGCGATGGCCGGGATGACCGCGCTCGCCGCCTATCTGCAGACCGTCGGCAAGGCCGCGTCGGGCGATTCGGCGTCCGGCTTCTACCTGGCGTCCGGCCTGCTCGACAACCCGGACTTCGGGTTGCTCAGCAAGGCGTTCATCTCCACCGACGGCAAGACCGCTCGCTATCTCATTCAGTCCACAATCAATCCGTTCTCCGAGGACGCGATGATGTTGTCGCGGGAGATGCGCACGGTTGGTGAAGCTGCGCTGCCCAATACCAGCCTGTCCACGGCACACGTCAGCATCGGTGGGTTTCCGTCGATCAACGCCGATCTGCAGGAGATGTTCCGCCGAGACTTCACGGAGATCGTCATCGTCACCCTCCTGGTGATCCTGGCGGTGATGTGCCTGCTGTTGCGCGCCGTGCTGGCACCGCTCTATCTGCTCGCGTCGGTGCTGCTGACGTACGGCGCGTCCATCGGTGCCGGCGTCCTCGTCTTCGGCGTCATCGGCGGCCAGGAGATCTACTGGGCCGTTCCGGCTATGGCGTTCACCTTGGTCGTCGCGGTCGGTGCCGACTACAACATGCTGTTCATGGCCCGGTTGCGGGAACAGCCCTGTGCGGAGGCCAAGGATGCGATCGTGCCAGCGGTGGTGGGCACCGGATCGGTGATCACCTCGGCCGGGCTCATCTTCGCCGCCGCGATGTTCGGGATGCTCGCCGGATCGGTGTCGACCATGGTGCAGATGGGCTTCATCATCGGCATCGGGATTCTGATCGACACTTTCATCGTGCGGACGATCACGGTTCCGGCCGTGGTGGCCCTGGTCGGCAACCGCAGCTGGTGGCCGTCGAAGAAATGAGGATGTGGCGATCGTGATCTATGAGAAGTATGAGTTGGCGGTACCGGCCGAGCCCGAGGTCGCGCTCGCGATACTGAAGGACGTCGAAGGGATGGACGCCTGGGTGCGGCCGCATCTTCCCCGCTGGCCGAAAATCACCGCCAGCACGTGGGTGGTCGAGCGCAGTGATGACGGCGACCCGCTCCTCGTCGCGGCGAAGACGAGCGCACTGGGGATCAGCGACGAAACGCTCACCGCCTACCGGTGGGCGCCCGACGGGGTCACGACGACGTTGCGATCGAGCCGTGTGCTGCGAAGCAGTCAGGGCACCTACGCGATCGAGGAGACCCTGGGCGGGACGTCCCTCCTGCGGGTCGAACTGAGCGCGGACGTGAAGATCCGCCTGCCGAGAATCCTGGAGCGGCGGATGGAGGCGGTGCAACGGGACTTCGCGACCGCACTGCAACGCGCATTCGTCGGCGAGGCGGAGCGTCGCCGAGGTCGCTGAGTCCGGAAGTCGGCTCGGTGCGATAGCGCGAAGTCACCGGCGCGTGGGTGTCAATCGCAGAATGATCGTGCAGTCGGTACCCGCCGGATCGGGGGCCACGCCGACGTCGTACTGGTCGGCCAACGCCGGACTCGCCGTAGCGATGGCCTCACGCAGCGCGCCGGCGATTATCCCGCGGGAGACCGAGGGATCAGCCCGGGTGATATCGCGCAGGGGACAGGAGCAGATCGTCAATTCGTGTTCCCCGAAGACGCTGGCCGCCCCCTGGACCGCGAAGCCGAGTTTGGTCAGGACGGTTTCGGCAACCGAGATTGGGTCGGGCAGGTCGGCGGCGGATTCCTGCGCCACCGGGGCGGCCCAGCGTCGGCCTATCTCTACGGCCGCCGCGTGCCGCGAAGCCTCGTCGTCGCCGAGGGTTTCCACGAGCAGCGTGATCAGCCGCAGATCCGGTTTGGCCACGGCCGGCGAATAACCCGTGCGCGGGCGCCCGACGCTGGTGGCCGGCAGTGCGATGGCCTCGACGAGACCCTGCTCGATGAGCTTGTTGAGGTGGAAGCGGGCGGTGCTGACATGGACGTCGAGGGCGTCGGCGACGTAGGAGGCGTCCACCGGCTCACCTGCGGCTTCGACGGTGGCCAACACGTGGTCGCGCTGGCGTGCGCGGATCCTCATCTCTGGCCTCCTTCTGCGGTGACGGGGTTGGGCTGTTCGTTTCGAGGGTATCGGGCAGTCGGCCTGATCAGTCGCGTGCCCGGCGAATGGCGGTCGCGGCGATGCCGGCGCCGACGAAGGCAGCGGCGATCGCGGCGAAGTAGAGCAGGGCGCCGTTGGGGCCCCACGGCGGGGTGAGGACGATCGCCTGGCCGGTGCCGTAGATCCCGTTGAGGAAGGGCATGTATTGCTGCAGCCGGGCGAGGTCGCGGATGAGGGCGATGGCGTCCTCGATCAGCCCGGCCCACAGCAGCATCAGCGCGATGGTCGTCACGCCGGAGTTGGTCAGCGCCGCCAGCCCGACGCCGAGGGCGACGGCGCAGAAGGCGAAAAGCGGTACGGCCCAACAGAACCGGATTCCGGCGGCCGAACCGAGGCTGACGCCGCCGTAGACGACGGGGAACAGGCGCGGCAGCGTCGTCATGAGCAGCACGACCATGGCCAACACTGCCGCGGCCGCCAGGGCGCCGTAATAGAGGACGCGGGCGAAGATCATCGTCGACGAGGAGCCGAAGAGGTAGCGCTCGTAGTCGGCCGTCGACCCGCGGTTGGCCGAGGCATGCGCATGGGCGGCGCCGACGGCCAAGATGAGGACGCCCAGGTTGATCACCCAGTACACCGAGTTGTTCGATTCGGCGGTGCCGACCTGGATCGAGTCCAAGCCGATCGTCGCGAACCGTTCCGAGATCACGGCAACCGCGTAGGTGATGAACAGGGGAATCGCGATGGCGAGCGGGACGGTGACGAACCACCACGGACTGCGCCGACCGCCGATCCGGGTGGCCTCGGTGGCCACGGCAGACACCAATGCGGTCACGCTGAGTACTCCGAATCCATCGGGTCGCCGATCGCGCGCAGATACGCGGACTCGAGATCGGGGGCATCGCCGAGGAAGTCCTCGAGCGGGTCGTCGGCGATGAGTCGGCCGCCGCGGAGCACGAGGATCCGGTCGGCGTTGCGGCGGACCTCGTCGAGGAGGTGGGAGGCGACGAGGACCGCACGGCCGTCGTCGGCGAGTTCGCGCAGCAGAGTGCGCAGCCAGATGATCCCGGCGATGTCGAGGCCGTTGAGCGGCTCGTCGAAGAGGAGTACCGGTGGGTCGCCGAGCAGGGTGCCGGCGATGCCGACGCGTTGGCGCATCCCCAGGGAGTAGTCGCCGATCGGGCGGTGGGCGACGTCGGTGAGTCCGACGAGGTCGATGACCTCGTCGACGCGTTGGTCGGAGACCCGGGCCGAGTGGGCCAGCCACCGCAGATGGCGGCGGGCGGTGTGGCGGGGGGTGAATCCGTCGATGTCGAGGTGGATTCCCAACTCGCGGACGTGGCGGCGGCGGTTGGACCACGGCCGACCGTTGATCGCGATGGATCCCCGGTCGGCCGTGGTCACTCCGCTCACGCACCGCAACAACGTGGACTTGCCCGCACCGTTGAGGCCGAGGAGGTAGGTCAGCGAACCCGAGGCGACCTCGGTGGAGATCCCGTCCAGGACCGTTCGCGGACCGTAGCTCTTCGTCAGCCCCTCGATGCGCAGCATGTCGTCGTCAGGCGTTGCAGTAGATCGGCAGACCGACGGTCTTGACACCCTGGCACATGGAGCTGGCGGCCAGCTTCCAGTTACCGCCCTGGTAGACGAAGTCGATCGGCATGTTGATCGTCGGGCGTCCGGTCGACCAGCTGGTCATGTTCACCTGGACGCGGGTCGGGCTCTTGCGGACCAGCGGGCCGGTGACCTTGTTCCCACCGCGGGGGGCGCGGAACAGGCCCAGGTTGTAGACGGTCCGCGGAACGACGACGGCGTTCGCCCCGCCCTCGACGTTGGCAGCCTTGGCCTCGTCGGAGGCCGGGGTCTCCACGAGGAACTTGACGATGTTGCCGAGGTCGGTGACGGTCGGGTTCTTCGTGGTCACCTTGAAGTTCGCCGGCAGTGCCGAGGCCTGGGAGGTGACGGTAGCGGTGCCAATCAGTGCGGTGAGGGTGGCGAGGACGGCGATGAGTGCCGTGCGGACCATTTTCATCGGTTTTCCTTTCGGTTGGGTACTGCGTTACTCGGTTACTTGGGATGGTGGTGCGGGGTGAGGACGATCAGCGACAGCGCCGAGTCCTCGGTGGCCGTCAGCGAGTGGGAGATCTCGGCTTCGACGTGAATGGCCGACCCGGGGGTCAGCACGGTCGTCTGATCGCCGACGGTGAACTCGACCCGACCGGCCTGGCTGACCACGAGGATCGGCCACCGGGCGGTGTGCTCGGCCATGGTCTGGCCGGCCCGGAAGCTGAGCCGGACGACGGTCGCGCCGTTGAGGTGGGCGAGCGCCTTGATGTCCGGGCCGGAGGATTCCGGCAGGCTCAGCGCGGTGTCGGCGAGGCCGGTGACGACGGTGTCGGTCGGGGTGTCGGTCATGCGTACTCCTTCAGATGGCCGCCGGGCGGGCGGCGCGGTGGGCTGGATGAAGTTCGGACGTGCTCAGTTGCGGACCGCGATGATCTCGATGGCCGCGAGGTTGTCCTTGTACTTGCGGAACGTCTTGCGCATACCGAGGACGCGTTTGCGGGCGTCGCCGTTGCGGATCACATTCCCGACGAAGCGCAGGGCGCCGAAGAGCCCCTCGTCGGCGATCACCCGGCGCGGCTGTAGGAGAGCCATCGGGGCGAACCGGACCTGCTCGACGGTGAAGCCGGCATCGGTGAGGAGCTTGCGCCACTCGGTCTCGGTGAGCGGGCGGGCGTTGACCTTGATCGAGCGGGCCAGCGACTTGCGGATCTCGGTCTTCTGCTCGTCGTTGAGGGTGTCGGGTTCCAGGGCGAGTTCGTGGATCGCGTAGCGGCCGCCCGGGCGCAGGACGCGCTTGGCCTCCGCGGCGATCGCGGCCTTGGTCTTGTCGCCCTGCATCGTCAGCATTGCCTCGCCGATGGCCACGTCGACGCTCGCGTCGTCGAGACCGGTGGCCTGCGCCTCGCCGGTGGTGATGGTGCCCCGGTCGCCGACCACGCTGGCGGCCAGTTTCGCGGCGGCCTCGTCGGCCTCGACGCCGCGGTAGCTGCGCGGCGACAGGGCCAAGATCTCGGTTGCGGTCCGGCCGAGGCCGGGGGCGATCTCGAGAACATCGGCGTCGGCGAGGTTGGCGTCGGCGAGGAGGTGCTCGGTCAGTTCGATCCCGCCGGGGCGCAGGACGCGCTTGCCGAGCTTGGCCAGGATCCAGTGTCCGGGCATGTCTTCTTCACGACGGTCGGAAAAGGGCAAATCGGTTGCGGCCATGGGACACGCTCCTTCTTTTTGGAGGATGCGTATACGGTAAATTAAGCAACCCTAACTACGCCAGCCGAGGCTTACCTTAGTCCTTGAACGCGAGGACGAATTGCCCCTGATCGACCACGGTTTGCTCGATGCGCCCGACCCCCGCCAAGCGCAGTCGATCGGTGATTTCATCACGGCCGAAGAAGCGGTATCCACCCAGGTGGCCGATGGTTTTTACCCCCGGCAACGAGGTGAGCCCGGTGACCACCGAAGTGAAGATCGCCACCTCCCCGCCCGGACGTGTGACGCGAATCAACTCATCGATCACCGGGAGGGGGTCCGGAATCAGGTACAGCGCCGCAAAACACGTCACCGTGTCGAAAGAATCGTCGGCAAACGGCAACCGGTGGGCGTCGCCCCGGATGAACGAGGTGCGCGGGTGCGGTTTGGTGACCGCGCGCGCCAGCATCGCCTCGGAGAAGTCGACACCGACGCAGTGTCCGGTGCCGGTCAGGTTCGCCGCCAACCGCCGGGTGTAGAGGCCCGGACCGCAGGCGACGTCGAGGATCGTCCGCTCGCCCGCGCGGGCGAGGTAAGCGGTGAACGCCTTGTCGAATTCCGCGGTACCCGATCCGCCGAGGCTGAAGATCCGGGTGAAGACCGGGCGCCAGACGCCCTCGTAGACGGCGGAGACCAGCGGGTTGCCCATCAGGCGCTGGGCGATCGACGGCACGGTCGCGGCCCGTCGGTCAGGCGTCGCGCTGGACGCGCAGCACGCCCAGCGTCGTGGCCAGTGAATCGTATTGGGAGATCAGCAGAACGAACGAGATCTGCTCGGCCTCGTTGAGGTGGCGGGCCACCGCGGCCCACGTCTCGTCGGTGATGTCGCGCGAGCCGACCATCTCGTCGACGGCCAGCAGCAGCGTCCGCTCGCGGTCCCCCCACCCGGCGTCGGGTCCCTCGATGATCCGGCTGAGCATGGCGTCGTCGATGCCCGCGCGCTTGCCCAGCTTGCGGTGGTGGTCCATCTCGTAGTCGCAGGAGCGCAGGTGGGCGACCCGGATGATGATCATCTCGGTGTCCTTGCGGGACAGCTTGCCGAACGGCATCATCCGCGCCGAGTAGTACAGCCAACCGCGGAAAAGGCCTTTGGACCGTCCGAGCGTGGAGAAGATGTGGGCGTCGTCGACGCCCTGGACCTTCGAGGCGCCGCGGCTGAAAACCCAGTTGAACAGGCCGAGTTCGCGCAAACCGCCGGGTTCGATTCGTGGAGTGTTCATGAGGGTCAACCGTAGTGGCGCGCGGCCGGGCGTGGGGGAACTGCGGGGAACGGGTCGTCAGCGCCGGGCGGGTGGTCGGGGGCAGCCCCCGATGATCCGCGGGATCGGCGACGGGATGAAGCGTGGGCCGCCGGCGCGTGACTCGAGCCAGGACAGGGCGTCGGGGAAGCCGAGGAAGGCGCTGCCGAAGTGTTCGGCAGGGAACTCGTGATAGTCGACCGACACCCCCAGGCGGCACTGCTCGGCGACGAAGGCGCGCGCGCCTACCGCGGGAACCCACCACTCGAACGAGCCGTGATAGACGAAAAGTGGTGTGGCCGAGCCGATGCCACGCATCGATGTGACGCGATAAAGCTGCTTGGCCAACGGGGAGTGAAACGGGTCGCCGCTGCGCGACATCAGCTGCATCGGCCACATCGTCGGGCCGATCAGCCCGGCCGGAGCCGTGCACGAGTCCTTGATCGGTGACATCGCCAGCCAGATCGCGAGGTTGTTTGCGTCGCCGAGCAGCTGCGGGCGTTCCCGGATGAGGCCGAGTGCGGCGACCTGGAGCACCCCGGTCGCCCAGTTCGCGTTCATCGAACCGGGCAACAGGGAGAAGTCGGCGGGCAGGCCGCCCAGCGCGGTGCCGCGGAACCGGGGGGTCAGCTCGGGAGCGTAGGTGGCGAGTTGTTTCACCGCTCCGTGGGTGGCAATCGCGCCGCCGGAGAAGCCCGACATGATCAGCGGCGCGGCGCTGACGCCGAGTCCGCCGTCGGTCTGTGCGTCGTGGTTGAGCATCGCGCGCACCGAGTCGAGGACCACGCGGCCGCCGACAATCGGTTCGGCGTAGGCCATCCGCGCGCCCTGGTGGTCGGGGACGAGCACGATGAGCCCGCGGTCGAGCGACCACTGGATCGTCGGGGGAAGTCGGTCGGGGACGTTGGTTCCGCCGTCGCGCGCGTGGGCCATCGCGTACCCGGGGGTGCATCGGGCGCCGAGGGCGTCGATCGCGAGGTTGTCCACCAGGACCGGAGTGTGGCCTCGGCCGCGCCAGCGCGTCGTCGGGTAGAGGAGCGTGGCGGTGCCGAAAGACGGTGCACCGTGGGAATCGGTGGTGGCGAATTTCAGCTGGACGGCCCGTCGGACGGGGTGCTCCAGGACGGCGGGAGCGGTGGCCGTGACGCGCCGGACGGAGATGACGGTCCCCGGGGCCAGTTGCGACAGGTTCGACGGCCACCGGTCGAAAAAGGCGTCGCCGGTCGGGGAGGGCAACAGTGCAGCACGCAGATCGGTGGTCCGGCTATCGATCGTCGGCGATGCCGCACGCGGATCCGGACGACGTTGACGGGGAGCGACCGGCGGCGGGACCACCCGGTTCATGAAGTCACGCACCGCCGGGGGAGCGGGGGCGACGTTGATGGGTTCGGCGACGGCCGACGGGGTGGCGGCCCAACTCGGCGCGGTGAGCAGCATCGCCGCGCCGATGGCGGCGAATCCGCGCGCAAAGTGTGGCATACCCCACCCCTTGTGCAGTTACGTGAATCTTCGCTAAAGAATAGTCTATGTCGCATCACGGGTGTAGTCAGATCGGGGCCATTCGATGAATTCTTGGGCCCAGTCGACGGGAAACAGGGCCCAGTCGGCAGAAACGAGGGCCCAGTCGGCGGGGATGAGGGCCCAGTCGGCGGGAAACAGGGCCCAGTCGGCAGGGATCAGGTGGTGCTGTACGGGGAGATGCTGCTGCGGTGGGTGTCGATGTGCAGCGGTACGCCCAACGGGGGGAACGCCCGCTGCGGGCACTGCAGGCGCTCGCACACCCGGCAGCCCGAGCCGATCGGGGTGACCTTCGCCTGGGGGCCGATCTCCAGGCCGTCGGAGTAGATCACCCGCCCGGCGTGGCGGAGTTCGCAACCCAGGCCGATCGCGAAGGTCTTGCCCGGCTGGCCGTAGCGCGCGGCGCGGCGCTCGACGGTGCGCGCCACCCAGAAGTATTCGCGGCCGTCGGGCATCTGGGCGACCTGGGTGAGGATCTTGCCCGGCGACCCGAAGGTCTCGTAGACGTTCCAGAGCGGGCAGGTGCCGCCGCTCGCCGAGAAGTGAAAGCCGGTGGCGGACTGGCGTTTCGACATGTTCCCGGCCCGGTCGACGCGGACGAACGACCACGGGATACCGCGCAGGTTCGGCCGCTGCAGCGTCGAGAGGCGGTGGCAGATCGTCTCGTAGGACAGCGAGTAGAACGCCGACAGGCGCTCGATGTCGTAGCGGAAGTCCTCGGCGGCGCCGTGGAACTGCTCGTAGGGCATCGAGGCGGCGGCGGCGAAGTAGTTCGCCAGCCCCGACATGGCCAGGGCGCGCGAATCGTCGGAGGTGAAGACGGCCTCGTCGACGAGCCCGGCCATCAGGTCGCCGTATTCGAAGAAGGCCAACTCGAAGGCGAGCTTGAACATCCGCTGGCCCGGGCCGAGGGCGGCGGAGACTTCGAGGCGGTGGGAAGTGGCGTCGTAGCGGTGCAACAGGTCGTCGCCGAGGTCGATGCGCCGGACGATCTGGACGCCGTGCACCTGCTCGAGGCGGTTGGCGATCTCGTTGCGGACGTCGCCGGAGTGCATGCGCATCCGGGTCACCATCTCCTCGGCGGCGACGTCGAGGTCGTGGAAGTAGTTGTGGTGCGCGGAGAAGAAGTCACGCACCTCCTCGTGGGGCGCGCTGATCGATCCGCGCATGCTGCTGCGGTCGGCGCGCACGTCGGTGGCGGCGGCGAGCTGGTCGGCGGCCACCCGATAGCGGCGGTGCAGGTTGACCACGGCCTCGGCGATGGCGGGGTGGGCGGCCACCATCTCTGCGAGCTCCTGCGGATCGGTCGCCGTGTCGGCCTCCGACCGCGAGGACCGCGGGGAGTCGATGCTGTTCTCCTCGATCAGCGCCTCCCGCAGTTCGGCGACGAGCCGGATGTCGTCCTGGGGGTCGAAGAACCCGGCGTCGACGCCGAAGACCTCGGAGATCCGCCCGAGAACGGCGGCGGTGAGTGGGCGGGTGTCGTGCTCGATCTGGTTGAGGTAGGACGCCGAGATCCCGAGGTCGGCGGCAAGGCGGACCTGGGACAGGCCGCGTTCGGCCCGCAGCTGTTTGAGGCGCGAGCCGACGTACTGGGGTCCGGGCCGACGGCTCTTCTCGTCGGCATTGGTGCGGGTCGGCGATTCGGTCACGGCGTCCCCGGTACGGTGTCGCGCATGGGTTCTCCAAGAGCGTTGTCGGTGGCCGCGGCCGTGGTCGCGGTCGCCGTGGGACTGGTGGGCTGTTCCTCCACGGTAGACCTGGACCCACCGAAACCGGGGGCGATGCTCCTGGCGCCCACCGCGCTGCCCTCGGGATTCACCGCGACCGCCACGACGGTGGCCGAGCTGGCGGCGGCCAACGCCGGTCCCCTCGCCGAGGCGGCGCACACCCCCGTCGTCCCGGCGGACTGCCGGCCGACCGCCGACGCCGGTCTCAACGGGCGGCTCGACGACGACACCGCCGCGGTCCTCACCGCGCGCAGTTCCGACGCCACCCTGAGCAACCTGGTCGTCGCCGGGCCCCGGGACATCGACGCCGACGTGCGTGAGCACACCGGGGCCTGCGCGACGACCCGCACCACCCTCACCACCGGCGGCCGGGCGGGGGCGGTGGTCATCGCCGAGCACCGTAAACTCGCCCCGCCAGTCCTGTCCGGTGCGGCGGCGGGCCGCCTCGGGCTGGTGGGTCGGCTGACGATCAGCCAGATGTTCCTGTTCCGCGCCGACACGACGACGACGCTCCCCGACGGCACGACGTCGCGCTCGGTGTCGTTCGCCGGGTACGCCGCCGCGCACGCCCCGGGGTCGGAGTCGGCGGCCAACCGGTTCACGATCGCGCTGACCGTGTCGGGCGACCCGACCGGGTTCGCGAAACCGTTCCCGGAGGTGACCGAGCCGATGTCGGACAAGGGCTTCGTCGAACTGTTCGTCAAGGCGCTCACGGCGGCCGGCCAAGCCTGAACCCAGCGCCTCACAGCGGCGGTCGGGGACTGTGAGTCGTCGCACACCTGCGATCGGGGTCGGCGTGCGGCGGGCCCCGTGCAGGACGAATCGGCGCCGCACCGCCCGTCGTCGCTGGACGACGAAATAGCAGTACGCGCGTACTTTTTCCGGAGATGGACCCCAGATTTCACACACGTAGTTTTGCAAACTTTGCAAGAAGCGTGCAAAAGATGGCCTAAATTTGCACTCCGCAACGATTGGACCTGCGGGTTTGTTCTGTGGCACCCTTGCATCAGGCACCGCCTAGGGGCAGTGGATTCTTCGCAATCCACATCCGCCTTTCGTTAGAAGAAGAAAGCGAATGCACTAATGAGCAACGTCGGAAAGCCACGTACCGCCGCCGAGATCCAGCAGGACTGGGACACCAACCCGCGCTGGAAGGGCATCACCCGCGACTACACCGCCGAGCAGGTCGCCGAGCTGCAGGGCACCGTCGTCGAGGAGCACACCCTCGCCCGCCGCGGCGCGGAGATCCTCTGGGAAGGCGTGACCAAGGGCGATGACAGCTACATCAACGCGCTGGGCGCCCTCACCGGCAACATGGCCGTGCAGCAGGTCCGCGCCGGCCTGAAGGCCATCTACCTCTCCGGTTGGCAGGTCGCCGGTGACGCGAACCTGTCCGGCCACACCTACCCCGACCAGTCGCTGTACCCGGCGAACTCGGTCCCGTCCGTCGTCCAGCGCATCAACAACGCGCTGCTGCGCGCCGACGAGATCGCCCGCGTCGAGGGTGACACCTCGGTGGACAACTGGGTCGTGCCGATCGTCGCCGACGGTGAGGCCGGCTTCGGTGGCGCGCTGAACGTCTACGAGCTGCAGAAGGCCATGATCAAGGCCGGTGCCGCCGGTACCCACTGGGAGGACCAGCTCGCTTCGGAGAAGAAGTGTGGCCACCTCGGTGGCAAGGTGCTGATCCCGACCCAGCAGCACATCCGCACGCTGACCTCGGCCCGCCTGGCTGCCGACGTCGCCAACACCCCGACCGTCGTCGTCGCCCGTACCGACGCCGAGGCCGCCACCCTGCTGACCTCCGACGTGGACGAGCGCGACCGCCCGTTCCTGGACGGCACCCGCACCAGCGAGGGCTTCTACGGCATCAAGAACGGCATCGAGCCCTGCATCGCTCGCGCCAAGGCCTACGCCCCGTACGCGGACCTCATCTGGATGGAGACCGGCAAGCCCGACCTCGAGCTCGCCAAGAAGTTCGCCGAGTCGGTCAAGGCCGAGTTCCCCGACCAGCTGCTGGCCTACAACTGCTCGCCTTCCTTCAACTGGAAGCAGCACCTGGACGACGACACCATCGCCAAGTTCCAGAACGAGCTCGGCGCGATGGGCTTCAAGTTCCAGTTCATCACCCTGGCCGGCTTCCACGCCCTCAACTACTCGATGTTCGACCTGGCTTACGGCTACGCCCGCAACCAGATGTCGGCCTACGTCGACCTGCAGGAGCGCGAGTTCGCTGCTGAGGAGCGCGGTTACACCGCCACCAAGCACCAGCGCGAGGTCGGTGCGGGCTACTTCGACCGCATCGCCACCACCGTCGACCCCAACACGTCGACCGCTGCGCTGAAGGGCTCGACCGAAGAGGGTCAGTTCCACTAGGAACCCGTTCCCGACGGGACGGGAGTTCCCCTTCCGCCGCGAACCAGCGCTAGAAGCAGCCGGGGCGGGCGACGGTCCGCCGTCGTCCGCCCCGGCTGTTTTCTCACCATTACCAAACCCCTGATTTCCCCCTAGTCTTGGAAACCAAGACCTCTCGAACCCACCGCGACTTCTCGGCTCCGTCGGGAACCCGCGACACCCATCCCCAGTTGGAGGAGCCGTCCCATGGCAAGCCAGAAGATCACGCGAGTCGGTGTCATCGGTGCCGGTCAGATGGGCGCAGGAATCGCCGAAGTCTGTGCCCGCGCCTCGGTCGACGTCCTGGTCTACGAGTCCACCCGTGAATTGGCTGCCGCCGGTCGCGCCCGCATCATGCGGTCGCTGGACCGCGGCGTGTCCAGCGGCAAGCTGACCGAGCGCGAGCGCGAGCAGGCCGCCTGGCGACTGCGCTTCACCTCCGACATCGGCGACTTCGCCGACCGCCAGCTCGTCGTCGAGGCCGTCGTCGAGGACGAGGCCGTGAAGACCGCGATCTTCGCCGAGCTGGACAAGGTCGTCACCGACCCGACCGCGGTGCTCGCGTCGAACACCTCGTCGATCCCGATCATGAAGCTGGGTATGGCCACCCAGAATGCGGCCCGCGTCGTCGGCATGCACTTCTTCAACCCGGTGCCGGTGCTGCCGCTGGTCGAGCTGGTCACCACCCTGATGACCAGCCCCGAGGTGTCCGAGCGCGCCGAGAGCTTCGCCCGCGACGTCCTGGGCAAGCAGGTCGTGCGCTCGGCCGACCGCTCCGGCTTCGTCGTCAACGCGTTGCTGGTCCCGTACCTCCTGTCGGCCGTCCGCATGGTCGAGTCCGGTTTCGCCACCGTCGAGGACATCGACAAGGCGATGGTCCTGGGTTGTGCCCACCCGATGGGTCCGCTGCGGCTCACCGACCTCGTCGGGCTCGACACCGTCAAGGCGATCGCCGACAAGATGTACGAGGAGTTCAAGGAGCCGCTGTACTCGCCGCCGCCGCTGCTGCTGCGCATGGTCGAGGCCGGGCGCATCGGCAAGAAGGCCGGCCACGGGTTCTACCAGTACGAAGCCAAGTAGCGGCCGGCACGATGACTCACCCGGACGGCATCGAGTACGGTTCGTCGATCCTGGGCTATCCCCGGATCGGCGCACGCCGCGAGTTGAAGTTCGCCCTCGAGGGGTATTGGCACGGCAGTGTCAGCCGTGATGAATTGCTTTCGACGGGTCGGGAGCTCGCCGACAGCGTGTGGAGCGAGCTCGCCGCGACCGGTCTCGAGCAGGTCCCGGGCAACACGTTCTCGTTCTACGACCACGTGCTCGACACCGCGGTGCTGTTCGGCGCGATCCCGCCCCGCTTCGCCGACCTCGTCGATGAGCTCGAGCCCATCGACCTGTACTTCGCGATGGCCCGCGGCAAGCCGAAGCACCCGCCGCTCGAGCTCATCAAGTATTTCAACACCAACTACTTCTACCGCCAGCCCGAAATCGCCCCCGACGGCGCCTTCGCGCTGAACGCCGAGGGATTGCTCGACGAGCATCGTCGTGCCAAGGCCGAGGGCATCGAGTTGCGCCCGGTGGTCCTCGGGCCGGTCTCATTCCTGCTGCTGTCGAAGGCGGCACCGGGGTCGCCGGACGACTTCTCCCCGCTGGACCGGCTCGACGACCTGTTGCCGGAGTATGCGCGGCTGTTCGACCGGTTGGCGAAGCAGGGCTGCAAGTGTGTGCAGCTCGACGAGCCCTGCTTCACCAGCGACCGGACCTCGATCGACCTCGACGCGCTGCGCCGGGCCTACAACGTGTTGAGCGAGGTGCCGACCGCGGCGCGACCGCGCATCCTGGTGACCGGTCCGTACGGCGATCTGGGCGAGGCGCTGCCGATCCTGGCGTCAACCGCGATCGAGGCAATCGGCGTCGACCTGATCAGCGAGCCGATGACCGCCTCGGAACTGGCGGCGGTGCCCGGTCTCAAGCGCAAGCGCCTCTACGCCGGCGTTATCGACGGCCGCAACATCTGGAAGGCGGCCAAGGGCGGAAAGCTCGACTTCCTCCTGGAGATCAAGTCGCACATCCCCGACCTCGTGGTCTCGACGTCGTGTTCGTTGATGCACGTCCCGGTGGACGTGCTGATCGAGCCGGATCTGCCCGGCGAGGTCGCCGACCGGTTGTCGTTCGCCAAGCAGAAGGTCGCCGAGGTCGTCGCGCTGGCGAAGGCGATCACCCACGGTGCGCCCGAGCACTGGTACACGCGTCCGGCGACGGTCCAGTTCAAACTCAAGCACGACGTGCGCCAGCGGGTGGCGAACATCCGCCCGGACCAGCGTCAGCGGATGCCGTACGAACAGCGGAAGCCGTTGCAGGACAAGGCACTTGGATTGCCACCGGTCCCGACGACGACCCTGGGCTCGTTCCCGCAGACCGACGAGGTTCGCCTCGCCCGGTACTACTACGGCCAGGGGCGGTTGACCTGGGAGGAGTACGCCCAGCGGCTGCGCGACGAGATCAAGCGCGTCATCGAGTTGCAGGAAGACATCGGGCTGGACGTGCTGGTGCACGGCGAGGCCGAGCGCAACGACATGGTCCAGTACTTCGCCGAACTGATGGAGGGCTACGCGGCCACGCATCAGGGGTGGGTCCAGGTGTACGGGTCGCGGTTCGTGCGGCCGCCGATCATCTACGGCGACATCAAGCGCAAGCACCCGATGACGGTCGAGTGGATCGGCTACGCGCAGTCGTTGACCGACAAGCCGGTCAAGGGACTGCTGACCGGTCCGGTCACGATGTTGGCCCGGTCCTTCGTGCGCCAGGACCAGCCGCTGTATGAGACGGCCGAGCAGATCGCGCTTGCCGTCCGCGACGAGATCGCCGACCTGGAGAAGGCCGGGATCAAGATCATCCAGGTCGACGAGCCGTCTATCCGCGAACTGCTGCCGCTGCGCGAGCGCGGTCGGCAGGGCTATCTGGACTGGGCGGTGAACGCGTTCCGGCTCGCCGTCGGAGGCGCGAAGCCGGAGACCCAGATCCACACCCATCTCGGCTACTCGTCGATTGCCCGCGTCGTCGAGGCATTCGAGGCGATGGACGCCGACGTCGTGTCGATCGTGGCGACCCGACGCATCGAGTGGGTCTTCACGCAGCTGGCGAAGGGCACCGCGCTGTCGCACGGTGTCGGACCCGGCGTCTACGAGAGCCGCAGTGCGCTGATTCCCGACATCGACGAGATCGACGAGCGGATCCAGCGCGCCACGCGGGCGATCGCCCCCGAGCGTTTGTGGGTCAACCCCGATGGCGGGCTCAAGACCCGGCACTACTGGCAGCTCGAGCCCTCGTTGCGCAACATGGTCGCGGCCGCTCGTCGAGAGCGTCGTCGTGTGGAGTCCGGCGACGACGACTGATCGTCGACTGGGCCCTGAATCTCGCCGAGTGGGCCCTGGATCTCGTCGAGTGGGCCCTTGATCTCGTCGACTGGGCCCTGAATCTCGCCGACTGGGCCCTGCAGACTCAAGCGATCGCCGCCTCGGCCCTGATTCTTGCCGACCGGGCCGGGTGGGGGCAGCGTGACCGTCGACGAGAACTGTCGGCCACCGCGATGACGGTCCCGATTGGCAGGACAGTGAGGGCCCACTCGATGGAAATGAGGGCCCAGTCGGCGGGGATGAGGGCCCAGTCGGCGGGGATGAGGGCCCACTCGGCGGTTAGAGGGCGGCGACGCGGGCGCGTTCGCGCTCGAGGTCGAAGTCGGCGTCGGGCCAGTCGAGGTCGAGTCTCTCGAGTGCATCGATCAACAGCTCGCAGACCGCGAGGCGGGAGAACCACTTCCGGTCGGCGCCGATGATGTGCCAGGGCGCGTAGTCGGTGTTGGTGAGGTCGAAGATCGCCTGGTAGGCCTGCAGATATTCGTCCCAGAACCCGCGCTCGTCGACATCGCCCGGGTTGTACTTCCAGAACTTCGTCGGATCGGCGAGGCGGTCGGTCAACCGTTGCTTCTGCTCGTCGGGGGAGACCACCAGCGCCACCTTGACCACGGTGGTCCCGGCGTCGACGAGCTCCCGCTCGAACTGGTTGATGAGGTCGTACCGCTTCGACCACACGCTCTCGGGCACCAGGTGGTGGACGCGGACCGGCAGCACGTCCTCGTAGTGGCTGCGGTCGAAGATGCCGATCTTCCCGGCCGAGGGCAACGCGCGGTGGATGCGCCACAAGAAGTCGTGGGAAAGCTCCTCGGGGGTCGGTTTGCCGAAGCCTTTGATGGCCAGCCCCTGTGGGTCGACGAGCCCGCCGACGTGACGCACGATGCCGCCCTTGCCCGCGGTGTCCATCCCCTGGATCACCAGAAGGACGCTGCGGTTGTCCCCGGCGCGCCCGTTCGCGAACAGCATCTCCTGCAGGTCGGCGAGGTACTCGCCGCGCTTGGCCAGCGCCGCGGTGCCCGCGTTCTTGTCGCCCGAGTACCCCGGCGTCGACGACGGGTCATACTCGGCGACCGGGGCGGCATTGGCCACCAGCAGTGCCTCGGCGGGCGCGGTGGTCCACCCGTCTGGCAGCGATCTCTCTGACTTTCCCATGGTGTTCAACCCTTCACGGTGTTGTCGGTGGCCGGCGGGAAGAGTGGCCCCCCGCCGAACGCGGATCGGTGCGAGTCCGGCACGGTCACCCCGTCGTTGTTGGTGATCGAGTGCTCGGCGCCGTACTCGGCAGTGACGACGGTGTGTCCGTTGAGGTCGGCGAGGGCGGGGTCGTCGGCCAAGGCCGCGATCACCCGGCCGACGAATTCCGGGTCTTCGGCGCGGTCGACGGGGAAGCCGGCGAAGTCGGTGAGCCCGCTGCCCAGCAGCAAGGGCGTACGGATCAGGCCCAGCCACAGCGAGACCGCGGTGACCCCGGTCCCGGCGAGTTCGGCGCCCATGTCGAAGGCCATCTTGTCCAGCGCCGTCTTGCCCATCCCGTATAGCACCGAGTGCAGGTGTCCGCGGCTGCCGAACGACGACGTGGAGGCGATCAACCCGCGGCCGGCCGGCACCATGATGCGGGCCGCTGCCACGGCCGCCACGTAGTGGGAGCGCAGCCCGATCCCGATCAACGAGTCCCAGTCGGAAACGGGGCGCTCGTAGAACTTCTCGGTGAAACCGGCGAATCCGGGCGGTGAGGCCCACGCGTTGTTCACCAGGAGATCTAGGCGCCCGACCCCGTCGACGATGTTCGTGAACGCAGCCTCGACGGCGGCGTCGTCGGCATGGTCCACCGCCAGCGCGACGGTCCCGTCGGGTGCGGTCCCGCGGCGCGACGTGGCGTACACGCGCCAGCCCGCGTCGCGCAGTGCGGTGGCGACCCCCCAGCCGACGCCGCGGCTTGCTCCGGTCACCAGGGCGACACGTTGATCGTCGGTCGGCATGCCACCACCCTAAGTTGCCTCGTCGAGGTGCGTTACCCGACTTGCCGTACCGGGGACGGGTAAGACTGGAGGTTATGTCGTCACCAGTGATCGAGCATCCGCGGCCGTCCTCGTCGCCCGCGTTGAGCGTGTTGGGGGAGCAGGCCGACGAGCAGCGCCGCCGCGACCTCCGGAAGATGAAGACCCTCGCCACCGGGCTGCTGCTGTTCGCCGGATGCGTCTACCTGGTCACGCGCTACCTCGAGGCGCGCGACGGTGCCGACCTTGCCGCCTGGGTGCCTTACGTTCGGGCTGCTTCCGAGGCCGGGATGGTCGGCGCACTGGCGGACTGGTTCGCGGTCACCGCACTGTTCCGCCATCCGCTCGGGCTGCCGATTCCGCACACGGCGCTGATCAAGCGGAAGAAGGATCAGATCGGTGACCAACTCGGCGGGTTCATCGAAGAGAACTTCATGGGACCCGACCTGATCGAGGACCGGGCCACCAGCTTGGAACTGCCGCGGCGCATCTCCACCTGGTTCGCCGATCCGGTCAACGCCCCGCGGGTGGCCGACGAGGCGTCGCGACTGATCGCATTGGCATCGGAGATGCTCGAAGACGAGGACGTCGAGCAATTCTTGATGGCCGCGGTCAAATGGGCGGCCGAGCCGGAATGGTCGCAGCCGGTCGGACGGATCCTGGAACAACTCGTCGACGAGAAGCGGCTCGAGCCCGTCCTCCAACTCGGCTGCGACCGGGCGCACGAATGGGCGCTGGGGAGCCTCGACCTGATCGACCGCCTCATCGACCGCGACGGGCCGTCCTGGATGCCGAAGTTCGCGGCGAACTTCGTCGGCGACAAGATCTACAAAGAACTCGTCGAGTTCACCGCGAAGGTGGCCGGCGATCCGGAGCACGAGTTGCGGCGGGCGATGTTGGGGGCGGTCACCCAGTTCGCCCACGACCTCCAGTACGACCCCGAGACGATCGCAAAGTTCGAAGGCCTCAAAACCGAGTTGGTCGGGCGCGACGAGGTGACCGGCGCGGCGTCGACCGCGTGGAAGGCCGGCAAGGGCGTCATCGAGAAGATGCTCGACGACCCGAACAACACGCTGCGCAACACGATTTCGCGCTCGGTGATTCAAGTGGCCGAGCGGATCCGCGACGACGAGCCGTTGCAGGTGAAAATGAACGGCTGGGTCGGGCGCGTGGCGCGCCACGTGGCGACGAATTACGCGACCGAGATCATCTCCGTTATCACCGAAACCGTCCGGGGATGGGATGCGCAGGAGACCAGCGACAAGATAGAACTGCAGGTCGGACGCGATCTCCAGTTCATCCGGATCAACGGAACCGTGGTCGGGGCCTTGGCCGGTTTGGCGATCTACACCGTCTCGACTCTCATCTTCCACTGACGCCCGGCGCGGACGTCGTCCCTGTTGGGGGGACTCTTGTGGCCTTCCTTACAGTGCTAGCTGGAGCGCTTGCATTTGTTAGCGCCAGCCGTGATACTGGGGCGGTCGACCCAAGGAGGTGGATTGCCAGATGACCAACGACACCGCCCAACCGGCGGCCGTCGAGGCTGACGGCTCGGCGACGACGATCGACGCGGTGACCAACGCCGCTTCGGACATCGGTGCGTTCATCCGATCGCAGCGCGTCGCCGCCCAGGTATCGCTGCGCCAGCTCGCGGAGCGGGCCGGGGTGAGCAACCCGTATCTCAGTCAGATTGAGCGCGGGCTGCGTAAACCCTCGGCCGATGTGCTGGCCCAGATCGCCAAGGGGCTGCGGGTTTCGGCGGAGGTGCTCTACGTCCGTGCCGGAATTCTCGAAGAACGCCCAGCCTCCCCGGTGCGCGACGCGTTGATCGCCGACGAGTCGATCAACGAGCGGCAGCGCCAGATGCTGCTGGAGATCTACGAGTCGTTCCGCAACGAAAACCAAGCCAAACCCGAATAACCCCCGAAGTTCCCCCCTTCTCGACCCCCCGAACAGGAGAACCCCGATGACCGAGAACCCCTTCAACAGCGCCGTCACCCAGGCGACGGCCGTCCTCAACCAGCTCCGTGAGCGCAGCGAGGCCACCATCGAGCAGGCGCAGGCCCGCTTCGAGGAGACCCGCGGCACCGCCCAGAGCCGCTTCGACGAGACCTGGGAGCAGGCCGTCGCCCGTTTCAACGAGGCCAAGGAGCGCCTGGCGGCCCTTCCCGTCGAGCTGCCCACCGACCTCGACGAGCTGCGCACCAAGTTCAGCCCCGAGGAGCTGCGCAAGGTGGCCGAGAGCTACCTCGCCGTCGCTGCCGGCGTGCTGAACTCGCTGAGCGAGCGCGGCGAAGAGGTTGTCGGCAAGCTCAAGGAGTACCCGCTGGTCGAGGAGAACCTCCCGAAGCTGGAGAAGGTCTACAACGACGCCCGCGGCTTGACCGAAGATGCCCTCGGCACCATCTCCGACCAGTCGCGCACCGTCGGTGAGCGCGCCGCTGCCCTGGTGAACCTGCCGGCCGAGGCCGCCAAGAAGGCCGAGGCGCCGGCCGAGAAGGCGCCGGCTGCGAAGAAGGCCCCGGCCAAGACCGCTGCCGCCAAGAAGGCACCGGCCAAGAAGGCGCCGGCTGCGAAGAAGGCCCCGGCCAAGACCGCTGCCGCCAAGAAGGCTCCGGCCAAGGCTCCCGCCAAGAAGGCTCCCGCCAAGAAGGCCGCGCCGAAGAAGTAGTCGGCTCCGACCCCGTCTGACGAAGTCCACGCCCCGCTCTCGCATAGAGTTGGGGCGTGGATTTTGTTAGTGCGCTGGGCACGACCCAGATGATCGTCGTTGCGGTGCTCGGTGCGGTGTCCGCGCTGGCGGGTTTGCTGTCGGTGGTACACGCTGCGGTGCAGCGCCCCGACGCCTTCACCGCGGTCGACCGGCAGTCGAAGGGTTTCTGGGTCGGACTGCTGGCCCTGGCCACCGTTTTCCTCGCCCTGTTCGGCGTCGTCGGCGCCGGCGGTCCGATCATCGGCATGATCTGCCTGCTCGGGCTCGTCGCGGTCATCGTGTACCTCGTCGACGTGCGTCCGAAGGTCGACGAGGTCCAGGGCCGCCGCTGGTTCCGGAGACTGTAGCGCCGTGGCCGAGTATCGAATCAACGACCTCGCCCAGGTCTCCGGGGTGTCGGTCCGCAACATCCGCGTCTACCAGGACCGCGGCCTGCTGCCGCCGCCGGTCATCAAGGGACGGACCGGGTGGTACTACGACGAGCACCTGATCCGGCTCAACCTGATCTCCCGGATGTTGGAGCGGGGCTACACGTTCGCGACGATCAGCGAGCTGCTCAACGCCGCCCACCACGGGATGACCGTCGAACACGTCCTGCGCGGCAGCACCAAGCGCAGCCGGTTCCAAACCTTCAAGCGGGCCGCGACCATCACGATCGCCGAGCTGCGCAAGTCGCTCAACGCATCCGACCGCACCATCGCGCTCAGCCAGAAGCTGGGCCTGTTGGCCAAAGACGGTGCCGGATTCGCGGTGCAGAACCCCGAGCTCCTGGAGGGGGCCGAGGCGCTGGTGAAGGGCGGCGTCGATATCGACGTGCTGCTGGACCGCTGGGTGCGCGTGCAGGGCGACCTGGAGGATGTCGCGCACAGTTTCGTCTCGATCATCACCGACCGCTTCGTCGACGAAAACCTCCTTGGATTCGACGACGTGGAGGTCGGGCAGATCTCCGAACTGATCCGCCGGGTCCGTCCGCTGGCCCACGAGATCGTCGACAGCACGTTCACCAAGGCGCTCGACCGCGAGATCTCCAAAGCGCTGGCCGAGGTGACCAAGATCCTCGAGACCGACACCCCCGACTCCGCCCCGACCGGTGGCGAAGAGCAGGATTGACGGAATGAACAAGCTCTCCAAGGCACTTCTCGCCGCCGCCGGCATCGGCGGCGGCGCCACTGCGTTCGGTGTGGCCCGCCTCCTCGGCGACATGGTCGTCGAAGGCATCCGCAGCGCGCCGGTCGCCCCCGACGAGCCCGACGCCGGGCTGGTGCCGCCGGCCGCGGCGCCGCTGCGCAGTCACGTGCACACCGCCGACGGCGCCGAACTCAACGTGTTGACCTACCCGGCCGACGACCCGGCCGACACCTCCGACGTCGTCGTCTTCATTCACGGCTGGACCTGCAATACGGCCTACTGGAATCCGCAGGTCAACCACCTGCTCGGTAAGCGCACGATCGTCGCCTACGACCAGCGCGGCCACGGCGAGTCCCGGTTGGGTCGGGCCCGGCCGACGCCGGAGCGCCTCGGCGCCGACTTGGAAGCCGTGCTGGCCGCCGCCGTTCCCGTCGGCCGCAAGGCGGTGCTGGTCGGCCACAGCATGGGCGGCATCACGATCCAGGCGTGGGCCGACCAGCACGCCGACGAGGTCAACGAGCGGATCTCCGCGGTGATCCTCGAATCGACCGCGGCCACCGACATCCTCGGCCGTCACGGCCTGTTCAACCCGGACCGTCCCGCCTACACCAAACCGTTCGAGCGCCTCACCGGCGTGCTCTTCACCAGCACGCCGCTGCCGCTGCCGCAGTCGGAGATCGGCGCCCGGGTGACCCGCGCGATCAGCATGACCCCGACGGCGCGCGGCGCCCACGTCGTCTTCGTCGACGAGATGGTCCGCTCCTGCTCGCCGATCGTCCGCGCCCTGTGCGGCAACGGGATGAACGGCTTCGACGTCCGCACCGGGACCGGCGCGCTGACCGTCCCGACCACCGTCATCAACGGCACCCTCGACCGGTTGCTGCCGCCGGTGCACTCCGACGAGATGGCCGGCATCCTCCACGGCGTCGGGTCGCTGTACCGCCACGTCGTCCTCGACGACATCGGCCACATGCTGAGCATCGAGGCGTCGGCCGAGTTCAACGCCGTCCTCGACGACGTGCTCGAGCATGCAGCGTCCGGTGGGGGGAAGGCCGTGGCACAACCGGCTGCGACGAAAGCCGCCAAGAAGGCGCCGGCCAAGACCGCCGCGAAGAAGGCGCCGGCCAAAAAGGCTCCGGCCAAGAAGGCTCCCGCCAAGAAGGCGCCGGCCAAGACTGCTCCCAAGAAGACAGCAGCCGACAAGACAGCGGCCAAGGAGTCAGCGGCGAAGCCCGCCGAGCCGAAACCTACAAGCGACAGTTGACGAAGACCGGTTCGGGGGTGAGCGTCACCCCGAACCGGGCCCGCACCCCGTCGCGCACCTCGCGCGCCAGATCGAGCAGCTGCGCGGTGGTGCCGCTGCCCCGGTTGGTCAGGGCCAGCGTGTGCTTGGTCGACAGCCGGATCGGGGCATCCTCGCCGGGATAACCCTTGGTGAACCCGGCCCGTTCGATCAGCCAACCGGCGGACAGCTTGGTGTCGTCGCCGGCCGGGAACTGCGGGATCGCCACGTCCGGGCCCACCACCACGGCGATCTGGGCCACGACGGCGGCCGATTCGGCCGCCGACACAATCGGATTGGTGAAGAAGGAGCCCGCGCTGTAGGTGTCGGGGTCGTCGGCGTCGAGCACCATCCCCTTGCTGCGCCGCAGGGACAGCACCGCCTCCCGGACCTCGGCGGCGGCCGCCGACTGGCCCTCGTCGCGGTCCAAGGCGCGGGCCAATTCGCGGTAGGCCAGGGGGGCGGAGACCCCGTCCGGGCGCAGCCAGAGCGAGACCGCGGTGACGATCCGGTCGTCGCGGTGCTTCAGATTGGAGTGCCGGTACCTCAGGTCCAGTGCGGCGGGAGCCACCCACGCCGATTCCCGCGTGGCCCGGTCGTACACCTGCACCCCCCGCAGCGCGTCGGCGATCTCGACCCCGTAGGCCCCGACGTTCTGCACCGGCGTCGCACCGGTCGACCCGGGGATCCCCGACAGGCATTCCAACCCGCCGAACCCGCTGGCGACGACCTGCGCGACAAGGGAATCCCATTGCACCCCGGCGTCGGCGGTGACAAAGGGGCGGTCCGCGTCGACGCCGAACTCGACGGTGCCGGAGCCGATGCGCACGACCGTCCCGTCGAAACCCTCATCCGCCACGACCAGGTTGGACCCGCCGCCGACGACCAGCACCGCGGTGTCGGTCTCGTCGCAGTCGGTCAACGCCGCGACCACCTCGTCGGTGGTGGCGGCCTCGACGACGGCGCGCGCCGGACCACCCAGGTGCAGCGTGGTCAGGTCGGCGATGGTGGGGGAACTCACGGAATACGACGCTAGCGCACCGCCGTGGTTGCCCGGCCCCGGTGGGCCGACTGTGGTGGGATGAACGACATGGCAACGAAACTGGAGCACACCGTCTCCTACCCGTTCAGCACCGACCGTCTGTGGCAGGTGGTGACCACCGAGAAGTACTGGCGCGACCTGCTCGCCGCAATCAACCGGGACAAGGGCGTGCTGGAGTCCTTCACCCACGACGGGGACACCGTCACCGTGGTGTGCCGGCAGGTCGTCGACGAGTCGAAACTGCCGTCGATCGTGACCAAGGTCCGCGGCGGCGACCTGGTGATCCCGCGCCGGACCGTGCTGCGACGCGACGGCGGCGACGTCGTCGGCGAGCTCACCGCCACCGTCGAGGGGGCGCCGGCCAAGGTCGAGGGAACGCAGCGCAGCAGCGGCGATCCGTCGTCGACGCGCTACACCGCGTCGGTCTCCGTGGGCATCCCGCTGATCGGCGGCAAGATCGAAAAGGCCATCGGCGAACAGCTCGTCGTGCTGCTCGACGCGGAGCGCGACGAGACGCTCAATTGGGAGGCGGGCAACCGGTAACGGTAACCTGACCTCCATGGCACGACGGCTCAGTTATTCGGCCCGCTACCCCCAGCCCGCCGAGAAGCTCTACCAGGCGCAGATGCAGCGGCAGTACTGGGACGACATGATGGAGGGGTTCCAGATGATCTCGCCGCACTGCGAGGTCGCCGAATTCACCGCCGACCCCTCGGTGGGGATGCGGGTGATGCTCAAGCAGACCATCGGGCGCGACCAACTCCCGCCGCTGGCGCAGACGGTGATGATGAAGGACATGATCATCACCCGCGAGGAGTCGTTCGGCATCTTCCACCCCGACGACGTCACCGCGGGCACCTACAACGCCTCGATCCCGGCCGGGCCGGGCAGCCTGACCGGGGTGCAGGAACTGTTCAGCACCGACACCGGCTGCACGATCCGCAAGACCACCGAGGTCAAGGTCTTCGTGCCCTTCGTCAACCACAAGCTCGAGCAGATGATGCTGGTGAACCTCGTCGACCTGTTCCGCGCCGAGGCCGAATACGCCAAAGACTGGATCGACAAGAACCTCTGACGAGCACCGGTTCCCCGCATCCCGGGGTATTAGGCTGACCCCATGCGCGTGGCGATGGCACAGGTGCGGGCGGCCACCGATCCGGCCGCCAATCTCACCGGGCTCGTCCGCCAGGTGGCGGTCGCCGCCGACGGTGGCGCCGACCTCGTCGTCTTCCCAGAAGCCACGATGTGCCGCTTCGGCGTGCCGTTGGCGCCGATCGCCCAACCCCTCGACGGTCCGTGGGCGACGCAGGTGCGGGAGACCGCGAGGGACCACGGGGTGGCCGTGGTCGCGGGGATGTTCACCCCGGGGACGGCTGCCAACGATGGGGCGCCGCGGGTGCGCAACACCGTCATCGTCGCCGACCGCACCGGCGGGCTGTGGTCCTACGACAAGATCCACCTCTACGACGCCTTCGGTTTTGCCGAGTCGGCGACCGTGCAACCCGGCCACGACGCCCTGGTCGTCGACCTGTCGTTGGCGCCGGCAACGACGGTCCGCCTCGGTGTTGCCACCTGCTACGACCTGCGGTTCCCGGACCTGTTCGGTGCGCTCGCCGACGCCGGGGCCCAGGTGATCGCGGTACCCACCTCGTGGGGTGCCGGGCCGGGCAAGGTCGAGCAGTGGCGCACGCTCACCGCGGCGCGAGCGCTGGATTCGGGTGCCTATCTCGTCGCCGTCGACCAGGCTCCGCCCGCCGACGACGCTGACGGCGGACGGGCACCGACCGGCGTCGGTCGCAGCCGTGTCGTCGACCCGTTCGGTAGCGTGGTGGACGACGAATACGGCGAGGACCCACAGCTGGGGATTCACCACCTCGACCTCGCCGGGCCTGCGCAGGCGCGGCAGGTGTTGGGGATGCGGGCCAACCGCCGCCCGATCGCGACACCCGAGCCGGCCGGCCCGAACGACTGAAGGGGAGACGCCTGTGAGCGCCGACGACGAGTGGACCTCTGCCGACGAGCCGGTCAGCCTGGAGAAACAGGCGACGACGCGGACCCCCGGCAAGGTGACCAAGTCCGCGCCTGCGAAGAAGAAGCAGTCGCGCAAGACCGGTCGGTGGATCGGTATCGGTCTGGTCGCCGCCCTGGTCGTCGCCCTGGTGGGGCTCGGCGGCACCGAACTGTATCTGCGCCACCAGGTCGGCAGTTGTCTCAGCAAGGCCTTCGGGTCGCTCACCGGCGCGCCCACCGAGGTGTCGATGAGCGCCCGGCCGGTGCTATGGCAGGCGCTGACCAAGAAGATCCCCTTCGTCGAGGTCAATTCGAAGGGCGGGGACGCCGAGGGGAAGATGCACCTGCGGGTGGAGAACATCACCGGCAGTGGCGACAAGTCGACGATCGGCAGCATCAAGGGCGACGGCCACATCCCGTTCAGCCAGGTGGCGCAGACCTATCGCAGTCACTCGACGCCGAACCCGAACAGCATCGGCGGGACCGGGGCGACCGGCCAACTCGAATCGATCCGCGGCAACGGCGACGGCACGTTCGACGTGACGTCGACGGTCACCGTCGTCATCCTCCCGCTGCCCGCGACGGTCACGCTGCGGCCCAGCGTCCGCGACGGCAAGGCCCATTTCGAGGTGGTGCGGGCCAACGTCGTCGCAGTCGGGATTCCGCCCGAGTTCGCGCAGACCGTCGTCGACGAGACCAGCGAGGCCATGCTCGGCTCCATGCTGAAGGGGTTGACGCTGTCCAAGCTCGAGGTCCGCGGCGACGGGGTCGACTTCGCGGTGAGCGGCACCGACGTCGCCGTCGACGAAAACCTCATTCGTCCGCGCAGCGACTGCCAGGACGTCACCACCGCACTGCGCTGATCGGGCCCCGGATCGCGGGGTGACCGCGGCGGTCAGTCGAAGACGACCGTCTTTCCGCCGTGGACCAACACCCGGTCCTCGAGGTGCCAGCGCACGCCGCGGGCCAACACCAGGGTCTCGATATCGCGGCCCTGGCGGACCATGTCGGCCACGTTGTCGCCGTGGTCGACGCGGATCACGTCCTGCTCGATGATCGGGCCGGCATCCAAGTCGGCGGTCACGTAGTGGCAGGTCGCTCCGATGAGCTTGACCCCCCGCGCGAACGCCTGGTGGTAGGGGCGGGCGCCGACGAAGCTGGGCAGGAAGCTGTGGTGGATGTTGATGGTCCGCCCGGCCCAGCGCTGGCAGAGTTCGGGCGGCAGGATCTGCATGAACCGGGCCAACACGATGGCGTGGGGGTCCTCGGCGTCGACGAGGGCGGCGACCCGCTCGAAAGCCTGCGCCTTGGACACTTGCGGATCGTCGAAGGGGACGAGGTGGAACGGCACGCCGAACCGCCCGGCCAACTCGCCCAACGGAGCATGGTTGCCGATGACGGCGGCGATCTCCCCGGGGAACTCGCCGCGCTCGGCCCGCCCGAGCAGGTCGATGAGGCAGTGGCTCTCCTTGCTGACCAGCAGGACCACCCGGTTGGGGGTGCCGGTGTCGCTGAGCCGCCACTCGGTGTCCGGGTGGAACTGCTCGTCGGCCAGCGTCGCGAACCGCCGACGGAACTCGTCGATATCGCAGTCCACCGAGTCGGCGCGCACCGCCTGGCGGGTGAAGAACCAGTCGGACTCGGGGTCGGAGTGGTAGGCCGCCTCGGTGATCCAGGCGCCGGCGTCGGCGAGGAATCCGGCGATCCGCGCGACGATGCCGGTCTCGTCCGGGCAGCCGAGGGTCAAGACGAAGCGGCGGGTGTCGGATTCCATCCGTCCAGTGTGCCAAGCTGGCGTGCATGACTGAACACGACCTCACCCGTGAGCATGTGGCCGCGATGATCGACCACACCCTTCTCGCGCCCGAGGCCACCCGTGCCGACGCGGCCGCAGCCGTCGCGACGGCCGCCGAGCTGGGCGTCTACGCGGTCTGCCTGTCCCCGTCGATGCTCCCGATCTCCACCGGGCAACAGCGGTTGGCGGTCGTCGCGGGGTTCCCGTCGGGCAAACACCACGCCTTGGTGAAGGCCGCCGAGGCGAAGATGGCCCTCGACGAGGGGGCCACCGAGGTCGACATGGTGATCGACGTCGGAGCCGCGGTCGACACGCGGTTCGAGGAGGTCTTCGCCGAGGTGGTGACGGTGGCGCAGGCGGTCGGCGACGACGCGTTGCTCAAAGTCATCGTCGAATCGGCGGTCTTGCTCCGCGACGGTGGGCCGGACTTGCTGCAGGAGGTCTGCCGGCAGGCGGTCGCCGCCGGGGCGGGGATGGTCAAGACGTCGACCGGTTTCCACCCGGCCGGGGGTGCGAGCGTGACAGCGGTGCGGCTGATGGCCGAGGCGGTCGGGCCGGGGATCGGCGTGAAGGCCAGCGGCGGTATCCGTGACGCGGCGTTTGCCGCCGAGCTGATCGCCGCCGGGGCCACCCGGCTGGGTACCTCGCAGACCGCGGCCGTTCTCGATGGTTTCTGACAGGCGGCACACAGGCGGCACGGTTAGGCTTGACGGAATGGGGCTCGCTCAACCGACACGACGCACCGTGCTGGCCGCCGTCGGTCTCGGGGTGCTGGGTGCGGTCGCGTCCGCCTGCACCCGCTCGTCGGAGAAGGACGCCGGCCCGCACAAGCCGACGGTGCGGATCGACTACGCGGCCGCCGACAAGCCCATCGGCGCCGAACCGATCAACCCGACGGCCAAGGTCACCGTCACGGTGCGCGACGGGGTGCTCAACCCGGACGTGAAGCTGCTGCGCCCCGACGGCAAGGTCGTGCCGGGGACGATGGCACCGGACCGGTCGTCGTTCACCCTCGACGAGCCGCTGGGCTACGGGAAGACCTACACCTGGTCGGGAACGGCCACCGGATTCGACCGGGTGTCGGTGGATCTGGCCGGCAAGGTCGTGACCGTGGCGCCGAAGGCCATCGCGGAGATGACGGTCAACATCGGCGACGGCCAGACGGTGGGCATCGCCGCACCGGTCATCCTGAAGTTCAACCGCACGATCACCGACAAGGCCGCCGTCGAGAAGGCGCTCACCGTCACCACCGAGCCGGCGACCGAGGGGGCGTGGGGATGGCTCGGCGAGGACAACGGCTCCCGGATCCACTGGCGCCCGCGGGAGTACTACCGGCCCGGGACGAAGGTGCACGTCGAGGCGAATCTGTACGGGCTCGACTGCGGCGACGGGGTATACGGCGACAGTGACGTCACCGTGGACTTCGCCGTCGGCCGGTCCCAGATCGTCAAGGCCGACGCGAACTCGCACCAGATCGTGGTGGTCCGCGACGGCGCCCCGATCATGACCCTGCCGTGCAGCTACGGCGGCGGCGACCTGGACCGCAACGTGACGCGCTCGGGTACCCACGTCGTCACCGAGAAGTGGGCCGACTTCTACATGACCAACCCGGCGGCGGGATACTTCCGCATCCGCGAGCGCTGGGCGGTCCGCATCTCCAACAACGGCGAGTTCATCCACGCCAACCCCGAGACTGTCGGCGTCCAGGGCTCGTCGAATGTCACCAACGGGTGCATCAACCTGTCGTTGGCGAATGCACAGCGGTATTTCGAGTCGGCGATCTACGGCGACCCGGTCGAGGTGACCGGTACCCGCATCGCGATGTCCGAGCGCGACGGCGACATCTACGACTGGATTTACAGCTGGGCGCAGTGGAAGCAGTTCTCGGCCGTCAAACACACGGTTCCGGTGCGGTCCGCGCCGGCCACCCCCTCGGGAGCGCCCAAGGTGCCACCGGCCTCGGCGAGACCGGCTCCCGCACCGCGGTAGCGGGATACGCTGAAGGCGTGAGTTTCGTCCTCGAACACTCGATGGAGATCGCCGCACCGGCGGCGACGGTCTGGGCGGTGCTGACCGACTTCGGCGCCTATGGCGAATGGAACCCCTTCGTGCCGCGCGCGTCGTGTGTGCTCGAACCCGGTGGCGCCTTCGACATGGACGTCCGGCTCATCGGGTCGGGTCTGCGCCATCAGCGTGAATTCATCAACCACGTCGATCCCGGCCGCTCGTTCAGCTACTCGATGAAACCGGCCCCGTTGGGGTTGCTGAGCAGCGAGCGGGTGCAGACGGTCGCGCCGTCGGGCCCCCGCACCTCGCACTACTCGTCGCATTTCCAGATCGACGGCCTGTTGGCCCCGGTGGTGGCGGCGCTGCTCGGCGGCGGGATGCGGCGCGGTTTCGACGAGATGGCCGCCGGGCTGAAGGACCGGGCCGAAGGGGTGTCCGGCGGTGCCCGCCACAACGACCGCGCCCCGCGTCGGACCTAGTCGCGGCGCCGGCGCTTACCCGGTCTTGATGTTGCGGCGGGCGTTGGCCTGGTCGCGGGGCTTGACGACGATCTGGTCGAGGTTCACGTGCGGCGGGCGCGACGCGGCAAACGCCACCACCTCGGCGACGTCGTCGGCGGTCAGCGGGGTGAGGCCGGCGTAGACCGCGTCGGCCTTCTCCTCGTCGCCGTCGAAGCGGACCAGGGAGAACTCGGTCTCCACCATCCCGGGGGCGATTTCGGTGAGCCGGATCGGTTTGCCGAGCAGTTCCAGCCGCAACGTCCGGTGGACCAGGGCCTGGGCGTGCTTGGCCGAGGTGTAACCGGCGCCGTTGTCGTAGGGCTCGAGGGCCGCGACCGAGGTGATCGTCACGATGAGGCCGTCGCCAGAGGCCGCCAGTGCGGGCAGCAGCGCCTTGGTGACCCGCATCGTCCCGATGACGTTGGTCTCCCACATCCAGCGCCAGTCCTCCTCGACCGCCTCGGCGACCGGGGCCAGCCCCTTGGCGCCGCCGGCATTGTTGACCAGGACGTCGACGCGGTCCAGGCCGGCGACGAAGGCGGCGATCGACTCGGGGTCGGTCACGTCGAGGTGGCGCCCGATCCCGCCGATCTCCTGCGCCAGCGCGGTAATCCGGTCCAGTCGTCGGGCACCGACGACGACGAGGTAGCCGTCGGCGGCGAGGGCGCGGGCGGTGGCCTCGCCGATGCCGGAACTCGCGCCGGTGACGACGGCGACGCGGCGCTGGGAATCGGATTGCTGCGGGGATGCGGTCATGGTTTCGGTCTATGCCACGAGTGCCGTTGATGCAAGTCGGGGATTTGGCTCACCGTGGGGCTATCACCCGCCCACCGGGGTTGCGCTGCTATCTTCTGGCCATGGGACGTGCCACATCCAACGTCGGGGTGGTGCCGGCGGCGCTGCGCGTGGGCACGTCACCGGCCGCCGTGGTGTTCGCGCGGATGCGCGGGGCCGGGCCCGTCACCCGGGACCGGCTGGTCACGAATTCCGAGTTGTCGGCGGCGACGGTGAACCGGCAAGTCCATGCACTGGTCGAGGCCGGGCTGATCGTCGAGCGACCGGACCTGGTCGATCCGGGCGCCATCGGCCGGCCCAAGGTACCGCTGGCCTTGAACCACGACGGACCGGCGGTCGCCGCGATGCACATCGGTGCCCGCCGCACCCTGCTCGCGATCGCCGACATCTCCGGGCGGACCCTCTACAGCCACGCGGTGTTGACCCCGGAGGGGGAGGCCGAGGAGGTGGTCCGAGGCCTCGCCGAGGCGCTATCGGAGTTGGTCGGCCGGTTCTCCGGCCGGCGGTTCCTCTGGGCCGGGGTCGCGGTCGGCGGTGACGTCGACGAATCGACCGGTGCCGTCGACCACCCGGTGCGCGGGTGGCGCGGTGCCCCGGTCGGCAAGGTCGTCCACGAAGTCCTCGGACTGCCGGTCTCGGTGTGCGAACACGTGCAGGCGATGGCCGCGGCCGAGTTGGTGCTGGCCGGTGGCGGGGCGAATCACCGGACCTCGGTCTACTGGTACGCACGCGAGACCGTCGGCATGGCGTTGACGGTCGACGGCCACGTCCAGGTGCCGAGTACCGGAGCCGGCACCGTCGCCCACGTCCCGGTGCATGCCCCGCGGTTCGCCGAGGTCGCGGCCGACGGTGTCCCTGTTCCGGCTGGTGCTGCCCAGGCCGACGGGATCGTCGGGCTGCAGCAGGTGATCGGCACCGAGGCGTTGCGCCGCGCCGCCACGGCCAACGGCGTGGGGGCGGATGCCGCCGTGCTACTCGACCAACGCGCCGGTGCGCTCGGCGAGGCGATCGCGACGATCGCCGACGTTCTCAACCCCGATGCGGTCATCGTTGCCGGTGACGCCTTTGCCGACCACCCGCGCGGGTTGGCGCCGGTCCAGGCCGCCTTCGACGCGGCCCGGCACCTGCCGCACCGGTTGGAATTGACCCCGACCCGGTTCGGGCTGGGCGTCCAGGAGGCGGCCGCGGTGGTGGTCGCGCTCTCGGTCATCTACGCCGACCCGATCGGTTCGCTCGCGTAGTCGCGGCGTCAGCCGATCGACGAGCGGTACCCGCGCACCAGGCTCAGCACCTCGCCGACCAGGTCGGGACCGTCGATCCGGTAGCGGGCGATGGTGTCGCCGTCGCCGACCTTGATGCTCACATCGTCGGCGCCGAGGTGGCCGAAGGCGTTTTCGTCGGTGACATCGTCGCCGAGGTAGCAGACCGCGTCGGCGCCGGCGCGCTCGCGCAGCAGGTCGAGGGCGTGGCCCTTGCCGGTCTCGATCACCGCCAATTCGATCACCGCTTTGCCCTCGGTGGGGTGGACCCCGGGGCGGGTGACGGGTCCGCGCCGAGCCTCGTCGAGTGCGGCTTCGGCGTCGGCGGGGGCGGCATTACGGACGTGCAGCACGCTGCTCGCGGGCTTCGTCTCCACCATGGAGCCGGGGAACCGGTGGGCGATGGCCGTCAGCTCGGCGGTCACCGCGGCGAGCAACGCGCGCTGCTCATCGGTGATCCCGGCCGCGAAGCCGTCGTCGAACTCGCTGCCGTGGCTGCCGATGAGGGCGAGGCCGGCGGGGTCGGGGACCGCGAGTGAGACGAGTCCGGCCAGATCGGCGCGGGCCCTACCGGACACGATCGCCGTCGTGGTGGCCGGGAGCCCGGCCAGCTCGACGAGTGTGGCCACTGCGGCCGGGTCGGCCCGGGCATCCGAGGGGTGCGCGACGATCGGGGCGAGGCAGCCGTCGAAATCGGAGGCGACGACGACGCCGGGCCGGGTCGCGAATCGGCGCAGCGCGGCGACCAGATCGTCGGGCAGCGACGACGCGGTGGGGCTCATCGGTCCGTCGAGTCCTGCAGGGTGTCGAGGAAACTCTTGGCCCACTTCTCCACGTCGTGGGTCAACACCTGCCGGCGCAGCGCCCGCATCCGCGCGCGGCCGTCCTCCGCGGGCTGCTTCACCGCGGCCTCGATGGCGCCCTTGACGCCCTCCATGTCATACGGGTTGGCCTGATATGCCTGCTTCAACTCCGCCGCGGCACCGGTGAACTCGGACAGCACCAGGGCGCCGCCGAGGTCGCTGCGGCACGCCACGTACTCCTTGGCGACGAGGTTCATCCCGTCGCGCAGCGGGGTCACCAGCATGACGTCGGCGGCCACGAAGAAGGCGAGGAGTTCGTCGCGTGGGATGGGGCGGTTGAGGTATTGGACGACGGGCTGGCCGACCTCGGCGAACGTCCCGTTGATGTGGCCGACGAGCTGTTCGATCTCCGAACGCATCGCGACATACGATTCGACGCGCTCCCGGCTGGGGGTGGCGAGTTGGACCAGCACCGTTTCATGCGGGTCGAGGCGCTGTTCCTCCAACAGCTCCGATACCGCCTTGAGTCGGACGTCGATGCCCTTGGTGTAGTCGAGCCGGTCCACGCCGAGCAGGATCGTCGACGGGTTGCCGAGTTCTTTGCGGATCTCGCGGGCGCGCTTGCGGATCTCGCGGGACTTGGAGGCGGCGTCGATCTCGCCGGAGGCGATCGAGATGGGGAAGGCGCCCACCGTCACGACCCGGTCGCCGACGTCGACGGAACCGAACCGCGAGCGCACGCCGACCGAGCGGCGCGAGGCCTGGTGGCCGCCCAGGCGGTTGGCCAGGTAGAGGAAGTTCTCCGCCCCGTCGGGCAGGTGGAAGCCGATGAGGTCGGCGCCCAACAGGCCGTTGACGATTTCGCGGCGCCACGGCAGTTGCATGAACAGTTCGACCGGCGGGAACGGGATGTGGAGGAAGAACCCGATCTTCAGGTCGGGGCGCAGGTCGCGCAGCATTTGCGGGACGAGCTGCAGTTGGTAGTCCTGCACCCACACCAGGGCGCCGGGGCCGGCGACCTCGGCGGTGGCCTTGGCGAAGCGTTCGTTGATCGCGACATAGGCGTTCCACCATTCGCGGTGGTACTCGGGCTTGGCGATGACGTCGTGGTAGAGCGGCCACAGCGTCGCGTTGGAGAAGCCCTCGTAGTATTCGGCGATCTCGGCACTGCTCAGCGGCACCGCGCGGATGTCGAGCCCCTCGATGTCGGGGTTGTCGTCGGAGTCGGGGACCCCCGACCATCCCACCCAGGCGCCGGTGTGGCTGCGCAGGATGGGCTCCAAGGCCGTGACGAGTCCGCCGGGGCTGCGTTTCCAGCTCACCTCGCCGTCGGGCAGGACTGCTTTGTCGACCGGCAGTCGATTGGCGACCACCACGAACTCGGCTTGTTGGGCGGTCATCGGCGTGTCAGGCGGTTTCGCCCGGAGCAATCCCCAGCATGGCCAACAGCATGCGGCACTCGTCGGCGTCGGTGGCGTAGGCCGCGACGACTCGGCGCGCGGAGGTCGCGGTCTCGTCGGCGACGGGCTCCAACTCGTCGTCGCTCAGATCGGCGGTCTTCGGGGGCATGGTCGTCCTCTGGTCGTGCCTGATGATTCGCGGTCGATTCTACCCGTCTGCCTCGCACATCGCGCGTGCGGCCGCGGGTCGTCTGAGCCCCCTGTCGGGATCGAACCGACGACGTTCCGCTTACAAGGCGGACCCTCTAGCCAACTGAGGTAAGGGGGCGTGCGGGCGCATCCCGCACCGCAGATCGTATCGCGGTGGCACGGTTGCGGAGAAAGTTCCCCTGGTGCAGGGGAAAGGGAATAGTGCCCTCGTTCGCTCGGCAGGGGAACTTTTTCAGCCGCTGCGTGACACCCTTGTCGCATGGCCCTCACCGACCTCGTCGAACTCGGCGGCGCATTCCGTATGGGTTCTGACCGCTTCTACCCGGAGGAGCGGCCGGTCCACGAGCGGGTGGTGGCGCCGTTCGCCATCGAGACCCACCCGGTCACCAACGCACAGTTCGCCGCGTTCGCCGCCGACACCGGTTATGTCACGGTGGCCGAGGAGGCGATCGACCCCGACCTGTTCCCCGGGGCCGACCCGGCCGACCTCGTCCCGGGGGCGCTGGTCTTCACCATGACCGAAGGGCCGGTGGACCTGGCCGACTGGCGGCAATGGTGGCGGTGGGTGCCCGGTGCGAGTTGGCGCCACCCGCAGGGGCCCGGTTCGACCATCGACGACCGGCCCGACCATCCGGTGGTCCAGATCGCCTACCGCGATGCCGCCGCCTACGCGCAGTGGGCGGGGCGCCGATTGCCGACCGAGACGGAGTGGGAGTTCGCCGCCCGCGGCGGCCTCGACGGCGCGGACTACGCGTGGGGCGACGAGTTGCACCCCGGCGGCGAGGTTCTGGCCAACACCTGGCTGGGGGCCTTTCCGTACGAAACGACGGGTTGGGGGAGCACGTCTCCGGTCGGTTCCTATCCGCCCAACGGCTACGGTCTGGTCGACGTGATCGGCAACGTCTGGGAGCGCACGTCTGACGTCTACGCCCCGCGCCACGTCGTCCCCGGCGACGTGCACGTCGACGCCGACGGGCGGCCCGACCTGTTGGCGCCCACCGTCGACCCCCGGGTCATGCGGGTCACCAAGGGTGGCTCGTTCATCTGTGCGCCGGCCTATTGCCGCCGCTACCGCCCGGCGGCCCGATCGGCGCAATCCGACGACTCGGCCACCTCGCACCTGGGGTTCCGCTGCGCACGGTAACCGGGCGCGAATCCCCGGCCGGGCACCCTAGACTCGGCTCATGCCGGTAAGCCGAGAGCGTTCCCAGTCCCTGCCCGACCAGGGTTTCGCGCACACCGCCACCGTGACGGCCGGATCGTTGCTGTTCACCACCGGGGTCGCCCCCATCGACGCCGAGGGTGCCATCACCCCGCCGGGAGACGTGCAGGGGCAGACCCGGCAGTGCCTGGCCAACCTGACGACGATCCTCGATGAGCGGGGCGCCGGCCTGGCCGACGTCGCCAAGCTGACCGTCTTCGTGGCCGAGCGGTTGCAGGTCGACTTGGTCGTCGCCTGGGAGGCCGTCGTCGAGGCCTTCGGCGACGAGGTGCCGCCGGCCAGCCTCGTGGGAGTCACCGTCCTGCCCCTCGACGATCAGGTCGTCGAGATCGAGGCCGTGGCCGCGCTCTCCTGATCTCGGGGAATCCGTAGTCTGAGACGATTTGTGTGATTCGTCTCACCGGGGGGTTGTTCCGTCGACTCGCTCACAGAACCCGGTTGTGGGTTTGTCCGCCGGTGGCCGCCGCTGCCACGCTGAGCGCACTCTCGACAACCGGAGGGAACTCCCCGTGCGAATCTCGCTGCGCCGAATCATGGTCGGCGCCGTGGCAGCCTGTGCTGCCGCCACCACCCTGGCCGCGCCGTCCGCGTCGGCGGCCCCGCCCGACCGCTATCTCGACCTGCCGCTGATCAACCGCGACGCCGACCACGGGCCCGGTGGGGTCCACCCGGTGTTGCCGACCGATCCCACTGTGCTGCGCGGCCTGCTGACGCGGGCGCGCGCTGCCGGCGTCGAGCCGACCCGATACCGGGCCCTGTTGTGGCAGTACTGGTTGGCCGACACCACCACGGCCGCCGGTATCGACCTCGCGCGGTGGAACCCGCGGGCCGGTGTCAGTGCGAACCGCGCGAACCTCGTGAAGTCCTACCGCTTCTACGAGAACCTCCAGCTCCGGCACCGCGAATTGCAGTGGGCCGGCATGGGCGGCCTGGTCGGCGCCGACTTCGGCGGCGGCCTGCTGGACTTCGAACTGGCCACCAACGTCTACGACATCACGCGCCTGGCGCCGGTGGCCCACGCGATCGTCGGCAAGACCAACGAGTTGCTCGGCCCGACGTTCGTGGACCGGCTGCCCCGCGGTCTGCGGGCCCTGGCCCGGGTGGGGGCGACGATCACCCCGGCCGATCTGCGCAAGGTGCAGGGCGACATCCTCGTCATGCAGAAGAACATCTTCTCCGACCTCATGCCGATGCACCGCGCCTACGTCGTCGGCGGACTGCCCGCGCTGACCGAGATGCAGCGGGCAGGGCTGTTCTCCGAGGAGATCCTGGCCGCCTGGACCGGTATCGCCGGCCGGACCTCGGCCGGGGTCGCCGCCGGCAACGCCCGCCTGCTCCGTCGTGAACAGGGCGAGGTCATCAAGAAGCAGTGGGATGCGACCCGCGCCTACCGCGGCGACGTCGGCGAGGCGATGACGTATGCAAGCACCGCGGCCGGCACCCCGTCGGTTGCCGGAGTCGTGCCGATGCGGTCCTTCCGGCCCATCGAGGTCGAGGGCACGACGCCGGACGGCCGGACGGCAGTCCTCACGGTCCCCCTCCCGAGCTGGAACTGGTCGGTCTTCGAGGACCGCTGGATCTACATCGAGGCCCAGTTGCTGCCCAAATACCGGTTCCAGGTGGAGCACCGGTGGCCGCAGCTGCGCCGCGAACTGTTGCTGCCCTACGACCAGCAGCTCGAATCGCACCGCCCGATCTGGAACCTGTTGCCGACGATGCAGTCGGCCCTGCAAACCCTCGAGGTGAGACTGAAATGATCCGCAGCACCGTCACCGCGTTCGCCGCGGCCACCGCCGGAATCCTCGCGCTGGGCGTGCTCGCCGCCCCGGCGACCGCCGCCCCGCACACGCCCCCCAACCGCACCCCGCAGTTGGGTGAGGTGTTCAACGGCTACGTCGTCGGCACCTTCGGCAGCGGCCGGTTGGCCGGGCCGGGCGAGATCTTTGCACCGCTGGTCTCGGGCGACCCGTTCTACGCCGAGCCGCGGCTGACCGGCACGGAGAAGCCGGGCACCCTGCTCAAGGCCAAGAAGGTGGCCGTCCAGTTCACCGGCTTCCGGCCGGGGAACGTCGACGCCTACAAGCTGATGTACGTGACGACGGGGTTGCGGGGCGCGCCCGAGATCAGCACCGGGATCGTCATGATCCCCCGCGACGGGAAGCGCAACGACCAGCGCAAGGTGATCGGCTACCAGTTCGCCAACGACAGCGTCGGCGCCTACTGCCACCCGTCGACCATGTGGACCGGCGGCGACCCGATGGACGGCGCGTCGTGGTCGGCGCTGGGCCCCCTGGCCCAGATGTTCGGCAAGGGCTATGCCGTTGCCATCAGCGACGTCGGCAACGACGGCGACCGCCGGCCGCACGGCGTCTTCGCCGGCAAGTTCGCGGGCAACGCTATGTCGGACATGCTGCGCGCCACTCTCGGCTACGCGCGGCTGGGGCTGAACCCGAAGGCGCCGGTGGGGTTGTTCGGCATCGCCGGCGGCGGTGTCGGCGCGGCCTTTGCCGCAGAGAACGCGGCGGATTACGCGCCGGACCTCGACATCCGTTCGACTGTGCTCGAGGGCATGGTGGTCAACCAGCGCAACTTCATCCGCACCGCGAGCGGCTCGGTCGGTTCCGGCTTCGCCTTCGCCACGCTGCTCGGCTTGGAGCCGAAGTACCCCGAGATGAAGATCGACGATCATCTGAACCCGGCGGGCAAGGCGTTGGCCGACGTGTACCGCACCCAGTGCCAGACGCCCGCGTACTTCACACTGCCCTACGTGCCGCTGCAGGCGCTGTTCACCGGCAACCGGCATCCCGCCGACATCAAGGCCTTCCAGCGCGTCTACCGGGACAACCTGCTGGGTCGAAAGGCGCCGGCCTCGCGGGTTCTGATCGCCTCGTGTGCAGCCGACGACTCGCCGATGTCGCTGGTGCCGGCGGCGGATTCCCGACGCCTGGCCCGCAGCTACCGCTCACGCGGGACGAAGGTGGCCTACCACCCGACCGACTGCAGCATGGTCAAGATGCTCACCGACATGTACGGCTGGGGCACCGATCTGTTCGGGATGCAGACGATCGACTGGCTGGACTGGTCGTTGCGCGCGCCGCGCTGACGCTGCGCCTAGACTGGCGCAGGTGCCCGCCCGACCGAAGATCACCGACGACGAGCGCCGGGCCCGGCAGTGGCATCGGCAGTTCCTGGACCGGCACGACGGCGTGTCCAGGGTTGACGAGTTGGCCGACTCCCTCGTCGCGCTGCACGCGACCACCCCGTCGACGGTCTTCCTGTCGGCGTGGGCCCGGGCCCCGCACCTGCGGGTGCCGCACATCGAGGCCGCGCTCTACGAGGACCGCAGCGTCGTCAAGCACCTCGGGATGCGCCGGACGCTGTTTGTGACCTCCCAGCCCGTCCTCGACGACGTGCTGGGCGCGGTGAGCGGTCGGGTGAGTTCCTCCGAACGCACCAACATGCTGCGCGACCTGCGCCGCAGCCCCGACGTCGACGACCCGGAGGCGTGGATCGACGCCGCCGCTGCGGCGGCCCTGGCCGCGCTGGAGTCCGGCGGCCCGCGCACGACCGCGCAACTGCGCGACGAGGTGCCCCTGCTCGGGCAGGCGGTGCACGTCGCGCCGGACAAGTCGTGGGGCGGCGCCGTGCAGATGGCGCCGCGGATCCTCAACTACCTGGCGGCCTCGGGGCGGATCGTCCGCGGCCCCAACGACGGGGCGTGGCACACCTCCCGGATCACCTGGTCGCCGATGGCCCGCTGGCTGGGTCGCGAACCGCACGAGCGGAGTGTCGACGACGGTCATGTCGGCCTCATCCGCCGCTGGTTGCAGGTGTTCGGCCCCGGCACCGAGACCGACATCGTGTGGTGGCTCGGGTCGACGAAGTCGGCGGTGCGCCGGGCGCTGGCCGCGGTGGAGGCCGTCGCGGTCGACCTCGACGACGGCCAGACCGGTTATGTGTTGCCCGACGACGCCGACACCGCGACACCGCAGATCGACGACGAGGCGGTCGCACTGCTTCCCGAACTCGATCCCACGACGATGGGCCACAAGCAGCGCGGCTTCTATCTGGGCGAGCACGAGCCGGAGCTGTTCGACCGCAACGGCAACGGGGGGACCACCGCGTGGTGGGGTGGGCGCGTCGTCGGGGGTTGGCTGCCGCGGCCCGACGGAGACGGTGTCGACCTCGTGTTCTGCGAGAAGGTACCGGCCCGCATCGAGCGGGCGCTGCGGTCGCGCGGCGAGGAACTCGTGCAGTGGTGCGCCCCCGCACCTGTGCCGCGCGGGCTCTACCTCGGTCCGTTGGTGCGGTGACCCGCTCCGCGGGCGCGGGGGATCTCGGCGCGCTCCCAGCTTTCTCCCAGCGGTTTGACAGGCGGAGTGGGTGGCGGCGGGTCACACTGGTGCCATGACTGCTGCGAAGGACGCCCGCGTCCTCGTCGTCGACGACGAGGCGAACATCCGCGAACTGCTGAGTGTGTCACTGAAGTTCCAGGGATACGACGTGGTCACCGCGGCCAACGGTCCCGAGGCTCTCGACATCTGCCGCACCAACCGCCCCGACCTGCTGGTCCTCGACGTGATGATGCCGGGGATGGACGGCTTCGGCCTGCTCAAACGGTTGCGCGACGACGGGATCACCGCGCCGGCCCTGTTCCTCTCGGCGCGCGACTCGGTGGCCGACAAGGTCAACGGCCTCACCATCGGCGGCGACGACTACGTCACCAAGCCGTTCAGCCTCGAGGAGGTGGTGGCGCGCTTGGAGGTCATGCTGCGGCGGTCCGGCTTCGTCGAGGGCGGGGACCGCCCCACCCGGATCGTCTTCTCCGACGTCGAGCTCGACGACGAGACGCACGAGGTGTGGAAGAACGGCGAGCTGGTGTCGCTCTCGCCGACAGAGTTCACCCTGTTGCGCTACTTCATGGTCAACGCCGGCACCGTGCTGTCCAAACCCAAGATCCTCGACCACGTCTGGAACTACGACTTCGGCGGCGACGTCAACGTCGTCGAGTCCTATGTCTCCTACCTGCGGCGCAAGATCGACACCGGGGAGAAGCGCCTGATCCACACGCTGCGCGGCGTCGGCTACGTCATGCGCGAACCGCGATAGGCCGGCCGTGTCCCGTATCCCGCTCCGGGTGTCCCTGGTGGCCTTGTCGACGCTGCTCGTCGCCACCGGGCTGGCCTTCTCCGGGTTGTTCGTCAGCCGTGCGATGAGCGAGGACCTGTACCGCCGCGTCGACGACCAGCTGCGGCAGGCCGTCGAGACCTGGGCCCGACCCCGCAACCCGCGGGTGTCCAACCAGCGCGGTCCGGCCAACGCGCGCCGCCCACCGTCGAACTTCTATGTGCGCATCGCGCTGGGCGAGGGCGTCATGGTGCGCAACAACGACTCCGGATACGAGCCCGACGTCTCGATGGTCGAGGACAACGCGGCGGAGAAGTTCGGCCCGGTGACGGTGCCGTCGGTCGACCCGGACGGGCCGTCGTGGCGGGTCATCAAGTCGAGCAACCCCGAGGGCGAGTCGATCGTGGCCATTCCGCTGACGATGCTCGACACCACGCTCAACCGACTGCGGCTGATCCAGACCGGGGTGGGCGTCGTGGTCGTGTTGGTCATCGGGGTGCTGGGCTACCTGCTGGTCCGCACCAGCCTGCGCCCGCTGCGCCGGGTGGAGGAGACCGCCCACGCGATCGCCGACGGCGACCTCGGCGAGCGCGTCCCGGAATCCTCGCCGCGGACCGAGGTGGGCAGTCTGGCCATCTCGCTGAACAAGATGCTCGCCCAGATCCAAAGCGCGTTCGATGCGACGGAGTTGTCCGAGCAGCAGGCGCGGGCCTCCGAGGAGCAGGCGCGCGCCTCCGAGGAGAAGATGCGCCGATTCGTCGCCGATGCCGGCCACGAATTGCGGACGCCGCTGACCTCCATCAAGGGCTTCGCCGAGCTGTACCTGCAGGGTGCGGTCGCCGACGCCGACGATGCCTTCGGCCGCGTCAACGACGAGGCGGAGCGGATGAGCCTGCTGGTCTCGGATCTGCTGATGCTCGCCCACCTCGACGCCGACCGCCCGGTGGAGAAGGCTCCGGTGCTCGTCGACGACCTCGCCGTCGAGGCGGTCCGTTCCGCCCAGGCCGCGGCACCGGACCGGACCATCAACCTCGAGATCCCCGACGACGAGTCCCCGGTGGTGCTGGGCGACCACCCGCGGCTCATGCAGGTGCTGCGCAACCTGATCAACAACGCGGTCGCCCACACGGCGCCGCCGGCGACCATCACCGTCGTGGTCCGCGAATTCGGCGACACGGTCCGGATGGAGGTCGCCGACACCGGGCCGGGCCTGACCCCGGAGGATGCGGCGCACGTGTTCGACCGGTTCTACCGAGGTGACAGCTCGCGGCAACGCGGGTCGAGCGGCGGCGGCAACGGGTTGGGGTTGTCGATCGTCTCGGCCCTGGTGGCCGCCCACGGCGGCACGGTCGGAGTCGACTCCGAACCGGGCCACGGTGCGACCTTCTGGGTGGAACTCCCGGCCGCGGCGGTGGCCGACGAGCCGGTCTGACTCCGCTACCAGTCGGTCTCGTCGTAGACGACCATGCCGCGGATGTTGTTTCCCTCGAGCATGTCGTCGTAGGCCTTGTTGATGTCCTCGAGCCGATAGGTCTGGGTGACCAGGTCGGACAGGTTGAGCAGCCCGGCCCGGTACTCGTTGAGGAGCTTGGGCACCTGGGTGCGCGGACCGGCGCCGCCGAAGATCGCGCCCTGGACCCGCTTCTGCAGCAGGGTCAACTCGAAGAGGTTCAGCTTCACATCCATCGCCTGGAAGTCGCCCATGCCGACGACGACGGTCTGTCCGCCCTTGCCGACCATGGCCATGGCGGGGGCGATGTGCTCGCCCTTGATCTCGCCGACGGTGAGGATGACGGTGTTGGCCATCTGGCCCCAGGTCATCTCGCCGACCTGCGGGATGGCTTCCTCCATGCTCTCGAAAGTGTGCGTGGCCCCAAGCTTTTCGGCCATGTCGCGCTTGAACTTCACCGGGTCGACGGCGACGACGTAGCGCGCGCCGGCGGCCTTCGCGCCCTGCACGGCGTTGATCCCGACGCCGCCGATGCCGACCACGACGACGGTGTCACCCGGTCGGGTACCGCCGATCTCGGTGGCCGACCCCCAGCCGGTGGCGACACCGCAGCCGAGTAGGGCCGCCTCCTTGAGCGGGATGTCATCCTCGATCTTGACCAGCGACGCCTGGTTCACCGTGATGTACGGGGAGAAGGTGCCCAGCAGACACATCTGGGTCAGTCCCTGGCCGTTCAGCGTCACGCGGTGGGTCTTGTCCGAGATCGACAGCCCGGTGAGCAGGCCGGCCCCCTCGTCGCAGATGTTCTGCGCACCCCGCGAACACGGGCCGCACACCCCGCAGGCCGGGATGAACGCGGTGACGACGTGATCGCCCTCGGCGAAGCGGGTCACGCCCGGTCCGACCTTCACGACGGTGCCCGCCCCTTCGTGGCCGCCGACCACGGGCATCGGTGCGGGACTCTGCCCGGTGCGCAAATGGTGGTCGGAGTGGCACAGCCCGGAACTGACCAGGCGCACCTGCACCTCGCCGGCCACCGGGTCGCCGAGCTCGACCTCCTCGATCTTCCAGTCTTCGTTGACGCCGTGGAGTACCGCTGCTTTGGTCTTCATAGCCGTAGTCTGCTCCGAACCGTCGCCACATATGGCGGCTTCGGCATAAGCCCTGCCAGGCTGCCCTAACCGGTGGGCGGATTGACATCTCGGGCCAACTCCGTTGGCATGAGTGCTATGGCTTCTGTGTTCTCGATGATCATCAACGGCGAGCTCCCGGGGCGCTTCGTGTGGCGTGACGACCGCGTGGTGGTGTTCCTGACCATCAACCCGGTGACACCCGGCCACGTGCTGGTGGTGCCGGTGGCCGAGGTCGACCACTGGGAGGCCGTGGAGCACGGGCTCTTCGACCACCTGACCGATGTCGCCCGCACGCTGGGCCAGGCGGTCAAGCGCGGCTTCGACGCCCCTCGCGCGGGTCTGATGATCGCCGGGCTCGAGGTGCCGCACCTGCACCTGCACGTGTTCCCGGCCTACAAGCTCGAGGACTTCTCCTTTGCCGCGGCCGACCCCGACCCGGACCCGGCCGAGCTGGACAAGGCGGCGGCGACGATCCGTGCGACGCTGCGCGAGATGGGCCACGGGGAGTTCGTCCCCCAGGACTGACCCGCCGGCCTCGACGCTGCGACGTCGGCTAGACGCTGCGGTGTTGGCTAGACGCTGCGGTGGACCACGAGTGGGAGAACCGCGGTGGCGCCGGCATCCCGCAGCTGCTGGGCGGCGATGGTGACCGGCCACCCCGACCGGGTGTCGTCGACGACGAGCACGACTGCGCCGGACGGGTGGGCGCCGGGGTCGATGCTGATCGCATCGCGCCAGTGGGCGGCCTCGGCGGCGGAGTTCGCGTCGTCGGCGGGTCCGCCGGGTCGAACCGCAACGGCACCGCCGGGCCGCCGCCCGATGCGGCGCAGCGCGTCGGCGAGGTCGGTGGCCGTCGAACCGCCGGTCAACCCCAGCGACCAAATCTCATCGGGGCGGATCCCCGACTCGCGGCCCCACGGGCCCAGGGTCGCCAGGGCGGCCTGGGCCAACTCGTCGACGGCCTCGGCATCGCCGCGGCGCACCCCGGCGAGCACCTCCTGCCACTCCGGCGCATCGGCGTGCGCCAGCACCCGGCCGGGTTCGGCCAGCTGTGTCGGCGGGATCCGGCCGCGGGTGCCGAAGGCGCCGCCGGGCCACATCTTGCGTGGTTCGAGGACCGTCGCCGCGCCCCGCAGTGCCCGCGTGATGGTGCGCACGGCCTCATCGTCGACGGTCGCGCTCCAGGCCGGCTCCCCGGCGCCCGAGCGGCACACGCTGCACCGGCCGCACGGCTGCGTCAGCGGGTCGTCGAGGGAGGCGGTCAACAGCTGCATCAGGCAGCGCTCGCTGCGGACGTAGGAGCGCATGATGTCGGCCTCGTGGCGGCGCAGCGCCACGATCGCGTCGTAGTGCTCGGCGTCGTAGTGCCACGGCGTCCCGGTGGCGAACCACCCCTCGGTGCTCCGCTCGGCGGCCCCGTCGACCGCGAGCTGCTTGAGCATCAACTCGATCTTCGTCCGGCGCAGCCCGGTCACCGCCTCCAGTTCGACGACCGAGACCGGCGACGACTCGTCGGGCAAGGCGTCGATGAGGACCGCCATGTGCTGCGGATCGGGCAGCGACGCGGTGGCGAAGTACTCCCAAATCCGGTCGTCGGTGCCGGAGGCCAGCAGCATGACCACGGCCTGCTCCAGGGCGCGCCCGGCGCGGCCGACCTGCTGGTAGTAGGAGACCGGGGACGGCGGTGAGCCGATGTGCACGACGAAACCGAGGTCGGGTTTGTCATACCCCATCCCCAACGCTGACGTGGCGACGAGGGCCTTGACCTCGTTGCGGCCCAGGGAGTCCTCCAACCGGTGGCGGGTGTCCGCATCAAGCTGGCCGGTGTACGCGGCGACCGGATAGTCGGGGCCGTGGACCGCCTTGATCGCGGTGACCAGGCGATCGGCGTCGGCGACGGTGAGCACGTAGACGATGCCCGACCCCGGCAAGCCGTCGAGGTGCTGTGCCACCCAGCCGTAGCGCTGGATGGGGGACAGGCCGTCGATCACGTTGAGGTGCAGTGACTTTCGTGCCAACGGTCCGCGCAACACGGTGGTGTTCTCGCCGAGCTGTCGGGCCACATCGGCGGTGACGCGCTCGTTCGCCGTCGCGGTGGTGGCGAGGACGGGCGAGGCGGGGTTGAGCTGGCGCAGCACGTCGGCGACGCGGCGGTAGTCGGGCCGGAAGTCGTGGCCCCAGTCGGAGATGGCGTGCGCCTCGTCGATGACGAGAAGGCCGAGCCCGGCATCCCGGTCGGCCAGCGCGGTGAGCACCCGGCGACCGAACCCCGGGTTGGCCAGGCGCTCGGGGGAGACGAGCAGCACGTCGAGGTCGCCGTCGCGCACCCCGGCCTCGATGGCCGACCAGTCGTCGATGTTGGTGGAGTTGATGGTCGCCGCGCGCAGACCGGCGCGCCGGGCCGCCTCGACCTGGTCGCGCATGAGCGCCAACAACGGTGAGACGACCAGCGTCGGGCCGGCGCCCGCAGCGCGCAGCAACGCCGTGGCCACCCAATAGACGGCGGACTTGCCCCATCCGGTGGCCTGGACGACCAGTACCCGTGCGCCGACGGCTGACCCCGGCCCGGGCGGTTCGACGAGGTCGGTCACCGCGACCAGCTGGTCGTCGCGCAGACTCGCCCCCGGACCGGCCAATGCCGCGACGACCTCGTCGGCCTTTTCCCGGGCAGTCGCATCCAACGTCATGTCGCCACGGTATCGGCCGGATCCGACAGGCGGCGACTCATAGCCGGCGCATAGCCGCCTCTCATCGCGGAGAAGTGTTGGCCCGGCAGGGTTGAGAACATGATCGAGCAGACTGTCCGCGCCGACGACGAGCGCGCCACCGCGGACCACAGCGAAAACCCGGTCGGCGAAAACCCGGTCGGCGAGAACCCGGTCACCCGATGGGTGTCGCTGGGTGCGTTGCTGGTCGCGACCGCGGTCGCCAATCTGTGGAACCTGTCGGCCAACGGCTGGGGCAACTCCTTCTACTCGGCGGCGATCCAAGCCGGCTCGCAGTCGTGGAAGGCGTGGTTCTTCGGGTCGTCGGACATGGCCAACTCGATCACCGTCGACAAGCCGCCCGCCTCCCTCTGGATCCCGGCGCTGTCGGTGCGGGCCTTCGGCCTCAACAGTTGGGCGATCCTGGTCCCCGAGGCGCTCATGGGCGTGGCCTCGGTGGCCCTGCTGTATTTCTTGACCCGTCGCTACTTCGGGCATTGGCCGGCGATCCTCGCCGGCCTCGTCCTCGCCACCACTCCGGTGGCGGCGTTGATGTTCCGGTTCAACAACCCCGAGGCGCTGCTCATCCTGCTGATGATCGCCGCGGTCTGGGCCGCGTGCCGGGCGCTGGAGAGCGGGCGGATGGGCTGGTTGGTGGCCTGCGGGGCATTCGTCGGGTTCGGCTTCCTGGTCAAGCAGATGGCGGTGTTGCTGATCGTCCCGGGCATCGCGTTGGTGTACCTGTTCTGCGGTCCGCCGCGGCTGTCCCGCCGCGTCGCCGGGCTGGTTGCGGCCGGGGTGGCCGCCGTGGTGAGCGCGGGATGGTGGATCCTGACCGTCGAGCTGTGGCCGGCGTCATCGCGGCCGTACATCGGCGGTTCGGCGAGCAACTCAGTCCTCGAGCTCACCCTCGGCTACAACGGGCTGGGCCGGATCAACGGCAACGAGCGCGGGGCCGTCGTCCCCGGCGGAGCGGGCGGTGGTTATCTCCCCGGCGGACCGGGCGGTGGCCATCGGCCCGGTGGAGCGGGTGGTGGGCCGTGGGGCCAGGCCGGCCCCTGGCGGATGTTCGAGCCCGGACAGGGCGGGCAGATCGCCTGGTTGATCCCGGCCGCGCTGATTCTCGCCGTGGCCGGACTCATTCTCCTGCGCCGAGCGCCCCGCACCGACGGCCAGCGCTCCTACCTGCTCGTGTGGCTGTCGTGGCTCCTCGTCACCGGGGGCGTGTTCAGCCTGATGGCGGGCATCTTCCACAGCTACTACACCGCGGCCCTGGCACCGGCCGTCGCCGCACTCGTCGGTGCCGGATCGGCACTGCTCTGGCGGAACCGAGAACGGGTCTGGGTTCGGGCCGTTGCCGCAGCGGCGACGGTCGTCACCGCGGGATGGGCGGCGGTCCTGCTCGGCCGGTCGCCGGACTTCCTCGGTTGGCTGCGGTGGGCGGTCCTGGCCGCCGGCATCGTCGCCGCGCTCGGTCTGCTGGTCCCCCGGCGCCGCGTCGCGGTGGCCGCGGTGGCGTTGGCGCTCGTCGCCGGCTTGGCCGGGCCGGTGGCTTACATGGCGCAGACGTTGGGTACCCCGAAGTCCGGATCGATCATCAGTGCCGGCCCCGGCGACGGGGCCGGGCCGGGGGGCCGCGGCCCCGGCGGTCGAGGGCCGGGGGCTCATGGTCGCCCGCACGGGCCCGGCATGCGCGGACCGGGTGGACCCGGCGGGCTGCTCTGGGGGTCGAAACCGGATGCGGCGGTGGTCGACAAGCTGCTCGCCGATTCCGGTGACTACACCTGGGTGGCCGCCACCGTCGGGTCGAACGCGGCGTCGGGCTACCAGTTGGCCACCAACCGATCGGTTTTGCCGATCGGGGGCTTCAACGGCACCGACCCGTATCCGACGCTGGCACAGTTCCAGAAACTGGTCGCGGAGAGCAAGATTCGGTACTTCATCGGCGGTGGCGGTGGACCGGGCAGCGACGACGACCAGCCCTCGGCACAGATCTCGGCCTGGGTCGCGGAGACCTTCACCTCCGTCACGGTGGCGGGGATAACCCTCTACGACCTGACGCTGCCGAAGTAATTGACTAGAGTTGCCGCGTGCCTTTGCGTTCACAACTGCGGCGGATGATCGGTCGGGACCCGGCCGAGGAGGGCCGCGCCGGCAGCAGCCTGGAGATCTTCTACGACCTCGTCTTCGTCGTCGCCTTCTCGGTCGCCTCGACCCAGCTCGCGCACTTCGTCGCCGAAGGCCACTACCGCACCGCGACCCTCGGCTACCTGCTCGCCACCTTCTCCGCGATCTGGGCCTGGATCAACTTCGCGTGGTTCGCCTCGGCCTTCGACACCGACGACTGGCTCTTCCGGCTCCTGGCGCTGGTGCAGATGCTCGGCATCGCGATCATGGCGATCGGCATCCCCGCGGTGTTCACCTCGATCGACGCCGGCGAGCACCCGGCGATCACCGTGATGGTGATCGGTTACATCGTGATGCGCGTCGGGATGGTCGCGCAGTGGGTGCGTGCCGGCCTGTCGTCGCCGGACAGTCGGCGGACCTGCTTCACATATGCGGTGACGACGCTGGTCGCCCAGGCCGGGTGGGTCTTCCTCGCCCTGGCCCCGCTGAACCTGCGCGACACGCTGATCGGCGCCGTCATCTGTGTAGGAGTGGAGATCGGCGGCCCCTGGTACGCCGAGACCAAGGTTCAGCCGACGCCCTGGAACCCCGATCACATCGCCGAGCGCTACGCCACGCTGACGGTCATCACGCTCGGCGAGGGCGTGGTGGGCACCGTCGCGCTGCTGCAGGCACTCATCGAGCGGACCGGGTGGAGCCAGCAGACGATCATCCTGGGGTTGACCGCCATGGGGGTCACCTTCGCCATGTGGTGGCTGTACTTCCTGCTGCCCAACGGCGAGGCGCTGCGCGAGTTCCCGCAGCGTTGCTTCGGATTCGGCTATGGGTCCATCCCGCTGCTGATGGCGTGTGCGGCGGTCGGGGCCGGGCTCCACGTCGTCGCGCTGTGGATCGAGAACGAGAGCCACATCTCCGACTTCGCTGTCGTCGGTGCACTCGCCCTCCCAGTGGGCGTCTTCAGCATCGGATTGCTGGTCATCAACGCCTACCTCACCCGCGGCCAAGAGGACGGTGCCATCCTCGGCTGGGCGGCGGTGGCCGCGGTCATCCCGCTCGTCACCGGGCTGGTCCTGGCCGGGGCGGGGCTGCCGCTGATGCTGTGTGCCGTGGTCGTGTGCCTGACACCGGTGCTCCCGGTTCTCGTCGTCGAGACCGTCGCCGACTAGGCTGTGGCGCGTGCGCGTACTCGTCATCGGCTCGGGCGGCCGTGAACACGCCCTGCTCCTCGGACTCGCAGCCGACCCCTCGGTCACCGATCTCTTCGTCGCCCCCGGTAACGCCGGGACGGCGGCGATAGCGACGAACCGCAAGGTCGACGTCACCTCGGGTGTGGCAGTGGTGGCCCTGGCCCGTGAGGTCGAGGCCGACCTCGTCGTGATCGGGCCGGAGGTGCCGCTGGTACTCGGCGTGGCCGACGCCTTGCGCGACGCCGGGATCGCGACGTTCGGACCGAGTGCCGCGGCCGCACAGATCGAGGGTTCCAAGGCCTTCGCCAAGGAAGTCATGGCCGCGGCCGGGGTGCGCACCGCGGCAGCCGAGGTGGTCGACAACCCGGCCGACCTCGACGCCGCGCTCGACCGGTTCGGGCCGACCTGGGTGGTCAAGGACGACGGCCTGGCCGCCGGCAAGGGCGTCGTCGTGACCACCGACCGCGCCAAGGCCCGCGACCATGCCGCGGAGTGCCTGGAGGCCGGGCACCCGGTGCTGCTGGAATCCTTCCTCGACGGGCCCGAGGTGTCGTTGTTCTGCCTGGTCGACGGGGAGACGGTGGTGCCGTTGCTCCCGGCGCAGGACCACAAACGGGTGGGTGACGGCGATACCGGCCCCAACACCGGCGGGATGGGTGCCTACACGCCGCTGCCGTGGCTGCCCGCCGAAGCCGTCGACGCGATCGTCGAGGACGTCGTGAAACCCGTTGCCGCGCAGATGTGCTCGCGGGGCACCCCGTTCTCCGGCCTGCTGTACGCGGGGCTGGCGATCGGTGCCGACGGCCCGGCCGTCGTCGAGTTCAACGCCCGCTTCGGTGACCCGGAGACCCAGGCCGTGCTCGCCCTGCTGCGCTCGCCGCTGGGGGAGGCGCTGAACGCCACCGCGACCGGCACGCTCGCGCAGCTGCCGCCGTTGGAGTGGGAACCGGGCTCAGCGGTGACCGTGGTGCTGGCGGCCGAGAACTATCCCGGAACCCCGCGCACCGGTGACGTGATCGTCGGCGCCGACGGCGAGGGGGTCCGCCACGCCGGTACCGCCCTCGACGAGCAGGGGCGGATCGTGTCGTCGGGCGGGCGCGTCCTCGCCGTCGTCGGGACGGGTCCGGATCTGGCCGCGGCCCGCGATGCGGCGTACACCCGGCTGCAGGACGTGAAGCTCCCCGGCGGACATTTCCGCACCGACATCGGGCTGGCCGCCGCCGAGGGCCGCATCTCCCTCTGACGCCGACTGGGTCCTTATCTCCGCCGACTGGGCCCTTATTTCCGCCGACTGGGCCCTCGATTCCGCCGACTGGGCCCTCGATCCCGCCGACTGGACCCTTATTTCCGTCGAGTGGGCCCTCGATCTCGTCGAGTGGGTCCTCAGCGCGCGAGGTTGCGGCCCAGGAACTGCACGTGGTCGGGCAGCATGCTGCGCCAGTACCGGTTGGTGTGACCACCCGCAGTGGCCGAGAAGGCCGCCGGCGGGTGCAACTCCGCGGCCCATTGGCGCGTGTAGGTGAAGAACTGGTCGCTGGTGCCGATCGTGATCATCGTCGGGATCTTGGCGAAGGCCTTCTGCTGTCCGTACAGCGAGCTCGCCTGGTAGTCCTCGAAGGAGTCGAAGGCGCGCGGCGGGTAGACGTGGGGGTCGGCCCACAGGGCCGGCGAGCTCACCGAGACCGCCGCCACCCGGGGAGCGCCGACCAGCGACGCGAGGCGCAGCGCGCCGTACCCGCCCATCGACCACCCGTACAACCCGATCCGCTCGGTCGACAGGTTCAACTGGGGGTTGCCGGCCAGCATCGGCAGGAATTCGTCGAGGACCATCGCGCCGGCGTCGGCCCCGTTGGCGCGGCGGTGCCAATAGTTCGTGCTTCCGTCCACGGCGGCCAGGGCGAACGGCGGGTTGCCGTCCTCGACATAGGCCTGCAGGACGTTCTGCATCTGGAGCTTGCGGTTGAAGATGGTCCGCTCGTTGGTGTTGAGCGCATGGAGGACGACGACGACGGGCAGTTTGCCGGTCACCCCGTTCGGCCGCGCGACCGCCCAACGGGTGTGGCGGCCGAGCATCTTCGCCGACGCGAACGAGCCGGTGATGAGCGGCGGTCCGGGAACCGGGCGCGAGTCTTGCGTCTCGGTGGGCAGCACGTCGTCGGCCTGCGACTGGTCGTCGAGATTGTGCTCGGCGGCGGCCGGTTTGGTGCGTTCGGACGAGGAGCAGGCAGCGAGTCCGGCCAGTGCGGCGATGCTCACGCCGCCGACGAGGGCGGTGCGCCGCGACAGCAGTCGGCCGTCGGTGTCTTCACATGCGGCCGATTGCTGTTCTGGGGTGGGGGAACTCGTTGTCATCTCGAGTGCAGATACTACGTGGGCATGCTGACAGCGCGATGAGTACGCGCCGGTCGGGAAAGAAGTGACAGATGGGGCGGTCGGGCGGTTGGGGGCGTTTGCGCCGAGTGGGCGCTCGCTAGACTGTGTGCCGTGAAAGCGAACCACATCGTCACCAACCAGGTCCCTCCGCTGGAGGGCTACGACGTCGCCAACTACCCGGTGCTCACCGAGTACCTGGACCGGGTCGGTGCCGGCGAATCGCTGCCCGATCTGCACGAACTCGGGCAGATGGCCGGGTCGGCCGAGTGGATCACCGTGGGTGACCTGGCCGAAGAACACCCGCCGGTCCTGGAAACCCACGACCGCTACGGGAACCGGATCGACCTGGTGCGCTACGACCCGTCGTATCACCGGCTGATGGACAACGCGGTGTCGCACGGTCTGGCCGGACGGCCGTGGGCCCTCGACGACCCGCACGCCCACCTGGTGCGATCGGCGAAGTTCAGTGTGTGGACCGCCGTCGACGCCGGCCACGGCTGTCCGATCTCGATGACCTACGCCGTCATCCCGGCGCTGCGCCACAACCCCGACCTCGCCGCGCGCTATGAGGCGGGCCTGACGTCGCTGGAGTACCAGCCCGAACTGACCGTCCCGACCGCGAAGCGCGGGCTCATCGCCGGCATGTCGATGACCGAGAAGCAGGGGGGATCCGACGTCCGGGCCAATACAACGACGGCCGTCGCCCAGGCCGACGGCAGCTACCTGATCACCGGTCACAAGTGGTTCACGTCGGCGCCGAACTCGGATCTGCTGCTCGTGCTGGCGCAAACCTCGGATGGTGGTTCGGCCGACGGCGTCTCGTGCTTCTTCGTCCCGCGGATCCTGCCCGACGGGTCGCGCAACAACATCTTCCTCCAGCGCCTCAAGGACAAGCTGGGCAACCATTCCAACGCGAGCAGCGAGGTCGAGTACCACGACGCGGTCGGGTGGATGGTCGGCGAGCCCGGCCGCGGGGTGCGCACCATTATCGAGATGGTCAACATGACCCGTCTCGACTGCGCCACCGCGTCGGCGGCCGTCATGCGCAACGGCACCACCGCCGCGGCGCACCACGCCGCCTACCGCAGCGCGTTCGGCGCCAAGCTCGTCGACCAGCCGCTCATGCGCAACGTGCTGGCCGATCTCCACGTCGAGGCGGAGGCCGCGACCCTCACCGCGCTGTGGCTCGCCGACCTCACCGACCGCGCCCTCGCCGACGAGCGGTCGGCCCAGTTGCGGCGCATCAGCCTGGCGGTCAGCAAGTACTTCATCTGCAAGCGCGCACCGATGCATGCCGCCGAGGCGTTGGAGTGCCTGGGCGGCAACGGCTACGTCGAGGACTCGCGGATGCCGCGGCTGTTCCGCGAGTCGCCGCTGATGTCGATCTGGGAGGGCTCGGGCAACGTGGCGGCCCTGGACACACTGCGGGCGATCGGCCGGGAACCGCAGACACTGGCCGTCTTCTTCGACGAGCTCGACGCGGCCACGGGGTCCGACCAGGCTTATGACGACGCGGTCGCCGCGGTCAAGAACGCCTTCACCGACACCGACGCACTGGAGTACCGCGCCCGCCACCTCGTCGGGCAGATGGCGACGCTGCTGTCGGCGTCGCTGCTCATCCGATACGGCCACCCGGCCGTCTCCGACGCCTACGTCCACAGCCGTCTCGACGGTTCGTGGGGCTCGGTATACGGGACGTTGGGCGCCGGCGTCGACACCGCGACGCTGATCGCGCGGGCGACCCCCAAGCTCTAGAGCGCCTCGTCGCCGGTGATGGTGGGTTAGCCTTGGGCAACCCCGGGAGGAAGGGATCGGAGTGGGAAAGACAGTTATCCCGACGACGATGGTGGTGGGAGCGGCAGCGGCGGTACTCGCCGGCGCGCTCACCGGCATCGGCGCCGCAACGGCCAATGCAGTGCCCAGTGGACGGGTGGATCCGGGGGTGGGCTTCTCGTCGAACGCCTACGGCACCGGGTGCAGCTACTCGATGACGGTGCCGGTCAACGCGTCGGGCAAGGTCACCTTCTGGGAGAAGAAGCCCGGCAAGTATCCGCCGCTGTTCATCGGGGCGGCCCGCGCCCAGGGGGCGACGGCGGCGGTGACGTGGGTCCCGCAGCGCGAGGGCATCCGCCAGGTCTACGCGGTCCAGAACGGTAAGCGGTCGAATTACACCATCGCGCGGGTGCACCGGGGCTACGGCACCGCAGGATTCTGTTTCGCGCTGTAGCGCGCCGCCCCGCGACCTGTGGGTAGCCCTTGAGGTCGCCCAAACCGCCACGGCACGCGGTGTCACTTTGGCACGATGCTGGCATGGCCGCCGCAACCCCCAAAGGTCAGGCGCGCCGCCAACTCCTCGCGGAGGCGGCCGGCGCCCTGCTGATGAAGCACGGCCCCGACGCGGTGCGCCACCGCGCGGTCGCCGAGCTGGCGGGGCTGCCGTTGGCGTCGACGACGTACTACTTCTCCTCGCTCACCGACCTGCTGGCGGCCGCGGTGGAACGCACCTGCGAGATCGACGCGCAGGAGATGACCGAGCGGTGCGCCGCGTTGCCCGCGCAGTCCCGCGACGCCCGGGACACCGCCGCCGCCCTCGCCCGGGTCTTCGTCGGTGAGGAGCCCGTGTCGTCGCAGTTGGCGGCGCGCTACGAACTGTTCGTGCTGGCCGCCCGCCACCCGGAGTTTGCGGAGATGATCAGCCACCGGCAGGACCGGGTCTCCGAGATCGCCGCCGAGGTCCTGGACAAGTCGCGTCGGCACAGTGCCCCGGCGGGCGTCCACAAGTTGATCGCCTTGGAGAACGGCGCGCTGCTGGAGTCGCTCGCGGCCGACGGCCAGACCCACGGCGATCCGGTCAGCGCGGTCGCCGACGCCGTCGTCGACGTCGTCGACGTCCTGGCACCGGCCCTGCCGCAGATGGTCGGGTCGAGCGGCAACTAAACTGGCCGCGTGGCCAAACCTCAGATTGCCAATGTCCTTGCCGGTCGCTACGCGTCGGCAGAGCTCGCCGACATCTGGTCCCCGCGCACCAAGATCATCGCCGAGCGACAGCTGTGGATCGCGGTCATGCGGGCACAGAAGGAACTGGGGATCGACATCCCCGACGGGGTGATCGAGGACTACGAGAAGGTCGTCGACCAGGTCGACCTGGACTCGATCGCCGACCGTGAGCGCGTCACCCGGCACGACGTCAAAGCGCGCATCGAGGAGTTCAACGCGCTCGCCGGCCACGAGCACATCCACAAGGGGATGACCAGCCGCGACCTCACCGAGAACGTGGAGCAGCTGCAGATCCTGCAGTCGCTACACCACGTGCACGCGCACGGCGTCGCGATGCTGGCCCGGATCGCCGACCGGGCGGGTCAGTACTCCTCGTTGGTGATGGCCGGACGCAGCCACAACGTCGCCGCCCAGGCGACGACGCTGGGCAAGCGGTTCGCCAGTGCCGCCGACGAGCTGATGATCGCGCTCACCCGCCTCGAGGAACTCATCGCCCGCTACCCGCTGCGCGGCATCAAGGGGCCGATGGGGACCGCCCAGGACATGCTGGACCTGCTCGACGGGGATGCGGCCAAACTGGCGCGCCTCGAGGATCTCGTCGCCACGCATCTCGGCTTCTCGTCGGCGCTGACCTCGGTGGGCCAGATCTACCCCCGATCACTCGACCACGACGTGGTGTCGGCGCTGGTCCAGACCGCGGCCGCCCCGTCGTCGCTGGCCACGACCATCCGGCTGATGGCCGGCCACGAGTTGGTGACCGAGGGGTTCCAGCCCGGCCAGGTCGGGTCGTCGGCGATGCCGCACAAGATGAACACCCGCTCCTGCGAGCGGGTCAACGGGCTCGCCGTCGTGCTGCGCGGCTACGGGTCGATGGCCGCGGAGCTGGCGGGGGCCCAGTGGAACGAGGGCGACGTCTTCTGTTCGGTGGTCCGCCGGGTCGCCCTCCCGGATGCCTTCTTCGCGATCGACGGCCTGATGGAGACGTTCCTGACCGTGCTCGCCGAGTTCGGCGCCTATCCGGCGGTGATCAACAACGAACTCGACCGGTACCTGCCCTTCCTGGCGACGACGAAGGTGCTGATGGCCTCGGTCCGCGCCGGGGTGGGCCGGGAGACCGCACACGAGGCGATCAAGGAGAACGCCGTGGCCGTCGCCCTCGCCATGCGCGAGCAGGGGGCCGCGCCGGATCTGCTCGACCGCCTCGCCGCCGATGAGCGGATCCCCCTCGACCGGGCCGGCCTCGACGCGGCCCTCGCCGACAAGGCCGCCTTCACCGGTGCCGCCCAGGCGCAGGTGGCCGAGGTCCTCGCCGCCGTCGAACAGGTCGTGGCGCGGTATCCGGACGCGGCGGCGTACGCGCCCGCGCCGATTCTGTGATCGGCTCCCGCTAGCCGGAGTACCGGGCGAGCACCTGCGCGGCACCCGCCACCACCAGGTCTTCGCGGCGCAGCGCCTCGTCGAGGGCGGGGCCGGCCTGGGGCGGCGCCGAGCGCCTCACCTCCGCGATGAACTCCCGGGTGAGGACCGCATCCTGTTGCTCGCCCAGTAGGTCCTGCAGCGCGGCGCGGGCGTCGACGAGGGACCGTGCGGAGTCCCCGAGTACCGGCAGCGCGAGTTCGACCGCGTATCGGTGGCGTTTGCCGGCCTTGCGGGCGGAGTGCACGCGCCGCGCCGTGCTGTCGTGTCCCCGTGATGCGGCGCGGACCGCCCGGTCGATGAGCCGCCGCAACTCGGCATCGGCGGCGGCGACGTGGTGCAGCGCCTCGTCGGCGGGAAGGTCGGCGTGGTCGCGCAGCGGGGGATCGTCGCGCCAATCCGCCAGGGTCGACCGCAGCCGGGCATACCGCCGCGAACCCAGCGCGGCCCCCAGGTGCACCCACGCGGCTCGGGAACGCTGCGCGACCACCGACGACAACGCCGCCGACGCGGCTTGGGCCGACGGCCGGTCGGGGGTGGACCGCAGGGCCGCGGTGAGGCGGCGGTGCGCCACGTCGACGTCGCGCGCCTCGCCCAGGGCATTGGCCAGCCACCGGAGTTCGTCGTCGAGACGGCGGCTCGGCCCGCGCCGGTACACCCCGTCGAAGGTGCGCAGGACCGAGCGCAGCCGGCGGATGGCGACGCGGGTGGGGTGCACCGCGTCGAGACTGCCGATGAGGAGCGGGTCCTGCGCGTCAAGGATGACGGCGATCTGTTGGTCGGCGTAATCGCCGACCAGGGTCCCGAGCGTCGCGTGGTTGTCCACGGCTCGAAGATACGGCGCAACGCCGCACCCGGCCACCGGTGCGGGGTCACCCCCGATCGGCGGGCATGCTGCCACTACGCTCGAAGCATGCGTCCTGAACTGGATTCCTACGCCCACGTCGCCTCGGGCAAGGTCCGCGACATCTACCGCATCGACGGTGAAACGCTCCTCATGGTCACCTCCGATCGGATCAGCGCCTACGACTTCGTGCTCGAGACCCCGATCCGCGACAAGGGGCGGGTGCTCACCGCGACCAGCTTCTTCTGGTTCGACCGGCTCGGGGTGCCCAACCACCTGGCCGGCGGGCCGACCGACGAGCGGATCCCGGCGTCGGTGCTCGGCCGGTCGATGGTCGTCCGGGACCTGCCGATGGTCGCGGTGGAATGTGTGGCGCGCGGATATCTGACCGGGTCCGGCTTGATCGATTACCGGGCCACCGGCCAGGTCTGCGGGATCGACCTGCCCGCCGGGCTCGACGAGGCGCACCGGTTGCCCGAACCGATCTTCACCCCGGCGTCGAAGGCCGACATCGGCGATCACGACGAGAACATCAGCTACGAGCAGGTCGTCGCGCTGGTCGGCGCCGACCTCGCGGCGGAACTCAAGGCCGCCACGCTTGATATCTACGGCCGGGGAGCCGCGCTCGCCGCCGACCGCGGCATCATCCTCGCCGACACCAAGTTCGAGTTCGGGCAGGCGCCCGACGGGTCGCTGGTGCTGGCCGACGAGGTGCTGACGCCGGACTCGTCGCGCTACTGGGACGCGTCGACCTACGTCGCCGGGCGTGTACAGCCGTCCTTCGACAAGCAGATCGTCCGCAACTGGTTGACCGGCCCCGACTCGGGGTGGGATCGCCATGGTGAGACCCCGCCGCCGCCGTTGCCCGCCGACGTCGCCGACCGCACTCGGGCCCGCTACATCGAGGCCTACGAGCGGCTGTCGGGTCTGCGTTTCGCCGACTGGCCCGGAGCGGGGGAGAACCGATGAGCGACCACACCACGACCCCGCCGGTGGCCAAGAAGGTTCCGGTGGAACGCACCCACCACGGCGACACCGTCGTCGACCCGTACACCTGGATGGCTGACAAGACCGACCCCGAGGTCATCGCTTTCCTGGAGGGGCAGAACGAATTCGTCGCAGCGGCGACCGCGCAGCTGAAACCGTTGCAGGACACCATCTTCGGTGAGATCAAGGCGCGTACCCAGGAGACCGACATGTCGGTCCCGACGCGTACCGGCGACTACTGGTACTTCAGTCGGACGCAGGAGGGGCAGCAGTACGGCCGGTCGGTGCGCTGCCCGGTCGCCGGCCCCGACGACTGGGACCCGCCGACGATCAACCCGTCGTCGACGCTGCCCGGCGAGCAGGTGGTCCTCGACGCGAATGTCGAGGCGCAAGGGCACGACTTCTTCTCCCTCGGCGGCGTCTCCGTCAGCGAGGACGGCCAGTGGCTGGCGTTCAGCACCGACGTCGTCGGCAACGAGCGGTACACCCTGCGCTTCCGCAACCTGGTCACCGGCGAGGAGCTCGCCGAGACCGTCGAGGACACCGCGGGTGGGGCCATCTGGTCCCGCGACGCACGCTACGTCTTCTACATCACCGTCGACGACGCATGGCGGCCCGACACCGTGTGGCGCCACGAGATCGGCACCGCGCCGAGCGACGACGTGCGGGTCTTCCACGAACCCGACGAGGGGTTCTGGGTGGGGCTGGGCGGCAGCCGCAGCCGCGAGTACCTGTTCGTCGGCGTCGGGTCGAAGACGACGTCGGAGGTCTTCGCCATCCCCACCGCCGATCCGACGGCCGAACCGGTCAGTCTGGCGCCCCGCGTGTCGGGGGTCGAGTACGACGTGGACCACGCGGTCATCGGCGGCACCGGGTACTTCCTGTTCACCCACAACGGTCCCGACCCGGCGAACGGCGGTGAGAAGTGCGAGAACTACGCGGTCGACATCGCGCCGACCGATGATCCGGCCAACCGTACGACGTTCCTCGCGCACGACCCGCAGCGGCGCATCGAGGACGTCGACGCCTTCGCCGACTACCTGGTGCTGAGCTACCGCGCCGACGCGCTGCCGCGCGTGGCGATCGCCGACCTGCGGCGCATCGATGGGATGCCGACCGCCGACGACTTCGTCGAGGTCCGGTTCGACCAGCCGTTGTGCACGGCCGGTGCCGCGGGCAACCCGGAGTGGACGACCCCGCGGTTGCGCATCGTCTACACCAGCTTCATCGAGCCGACCGAACTCCTCGACCTCGACGTGGCGACCGGTGAGCGGACCCTGCTCAAACGGCAGATCGTGCTCGGCGGGTACTCGCCCGACGACTACGAACAATCCCGGGAGTGGGTGATCGCCGCCGACGGGACGCGCATCCCGGTCTCGGTGGTCCGCCGCCGCGGCACCGCGTCCCCCGCGCCGACCCTGCTCTACGGCTACGGCTCGTATGAGCACAGCATTGATCCGCACTTCTCCATCTCGCGCCTGTCGCTGTTGGACCGCGGCGTCGTCTTCGTCGTGGCGCATGTCCGCGGCGGCGGCGAGATGGGGCGCCAGTGGTACGAGAACGGGAAGACGTTGACCAAGCGCAACACCTTCACCGACTTCGTCGACGTCGCGCGCCACCTCATCGACACCGGGGTCACGACGCCGCGCCAGCTCGTGGCCGAGGGCGGTTCGGCCGGCGGGTTGCTCATGGGGGCGGTGGTCAACGCCGCGCCCGAGTTGTTCAACGGGATCGTCGCCGCGGTGCCCTTCGTCGACGCGCTCAATTCGATCCTGGACCCGAGTCTGCCGCTGACCGTCATCGAGTGGGAGGAGTGGGGCAACCCGCTGGCCGACCCCGAGGTCTATGCGTACATGAAGTCGTATTCGCCGTATGAGAACGTCCGCGAGGTGGCGTATCCGGCGATCTTGGCGCTCAACTCGCTCAACGACACCCGGGTGCTGCACACCGAGGCGGCGAAATGGGCTGCGCGCCTGCAGGATCACACCACCGGCGACGCCCCCATCCTGCTGAAGACGGAGATGTCGGCCGGTCACGGCGGAGTCAGCGGGCGCTACAAGCAGTGGGAGGAGACGGCTTTCGAGCTGGCCTGGATCCTGCAACAGACCGGTGCGACCACCACGGAGGGTGACGATGTCCACGCTTGAGGCGATCCTGGCCGACTTGGCGATCCCCGTCGTCGGGGCGCCGATGGCGGGTGCGGCGGGCGGCCGTCTGGCCGCCGCGATCTCCGCCGGCGGTGGGCTCGGCCTGGTCGGCGTGGGCAATGTCGCCACCGTGGACCAGGTGCGAGCCGAAGTGGGCCTCGTTGCGGAATCCGGCGAACGCTTCGGTGTCGGCCTGATGTGCTGGTCGTTGCCGGCCAATCCGGCGCTGTTGGATGCGGCGCTGGAGTCCGGCCCGGCCGTCGTCAGCCTCAGCTTCGGCGACCCGAGGCCGTACCTGCCCGCGGCGCGCGCGGCCGGGGCGGTGGTCGTCGCGCAGGTGGGGACGCGGACCGAGGCGCTCGAGGCGCTCGACGCCGGTGTCGACGGGCTCGTCGTGCGCGGCTCGGAGGGCGGCGGTCACGGGCGCGGGGTCGTCTCGACGCTGCCGCTGTTGCAGCAGGTCTTGGACCTGACCGATCGCCCGGTCCTTGTCGGCGGCGGTGTCGCGACGGCACGCGGGCTGGCCGCCGTGTTGGCCGCGGGGGCGTCGGCGGCCTGGGTCGGCACGCCGTTCGCGGCCAGTGCGGAGAGTCTGTTCCGGCCCGAGCTGAAGGCGGCGGTGATCGGGGCGGACACCGACCAGACCGTGTACACCCGGGCCTTCGACATCGCGCAGCGTTTCGACTGGCCGACGATCTACGGCGGCCGCGCCCTGGTGAACGGCTTCACCGAGCAGTGGGCGCACCGCACCGAGGCACTCGAAGAGGCGGTCACCGACGAGTTGACGGCGACGATGAAGCAGGCCCGCGTCGACGCGGACCTGTCGCTGGCCCCGGTATACGCGGGGGAGTCCGCCGGGCTCGTCGACCGTCCGCGCACCGCGGCGGAGGTCCTCGACGGATTCGCATCGTTCCGCGAGTACCTGCGCGCCGCGCAGCGCTGGCTGGTCGACTAACTGAAGCGGACGTTCAGCGTGGCCATACCGAAGATCTTCTTGCCGGCCGACTTCGCGGTCAGAATGACCACGCCGCTGCGGGTTTCCGGGTCGAGCGACTTGATGCGGCCGCTGAACTCGATGTCGCCGCGGCCGTCGGCCGGAACGATCGCCGGCGAGGACAACCGCACCGCGTAACGGGTCACCGCACCCGGGTCGCCGGTCCACTCGGAGATGAACCCGATGCCCAGACCCATCGTCAACATCCCGTGGGCGATCACGTCGGGCAGGCCGGCCAGCTTGGCGATGCTCTGGTCCCAGTGGATCGGATTGGCGTCACCGGCCACCCCCGCGTAGTTGACCAGGTCGCCCCGGGACAGGTGGGTGTGGTGCACCGGCAACTGGTCGCCGACCGACAGGTCGTCGAAGTTGATACTGGCCGGGGTGCGCGTCGAGCCGAAACCGGCAATCGTGCGCTCACCCTCGTCGCGCACCGTCTTGACGTAGTCGGCGGCGGCATCCTCGACGGACAGGATGTCGACGTCGTGCATCATCACCTTCGCGACCGCCTCGGTGATGGCCGGGTCGACCTCGTCGGCGGTCACGCCGACGACGGTGGTGTGCATCGTGTGGACGGTCTCACCGGTCGCCACGTCGAGGAACGTGTTGGTGATGGTGATCATGTCCTTGCCGGCGATGCGCCGCACCGACGACAGCTCGACGTCGGTGAGGAGCTCGTCGCCGACCGTGATCGGCCGATGCTGCTCGAAGACCTGCTCGGTCTGCACGTAGGTGTCGTATCCGACGACGACCTCTTCGAGGAGCTTGCGGTTCGCCGCCATCGCGCCGATGGCGGTGAACGTCATCGGCGCGATGACGTGGTCGTAACCGAGCTTCTGAGCTGCTTCGCGGTCCCAGTGCGCCGGGTGGTAGTCCTGCACCGCCCGGGCATACTCGCGGACCTTCTCCCGCCCGATTTCATAGGTGTGGTCGGCCTTGTAGTAGTGGCCAACCCGGGCCAGGATTGCAGGCTCGTCGGCTGCCGTCGTCATCGATTCTCCAGTCTTTGGTTCCAGGTGATCCTAGTCCCGTCAGTGCAGGGAGATGTGCGGGGCCTGATCCATGTCCTCTTCGACGAGGGGCGAGTCGATCTTCTTGCGCGGCAGGAAGAAGGCCGGGATCAGGGTGCACACGACGAGGACCGCGGCGACGATGTACGGCGTGTGGAACGCGTTGGCCGCGGCGGCGAACCACGAATCGTCGGGCTGGGTGCCCGGCGGGAAGCCGAACTTCTGAACCAGCAGCGGGAACAGTCGGTCGTCGGGGTTCTTCGTGTTCTGGTCGCGGTGGAACTGGATCGCGAGCTGGCCCTCGGTGGTCTTCGACAGCGAGGTGAACAGCAGCACCGAGATGATCGCGGTACCGATCGACGTCGACGACTGCTGGACGACGTTCATCAGCGTCGAGCCGTCGGGCACCTCGGTGTTGCGCAGGGTGGCCAATGCCGAGGACATGATCGGCATCATCGTCATACCCATGCCCATGCCCTGGATCAGCAGGGCGCCGCCGATGATCCAGTAGGACGTCGTGTGGTCGAACTGGGTCCAGGCGGTGACGCCGAGGCTGATCAGGACCAGGCCGGTGAGTACGAACTTGCCCGGACCCATCTTGTCGGTGAGCCGGCCGGCGACGGGCATGGTGAGGATGGCGCCGATGCCCTGCGGTGCGAGCAGCAGCCCGGCCATCAGCGTCGACTCGCCGCGCACCCCGATGAAGTACTGCGGGTAGAGCAGCGCGCTGCCGAAGAAGGCGATCAGGAAGATCACCATCGTCAGGACCGCGACGGTCAGGGTGCGGTTGCGGAACAGGCGGAGGTCGAGCAGCGGCTTGTCGGTGTGCAGGGCGTGCCAGACGAAGGCGCCCATCATCGCCAGGCCGATCAATGCGGGGGCGAGGACCTTGGTGGTCAGGAAGGTGCCGTGGCTGATCTGCGACTCGCCTGCGCTGGAGACGCCGTAGAGGAACAGGGCGAGGCCGGGGGAGAGCAGCAGCAGGCCGATGAAATCGATCTTCGGCTTCTCGCCGGTCGCGTCGTCCTTGAGCACCAGCCACGCGTAGACGAGGGCGATGATGCCGACCGGAACGTTGATCAGGAAGATCCAGTGCCAAGAGGCGAAACCGATCAGCCAGCCGCCCAGGATGGGGCCGAAGATCGGGCCGAGCAGCATCGGGATGCCGAGCACGGCCATCACGGAGCCGATTCGGGCCGGTCCGGCCGCCTTGGTGAGGATCATCATGCCGACGGGCATGAGCAGGCCGCCGCCGAGGCCCTGGACCGCGCGGAAGGCGATCAGGGAACCGATGTTCCAGGCCAGCGCGCAGAGCACCGATCCGATGAGGAACAGCACGATCGAGGTCAGGTAGACCTTCTTGGTGCCGAAGCGGGTGGCGGCCCAGGAGGCCAGCGGGATCACCGTGGCCAGCGCCAGGGTGTAGGCGGTCATGGACCAGGCGGCACCGGCCTGATCGGTCTTCAGCTCGGTCTGGAAGGTGTCCTGGGCGACGGACACGACGGTGATGTCGAGGATCGACATGATCGAGCCGAGGACGACGACACCGGCGACAGTCAGGACGCGCTTGTCGAGTTTGGTGTCCGGCGCCTTGGCGGAGTCGGGACTCGTGGTCATGAGGTCAGCTTTCTGTGGGAAAGGGTGGGGCGAAGTAGTCGATCTCGCCGTTGAGGATCGGTTCGACGGCGTCGGCGAGGGCGCCGGCGAGGTCATCGGGCAACCGGTGGACCAGGTCGCGCAAGACGTCCTGACGTGCGTCCGCGGCCTGGGTCACGAAGGCATGGCCCGACTCGGTGAGGGAGACCCGCTTGACGCGGCGGTCGGTGGGGTCTTCGCGCCGGTCGGTGAACCCGAGGCCGACGAGCTTGTCGACGACGCGTCCGGCGGCGGCCACGGAAAGATCGACCGCCTCGGCCAGTTCGTGCACCGACAGTGCCGTCCCGCGCGTCCCCAACTCCATGAGGGTCCGGAACTGCGAGAACGTCAGGTCGGCCGCCACGACGTCGGTCATCGCCGACGACTTGGCCGCGCACGCGAGGCGCTCGGCCAGCCCGGACAGGGCCGCGAAGGCCCGGTCCGATGCCGTTGCGGTGTCTGGGGACACCGCCGTTGAGATTGGTTGCACCGAGAAATCGTAATGCCTACGCAACTATTGCCGCCATGCAATTAGTTGTGACTTCCGTCATCCCGTTTCGCCGACTGGGCCCTCGATCCCGCCGACTGGGCCCTCGATCCCGCCGACTGGGCCCTCAAACTCGTCGACTGGGCCCTCGCGCATCTGGGTAGGCTGGCGCCATGGCAAATCTGAAGAGCATCCCCGTCACCGCCCTCGACGGCTCGGCCCTGGACCTCGCGTCGTTCGGCGGCCCACTGCTGGTCGTCAACGTCGCCAGCAAGTGCGGCCTCACCCCGCAGTACGCGAAGCTCGAGGAACTGGCCGAAACGTACGGCCCGCGCGGGCTCACCGTCGTCGGCATGCCGTGCAACCAATTCATGGGCCAAGAGCCGGGGTCGGCCGACGAGATCGCCACCTTCTGCTCGACGACCTACGGCGTCACGTTCCCGCTGCTGGAGAAGGGCGACGTCAACGGCGACGACCGGCACCCCCTCTTCGCCGAGTTGACCCAGACCCCCGACGCCGACGGCGAGGCCGGCGACGTCCAGTGGAACTTCGAGAAGTTCCTCGTCGGATCTGACGGTGAGACGGTTGCCCGATTCCGCCCGCGCACCGAGCCCGACGCCCCCGAAGTGATCAGTGCCATCGAGGCCGCGCTGTAACCTCCCGCCGCACTAGATAGACTCATCGGGTAAGCGTTTGACCCGGCCCGAAGGAGCGCGGAAAGCAATGGCACGTGTGGTGGTTGACGTGATGCCCAAGACGGAAATCCTGGATCCGCAGGGGCAGGCCATCGTCGGCGCCCTCGCGCGCCTCGGATTCGACGGCATCTCCGACGTCCGACAGGGCAAGCGATTCGAACTGGAGGTCGCCGACGGCGTCGACGACCTCACGCTGGAGAAGATCGCCGCAGACGTGCTGGCGAACACCGTCATCGAGGATTACACCGTCACCCGTGTGCAGGTGCAGGCCTGATGAGCGCGCGCATCGGCGTCATCACCTTCCCCGGCACGCTCGACGACGTCGACGCCGCGCGCGCGGTCCGGCTCGCCGGCGCCGAGGCGGTCTCGCTGTGGCACGCCGACACCGATCTCAAGGGCGTCGACGCGGTGGTGGTCCCCGGCGGTTTTTCCTACGGCGACTACATGCGTGCCGGTGCCATCGCCAGCCTCGCCCCGGTCATGACGTCGGTGATCGAGGCGGCACGGACCGGAACCCCGGTGCTCGGGATCTGCAACGGCTTCCAAATCCTGTGCGAGGCCGGACTGCTGCCGGGGGCCTTGACCCGCAACCAGGGACTGCACTTCGTCTGCCGCGACCAGTGGCTGCGCGTTGAGAACACCGACTCGGCGTGGACCTCGCGGTTCGAGCCCGGTGCCGAGATCCTCGTTCCGTTGAAGTCCGGCGAAGGCCGCTACGTCGCGAGCGAGGCGGTCCTGGAGGAGTTGGCCGGGGAGGGGCGGATCGCCTTCACCTACGCCGGCGACAACCCGAACGGATCGATGCGCTCGATCGCCGGTGTGACCAGCGCCGACGGCCGCGTCGTCGGTCTCATGCCGCACCCCGAGCACGCCATTGAGGCGCTCACCGGGCCCAGTGACGATGGGTTGGGCCTGTTCTACTCGGTCCTCGACGCGGTGCTGGCCAAGGCCTGAGCATGGCGGCGCCGACGTCAGCCACTGCGGCCGGACTGGCCACCTTCATCGACGCCTCGCCGTCGCCGTTCCACGTGTGCGCGACGGTGGCAGCAGACTTGGGCGCGGCTGGCTTCGTCGAACTGCGCGAGACCGACGAGTGGCCCGACGCCGTCGGACAGTTCTTTGTCCGCCGCGGCGGGTCGATCATCGCGTGGCGCAGTGGCCACGGGCAGGCCTTCAGCATCGTCGGGGGGCATACCGACAGTCCGAATCTGCGGATCAAGCAGCACGTGGACCGGGTGGCCGCCGGCATCTCCACCGTCGCGCTCGAGCCCTACGGCGGGGCGTGGCTGAACTCCTGGCTCGACCGCGATCTGGGCCTGTCCGGCCGGGTGTCGGTGCTCGACGGGGAGGCGGTGGTCGAGCGGCTGGTGAAGGTCGACGAGCCGGTTTTGCGCGTGCCGCAACTCGCGATCCACTTGTCCGAGGACCGCAAAGGGGTCACCCCCGACCCGCAACGCCACCTCGATGCGATCTGGTCGACGGACCCGGACAGCCCCGGACTGGTGGCGTGGATTGCCGAGCGGCTCGGCGTGGGACCCGCCGACCTGCTCGGGTGGGAACTCATGGTCCACGACGTCGAGCCGAGCCGGATCGTCGGAGCCGAGCAGGATTTGCTCAGCGCGCCCCGGCTCGACAACCAGGCCACCTGCTATGCCGGGCTGCGGGCCCTGCTCGACGTCGGTGGGAAGCTCGACCTTCCGCCGTCGACCCAGATGTTGGCCTTGTTCGACCATGAGGAGGTCGGCAGCGGATCGCAGCGCGGCGCCGCGTCGGACTTCCTGGCCACCGTGTGCGAGCGCATCGTGCTCAGCCGTGGCGGGGATCGCGAAGAACTCTCGCGGGCGATGGCGTCGAGCGTGTGCGTGTCCGGCGACATGGCCCACGCCACCCATCCGAACTACGCCGACCGCCACGAACCCGGCCACCAGATCAGGTTGGGCGCCGGACCGGTGCTCAAAGTCAACCAGAATCTGCGCTACGCCTCCGACGCCCACGGTGCGGGCGTGTTCGAGCGGGCGTGTCGTCGTGCCGGGGTGCCGCTGCAGCGCTATGTGCACCGTGCCGACCTGCCCTGCGGTTCGACGATCGGCCCGATCACCGCGACCCGGACCGGCCTCGTCACCGTCGACGTCGGGGCACCGCAGCTGGCGATGCACAGCGCGCGCGAGGTGATGGCGGTGGCGGACGTGCCGATGTACGCCGCGGCGCTGGCCGGCTTTTACGAACTCGGCTGACCGGCTCCGCCCGGTCCTGGCCTACCCGGTTTGGGTGCTGGTTGCGGCCCATTGCGAGGGGCTGACGCCGTACTCGCGTTTGAACGCGGCACTCAGGGCGAAGGGCGTCGCATATCCGATCCGCTCGGCGATGACGCCCAGGGTGTCGGGGTTGTCTTGGGCGAGGTGGTCGGCGGCCAAGGCGAGCCGCCAGGATGTCAGGTGTTTCATCGGAGAAGTCCCGACGAGGTCGGTGAATCGTCGGGCCAGAGTCGCCCGGGACACCCCGACCTCGGTGGCGAGTGATTCGACGGTCCATCGTCGATCGGCGTTGTTGTGCATCAGGCGCAGGGCTCGTCCCACGGTGGGGTCGCGATAGGCGCGGAACCAAGCCGCGCCACCGTGCTCGTCGTCGAAGGTGCGGCGCAACGCGCTGATCAAGATCAGGTCGAGGTATCGGTTGAGGACGGCGTCCTGTCCGGGGGCTTCACGGGTGATCTCCGCTTCCATGAGGGCGCGCAGCGGGTCGTCGCTCATCGACACCACGGAGAGTCGCGGAAGAGCGTCGAGCAGTGTGCGGTTCACCTCGCCGGCGCGATAGACGCCGATGAGCATGGCCGCCGTGGCCTCGTCGGGAGCGCTGTTTCCCCACGACCGCAGACCTACCGACATGTGCTCGGCCATGCTGTGTCGACCGTCGAGGTCGACACAGTCGCCACTCTCGTCGATGCGTGCGATGGGCGCGTGCGTCCCACCGTCGGATACCAGGTAGGACTCGCTGCCGCGGAACAAGGCGACTTCCCCGGTGGTCACGGTCGACCGGGTGCCGTCGTCGTAGTCCACCGACACCGCTCCGCGGGTGACGACGAGGACGGTGAGGGGCGAGCGGTCGTCGACGCGAAGCGCCCACGGGGACGCGAACACCAGGCGCAGGACGAGCGGGTCCCGAGCGCGGGGTCCGTTGAGGAGGCTGCCGAGTGCATCCATGTTCGCCACCTCGAGTCAGTGAGGGTAAGAGTCAGTGGAAGTACGAGCAAATGAGAGTAATGGGTATGGAAATAAGACTCTAGACCATTCAAACACTATTCATTGTGGTGTGGAGTGGAGTCATGGATCAAGACGAATTGGTAGCTGTTTCGACGACGCGAATCGGTGGTGCGCGATGAGCGGCGTGCGCGACGCGGTGGTCGTCGCCGCAATCCTGACGGCGGGGCTGGTCGCCGGTTTGTTCGCGGCATTCGCCTATTCGGTCATGCCCGGGCTCGACCGCGCCACACCGTCGGCCGCGATCGAGGTCATGCAGCGGATCAACGCCGCGATCCTCAACCCCGTGTTCGGCCTTGTTTTCGGCGGCGGATTGGTTCTTGCGGCGCTGGCCGCCGTTCTGGCGTGGGGCGGCAGCCTGCGGTGGTGGGCGCTGGCGGCCTTCGGCTGCTACGTCGCGGGCGTACTGATCACCATGCTGTTCAACGTGCCGCTCAATGTCCGACTCGATGCCGTGGGGGATGCCTCCGGCACGCAAGCCGCGGCGGCCTGGGCCGACTTCAGTGGCGCGTGGGTGCGGTGGAATCTGGCGCGGGCCGGCATCCACCTGCTCGGATTTGCGCTCCTCACCGCGGGCTTGGTCACCCGGTAGGGCCCAGTCGACGAAGATCAGGGCCCACTCGACGAAGATCAGGGCCCACTCGACGGGATCGAGGGCCCAGTCGGCGAAGATCAGGGCCCAGTCGGCGGTTAGCGGAGCAGGGAGATCGTCGCGCCCTGGCGGAGCACGATGAAGCCGTCCACGTTCTGGGCGCTGCCGCTCGCCGGGAACTCCCAGCGGATCGAACCGGACTTCGCGTCGAACGCGGTGACCTGGTTGTCGTTCGCCAACACCAGGGTGTCGCCGAAGGAACCGACGCAGCGCAACTCGGCGATGGCGGTGTCGGGGCGTTGCCGGTCGGGAGCGGAGAGGCGTCCGACGACGGTCCCCTTGCCGTCGAGGCGCATCACGTTGCGTGACCCGTCTTTGCGGGCGAATGCCACGAGTCGGCCGCACGCCATCGGTTTGGCCTTCGACAACGCGTCGTCGCTGACCGCCCACAGCGCTTTGGGCTTGGCCGGGTCGCGGACCTCGAACTGCCCGTGCGTCTGGTTCAGCGTGGCCGAGCCGGTGCCGCGCAGAACGGGCAGCACCGCGGGCCCCGTCGCGACCTCCATGCTGCGCGACACGTGCGTGGGCTTGGCGGAGAGCTTGCCGCCGGTGAAACCGTAGAAATCGATCACTGCACTGTCGCCGGCGTGGCTCACGGCCAAACCGGTCGGGAACACCGTGACGGTGCACGGGCCACAGCTGAGCCTGGTCTTCCCCGTCTCCGGGTCGAGGAGGCTGTGGCTGGCGTCGGCCAGCTTGATGTCGACGAGGTCGGCTTCGGGAATGTAGGTGGGCGTCGCGGAGTCGGCGAACGTCCGGCTCCACCGAGTGGCGCCGTCGGGGCTGGTCGAGGTGACGCGATAGCCCACCTGGTCGACCCGGATGAAGTTGCGGCCCACCCCGAGGACCCGCCCGGTGTCCTCCAGCGGTTGGGCGGGATCCAGTGCGCCCGAACCGGCGTCGACGCGGTAGAAGCCGTCGGGGACATTGCCCACCTTGATCGCACAGCCGATGTGGCCTTCGGCGTCGAAGGCGCAACTACCCAGGCCGGCGACGACCGGGTGGTCCCACCGCGACGTCCCGTCGTGACGGTTCACCGCGAGAAAGGCCCGCCCGATGCCCGACGGATAGGCTAGTAGCCAGGTACTCCCGTGCGTGTCGGCCACCGTGACCGATCCGCCGGATCCGCTGAACCCGGGCAGATCGTCGATCCCGCGGGTCCACACCGCCTCCGGTGTGTCGGCGTAGGAGCGGAGCTGGCCGTATCCGTGTCCGCCACCGTGGGGCGCGTCGGAGGGCTGCGCCAGCACCACCGCCAACGATCCGATCATCGCGCCGCAGATCAGCATGACGACGGTGCCGATCCCAAAAGGAATTCGACGACGGAGATCGGAGAGCATGCCTACCAGTCAACCACGGCCCAGGTCGGGCGTTGGGATGCCTTCGTCCTGTGTCGATCGCGGCTTTCGGCTAAGTTTGACGCCGTGACGACAGCGCAACCCAAGTCCTATGGCCTGCCCACCCGTGAGCGCGCGGATATTGCCGCGGCCATGTACTGGGTGGACCAGGAATCGGTGAATGCCCCCATCCTCATCGGGGCGCTGCGATCCGACGAACTGCTGCTGAACGCCGTCTCCGGCTGGTTCAAGGGCGAGTGGGCCCTATTGGCGGTCACCAGCGAGCGGGTTCTGCTCGCCTGCGCGGGAAACACGGAGAAGTCGACGCCGGGCTATGTCTACGAGATGCCGCTGCAGGCGGTCACCGGGATCGCCGACGGGGATGTCGAGGACGGCTACCGGATCGCCCAGCTGCAGGACTACGAGTCGTGGACCAAGATCTTCGTCAACGGGCTGACGCCGGTGTACGTCAGCGACCAGCGCGTCTACTGGGTCATCGCCGAGATGATGAACGAGAAGTCCGCCGAGTTGGAGAAGGCCGCCGACGGCGGGATCCTCGACGAATTCACCCGATACCGGGCCATCCGCGAGGCACAGCGCGCCGGCGGGTTGGACAGCGATACGGCGACCGCTGCCATCGCGCGGATGTTCGGGGTGGAGCCGCCCGAACGCGACGCCTACTGACGGGCGTCGGCTACATCCCCAGTTCGCCCGGCTGCGGACCGCTGGGGGCTTCAGTGGTGGTTTCCGACGACGTCGTGTCCGACGTTTCCGGCTGCGGCGCCATTTTCACCATGGAGACACCGCCGCCGGTGTGGCCCAGACGGTAGCGGCACCACGGGCTGTCCGAGCGCATGAGCAGGCCGTGCACCCGCTCGCCGGCCGTCTTGGCCGCCGCGCTCGCGTTGTTCATCTCGTGCAGGGCCATCCAATAGGTGCGGCCGATCACCAGGCCGTGGGCGAATTGCCGCCAGTTGGCGTAGTAGCTGCGCGCCGAGGCCGCCGCGGAGAGCAGCATCGGCCAGCACTCGTCGGTGGACAGGTAGCCGGCGGTGCGCGACATCCGGACCACGTAGCCCACCCGCCCGAGGTCCCACGACCGGATGTGTGTGGGGAAGTAGGAATCGGCGATGACCGGGCGCAGCACCGACATGGTGCGCACGTTCATGAGTGCGTCGTAGTCGGCGACGGTCGCCGACGGGCCGCGGAACTGGGTGCGCGCGGCCAAGAACTCCCGGTGGGCGTCGGGATCGTGTCCGGCGGACTTCTTCACGACGGCGTTCACCAGCGGGGCCACGATCTCAAAGGCGCTGCTGTGCATGCCGTCGAGGAGGCGTCCGACGGTCATCCGGGCGCTGACCGCGTCGGTCACGCCCCAGGCGGTGGCGAGGGCATCGCGCGCCTGCGCGTCGCCGAGCTCGACGTCGAGGCTGTCGCACCACATCTCGTTGACCCCCCACAGGAAGGCGCCGACGTTGAGCGCATCCTGCTGTTCGGCGGTCACGGTGTCGCCGCCCTTCCAGCGGAATGCGCGCGCCGACTCCGAGGAACTGCTGACCGGGAACGGCTGGGTCGGGGGGATCTGGGGCGATACAGACATGGTTGAGAGGGTAGCGAAAACGGTGCGACTTGGCGTTATGGACGTCGTCTGGATGACCAGCTTGTTCGCTGGTGGCGTAGCGGCGGGCGCGGGGTAGTCGGGAACATTGGCGTGAATGTCGGTGTTGACCAGCGTGAAGCACTCACAAACGGATGCGGCGCCGACCGGCGAGGACGACCGGACGGCCCCCTGGTCGCATAACGATTGCGAGTGCGGGTCCAAACACCACTAGAGTGGAAGCAAGCAGGTTAATCGGGGCACGGCGAGTGCCGCACGCGCAGCGGGGCGCAGGTTGACCGAGTGGAGCCACGTAAGGGAGAACGATGTTCGAACGGTTCACCGACCGCGCGCGCCGGGTTGTCGTCCTGGCGCAAGAAGAGGCGCGGATGCTCAATCACAACTACATCGGCACCGAGCACATCCTGCTGGGCCTCATCCACGAGGGTGAGGGCGTGGCGGCGAAGGCGCTCGAGTCGCTGGGGATCTCGCTGGAGGCGGTGCGCACCCAGGTCGAGGAGATCATCGGCCAGGGCCAGCAAGCGCCGGCCGGCCACATCCCGTTCACGCCGCGCGCCAAGAAGGTGCTGGAGCTCTCGCTGCGCGAGGCCCTGCAGCTCGGCCACAACTACATCGGCACCGAGCACATCCTGCTCGGCCTCATCCGCGAGGGCGAGGGCGTGGCCGCTCAGGTGCTGGTCAAGCTCGGCGCCGACCTGAACAAGGTCCGCCAGCAGGTCATCCAGCTCCTGTCGGGCTACCAGGGCAAGGAGCCCCAGGAAGCCGGTTCGGGTGGGCGCAGCAGCGAGGCGGGGACCCCGTCGACGTCGCTGGTGCTCGACCAGTTCGGCCGCAACCTGACCGCGGCGGCGGGCGAGGGCAAACTCGACCCGGTCATCGGCCGCGAGAAGGAAATCGAGCGGGTCATGCAGGTCCTGAGCCGCCGCACCAAGAACAACCCGGTGCTGATCGGCGAACCCGGCGTCGGCAAGACCGCCGTCGTCGAAGGTTTGGCGCAGGCGATCGTCAACGGCGAGGTGCCCGAGACGCTCAAGGACAAGCAGCTCTACACCCTCGACCTCGGGTCGCTGGTGGCCGGCAGCCGCTACCGCGGTGACTTCGAAGAGCGCCTGAAGAAGGTGCTCAAAGAGATCAACACCCGCGGTGACATCATCCTGTTCATCGACGAGCTGCACACGCTCGTCGGGGCCGGTGCCGCCGAGGGAGCCATTGACGCCGCCTCGATTCTGAAGCCGAAACTCGCCCGCGGCGAGCTGCAGACGATCGGCGCGACGACGCTCGACGAGTACCGCAAGTACATCGAGAAGGATGCCGCGCTCGAGCGCCGCTTCCAGCCGGTCCAGGTCGGGGAGCCGTCGGTGGAGCACACCATCGAGATCCTCAAGGGCCTGCGCGACCGGTACGAGGCGCACCACCGCGTCTCCATCACCGATGGCGCGCTGGCCGCGGCCGCGACGCTGGCCGATCGCTACATCAACGACCGGTTCCTGCCGGACAAGGCGATCGACCTCATCGACGAGGCGGGCGCGCGTATGCGCATCCGCCGGATGACCGCACCGCCAGACCTGCGCGAGTTCGACGAGCGCATCGCCGAGGCCCGCAAGGAGAAGGAATCGGCGATCGACGCCCAGGACTTCGAGAAGGCGGCCAACCTGCGCGACAAGGAGAAGCAGCTCGTCGCGCAGCGCGCCGAGCGCGAGAAGCAGTGGCGCAGCGGTGACATGGACGTCGTGGCCGAGGTCGACGACGAGCAGATCGCCGAGGTGCTGGGCAACTGGACCGGTATCCCGGTGTTCAAGCTCACCGAGGAGGAGACCACCCGTCTGCTCCGGATGGAGGAGGAGCTGCACAAGCGGATCATCGGCCAGGAGGACGCGGTCAAGGCGGTCTCCAAGGCGATCCGCCGCACCCGCGCCGGTCTGAAGGACCCGAAGCGCCCGTCCGGCTCGTTCATCTTCGCCGGCCCGTCCGGCGTCGGTAAGACCGAGCTGTCCAAGGCGCTGGCGAATTTCCTGTTCGGCGAGGACGATGCGCTCATCCAGATCGACATGGGCGAGTTCCACGACCGCTTCACCGCGTCGCGGCTGTTCGGTGCCCCTCCCGGGTACGTCGGCTACGAAGAGGGCGGCCAGTTGACCGAGAAGGTCCGGCGCAAGCCGTTCTCGGTCGTGCTGTTCGACGAGATCGAGAAGGCCCACCCGGAGATCTACAACTCGCTGTTGCAGGTCCTCGAGGACGGTCGCCTGACCGACGGTCAGGGTCGCACGGTCGACTTCAAGAACACCGTGCTGATCTTCACGTCGAACCTGGGCACCTCCGACATCTCGAAGGCCGTCGGCATGGGCTTCGCCAAGTCCAACGACGACGATTCGCAGTACGACCGGATGAAGCAGAAGGTCAACGACGAGCTGAAGAAGCACTTCCGCCCGGAGTTCCTGAACCGCATCGACGACGTCATCGTGTTCCACCAGCTGACGTCGGAGCAGATCGTGGAGATGGTCGACCTGATGATCGGTCGCGTCGAAAAGCAGCTGAAGGGCAAGGACATCGACCTGGAGCTGACCGAGAAGGCCAAGCAGTTGCTGGCCAAGCGCGGGTTCGACCCGGTGCTGGGCGCCCGCCCGCTGCGCCGGACGATCCAGCGCGAGATCGAGGACCAGCTTTCGGAGAAGATCCTGTTCAACGAGGTCGAGCCCGGCCAGATCGTCGTCGTGGACGTCGAGGGCTGGGACGGCGAGGGCGACGGCGACGGTGCGAAGTTCACCTTCACCGGTTCTCCCAAGCCGCGTGCGGTGCCCGACGCCCCGACCGAGCTGACCGAGGTCGGCGACGCCACCGGCGACGCCGGCTGAGCGAGTAGCAAACGGCTCCGGCCCGGCATCCTGACGAAGGATGCCGGGCCGGAGCTTTTGGCGGGTCGGGTGATCGAACCGCGGACGCCGTCACAAACCGGTTGCGAACCAGCAACGACGACGGTCTCGGCTGGAAGACCATGGCGGCCGACCGTACCCTTGAGCTGTTACCAGTGTGACTAGTGGGACTGAAGGGGTTTGCGATGGGTATCCGACGCGGTCCGCGACGACGGGTGTTGGGCAAGCCGGCGGTGATCGCCGCCGGGTTCGCCGCCGCCGGCGTCGCGGTGGCGCTCGCCCTGCCGCAGATCGTCACCCCGGGGCTGGCGATCAAGTCCGTCGCCAAGACCTCCAAGATCGACGCCGTGGTCAACGGGACGCCCCGCAAGGTCACGGTGGTCGTCTACTCGGCGTCGATGGACCGCCAGATCCCCGTCACCGTGCTCAAACCGCGCGACGACTCCAAGCCCCGTCCGGTGCTGTACCTCCTCAACGGTGCCGGTGGCGGCGAGGACGCGGCGTCGTGGGCGGAGAAGACGGACTACGAGGAATTCTTCGCCAACAAGAACGCGTACGTCGTGACCCCGATCGGCGGGGCCTTCTCGTACTACACCGACTGGCAGCGCGTCGACCCGGTCCTCGGCCGGAACAAGTGGCAGACCTTCCTCACCAAGGAGCTGCCGCCGCTGCTCGACAAGCAGTTCAAGACGTCCAAGGCCAACGCCGTTGCGGGTATCTCGATGGCCGGCACGTCGGTGCTCAATCTGGCGATCTCCGCACCCAAGATGTATCGCGCGGTGGCGGCGTACAGCGGATGCGCCCGGACCTCGGACCCGCTGGGCCAGGCCTACATCCGGATGGTGGTCGCCGACCGCGGTCGCGGCAACGTCATCAACATGTGGGGCCCGATCGGCGGTCCGGGGTGGATGGCCAACGACCCGTATCAGAACGCCCCGCGCCTGCGCGGCACCAAAGTCTACATGACGACCGGGACCGGGCTGCCCGGCCGCAACGACACGATGGGCGCCAAGCTCGTGAACAACGATCCGATCGCCCTGGCCAACCAGGTCGTCGTGGGCGGCCTGATTGAGAGCGCGGTCAACCTCTGCACCCAGCAGATGGCGCAGCGGCTGCAGCAGTTGCACATCCCGGCCAAGGTCATCACCCGGCCGACCGGCACCCACTCGTGGGGCTACTGGCAGGAAGACCTCAAGCGCACCTGGCCGATGATCGCCCGCGACCTGGGGATCAAGCCGTAAGCGGGTTAGTTCTCGCGGCCCTTGAGCAGCAGGCGGACGGTCAGTTCCATCCGGTTGGTGACGTCGGTGGCCGACGCGCGGCGGGTCAGCCACTGCACCAGGTTCGACATCCACACATCGGCGATGACGCGGGCGATGGCGAAGTCTTCCTCGCCGGGCTCTCGTTCCACCCCGACGATCGCGCCGGCGAAAAGCCGGTCGATCGTGCTGGCCACGTTGTCGACCTCGGCGGTGGCGGAGGCGTCGGCGAACATGAACGCGCGGGTCATCGCCTCGGTCAGCAGCGGGTCGCGCTGCATGGCGATGGTGATCATGTCCAGCACGGTGCGCAGGCGTTCGACGCCGGTCGCGCCGGCCAACTGGGAGCGGTCCACGCGGGCCTCCACCCGTTCGAACTCGCGGGCCAGCGCGGTCACCAGCAGGTGGACCTTCGACGGGAAGTAGCGGTACAGGGTGCCGACGGCGACGTCGGCCTTCTCGGCGACGGTGCGCATCTGCACCGCGTCGTAGCCGCCCTTGGAGGCCAGCGCCAGGGTCGCGTCGAGGATGCGGCGGCGCCGTTCGCGCTGGGCGGTCGAGCCGCCGGTCGCGCCGGACGAGTTGTTCTCGGCTACATCGGGCGCGGCCTCACGCTCGTCGGCATCAGCCTTGGCTGTCACGGTTCGCGCCATAGTCTCGTCGGTCCTTTCGGTTGCGGCTATCAGTTTACGAGGGCCACATGGCATATTAGAACAGGTTCTAGTTGCCGTTTTCAATTTCGACATGCAGGGGAATGCAGTGACAATCGCCACGTCAGCCGAACAAATCGCGGTTTGTGAGGCCATCGCCGACTGGGCTGCCGCCCGCGAGACGACGGCCATCGTGCGATCGGAGATCGATGACCGGTCCGACGGCTGGCGGGCGTTGTGGCGCGAACTCGCCGACCTGGGCGTGTTTGCGGCCGCCGCCGACGAGCAGCGCGGCGGTCTGGGGGCGCCCTTCGCCGACGCCGCGGCCATGGTCGCCGAGTGCGGGCGGCGTCTCGTTCCCGGTCCGATCGTGTCCACCGTGGCGGCTGCGATCGCGGTCTCGCGCACCGACGGCGACGCCGCTGCCGCCCATGTCGAGGCGATCCTCGACGGCACGATGCCGGTGGTCGCACCGGCCGATCACATCGCCTTCGGGCGCGATCTGCCCCCGGTGAATCCCGCGGGCCGAATCGAGCTGGGCCTCGTGTCCGGGTGGGTTCCCGAAGCCGCCCTGCTGGTCAACCTCATCCTCCCCGCGCGGGGGACGCGGTGGTACCTGGTCCCGCCGAGCGCGGCGACGGTCGACGTCACTCCCGTCGACGGGATCGACGGCATCGCGTCGTCCTCGCGGATCGCACTGTCGGGCCTCGACCTCGACGCGGCCGTCGAACTGCCCCGCTCCGCCCGCGCCGCGGCCATCCTGTCCGCCGCGAACACCGCGTATCAGAGCGGGGTGGCGAAGTGGTGCCTGGACACCGCGGTCGACTACGCCAAGGTGCGCACCCAGTTCGACGCGCCGATCGGCTCCTTCCAGGCGATCAAGCACATCCTCGCCGACATGCTGTGCCGCTCTGAGCAGCTCAGCGCCGCCGCCTGGGACCAGGCCGGGGCGGTCGACGATCTGCTGGGCGGCCGGGCCGACGACTTCGACCTGGGCACCCAGGCGGGGCTGGCCACCATGGCCGGCAACGCGCTCGCCGCCGACCTGCCCCTGGCCAACGCGAAGGACTGCATCCAGGTCCTCGGCGGCATCGGCTTCACCTTTGAGCACGACGCCCACCTCTACCTGCGTTCGGCGCTGGCGGCGCGCGCCGCCCTCGACGACGGCCGGTCCGACCGGGTCCAACTCGGCCAGTCGGCCATCGACGGTCAGCGCCGACGGTTCTCGGTGGACCTGTCCGATGTCGAGGACCAGCGCACCGCGGTGCGTGCGACGGTCGAGCAGATCGCCGCCGCCCCCGAGGAGAAGCGACGCGGAGAACTCGCCCGTACCGGATATCTGGCCCCGCACTGGCCGGCACCCCACGGCCTCGGTGCGACGCCGGCGCTGCAACTGTTGATCGACGGCGAACTCGACGCGGCCGGGGTCCACCGCCCCGACCTGGTCATCGCCGGCTGGGCCATCCCCACGATCCTCGAGCACGGCACCGATGCGCAGCGGGAGCGCTTCGTCGGGCCCACGCTGGCCGGCGACATCGTGTGGTGCCAGCTGTTCTCCGAGCCGGAGGCCGGCTCCGACCTCGCCTCGCTGCGGACCAAGGCGGTCCGTGGCACCGGACCCGACGGGCAGGAGGGGTGGCGGCTCACCGGCCAGAAGATCTGGACCAGTCAGGCGCACAACGCCCAGTGGGCGGTGTGTCTGGCGCGCACCGATTCCGAGGTGCCCAAGCACAAGGGCATCACCTACTTCCTCGTCGACATGGCATCGGCGGGCATCGACATCCGGCCGCTGCGCGAGCTGACCGGCCGTGCCATGTTCAACGAGGTCTTCCTCGACGACGTGTTCGTCCCCGACGAGCTGGTCGTCGGCGAGGTGAACAACGGCTGGCGCCTGGCGCGGACCACGTTGGCCAACGAACGGGTCGCGATGGGCGGTTCGAGCCTGGGCAAGGAGATGGATGCGCTGCTGCGCCAGATCGCCTCGTCGAAACGGTCCCTGAACGACGGGGAGTTGGCGGAGTTGGGTGGGTTGGTCGCCGAGGCGCACAACGGGCGCACCCTCGACGCGCGTGCGGTGCAGGCGCGCCTGTCCGGGCACGATCCCGGCGCGGCGTCGAGCGTGCGCAAGCTGATCGGCGTCACCCACCGCCAGTCGGTGCCCGACTTCGCGCTGCGATTGCTCGGCGTCGAAGGGCTGGTCGACGGTGAGGCCGCCGAGCTGTTCCTGCTCAACCGGTGCCTGTCGATCGCGGGCGGGACGACGCAGATCCTCAAGACCGCCGCTGCCGAGCGGATCCTCGGCATGCCCCGCTAGCGCGCTTCTAGGGTGCGCCGGTGAAGCCGGTGGCCCAGGGAAGAGAGGCGACGACGACCACGACCGGACGGGTGCGGTCGACGTAGACCACGCAGTTCCAGCCGTAGGTCGTTCCCAGCGTCGAGCGCCCGACGATGAACGGCCCCGGCGGCACCTCCACCTGGAGGGCGGGCGCCAGTTCCGGGGTCGCTGGCGGCGGGGGCTGCGAACTGTCCGGATCCGGCTCGCCCACCTCGGTGCGCAGCCGGGCGGCCACCGCCGGATCGACGGTGACGACGGCATCGAGCCTCGTCGACGACGGCCCGGGCAGATCGATGCGTTCCTTCGACGGCGTCGAGGGGGAGCCCTTCGACCACGAGGCCGCAACCGGCTTGCCCAACGCGGGAAAGTGCTTGAGGAACGGTGAGGTGTCATGCGCCACCGCACCCCAGGCGGTTGTCGTGGTGGGGGACGGCTCTGGATTCGGATTGTCGAACGTGCAGCCGCCGATGACGGCGGAGGCACACACCAGTGCCGCGGCACCGGAGGCCCGCCACCTCATGCGTCGACTTCGGCGAACACATCCAGCCGCGACCGGATGCGACGGTCGAGGAAGTCGGCGAGGACGTCTTCGAAGACGGCATTGTCGTCGCCGGCCACCATGTGATGGGCGCCGCCGACGCTGGCGAACTCGGCGTGGGGCACCACGCGCAGGAAGCGGGCGGAGTCCTCGACGCTGATGACGTCGGATTCGCCGCCGCGCACCAACAAGGTCGGTATCCGCAGCGAGGCGGCCGCGGCACCCAGGTGGACCGGGTCGAGGATCCGGTTGCGCTGCACCGCGTCGTCGGAGACGCCGCGCAGAAACGCCGGGTCCCAGTGCCAGTACCAGCGGCCGTCACGCTCCCGGAGGTTTTTGCGCAACCCGTCGAGGTTCGCCGGCCGTTTGCGGTGCGGTTGGTAGGCGGCGATGGTGTCGGCGGCTTCCTCCAACGACGCGAAGCCGGTCTCGGCGTTCGCGGCCATGAACTCCCGCACCCGATCGGTGCCGGTCCGCTGGACAAAGGGGGAGACGTCGACGAGCACCAGGCCGAGGCCGAGTTCCACATCGCCGCCCAGCGCGGATAGCGCCGCGTTGCCGCCCAGGGACGCCCCGACGAGAACGGGTGGGCGGCCGAGGAAGTCGGCGATGGCGACGACGTCGGCGGCGAATTGCGGGAGGTCGTAGACGCCATCCGGCGACCAGCCGCTGTCCCCGTGGCCGCGCAGGTCGACGGTGAGGGTTTGCCAGCCCTCCCCGGCGAGGTCGCGAGCCGAGCTCGCCCACGAGTGACGGGTCTGCCCGCCACCGTGCAGGAACACCACCGGTGCGCCGTTGGGATCGCCGTAGCGGTCCCCGGCCAGCGTGATGGCACCGGCGGGGATGGCGACCGTTTCGCTATTCATCAGTCGCCGGCCGGTAGAAGACGACGAGCTGCGCGGCAGCGCCGACGATGCCGACGCCGGCGACGATCAGTGCGGTCCATCCGGAGCCGGTGGCCCGCAGGACGCCCCAATCGATGAGGTGGTCGATCGAGTAGCGGCCCGGACCGGTGACGGCCACGCTGAACGCGACGACCGCGAGGATCAGGTTGTACTCCCACCCGTTGGCGGTGATGAAGAAGTTCCCGCGGTGCGAGGTCCAGGCCGCGACGATCATCACCGCGATGACTGCCGCCGCTGCGAGCGGGGTCAGCAGGCCGAGCGCCAGGAGCACCCCGGCGCCGAGTTCGCTGAGGGCGGCGGCATAGGCGTGCAGGCGGCCGGGCCGCATCCCCATCGAGTCGAACCAGCGTGCCGTACCGGCGATGCGGCCGCCGCGGAACAGCTTCTGGAAGCCGTGTGCGGCGAAGGTCAGCCCGGTGACGACGCGGAGGATGAGCAGGCCGGTGTCGAGCGCGGTCATCAGTTCTCTTTCCTGCAGTGGGTGTCGGCCATCCCATTGAATCACCGCCAACGCGAGACCCCCTCACATCGAAATAGAACCTGTTCTAGTATTGGTGGTGTCGACCCACTACATTGGGTTCGAACAGGTTCTCATTCCAGGAGAGGCGACGGTGGACTTCAGTCTCGACGCGGCAGCGGTCGCAGTGGCAGATGTGGCGCAGGAGGTCTTCACCCGGACGTCCTCGGATCCGGCGCAGCGCTTCGCCGACGCCGACGGTTTCGACCGCCCGACGTGGCAGGCCGTCGTGGACGCCGGGCTGCTGGCGCTGCCCCTGCCCGAGGCGGCGGGCGGTGATGACCTCGCCGCGACCGCGGTGCTGCCGCTGCTGCGCCGGATGGGCCGGGCCGCCGCGGTCACCCCCGCATTGGGCACGCTGGCCGCGACCCTGGCACTCGGCGGTCACGCCGACCAGGCGCCGCGACTGGCCCCGGTGGCCGACGGGGCCTGGCTGGCGGTCGCCGCACGGGAAGCGGGATCGGGTCTCCTCGACGCGCCGTCGACGAAGCTGACCGACGGCACGCTCACCGGCACCAAGACCGGCGTGCTGTGCGCCGCGGGCGCGCAGGCCTTCCTGGTCACCGCGCGCCGCGACGACGGGACGCCACTGGTGGCCTGGGTGGCCGCGGATGCCGACGGCGTTGACATCGAGCGCACCACCACCTCCAGCGGCTGGAGCGAGGCGACCGTTGTCTTCACCGGCGTCGCCGTCGCCGACGACGACATCCTCCCGATCACCCCGGATGCACTACTCGACTACTACCGCTTCGCGCTGAACGCCTACGCCGACGGCCTCGTCGACGGCGCCACGGCGATGACCGCCACCCACGTCAGCACCCGTCACCAGTTCGGCAAGCCGATCGCACTGTTCCAGGCCGTCGGGCAGCAGCTGGCCGACATCTACGTCATCGGCCGGTCGCTGAACCTCACCACGACGGCCGCCGCGTGGCGGTTGGCCAACGGTCTCGACGCCGGAGTCGACATCGCCATCGGGTCCTACTGGGTCGCTGCCGAGGTACCCGCGACGATGCGCACCATGACCCACCTGCACGGCGGGATCGGCGTCGACGTCACCTACCCGCTGCACCGCTACTTCTCCCTCGCCAAGGATCTGGCCCGCCTGGTCGGCGGGTCCGGCACCCTCGACGAGCTGGCCGATGCCCTCGACCGCCCCGCCGGGCAGCCCGACGGCGAAGCCCAGCCCGACGGCGAGATGTTCATCGACCTCACCCCGGCGCAGCGCCGGCTGAAGGACGAGGTCCGCGCCTACTTCGACACCCTGGTCAGCCCCGACGACGAGCAGACCCTGCTGACCGAGCGGCACGGCGCGACGCTGCGCAAGGTCGTCAAGCAGATGGGTTCGGACGGCTGGCTCGGCGTCGGCTGGCCCACCGCGTTCGGCGGCAAGGGCTTCGGCGACATCGAACAGCAGATCTTCACCAATGAGGCGGTCCGCGCCGACGTCCCGCTGCCGTCGGTCACCCTGCAGACGGTCGGACCGACCCTGCAGGTCCACGGCACCGAGGAACAGAAGGCCAAGTTCCTGCCCGCGATCCTCGCCGGCGACGTCCATTTCGCGATCGGCTACACCGAGCCCGACGCGGGAACCGACCTCGCCTCGCTGACGACCACGGCCGTGCGCGAGGGCGACCACTACGTGGTCAACGGGCAAAAGATCTTCACCACCGGCGGCCACGACGCCGACTACGTGTGGTTGGCGGTTCGCACCGACCCTGCTGCGCCCAAGCACAAGGGGATTTCGATCCTCATCGTCGACACCACCGATCCCGGCTACACCTGGACGCCGATCATCACCGCCGACGGGGCGCACCACGTCAACGCCACCTACTACACCGACGTCAAGGTGCCGGTCGCCATGCGCGTCGGCGAGGAGGGCGACGGCTGGAAACTCATCACCACGCAGCTCAACCACGAGCGCGTCATGCTCGGCCCGGCCGGGCGGATCGAGGGGGTGGCCGAGCGGCTGGCGCAGTGGACCCGGCGCCCCGGACCCGACGGCGAGCCCGTCGCCGACCGCCCCGACGTCCGGCGCGCACTGGCCCAGATCAGCGCGTACGCGCGGATCAACGAGTTGCTGAACTGGCAGGTCGCGTCCACCGGCGAGGCCATCTCGATGGCCGACGCCGCGGCGACCAAGGTGTTCTCCACCGAACGGATCCAGACGATCATGCGGATCGCCGACGACCTCGTCGGCCGCTACGGCGACTTCGCCGACCCGGCGACGGCGGCGCTGGTCGACTGGCTCGACGTGCAGGCCAAGCGCAACGTCGTCATCACCTTCGGCGGCGGGGTCAACGAAGTCATGCGCGACATGATCGCCACCGCCGGACTCGGCCTGCCCCGGGCGCCGCGGCAATAAGGAAGGCAGCATGAGCACCGTCACCGAAGGCGCCGGCGTCGAGCAGATCCTCACCGCCGCGCAGCAGATCAAGGATGCGGGCGCCAGCGCGCCCAAGACCGGGCGCGACCCGGTCAACGCGCCGATGATCCACAACTGGGTCGAGGCGATGGGCGACGACAACCCCGTCTACGTCGACGAGGAGGCCGCGCTGGCCGCCGGGCACGACGGCGTCGTGGCGCCGCCGGCGATGGCCCAGGTCTGGACGATGCGCGGCCTGCGCGGCGTGCGCACCGACGACGATCCGCTGGGCCGGGCCACCGAGTTGTTCGACGAGGCCGGGTACACCTCCGTCGTCGCGACGAACTGCGACTCGGTGTACCACCGCTACCTGCGCCCGGGGGAGACGGTGACCCTGTCGGCCGAACTCGTCGACGTCGTCGGTCCGAAGCGGACCGCGCTGGGCGAGGGCTGGTTCTTCACCACCCACAACACGTGGCGCGTCGGCGACGAGACCGTCGCCGAGATGGATTTCCGGATTCTGAAGTTCAAGCCTCCGGCGCCGGGACCGCAGCGAGCGGGTCGGGTCGAGTCGGGCACGGCTGTGCCGAAGGCGCCGGTACCCGGTGCGCTCGATCCGGCGAAGCTGATCCGCCCCCAGGCGTCCGGAGACACTGCCTTCTTCTGGGATGGTGTCGCCGCGCACGAGCTGCGCATCCAGAAGCTGCCCAGCGGTGGGCTTCAGCATCCGCCGATCCCGGCGACGTGGACCACCCGCGATGGCGACGGCGTCTACGGCACGACCGACTACGTCGTCGCGTCCGGCCGCGGCACGGTCTACAGCTACGTCGTCCACCACGCCCCGCGGGTGCCCGGCCGCACGCTGCCGTTCGTCGTGGCCCTCGTCGAGTTGGAAGAGGGGGTGCGCATGCTCGGCGAGTTGCGCGGTGTCGACCCCGACGCGGTGTCGATCGGCATGCCCGTCGTCGTCGACTTCCTCGACTTCCCGGCCGACGACCAGAGCCCGGACGGGTGGTCCAACTACGCCTGGGTCCCGGCCGGTATCCCGGCGGCCGACCCACAAGCATCGGTCGACTCCGCCGAGCCGGTGACGGACGCCGCGACATCACTGCCGCCGCTCACCATCGAGGCGACGCCGACGTTCGTCGTCTCGACGGCGCTGGCGACCCGCGACTTCCAGGACGTCCACCACGACCGCGACCTGGCCCAGCAGCGCGGGTCGAAAGACATCTTCGTCAACATCCTCACCGACACCGGCCTGGTCGAGCGGTTCGTCACCGATTGGGCCGGTCCGAGCGCGCGCATCACCTCGATCGCGCTGAAGCTCGGCGTGCCCTGGTACGCGTATGACACGCTGACCTTCACCGGTGAGGTAATCGGACAAAACGGGAACACCGCGACGGTCGCGGTCACCGGGACCAACAGCCTCGGCAAGCACGTCGTCTCGACGGTGACGGTGGAGCTGCCGACCGAAGGAGTGTCACGATGAGCCTCTCCGGCACCGCGGCGATCGCGGGCATCGGCGCCACCGACTTCTCCAAGGACTCCGGGCGCACCGAGCTGCGCCTGGCGGCCGAGGCGGTCACCGCGGCGATCGCCGACGCGGGGCTGGCCCCCGCCGACGTCGACGGCCTGGTCACTTTCACCATGGACACCAACATGGAGGTCGCCGTCGCACGCGCGGCCGGGCTCGGCGATCTGACCTACTTCTCCCGGATCCACTACGGCGGCGGTGCTGCCTGCTCGACCGTGCAACAGGCGGCGATGGCGGTGGCGACCGGTGTGTGCGACGTGGTCGTCGCCTACCGCGCGTTCAACGAGCGGTCGGGCAACCGCTTCGGACAGGTCAGCACGGCGGTGGCCACGCAGGCCACCTCGTCGGGAACCGACAACGCCTTCTCGTATCCCCACGGGCTGTCCACCCCCGCGGCCTTCGTCGCGATGGTCGCCCAGCGCTACATGCACGAATACGGGGCGAGCAGCGAGGACTTCGGCCGGATCGCCGTCGTCGACCGGCGCCACGCCGCGAACAACCCGAACGCCTTCTTCTACGGCAAGCCGATCACCCTGGAAGACCACCAGAACTCGCGCTACATCGCCGAGCCGCTGCACCTGCTCGACTGCTGCCAGGAATCCGACGGCGGCGTCGCCCTCGTGATCGTCTCCGCCGAGCGGGCCAAGGACTTGCCGCACCCGCCGGCGGTGATCGCCGGAGCGGCGTCGGGCAGCGGCCACGACCAATACATCATGACCAGCTATTACCGCGACGAGCTCGCCGGCCTGCCGGAGATGGGCTTGGTCGGCCGACAGCTGTGGGACCAGGCGGGGTTGGCGCCCGAGGACATGGACGCCGCCATCCTCTACGACCACTTCACGCCGTACACCCTGATGCAGCTGGAGGAACTCGGCTTCTGCGGTCGCGGGGAGGCCAAGGATTTCATCGCCGAGCCCGGGGCCCTCGAGGTGGGCGGCCGACTGCCGCTCAACACCCACGGCGGTCAGCTCGGCGAGGCCTACATCCACGGGATGAACGGGATCGCCGAGGCCGTCCGCCAGGTGCGGGGAACCTCGGTCAACCAGGTGCCCGACCTGACCAAGATCGTCGTCACCGCCGGAACCGGCGTGCCCACCAGCGGCCTCGTCCTCACCGCGGACTAGTCAGACCCACAGCCAACGAACATCGACAAGGGAGTCACCACCAATGAAGTTCAACCTCGCCGACGTCTTCGAAACGGTCGCCGACTCGGTCCCCGACCGGATCGTCCTCAGCTATGAGGGCAACCAGACCACCTATGCCGAGATGGACCGGCAGGCCAACCAGGTCGGCCACTTCTTCGCCGCCCAGGGCATCGGCGCCAACGACAAGGTCGCGCTGTTCCTCAAGAACTCGCCCGAGCACGTGCAGAGCCTGCTGGCCACGATCAAACTGCGCGCCGTCCCGGTCAACGTGAACTACCGCTACACCGACGCCGAGCTGGAGTACATCTTCGACAACTCCGACTCGGCCGCCATCGTCGTCGAACTGCCCGAGCACCAGGCCAGCGTGGCGCGCCTGATCGGCAAGCTCCCGCTGGTGCGCGCGGTGTTCGTCGTCGGTGAGATCACCGCCGAACTGCGCGATGCGGTGGCGGCGCTGGCCGACCGCGAGGTCGCCCTCGTCTCCTTCGACGAGGTCGGCGGCTACCCGGTCGAGCGGGACTTCGAGCCGCGCACCGGCGACGAGCTGTACCTGCTCTACACCGGTGGCACCACCGGGTACCCGAAGGGAGTCATGTGGCGCCACGACGACTTCTTCCGCAAGCCGATCTCCGGCGGCAACCCCTACGGTGACCCGCGCAAGGACTACGAGGAGATCGCCGCCGCGGTGAAGGACTTCCCGTCCATCGCCTTCCTGCTCGCCGCACCGCTCATGCACGGTGCGGCGTCGTATTCGCTGTTCACCTTCCTCTCGCTGGGTGGGCGGCTGATCCTCGAACGCGACTTCAACGCCGAGCAGATCGTCCGCAACATCGAACGCGACCAGACCCAGATCATCCTCATCGTCGGGGATGCCATGGGGCTGCCGCTCGTCGAGCAGATGGAAAAGCTGAAGGACTCGGTCGACCTGTCGTCGCTGTTCTCCATCGCCTCTGGCGGGGCCATCTGGAGCCAGCACGTGCGCGACCGGCTGGTGGCCGTCAAGGAGGGTCTGCTGCTGCGCGACAACTTCGGCGCGTCGGAGTCGGGCAACGACGGCGAGATCATGATGGACGAGAACGGCAACCTCAAGGTGCCGCCGAGCGACCGGATGATGGTCGTCGACGAGCGCAACCGGAAGATCACCACGCCCGGGGAGGTCGGCTACATCGCGCGCATCGGCAACATCCCGCTCGGCTACTACAAGGACGAGGAGAAGACCGCGCGCACCTTCCCGGTGATGGCCGACGGCACGCGCATCTCGGTGCTCGGCGACATGGGCTACGTCGAGGAGGACGGCTCGATCGTGTTCCTGGGCCGCGGCTCGCAGTGCATCAATACCGGCGGTGAGAAGGTCTACGCCGAAGAGGTCGAGGCCGTGCTGCACGCCCACCCGGCCATCGCCGACGCCCTGGTGGTGCCGGTCCCCGACGCCAAGTACGGCCAGCGCGTCGCGGCGGTCGCCCGCGTCGCCGACGGGCACGACGAGCCGTCGCTGGAGGATGTGCAGGAGCACTGCCGGAGCCAGCTCGCCGGGTACAAGGTGCCGCGCACCGTCGTGTTCGTCGACGAGGTCCGCCGCACGCCGGCCGGCAAGGCCGACTACAAGTGGGCCAAATCGGCGGCAGAAGCGACTGTCTCCGCCTGACCGATCTACGATTGGCCGCCATGGGTAGGCGGTGGCTGCGGGTGGCGGTCGTCCTCGTCGTCGTCGCCGCGCTGGTGGGGATGCCGTGGGCGGCCGGGACGCTGTCGCCGGTCGGCCCGGTGTGGCCGCGGGTGCTGTCGGCGCAGCCGTTGGGATGCCTCAACGCCGCCATCGACCGGTTCGGCAACGCGGGTGCCGGGTGGAGCGGCGGGGACTCGACGTGGACGACGGCGCTCCCGGACGAGCGCGAACTGTTCGCCTTCTCCGACACCTTCCTGTCCTCGGCCGCGGGCGCGCAGCGGTCGGCGGATGCGCCGTTCGTGCACAACTCCTTCGTCGTGCGCGACGCGCGCGGCGGGCTGCGGACGGTGGTCGGTGGAACCCCGGGGGCGCCGGCTTCGCTGCTCTCGCCGACCGACGCCGACAGCTGGTATTGGCTCGGTGCGGCCACCTATCTCGGCGGCTCGCTCCAGGTGCCGCTGGGGAAGTGGCGCACCACCGGTCCGGGGCCGTTCGACTGGGGGTTCCGCGGCTCGTCGGTGGCCCGGTTCGATCCCGACGACCTCTCCCGTCCGACCTCGATCACGCCGCTGCACGACACCCGCGGCATCCAGTGGGGGCAGTGGGTCGCCCCCGCGCGGGACCACACCTACCTCTATGGGGTGGAAGGTGCCGGCGCGCACAAACGGTTGCACGTGGCGCGGGTGGACGGAGCCGATCTGCGGGCACCGTTGTCCTACTTCGACGGGACCGGCTGGCGCCCGGCCGGACCGGACGGGCGGGGCACGTCGGTACCGGTCGCGCAGGACGTGTCGGCCGAACTGTCGGTGCACGCGGTGCGGCCCGGGGTCTACCTCCTCGTCACCACCGAGGGTGGCCCGGGACTGTCCGACCGCATCGTCGGGCGGTATGGGTCGTCGCCGACGGGCCCGTTTGGCGCCCCCCGGCTGCTGTACCGGACTCCGGAGACCGGGGCGTCCGGTCGGTACCGCGACCCCGACGTCTACACCTACAACGCGCACGCCCATCCGGAGTTCTCGACCTCGAACGAGGTGGTCGTCTCTTACAACGTCAACAGTCTCGACACCGCGGTCGGCGGCGACGTTTACCGCGACCCGACGATCTACCGCCCGCGGTTCATCACCGTCCGTCTCGACGGCCCGCGGTCGGGCCCGCCCGAGCGGCCCGCCTGCCGTTAGGGCTCGCTTTGCGCCCGCGAGAGGAAAACCCCACTCGGCCATTCCCGTTCGAGGGCACTCGGCTTAAGCTCATGGGCACTATGACCAAGAAACTGAGCTCCATCGCCCTGGCCGTTGCGACGACGGGTGCCGCCCTGGTGGGTACCGGCGTCGCCGCCCCGGATGCCGCCGCCCAGATCGCCGGCGGAGAATACGTCTACACTGCGGTCACCAAGACGCCGTACGGCAGCGTCCCCGCCTCGCAGGACGCGACGGTCCGTGGCAACAAGCTGGTGTCGCACAGTCCGACCGGACCGGTGGTGTTCACCATCACGCCGACCGCGACGGGTGGGAAATTCCGCCTGCGCGACAACGTCTTCAACGATTCGGGTATTTCGCGACACGGGCCCACAGTGCGTGAACCTGAGAATGAACTGTGTCACATTAGTCACTGGAGCAACAAGTTCCTGGTCGGAGCTCCGATAGTCCAGAGGCCGGGACGACGGAAAGTAGGCAGTCATGGCTACCAGAGAAGTCACTGACTCCGATGCGGTCCGAGTGCGGATGTGGCGCGTGCTCTCGATGTTGTCGGCGTTGATCGCCGTCATCGTGGGGCTCGTCGTCATCACGATCTCCGCAGTCTGACCGGCACGACTAGACGTTCTGCTCGATCGCGTCCCCGACGCGGGGCAGGGCGGCGAGGACGTACCCCTTCGCCTTTCCGCGCAGGGAGTTGTAGGCCTTCGCCAATGCGGGCTTGGCGTCCGATGCCTGGGCATCGGTCACCGCGAGCAACGCTTCTGCCGCCTGGTCGCCGTTGGCGGCCAGATGGGCGCCGAAGCCCGTCCCGGCGGGCTTGCTGTCCCACAGTGGGGACAGGGCGGTGAGGAAGTCGTCGAGCATGGCGTTGGTCGCGTTGCGCACCACGCCCGGCTTCACCTTTTGCGCGGCGGCGTAGGCGGCCTTGACCGCGGCCCCCGAGATTCCCGACTGGTCGGCGACCTCGGCGTCGATCACCGACACCAGGTCGTCGACGGTCTTGTTCCGGTTGGCGCCGAGGGCCGAGTCAAAGTTCCCCATGTCACTCCTGTCGATCGCCGAGCACGTCGCGGAGCTCGGCGAGTAGTTCTAGCGGACGGTCGAGCATGACGTGGTGTCCCGCGCCGGCCAGGGTGACCAGCGTGGCGGTGCCGTCGCTGCGCGAGTCGTGCAGTGCCTGCGCGCGCGACGGATCCATGACACCGTGCTCGGCTCGAACGATAGCCAGGGTGCACGTCGGCGGCGGCACCGGGGTGGGATCGGTCAAAAGGGTCGGGAAGCTGCGGTCGAACTTCCACCGCCACCCCTTCTCGTCGCGGGTCACCGACCCGGCGGCGACATGGTCGCGGATATAGGGGAGTGTCTCCTGTTCGGGCAGCAGCCGGTAGCGGGCCAGCGCCTCGTCGCGGGTGGCGTAGCGGCGCGGTTCGCGGGGGATCATCGTGTCGGTGGGGGCGCCGTGCTCCATCATCCGGGCGATGTCGGCGGCGTCGAAGAGTTCCGAATCCACGATCACCACGTCGGTGACCACCTCCGGGTGGCGCACCGCGGCGCGCATCGCGACGATGCCGCCCATGCTGTGCCCGACGACGACGAGGTCGTCGACGATGCCGACCGCCGCCGCGACGGCGACGAGTTCGTCGGCCCATCGGTCATAGGTGTAGCCCTCGCGCCATTCGCTGTCCCCGTGCCCGGACAGGTCGAAGGCGACGACCCGGTGCGTCCGGGCCAACTGCGGCCCGATGTGGTCCCACCACCCGGCGTGGGCCGCGCCGCCGTGGACGAGCACGATCCCGCGGGGGTCGCCGTCGCCCTCCCGCCGGTCCCACACCCGGTAGGCGATCTCGGCGTCGTCGACGACGAGGGTGCCGTGGGTGGGCCGGGTGTCGAGGGCCTCGGCGAACCACGCCGGTACGGCCGGGTTCGTCTCCGTCGCGGTCATCGCCGCCGCTGCCGGTTGACCGCGCAGACGACGTTGGCCAGCGCCGGGGCACCGCGTTCGGCCACCGTCGCGGTGGCCAACAGTCGGTCCCCGGTGTCCCACACGTCGACGACGAGGGTCTCGCCGGGCAGCACGATGCCGGCAAAGGAGGCGGAGAAGTCGGCCAACGCGGTGACGTCGCCGCCGAGCAATTCGTCGACGATGGCGCGCGCGACGCTGCCGTAGGAGCACAACCCGTGCAGGATCGGCCGGTCGAACCCGGCGCGCTGGGCGAAGGCCGGATCGGAGTGCAGCGGATTGCGGTCGCCGCACAGCCGGTAGAGCAGGGCCTGGTTCGGCCGGGTCGCCACCTCGATGCGGTGATCGGCGGTCCGGTCGGGGAACTCCACGCGCGACGAGGCGCCACGGTCGCCGCCGAATCCGCCCTCGCCCTTGGCGAAGATGGCCGAGCGGGCGGTCCACAGCGGGTCGCCGCTCTCGTCGACGGTGACCGACTCCTGCACGATCACCGCGGCCGAGCCCTTGTCCTGCAGTTCGGCGATCGTCGTGCGGGTCGTCGCGGTCCCGGCGGCGGGCAGCGCCCGGTGCGCGGTGACCTGCTGGCTGCCGTGCACCACCTTGGCCAGGTCGATGTCGATGCCGGGGAAGCTGACCTTCGGCGGCTCGGTCGCGTGGAAGCTCGCGGCGACGGTGGCGAAGGTCGGCAGCACCTTTGGGGCCGCGTCGTCGACGTAGGCGAGTCCGGCGGTGTCCATCGGGTCGGCCGCGGCACCTACCGCGAGGTGGTACAGCGCGACGTCGGAAGCGGTCCAGCTGAACGTCACCTCGGGCAGTTCGGCGCCGAGTGCGACGGTGGGATCGATGGGCATCAGCTCTCCTTGCCCGCAGTGGCCGGCGAGGCGGCGGCGTCGGCCTTCGCCTTGGCGTCGAGGGCGGCGAGGTAGCCGAAGACCATCGCCGGTCCGATCGTCGCGCCCGGTCCGGCGTAGGTGTGGCCCATCACCGGGGCGCTGGTGTTGCCCGAGGCGTAGAGGCCCTCGATGACCGACCCGTCGGCGCGCAGCGCACGGGCGTGCTCGTCGGTGACGATCCCGCCCTTGGTGCCCAGGTCGCCGGGGACCATTTTGACCGCGAAGAACGGCGCCTTGTCGACCGGGCCGAGGCTCGGGTTCGGCTTGTTGGTGATGTCGCCGTAGTAGTGGTCGTAGCCGCTGTTGCCGCGGCCGAAGTCCTCGTCGACGCCGGCGTGGGCGAAGCCGTTGAACCGGGCGGTCGTCGCCGCGAGCTGCTCGGCGGGCAGCCCGGTCTTCTCGGCGAGCTCGGCGATGGTGCCGGCCTTCACCACGACGCCGGACTCGAGCCAGCGTTTCGGGATCGGCTGCTTGGCCGGCAGGCCGGCGAACAGGTAGCGACTGCGGCAGCGGGAGTCCATGATCAGCCAGGCCGGGACGTTCGCGCCCGGGCCGTCGCCGTGGCCGTAGTCGCCGCCGTACATCTGGTGCACCGCCTCGACGTACGGGAGGGACTCGTTCATGAACCGTTCGCCGCGCTCGTTGACGATGAACGTGCCGGGGACCGACCGCTCCGACAGGGCGAACCAGGGGCCCTTGGGCAGTGGGATCGTCGGGCCCCACCAGGCGTCGTCCATCAGGGCCACGTCGGCGCCGGCCTTGATGCCGGCGTTGATGCCGTCGCCGGTGTTCGTCGGCGCCCCGGTGGTCCACTCGGTGCCGATCGGTGCGCGCTGGTAGCGCTTGCGCATCTCGTCGTTGTGCTCGAAGCCGCCCGACCCGAGGATCACGCCGTAACGGGCGCGGATCTCGCCGCGCTGCCCGTCGGACTCGGTGATGACGCCGGTGACCGCGCCGTTGTCGTCGGTGACCAGGTCGACCAGCGCGGTGTTGAGGCGGATCGGCACCCCGGCCTGGCGCAGGCCGAGCAGCAACTCGGCGGTCAGCGCGGCGCCCATGGCGATGAGTTTCTTGTTGCGGAACTTCGACCAGCTGAACCGCGAGGCGACCTTGGCCATCTTCGCGATGCCGCGCGGGTGGCGCATGCCGATGTTCATCCACCGGTAGTCACTCTGCAGCACGACCATGTTCAGCGGGGCCTTGGTGTACTGCGGGTGCAGCGTCGCCAGGTCGTCGCCGAGGCGCCGCGCGTCGAAGGGCTTGGGCTCGACCGAGCGGCCGCCGAGCCGTCCGCCGGGGGCCTCCGGGTAGTAGTCGGAGTAGTTCTTCACCCACTCCAACTCCAGCGGGGCGTGGGCCATCAGGTAGTCCAGCGCCTCGGGGCCGCGGTCGATGTAGGTGTCGATCTTCGCCGCCGGTGCGTGCTCGCCGATGATGGCGTGGACGTACTCGCGCGCCTTCTCGACGGTGTCGTCGACGCCGTCGCGCTTGAGGACCGAGTTGTTGGGGATCCACACGCCGCCGCCGGAGCGCGACGTGGATCCGCCCCAGTACGGGGACTTCTCGATCAGCACCGTCTTCAGCCCCTGCGTCGCGGCGGTGAGCGCCGCGCTCATGCCTGCGGCGCCGGCGCCGACGACGACGACGTCGTATTCGTTTCCGGCCTCTTCGGGCGTGGTCATAGTAGTCCTCTCCGCGGTCGGTGGGCGCGTGTGTCCCGACCCAGTCAATCTACCCAATAATTAGAACACGTTATAGTATTGGCGGGAACGACGGCTATAGCAGCTAGACCGCTATGCGATGGCCGGTCGAGGTGTAAAAACAGTAACCAGTTCGCACATTGTTACGAGGAGAGACCATGGCCGTCGCTGACCCGGTCCGCGCGCAGATCGCCGCCGACCTCGCGCAGGCGGAGGCGACCGCCGTCGCCATCGACCCGCCGACGGCCTCCCATCCCGATCTCGACGTCGTCGACGCCTACGAGATCCAGCTGATCAACATCCGTCGCCGCCTCGACGCGGGGGCCGCGGTCGCCGGGCACAAGGTGGGCCTGGCGTCGGAGGCCATGCAGAAGATGATGAACGTCGACGAGCCCGACTACGGGCACCTGCTCGACGACATGCAGTACTTCGAGGGCAAGCCGATCGACTTCTCGTCGTTGTGCTTCCCGCGCGTGGAGGTGGAGGTCGGGTTCATCCTCGGCGAGGACCTGCCCGGCGAGGGCTGCACCAACGAGGACGTCGTCGCGGCGATCGAATGGGTGGTGCCGTCGATCGAGCTGATCGACTCGCGCATCCGGGATTGGCAGATCACCCTGCCCGACACGATCGCCGACAACGCGTCGTCGTGCGGGTGGATCCTCGGCCAGCAGCGCGTCGCCATCGCCGACATCGACACCGGCGACATCGACGCCACCCTGACCCGCAACGGCGAGGTGGTCGCGAAGGGCAACTCGTCGGCGGTGTTGGGGCACCCGCTCAACGCCGTGTCCTGGCTGGCGAACAAGGTGTCCACGTTCGGCGTGCGCCTGCGCAAGGGCGACGTCATCCTGCCGGGCACCGCGACGCGCGCGATCGACATCGGCAGCGGCGACCACTTCGTCGCCGAGTTCGCCGGACTCGGCAGCGTCACCCTCGACTTCACCTGACCTGATTCCACCAACGACTTCCACACAGCCTGGAGAAACGGAGGCTCATATGAGCGCCAAACTGAGTGCGGCGATCATCGGCTCGGGCAACATCGGCACCGATCTGATGTACAAGCTCGAACGATCGTCGGTCATCGAACCGCGCTGGATGGTCGGTATCGACGCCGACTCCGAAGGCATGAAGCGCGCGGCCGACCACGGCCTGATCACCATGAGCGGTGGTGCCGACGAACTGTTGGCGTCGGCGGAGAAGCCCGACCTGATCTTCGAGGCGACCAGTGCCTACGTGCACCGCGAGTACGCGCCGAAGTATGAGGCGGCCGGGATCACCGCGATCGACCTCACGCCGGCCGCCGTCGGACCGGCCGTCGTGCCGCCGGCGAACCTGCGCGAACACCTCGACGCCCCCAACACCAACATGATCACCTGCGGCGGTCAGGCCACCATCCCGATGGTGCACGCCGTCTCCTCGGTGGTGCCGGTTCCCTACGCCGAAATCGTCGCGTCGGTGTCGAGCGAGTCCGCCGGGCCGGGTACCCGCGCCAACATCGACGAATTCACCAAGACCACCTCGCGCGGGATCGAGACCATCGGCGGTGCACAGCGCGGCAAGGCGATCATCATCCTCAACCCCGCCGATCCGCCGATGATCATGCGCGACACCATCTTCTGTGCGATCCCCGCCGACGCCGACACCGACGCGATCGCCGCGGCCATCCACCAGCGCGAGAAGGACATCCAGGAGTACGTGCCGGGCTACCGGTTGCTGCAGGATCCGCAGTTCGATCCGCCGAGCGTCCTCAACGGCGGGCACGCCCGGGTGTCGATCTTCGTCGAGGTGGAGGGGGCCGGCGACTTCCTGCCGCCCTACGCCGGGAACCTGGACATCATGACCGCCGCCGCCACCAAGGTGGGCGAGGAAATCGCCAAGTCCAAGCTGACGACGGCCGAATCTGCCGCTGTGGCGGGGAAGTGAGAGAAACCATGAGCGACTTGATGGCCAACGCGCGGCCCTACTCCGACACCCTGGACATCCGGATCACCGACTCGTCGCTGCGCGACGGATCGCACCACAAGCGCCACCAGTTCACCGAGCAGGAGGTGCGCGACATCGTCGCCGCGCTCGACGGGGCCGGGGTGCCGGTCATCGAGGTGACCCACGGCGACGGCCTGGGTGGGTCGTCGTTCAACTACGGGTTCTCCAAGACCCCCGAGCAGCAGTTGATCAAGGCGGCCGCCGAGACGGCCAAGAACGCGAAGATCGCCTTCCTCATGCTGCCCGGCCTCGGGATCAAGGACGACATCATCGAGGCGCGTGACAACGGCGGGCAGATCTGCCGCATCGCCACCCACTGCACCGAGGCCGACGTGTCGATCCAGCACTTCGGGCTGGCCCGCGAGCTCGGCCTGGAGACGGTCGGGTTCTTGATGATGAGCCACAGCCAGCCGCCGGAGGTGTTGGCCAAGCAGGCGCGCATCATGGCCGACGCCGGCTGTCAGTGCGTCTACGTCGTCGACTCGGCGGGTGCGATGGTGCTCGAGCAGGTCTCCGACCGGGTTGCGGCGGTGGTCGCCGAACTGGGCGACGACGCGATGGTCGGGTTCCACGGTCACGAGAACCTCGACGTCGCGGTGGCCAACTCGGTCCTGGCGATCCGGGCCGGGGCGCAGCAGATCGACGGCTCGATCCGCCGGTTCGGCGCCGGCGCGGGCAACACGCCGACCGAGGCCTTCGTGGGCGTGTGCGACAAGCTGGGCATCAAGACCGGCGTCGACTTCCTCAAGATCGCCGACGCGGCGCAGGACGTCGTCCGCCCGGTCATGCCCAGTGAGTGCCTGGTCGACCGCCCGGCGATGATGATGGGCTACGCCGGCTGCTACAGCTCCTTCCTCAAGCACGCGGAGGGCCACGCCGAGAAGTACGGTGTCTCCGCCGCGGACATCCTCATCGAGGCGGGCAACCGCAAGCTCGTCGGCGGTCAAGAGGACCAGCTCATCGACATCGCCCTGGAACTCAAGAAGAAGCAGGACGCCAACGCCGGGGTGTAGCACTTGAACGAACGCGCTGCGGTAGCGGGAGCCCGATAGCCCGGACGGCTTTCAGTGTGGAGGGTTGTGACCACATAGCGGTCACAACCCTCCACTTTGTCCACATTTGCCGATCATCCACAGGAGTAGCGGCGCGAGAGGCTCTCGGCGGCATCTAGGCCTGCGACGACGTCCACACTCAACCCCATGCCCGCTCGCGCGCCCTCCACCACGAGTGCATCTCTTCTCGACGAGTTACTCGGCCAACAGAATGGGGTCATCACCCGCAAGCAAGTGCTCGCCTGCGGACTGCCGGCCGCGTTCGTCCGCCGCAAACTCCGGCGGGGCACCTGGGTTGCCGTCGAGCCGGGCGTATACATCACCCACACCGGTGCACTCACCTGGCGTCAGCGCGCCTGGATTGCTGTCCTCGCCCTGCCGCGCGCCGCGTTGAGTCACGAATCCGCCCTGTGCGCAGCCGGACTCGAGCTATCGATGTCGGGTCCTATCCATGTCGCCGTGGATCGCGAAGCCAGAGTCGCCGACCGACGCGGGATCGTTGTGCACCGCTGCGCAGGTCTGGAGGAGCGAGTTCAGTGGAATATGCGTCCGCCGCGAGTACGCGTGGAACACGCGGTCCTCGACGTCGCGGCCGCAGCCCGGCGCGAGATCGATACGATCGCCACTCTGGCCGACGCCGTTCAGGCGAGGCTGACCACCCCGCCGCGCCTTCAGCTGGCGCTGTCGGGGCGGCGGCGCCTTGCGCGGCGCTCGCTCATCGGCGAGGTGCTGGCGGACGTGGCGACCGGAACCTGTTCGGTCCTCGAGCATGCCTACCTCACGCGCGTCGAGCGGCCGCACGGATTACCCCGACCCCGGCGGCAGGCTCCGACCACCGTCGGCAGACCAGGCTTCCGCGACGTGGAGTACCACGAGTTCGGCCAGATCATCGAGCTCGATGGTCGCTTCGGCCACGACGATCCGCAGTCACGGGACCGCGACCTGGAACGCGATCTCGACGCAGCTGTTTTCGGCAAGCAGCACACCCTGCGTCTGGGTTGGGGTCAGATATACGTTCGGCCGTGCACGACCGCTGACAAGGTGGCAGCTGTTCTGCGGCATCGTGGCTGGACCGGAAAGCCGACACGTTGCCCTCGCTGTCCGCCGCATCTATGCGGAGGGTTGTGACCTCTATGTGGTCAGAGCGCTCCACACAAGCACCGCCGTTGAGCACATTGGCCTCAGGTATCACACCAGTCACAATGCGGTTGCGCCTCGAAAACCGCTGGTCGCAAACGGTGGAACCTCCCTCACGCTGGAGTGCATGACTCCGAAACAACCATTCGCGCGCAGTCCGCGCCGGCGCCTGCCGGTCGGGCGCTGGGTGGCGGCACCGGCGATCGTGGCCGCCGTGGCGGCGGGATCAATCGTCGCGCCGAATCTGCACCTGACCGCCGGGTCCTCGGGTTCCTCCTCCGGCGGCTCGTCAGGATCGTCGGGATCGGTGGACATCTTCCTGCCGGTCTCCACGCCGGCCGGCATGGGTGCGCTGACCGCGGCCATCACGCAGGTTGGCAAACCCTACAAATGGGGCGGTACCGGCCCCAACGCCTGGGACTGCTCGGGTCTGCTCCAGTGGGCGTTCGCCACCGTGGGGGTTCGCATTCCCCGCGTGAGCCAGCAGCAGGCGCGGTTCGGCAAGGCGATCCCGCTCGCGGCGCTCGCACCCGGCGACGTCATCGTGTTCTACCGCAACGCCAGCCACATCGGTATCTACGCGGGTGGCGGCCAGGTCTTCCATGCCGGCGGCCCCAACGGCCGACCGATCAAGTTTCAGCCGTTGAACACGATGCCCCGGATCAAGACGATTCGGCGTTACGGCTAGTCGTCGAGCGGGAGCGAAACACCGCCGAGCGGGCGAAGCTCAGCCGACCCTGCGGTACTTTTTGTGCATCGCTTGCTTGGAGAAGCCGAGCAGTGTGCCGATCTCCGCCCAGGACAATCCGGCCAGTCGCGCGCGCCGAACGGCCACCTCCTCGGCGCGGGCCACATCGCGTCGCATGAGGGCGATTCGGCTGAGCTCCTCGATCGGCGTCTCGCCGTCGTCGTTGCCTACCGCAGTTCTCATACCTCCAGGGTGCCCTGAAGCGGAATCAGTCGTCAACTGAGGTTGACGATATGGGAAGCTGGGAGTCGTGAGCGACTACCTCAGCCCCCAGTGGCCGAACTCGGCTCTGGTGATGATCGACGTCCAGAATGATTTTGTCGACGGGCCGACGGCGATTCCCGGCACCGCCGAGCGGATCGAGACGATGGCCCGCCTCATCGAAGCGTTCCGCGCCGCGCGGCGCCCTGTCGTCCACATCGTCCGTTCCTACGTCCCGGGGGAGAGCGACGTCGACACCGTTCGTCGGGCCGGTATCGAAGCGGGAAGTTCGGCGGTCCAGCCGGGATCCGTGGGCGCGAAGGTTCCTGCCCGCCTTGTCGACGCCGACCCCGACTGGGAACTGCTTCGTTCCGGCGAGCCCCAGAGTGTGGGGCCGGACGAGTTCCTCCTCTACAAGCCACGCTGGTCGGCCTTCCACCGCACGCAGCTCGACGACCTGCTGCGCGGCCGCGGCGTGAGCACCGTCGTCGTCGCCGGGTGCAACCTGCCGAACTGTCCGCGGGCCACGCTCTTCGACGCGACCGAGCGCGACTACCGAGCGGTCCTCGCCGTCGACGCGACATCGCAGCCCACGCCGGAACGACTGGCTGATCTGGAGTTGATCGGCGTGCAACTACTCACCGTCGACGACATCGCGCGCGGCCTCGCCGTCGACGACTAGTTACCACGGCACTGATCGGCAAACACCTCACCGATTGCTGCCGTGGGTGATGATGGGTGCCGTAGGAACACCAACAACCGGAGGCCACTCGTGCGATCACCGATTCCCGACTATCTCGCCGAGGTGCTCGGCTCGGTGGAGTCCGACGAGACCGGGGCTCCCGCCGACTACATCCCCGAGCTCGCCACCGCCAACCCGAACCGCCTGGCCGCGGCGATGGCGACCCTCGACGGCGAGGTGTACGCGGTCGGCGATTGTTCCGACGAGTTCACCATCCAGTCGATCTCCAAGCCGTTCGTCTATGCGCTGGCGCTGGCCGACCGCGGGTTCGAGCCGGTCCTGGCGAAGGTGGGGGTCGAGCCGTCCGGGGAGGCGTTCAACAAGGTCTCCCTCGACGGCGGGGGGCGTCCGCTCAACCCGATGATCAACGCCGGCGCCATCGCGACGCACAGCCTCGCGGGTCCGGCGGGGATCGATGCGAAGGGGCGTTTCGACCGTATCGTCGACGGGTTGAGCGCCTTTGCCGGACGGCGGCTACAGGTCGACGAGGCGGTCTTCGCGTCGGAGATGGACACCGCGTTCCGGAACACGTCGATCGCCTATCTGCTGCGCGCCTATGACGTGCTCGACGAGGACCCGACCGCCGTCGTCGGGGGCTACACCCGGCAGTGCTCGCTGCTGGTGACCACCGTTGACCTGGCGCTGATGGCGGCGACCCTGGCCAACCGCGGCATCCAACCGGTGACCGGGGAACGCGTGGTGTCTGAGGCGGTGGTCCGACAGGTCCTCAGTGTGATGACCACCTGCGGCATGTACGACTCCGCCGGGGACTGGGTGACGCAGGTGGGGATCCCGGCCAAGAGCGGGGTCGCCGGCGGGCTGATCGGCGCCCTGCCCGGCCAGGTCGGCATCGCCACCTTCTCGCCGCGCCTGGACCGCCACGGCAACAGCGTCCGCGGCATTCGGCTTTTCGAACGGTTCTCCGACGACACGGGCATGCACATGATGGACGTCCCCTCGTCGTCGACGACGGTGATCCGCAAGGACCGGCGCATCGCCGACGACCTGCGCCTGTATGTCATCCAGGGTGGGCTGCGGTTCGCCGAGGCCGAGCACGTGGTGCGCAGGGTCTCTTACGGTGCGCCGAAGGAGCGCCGCATCGCCATCGACCTCTCGCACGTCCACGCCATCGACGACGTGGCGCGGCGGATGATTCTGGAGGTGATCCGCCGACTCTCCCTCGACGGCCACGAGGTCTTCCTCGTCGATCCCGAGCAGGTCATCCCCAACCCGGATCCGGGGACCGGGGGCAGCGTCACCGTCGTCACGACGGTGGGCGATATCGACTGAGTCGGTACTCCGAGTGCGGCCTCACCAATAGCCGTCGGGATCGACCTCGGGTCCTTCGCGGGGGATGATGCCCTCGGCGACGCCGTGGTCGATCGAGGCGGTCAACCGGGGGCAGCCCGGCAGCATCGCGGGGTTGCCGCCATCGGCGCGAACCTCGTCGAAGGCGGGACAGGTCTCACGCGCCGCGGCCGTCCACTGCACACTCGTCTGGTGCGGGCTGGTCTTCTTCACGAAGACGCAGGCGTGGCAGGCCCGGCATTCGATCTCGGTGAGACCGTTGCGCAGGTAGTGCTGGCGGTCGCGGGCGGTCGCTTCTTCGATGGCGGCGCGGCGCACGGGATCGTCGTGGTAGTCGGGCGCTTTCGCCCAACCCCGTGCCGGTTTGTGCGCCGCGCGCGTCATCAGACGCTCGCCCCCGCGTCGGCCTCCTGCGCCTTGGCCGCCTCCTCAGCCTTCGCCTCCTCGGCTTGGCGCTTGAGGTTCTCCTGCACCTCGATGTTCCAGTTCTCCACGGCCTTGGTCGTGTCGATCTCGTACTCGAAGCGCTGGGTCATCTCCTCGGTCACATCGTCGACGTCGACGTAGAACTGTTCGTACCAGCGGCGCAGCTGGTAGACGGGTCCGTCTTCTTCGACGAGGAGCGGGTTGTCGATTCGGGTCTTGTGCTTCCAGATCTCGACGTCTTGGAGGAAGCCCACCTCGATGCCGGCGCTGATCTTCTTGGCCATCTTGTCGGCCTGCTCCGGCGAGAGCCCGTCGGGGATCTTGGCCATGACGCCGAACATGAGCACGAAGGAGTTCTCGTCGATGGGATAGTGGCAGTTGGTGAGGATGGTCTCCACCGCGTAGCCGCCGTAGTACTGGACCATCGGGTTCAGCATGTAGGACGGCCCGTAGTAGGCGGCGATCGACTCCAGCCGGGTGTCGCCGTAGGCCGAGGTGATCGCGACGTCGGGGCGGCCGTGGCTGTTCATGTACTGTGCGGCGGTCTGGCCCTCGAAGACGTTCTTGAAGTAGTCCGGCAGCGCATAGTGCACGTAGAAGAAGTGCGCCATGTCGACGACGTTGTCGATGATCTCGCGGCAGTTGGATCCCTCGATGACGATCCGGTTCCAGGTCCAGCCGGTCCACTGATCGGTCCCGAGCTCCTCGAGCTCGGGGATGTAGCAATTCTCCGGTGGCGGGTTGCCTTCCGGGTCGTTGTAGATGAAGGCCTGGCCGTTGCGGACCATCGTCGGCCAGGTACGGGTCTTGGCCAGCTTCGGGTTGCGCTTGGCGTAGGGGACCGTCGCGCAGCGACCCTTGCCGTTCCACTGCCAGCCGTGGAACGGGCAGGCGACGTTGTCGCCGCGCAGCACGCCCTGGGACAGGTCGCCGCCCATGTGGCGGCAGTAGGCGTCGAGCACCTTGAGCTCGCCCTGGGTGTCGGTCCAGGCCACCAGCTTGGTGCCGAAGACCTCGACCGAATGCGGCTTGCCGTCGTTGAACTCGTCGATCAAGCCGAGGCAGTGCCAACCGCGCGCGAATCGGGTCGGCACCTCCCCGGTGTCGATCTCACGCACCGCGGAATCTTGTGCGGGGGTCATAGCTCACTCCTCTGTCGGGCTGCGGCGTCCTTGCTTCAATACTAGAACACGTTACAAAAGTGTGCCGGATAGTGCTCCTCGCTTACAACGATTACAGCAGCAAACAGGACGTTTGGCCCCGTTCTCGACAGAAATAAGAACGTGTTCTAGTCTTACCTCGTACGCTTCGTGGCGAGGCGGTGCTCGTATCGACCCGCCACTCACAGGCAGGAGAGGTAGATGGCAGCTAACACGAATCAGCGCAGCGAACAGGCGCAGCAGGTCCTCGACAACATTGATGCGTTGTTGCCGGACTTTGCCCAGCGCGCGCAGCAGACCGAGGACGCGCGCCGGGTCTCCGACGAGAGTGCGCAGGCTCTGCAGGACGCCGGATTCTTCAAGCTGTTGCAGGCCGAGCAGTGGGGCGGCTACCAGACCGATCCGGTCACCTTCTACGAGGCGGTGCGCCGCATCGCCACCGCCTGCGGTTCCACCGGATGGGTCGCCGGCATCATCGGCGTGCACAACTGGCACCTCTCGCTCTTCGACCAGCAGGCACAGGAGGACGTGTGGGGCGACGACCCCAACGTCCGCATCTCGTCGTCGTACGCGCCGATGGGCATGGGCGAGGTCGTCGAGGGCGGCTACAAGGTCAACGGCAACTGGGCCTTCTCCTCCGGCTGCGAGCTGGCCGACTGGACCTTCGTCGGCGGCCCGGTCATCAAGGACGGTCGACCGGTCGACTTCGTCAGCTACTTGATCCCGCGCTCGGACTACAACATCAAGGACGTCTGGAACGTCGTCGGCCTCAAGGGCACCGGCTCCAACACCCTGGAGGTCAAGGACGTCTTCGTCCCGCGCCACCGCGTCCTGTCGATGGGCACCATGAGCAAGAACGAGAGCCCGGGACTCGAGCGCAACACCGCGCCGGTCTACAAGATGCCGTGGGGCACCATCCACCCGAGCACCATCTCCACGCCGATCGTCGGCATGGCCTACGGCGCCTACGCCGCCCACGTCGAGCACCAGGGCAAGCGCGTGCGCGCCGCCTATGCCGGCGAGAAGAGCAAGGACGACCCGTTCGCCAAGGTCCGCATCGCCCAGGCCGCCAGTGAGATCGACGCCGCGTGGCGCCAGCTCTCGGGCAACCTGCAGGACGAGTACGATTGCATCCTCGCCGGTGAGACGGTGCCGATGGAGCTGCGGCTCGCGGCCCGCCGCGACCAGGTGCGCGCCACCGGCCGCGCCATCGCCGCCATCGACATGCTGTTCGAGAACTCCGGTGCCGGTGCCCTCAACCTCGACTCGCCGATCCAGCGGTTCTGGCGCGATGCCCACGGCGGCCGCGTCCACGCCGCCAACGATCCCGAGCGGGCCTACGTGGCATACGGAAACGGAGAGTTCGGCATCCCCATCGGCGACACGATGGTCTGATTGCTCACGCGCACGCAACGAACAAGGGGTAGGCAATGACGAGCAGCGACAGTCCGATTCGCTCCCTCGGCTACATGCGCATCGACGCGACCGACATGGATGCGTGGCGCGAATTCGGGTTGAAGGTCCTCGGCATGGTGGAGGGCAAGGGCACCACGCCCGGTGCCCTCTACCTGCGGATGGACGACTTTCCGGCCCGGTTGGTGATCGTCCCGTCCGACCGTGACCACCTGGCCTGTTCGGGCTGGGAGTGCGCCACGGCCGAAGGGCTTCAGGAGGTCCGCGACCGGCTCACCGCCGCCGGCGTCGAGTTCCGCGAGGGCACCAAGGAGGAGAGGGTCGAACGCGCCGTCGACGGCCTGATCGTCTTTGCCGACCCCGACGGCAACGTGTTGGAGGCCTTCCACGGCATCGCGCTGCAGCACCGCCGCGTGGTGCCGCCGTACGGCCAGACCTTCGTCACCGGCGAGCAGGGGCTGGGCCACGTCGTCCTCTCCAGCCAGGACGACGCGAAGGCCCTCACCTTCTACCGCGACGTCCTCGGCTTCCGGCTGCGCGACTCGATGCAGCTGCCGCCGCAGGTCGTCGGCCGCGGCGAGGGCGACGACCCGGCGTGGCTCCGGTTCCTCGGCGTCAACTCGCGCCACCATTCGATCGCCTTCTCGCCGTTCTCCAACGGCACCGGCATCGTGCACCTCATGGTCGAGGTCGACGACGTCGACGACGTCGGGTTGGCCCACGACCGGGCGCTGCGGAAAAAGATCCGTCAGTCGGCCACGATCGGCCGGCACGTCAACGACCTGATGCTGTCCTTCTACATGAAGACCCCCGGCGGGTTCGACGTCGAGTTCGGTTGTGAGGGAAGGCAAGTCGACGACGACGAGTGGATCGCCCGCGAGTCCACCGCGGTCAGCCTGTGGGGCCACGACTTCTCCATCGGTTTCAAGGGCTGACCCGGCGATGGCCAACCAGCCCTTCGGTTCCAGCGAGTTCGACTCGCGCCAGTTCCGCACGGCGATGGGGCAGTTCTGCACCGGTGTCACCGTCATCACGACACTCACCGGTGAGGGGGCCCCGGTCGGCTTCGCGTGCCAGTCGTTCGCGGCGCTGTCGCTGGACCCGCCGCTCGTGCTGTTCTGCCCGATGAAGACCTCGCGCAGTTGGCCGGTGATCGAGGAGTCCGGCAAGTTCGTCGTCAACGTCCTGGCCAACCGGCAGCAAGAGGTCAGCTCCACGTTCGGCGCGCCCGGCGACGACAAGTTCAAGTCGGTCGCGTGGGACCCGTCCCCGTTGGGGCTGCCGGTGATCCGGCACAGCCTCACCTGGTTGGAGTGCGAAATCGAGAACGTCGTCGACGGCGGTGACCACCACATCGTGATCGGCCGGGCGACCACCCTGGGCGAGGTGCTGCAGGACAAGCCGCTGTTGTTCTACCGCGGCGGCTACCTGTCCACCGAACACCCGCGGGTCACCCCGGCGCAGGAGGCACTCGACGACTTCTTGACCTGGACGGGAGGGGACACGTGGCTGTGAGCGACGAGGAACTGGCGACCGCTCCGTTCTCGGCGGCCATCGCCGATGCCGAGAGACTGATCGCCGGTGCCGAGTTCGCCGAAACCGAGGCCGATCTCGCCGAGGGGTATGACTACCTCGCCGGATCCATCTCGGCGATCCTGCAACTGGTGCGGGCGCACAACCGCAGCCACCCGTACTTCGTCACCTCGACCGGCCCGTACTCCAAGATGGGTCTGGACAACCCGGACACCATCTACTACCACGCCGTCGTCGAGCCCGACGCCACCTACGTCGTGCGCGGAAAGCGCGGTAACACCGCCGATCTCAGCTTCCAGGTGCTGTGCGGGGAGTACTCCGCGGATTCGGTGCCCGACGGCGACTCGGCCTTCGACGACCGCCGCCTGACCATCGCCGAGGACGGGTCCTTCGAGCTGACCTTCGGCCCGGCGGTCGACAACCCGCAGAAGAGCTACTTCGTGCTGCCCGAGGGGGCGACGACGCTGGCCGTGCGGGAGGTCTACTCCGACTGGGATACCCAGGAGCGCGGATCGGTCACCATCGAGCGCGTCGACACCGCCGGTACCGCACCGGCGGAGCCGAGTCTGGAACGCATCAAGCGCCGCTACACGACCGCGGCCAAGATGCTGACCTCGCGGGTCAACACCTGGTTCAACTTTCCCCAGTGGTTCTACCTCGACGAGCCGGTCAACACCTTCACCGAGCCGCGGCTGACCCCCGGCGGGTTGGCCACCCAGTTCTCCTCCGTCGGGCATTTCGACCTGCCGGCGGACAAGGCGATGATCGTCACGGTGCCGCGTAGCGACGCCCCGTACCAGGGCTTTCAACTGGGCAGCCTCTGGTACATCTCCCTGGACTATGTGAACCACCAGACCAGCCTCAACTCGGCGCAGGCCCAGGTCGACCCCGACGGGAAGATCCGCATGGTGATCGCGGCGCGCAACCCCGGCGTCGCGAATTGGGTGGAGACCACCGGGCGCCGCCGCGGAATCATCCAGTTCCGCTGGCAGCGCACCGACAAGCCGATCGGCCCCGAACTCGGTCCGGTTGCCGAGGTCGTCGACTTCGACGAGGTGTCGGCGAAACTCCCGTACTACGAATCGAACTCGATCGACGAGGACGGCTGGGCGGCGCGGATCGCAGCGCGGCAACGGGCGTTCGCGAGGAGGATGTTGGCGTGAGCGGACTGCTGCAGGGCAAGGTCGTCGTCGTATCCGGGGTGGGTCCCGGGCTGGGGAAGGCACTGTGTCTGCAGTCCGCGGCCCACGGTGCGACGGTCGTGCTCGCAGCCCGCACCGAGTCGCGGTTGGCCGAGATCCGCGACGAGATCCATGGCCGGGGCGGCACGGCGCTGGCGGTGCCGACCGACATCACCGACGACGACCAGGTCGACAACCTCGTGCGGACGGCGGTCGCCGAGTACGGCGGCGTCGACGTCGTAATCAACAACGCCTTCGCGATGCCGTCGATGAAATCGTTGGCGCGCACCGACTTCGAGCAGATCGCGTCGAGCATCGACCTGACTGTGTTGGGGACGCTGCGGGTGATCAAGGCGTTCACCGAGGCGCTCGAGGCGTCGAAGGGGTCCATCGTCAACATCAACTCGATGGTGATCCGACACTCCGAGCCGCGCTACGGCAGCTACAAACTGACTAAGTCGGCGCTGCTGGCCATGTCGCAAACGTTGGCGACGGAGCTGGGGGACAAGGGGATTCGGATCAACTCGGTGGCCCCGGGATACATCTGGGACGACCAGCTGAAGTGGTATTTCGGCGAGGTCGCCAAGAAGTACGGCATCACCCCCGAGCAGGTGTACGAACAGACCGCGTCGCGCAGCGACCTCAAGCGGTTGCCCGAGCCGGACGAGATCGCCCGGGCGGCGCTCTTTCTGGCCTCGGACCTGGCCAGCGCCATCACCGGCCACACCCTCGATGTGAACTGCGGGGAATACCATGACTGAAACGGCGGACAAGACCAGCGTCGGCACGGTCGACGACCTGCACGAATCTGCCACGCGGGCAACCGGGTTGAGCGATTTTGGCGAGGACACCGGGTACCGCGAGGCACTGCAGGTGCTTCTCGACTCCTATCGTGCCGAAGCCGGACTGACCCCACTCGGGTCGAAGATGTTCCGCTACTTCCTCAAGGGTGCCCTCGTCGCGCGGCTGCTGTCGGAGGCGTCGTGGACGGGTAATCCGGGCTACGCCGATGTCGAGGTCACCCGGCCGATCTTTGTGACCGGGCTGCCGCGCACCGGCACCACCGCGTTGCACCGACTGCTGTCGGCCGACCCGGCGCACCAGGGCCTCCAGATGTGGTTGGCCGAGTTCCCGCAGCCGCGCCCGCCGCGCGACACGTGGGAGTCCAACCCGGTCTACCAGCAGATCGACGCGGGGCTGGCACAGCACCACGTCGAGAACCCCGAGTTCATGGGGCTGCACTACATGGACGCCGGCGAGGTCGAGGAGTGCTGGCAGTTGTTGCGCCAGGACGTCATGTCGATCTCCTACGAGTCGCTGGCCCATGTGCCGTCGTACTCGTCGTGGCTGGCGGGCCAGGACTGGACGCCGGCCTATCAACGGCACCGGCGCAACCTGCAGTTGATCGGCAGCAATGACCCGGACAAGCGGTGGGTGTTGAAGAACCCCAGCCACCTGTTCGCCCTCGACGCGCTGATGGCGGCCTATCCCGATGCACTGGTGGTGCAGACCCACCGTGCGCCGGAGACGATCATCGCCTCGATGTGCAGCTTGGCCGAACACGCCACCCCGGGGTGGTCGACGACGTTCGTCGGCGAGACCGTCGGGCGCGATCAGCTGGATCTGTGGTCGCGGGGGTTGCGCGAGTTCACCGCCGCGCGCGCCAAGTACGACCCGGCCCAGTTCGTCGACGTCGACTTCGCCGACCTGCGCAGCGACCCGCTCGGCACGGTCGACCGCGTCTATGCGGCGTTGGGTACCGAGCCGGCCGAGCAGGCCCGCGCGGCGATGGTCGCCCTCGACGAGGAGAGCCGCACGGGTGACCGCAAGCCGCAGCACCGCTACGATCTCGCCGACTACGGGCTCACCGTCGAGCAGGTCCGCGAGGCGTTCACCTGAGTCGTCGCTGGATCGCGCTAGAGCGACACGGCGGCGACGACGTCGACCGGTTGGCCGAAGAATTGCGCGCTGGAATGGGCCCGCTTGAAGTAGAGCTGAATGTCGTGTTCCCAGGTGATGCCAATGCCGCCGTGCAACTGGACCGCCTCGGCGACGACGCGGGTGAACGCCTCGGAGCAGTACACGTGCGCCGCGGCGGCCAGCTCCGCCCCCTCACCGGTGCCGATGGCCTCGACCGCGGCGTAGGCAACCGAGCGCCCCGTCTCGATGTCGGCATACATGTCGGCCATGCGGTGCTTCAGCGCTTGGAACGACCCGATCACGCGCCCGAACTGCTTGCGCGCCTTGGTGTAGTCGACCGTGAGCCGCAGCGCCGCCGACGCCGCACCGACCTGCTCGACGGCGAGCATGGCCCACGCCACATCGCGCAGCCGGGCGAGAAGGTCGTCGGGGGCGGCGATGGCCTCGGCCGCGGCATCGGTGAACCGCACCTGCGATAGCGGGCGCGTGGGATCCATCGTGGCGACCGGGACGACCTCGACGCCGGGTGCGTCGGCGGCGATGACGTGCAGGGTCGCGTGTGGGGTCGGGCCGGCCACGACCACCAGGTCGGTGGCCGCCTCGGCATCGGTGACGTAGTGGGCGGTGCCGGACAGGATCCCGCCGTCCGCGGTCACCCCCGGTGTCTCCCAGGAGGTTTCGCCGGCCAGGCACAAGGTGGCGGTCCGCTCGCCGGCGGCCAGATCGGCCAGCAGTCCGGCGGGTCCGTGGCCGCCCCGCTCGGCCGCGACGAGCAGCGCGCCGGTGGCGAGGACGGCCGAGGAGAACAGCGGGACCGGCGACAGCGAGGCGCCGAGCTCCTCGACGACGGCGGCCAATGCGCCCCAACCGGCGCCGACGCCACCGTCCTCCTCGGGAATCGCCAGTGCCGCGGCCCCGACCTCGACCAGGCCGGACCACAACGGCGCGTCGGTGCGCGTCGTCGAGGACATCGATGCCCGCACGGCCTCGCTGCCCCCGCCCCGGGCGACGAGGTCGGCGACCGAGTCGCGCAAGGCGACCAGGTCGTCGGCCGAGATTGCCTCGGAACTCATCGCAGGGTGTCCAGGATCCGCGCCCGGTGTGCCGCGGGCGTGCCCCAGGCGCTTTGCAGCGCTTGGGTTTTGGTGAGGTACCGCGAAAGGTCGTGTTCGACGGTGTAGCCGATCGCACCGAGGACCTGCAGGCTGCGCCGCGCCGAGAGGTAGGCGGCATCGGCGGCGGCGACCTTGGCGGCGGAGACCTCCCGATCGGCGTTGACCTCGTCGGGAACCGCGCCGTCGAGAGCCAGAGCGGCGCCGTGAACGAGAGGCCGTGCCATTTCCAGTGCGACCGCCACATCGGCGAGGTGGTGTTTGACCGCCTGGAAGGAACCGATTGCCCGGCCGAACTGGTGGCGGGTCTTTGCGTACTCGGTGGCGAGGTCGAGCATGGCGGTGCCCAAGCCGAGGAGTTGCGCGGCGGTGGCCAGCGCACCGTGGTTCAACACGTCGGCGAGAGCGATGCCGACGCCCAAGGAGTCGGCGGGCGCCACCTCGGCGACGGTGCGCGACGGGTCGACCGTGGCCAGTGGTTCATCGGCGGTACCGGCGTGCAGCACGCCGTCGACCAGGGTGAACACCGTCGACGTCGTAGGGTCGGCGGCGCGCGGCTGCCAGATCCCCGCCGTGATGGTGGCGGGCGTACCCGACGCGACCTCGGTGAGTTCGGCGCTCCGCCCGGCCTGTCGAAGGGCGACGGGCACCGCGGCGAGGGTCTCGGCGACCGGGCCGGGCACCGCGTGGCGGCCCAGTGCCTCGGCTGCGACGACCATCTCGACGGCTCCGGCCCCGGCCCCGCCGTGCTCCTCCGCGACGAGAAGGCCGGTGACGCCCAATTCGGCCAGCGAACCCCACAGGGTCAGCCCGGGCGCGGTGTCACCGTCGGCCCAGGCCCGGTTGGCGGCGATGGCGTCGGCACGGGAGGCCAGGCCGTCGATCGTGTCGGCCAGGCCGACGTGCTCGTCGTCGAGAAGGAATCTCATCTCAGCGGTCCCCTCGGGGCAGGCCGAGAAGTCGCTCGGCGATGACGTTGCGTTGAATCTCGTTGGTACCGGCGTAGATCGGGCCCGACAGCGAGAAGAGGTAGCCGTCGGTCCAGGCGTCGACCAGCTCCGCGTCGGCGCCCTGCAACTCCAGTGCGGTCTCGTGCGCGGCGATGTCCCACTGCGACCAGAAGACCTTGTTGATCGAGGACTCCAAGCCCAACTGCCCCCCGGCGGCCAGACGGCTGACCGTGGCGTAGGTGGACAGTTCGTAGGCGCGCGAGCCGATCCACGCGTCGACTACGCCCTTGTCGGTCGCCGCGGTGGCGGGGACGTCGGCCGTGCGCCACAGTTCGAGCAGCCGATCGGTGGTGGCGAGGAAGCGCCCCGGGGACCGCAGCGAGAGGCCGCGCTCGTTGGCCGCGGTACTCATTGCCACCTTCCAGCCGTTGTCCACCTCGCCGATGACACCGGAGTTCGCCGGGTCGGCCGGGTCGTCAGGCACGAAGACGTCCTCGAGGAAGAGCTCGGCGAAACCCGGCTCGCCGTCGAGCTGGGCGATCGGTCGGACCGTGACCCCGGGGGCGCGCAGGTCGAACATGAAATACGTCAAGCCACGGTGCTTCTGCGCCGCTTTGTCGGAGCGGAAGAGCCCGAAGCCCCAGTCGGCGAAGGAAGAGCGCGAGCTCCACGTCTTCTGGCCGTTGAGCAACCAGCCGCCCTCGGTGCGCGTCGCGGTGGAGCGCAGCGAGGCAAGGTCGGAGCCGGACTCTGGCTCGCTCCACGCCTGTCCCCAGATGTCGTCGGCCCGCGCCATGCGGGGCATGATCCGGTCCAGCTGTTCCTTGCTGGCGTGCTCGAACAGCGTCGGCGCCAACAGAAAGATGCCGTTTTGGCTGACGCGGCCGGGGGCGCCGGAGCGGTAGTACTCCTCTTCGAAGATGACCCAGTGCAGCAGCGGCACGTCGCGCCCGCCGTACTCGACCGGCCAGCTGACCACCGACATGGCGTCGGCCGCCATCTCGGCCTCCCAGGCGCGGTGCGCCTCGAATCCCTCGGCGGTGTCCATCGAGGGGAGCGGCTGCGCCGGCACGTGGTCGGCGAGCCAGGAGCGGACCTCGGCCCGAAACGCCTGCGCGTCGTCGTCGAAAAGCAGGTCCACGTCGTCAGTCCTTCTTTTCCGCGGCGGCGCTGCCCGCCTTCATCGACTTTGCGTCCATCCCGCCGAGGGAGTCGCCGGATTCGGCGTTGGCGCTGTGGGCGTAGTGGTGCCATCCGAAGACCGAGTCCATCGCGGTGCGCATCCCCATCTGGTCCTCGCAGATGTTCACGGCCTTCTTCGACAGGAACAGCCCCTGCATCGGCATCGCGACGATCTGTTCGGCGATCGAGACGACCTTCGCGTCGAGTTCGTCGCGCGGCACCACGTGGTTGACCATGCCCCAGTCGAGGGCCTGCGCGGCGGTGAACCGTTCGCCGGTGAACAGGATTTCCTTCGCGCGGCGCGGGCCGAGGACGAAGGCGTGGGCGAAGTACTCGACGCCGGGGATACCCATCCGGGCGACCGGGTCGGAGAAGAACGCGTCGTCGGCGGCGACGATGAAGTCGCAGATCCACGCCAGCATCAGTCCGCCGGCGATGCAGGCGCCGTGGACCTGGGCGATGACCGGCTTGGGGATCTCGCGCCACCGGCGGCACATCCCCAGGTAGACCTCGATCTCGCGGGCCAGGCGCTGGTCGGCGGTCAGCGGGGTGTCCGGACCGCCCCCGGGGACGGTGTGGTCCCAGTGCAGCGTGGCCGCATTGTCGTAGTGGACGTGGAAGTCGCGCTCGGGGGTGCCGATGTCGTGGCCGGCGGAGAAGTGCTTGCCGTTGGCCCGCAGCACGATGGCCTTCACCGCCGGGTCGTCGACAGCGCGGCGGAACGCGGCGTCGAGGGAGTAGGTCATCACCGAGTTCTGCGCGTTGCGGTAGTCCGGGCGGTTGAGCGTCACGTACGCCAGGGCACCGTCGAGGGCGGTGTCATACGCGACCGGCGAGGTGTCCGGGCCTAGTTCCTCGGGGCGCAGCGGCGGTGGGATGACGGCATCACTCATGCCCGCAAGCCTAACCTAGCAAGTGCTTGGTTGGTAGGGCAGGTGAAATCGGACGCCGAAACGGGCACAGTAGAGATATGTGGAAAGCGCTCGCGATCATCGCCTTGGGGCTGATCGCCCTGATGTTCCTCTACCCGCTGATCAAGAGCCTGATCTGGCTCGGCGTCATCGCGCTGGCCATTTACGGCGCGATCGTCCTGTTCAGCGATAGCAAGAGCAAGTCGGGATAATCCGCGCTAGCCGGCCGTCTCCTGCGCCGGCAGCGAGGCGACCAGGGGTGCGTCGGCCGGGGTGACGCCGGTCTTCGCGGCGCCGCCGGGGGAGCCGAGCGGATCGGCCAGGCCGGGCAGCAGCTTCTCGAAGAAGTCGGCGTTGTCGGTCTGGTAGTCGGCCCACTCGTCGGGGAGGTCGTCCTCGTAGAAGATCGCCTCGACCGGGCACACCGGTTCACACGCGCCGCAGTCGACGCACTCGTCGGGGTGGATGTAGAGGCTGCGCGACCCCTCGTAGATGCAGTCGACCGGGCATTCCTCCACGCAGGCGCGGTCTTTGACGTCAACGCAGGGCTGCGCGATGACATAGGTCATGGGTCTGATTACCTCCGATCGGCGTTGAACGGCTCGATGGTCAGCGAGGGTTCGCGGTGGTTGTGGACGGTCAGGTAGCTCAGCCCGTCGGGTCCGGCGGTGAACGAGCGCTGCGAGTAGCGCGGCAGCCACAGCAGGTCGCCGGCGCCGACCTCGACGGCCTCGCCCTCGGTTCCGACGGTCCCGGATCCGGCCAGGACGTGGATCAGCACGTCGACCTCCCCGCCGGTGTGGGTGTCGATCTTCCCGTTGGGGGCCAGGCGGATGAGGTTGGAGTCGAGGTGGCGGTCGCGCAGCTCGAGCTTCCAGGCCACGTCGGCGGCATCGGTCGGGGCCTGGGTCAGGTCGGTGGTGTTGCCGAGCTTGCGGGGCAGGGCCGCCGAGGTGGTCTTGCCGATGCGGATCCGGTAGTCGCGCTTCTCCCGGACCAGGTACTCCCAGGAGTAGCTGCCCGGGCGTTCGACGTCGAACTCGTCGTGGAGGTGGCGGGGGTCGTGGTCGTTGACCAGGATCAGGGCCTCGCCGGCGCCCAGACTGTCGAACAGAGCGAAGATTTTCGGATGCCGCTGGGGTTTCGGGATCTCGCGAACATCAATCACCGGGGCATTCGAATCGGCAGCCATGGGCCCGCCTTTCACCTAGTCTTCGCAGGTAGCGAATTTAACCAACATTTGTAGTGAAAATCCTACCGACGTGTGGCCGCGGCAGACAGGGGACCTTCGGCCTGCTGGAAAACCCACCGTGACGACTGACGAAGGGAAATCCTCCCTTTCGGCGTCGTCAGGGGGACTCTTTCAGCAGGGCGGCCGCGGCGACGGTGGCCGCGCCGATGTGGGCCAACTCATCGGCGGACATCGTGGTGTTGGGGCACGCGACCACCGAGGCGATCACCCGCTCGCCGTCGAACACCGGGGCCCCCACGGTGACGGCGCCGACCTCGCCGACCAACTCGCCGGGCAGGTAGTCGATCACCGACAACTCTGAGACCAGTGCTCCGACGCGGTGGCGCAGCGACGCCGGGACGCTCGACATGGTGGTCAGCGCGTCGATCACCGCTCGGTGCTCGTCGGCGACCCGCTCGATCGAGTATCCGCGCTCCGCCACGGCGGGCAAGACCAGGCGCAGTCGGGCGCGGTCGGCGTCGGGGGCCAGCTCGATCCACGCCTCCTGGACTGCCGGCGGTTCCCAGGCGAGGAACTCCCGACAGATCGGCGGGCGCAGGGCGATGCGCCGCCCGGCGGGCAGGTCGGGCGGGGTCTTCGCGCTGCTGCGCTGGGGCCAGAGGTACTCGACGACGGTGACGCGGGAGTCGTCGATCCGCCGTGCCAAGAACACCGGGGCCCGCACCGCGTCGGCCAGGTCGGACAGGATGGGGCGGGCCGCGGTGGTCAGCCGGTCCGCGCCCAGCACGCGCGTCGCCGTGGCGAGCAGGCCGGTGCCGAGGGTGATGATCCCGTCGTCGTCGCGGCGCAACCAGCCCAGGTCGACCAGTTCGGCGACGATCGCGTGAGTCGTCGCCCTGGACAACCCGGTGTCGCGCACAATGTCAGCGAGGGTGATTTTGCGCTCGGGGTCGCGGGTGACCGCGTCGACGACGGCGTCGACGACGGCCACCGCGCGGCGGGTCGGCGGTGAAGGTTGACGTCCGGCAACATCGTCGCCTACGGTCGCTGTCATATTGTCAACACATAGTGTCGAATATTCGACATGTCAAGAGAAGGCGTCAGAGTGAGCGAAACGCGCTACGAACTGACACACCTCCAGGCCCTTGAGGCCGAGGCGGTGCACATCTTCCGTGAAGTCGCGGCAACGTTGCGCAACCCCGGCCTACTGTTCTCCGGAGGCAAGGACTCGGTGGTGATGTATGCGATCGCGCGCAAGGCCTTCTGGCCGGCGCCGCCGCCGTTCACCCTGATGCACGTCGACACCGGGCACAACTTCGACGAGGTCATCGAGTTCCGCGACCGGCTCGTCGAGCAGACCGGGGCACGCCTGGTGGTGAGCAGCGTCCAGGACGACATCGACGCCGGCCGGGTCGTCGAGCAGACCGGGCCGGGCACCAGCCGCAACCGGCTGCAGACGGCCGCCCTGCTGCGCGGTATCGCCGAGAACCGCTTCGACGCGGTGTTCGGCGGCGCGCGCCGCGACGAGGAGAAGGCCCGTGCCAAAGAACGGGTCTTCAGCTTCCGCAACCGCGAGGGCGGCTGGGATCCGCGGGCCCAGCGCCCCGAGCTCTGGCACCTCTACAACGGCCGCCACCACCCCGGCGAGCATATCCGCGTCTTCCCCCTCTCCAATTGGACCGAGCTCGACATCTGGCAGTACATCGCCGCCGAGGAGATCGAACTGCCGTCGATCTACTACGCCCATGAACGCGAGGTGGTCCCGCGCGACGGGATGCTGCTGGCGCAGACGCGCTTTTTGGAGACCTACCCGGGCGAGACCAGCCACCTCGAGCGGGTGCGCTTCCGCACGGTCGGCGACGCCACCTGTACCGGCTGTGTCGAGTCCGACGCCGACACCGTCGAGAAGGTGATCGAGGAGATCTCCGCGACGCGGCTGACCGAACGCGGGGCCACCCGTGCTGATGACCGCATCTCGGAGGCGGGCATGGAAGACCGGAAGAAGGAGGGGTACTTCTGATGGCAGGGGAGGATCGCGACCGCAGCGAACTGTTGCGGCTGGCCACCGCGGGCTCGGTCGACGACGGGAAGTCGACGCTCATCGGCCGGCTGCTCTTCGATTCCAAGAGTATCTTCACCGACCAGCTCGAGGCGATCGAGCGGACCAGCGCCCAGCGCGGCACCGAGTTCACCGATCTGGCGCTGCTGACCGACGGCCTGCGGGCTGAACGGGAGCAGGGGATCACGATCGACGTCGCCTACCGGTACTTCGCCACACCGCGGCGCAAGTTCATCATCGCCGACACCCCCGGCCACGTGCAGTACACGCGCAACATGGTCACCGGGGCATCGACGGCCGATCTGGCGATCATCCTCATCGACGCCCGCAAAGGCGTGTTGGAGCAGACCCGCCGCCACGCCTTCCTCTCCTCGCTGCTGGGCATCCCGCACCTGACGATCTGCGTCAACAAGATGGACCTGGTCGAGTGGTCGCAGGCGCGGTTCGACGAGATCCGCGAGGAGTTCATCGATTTCGCCGCCAAGCTCAACGTCACCGACCTGACCTTCATCCCCATCTCCGCTCTCGCCGGCGACAACGTCGTCACCAGGTCGGCGAACATGGGGTGGTACACCGGTCGCCCCCTGCTCGACCACCTCGAAGAGGTGTACATCGCCAGCGACCGCAACCTGATCGATGCGCGGCTGCCGGTGCAGTACGTGGTGCGGCCACAGGACCGCGAGGGGTCCGACCACCGGGCCTACGCGGGAACCGTAGCCGGCGGCCGCTTCTCGGTCGGCGACGAGGTGGTGGTCCTGCCCAGCGGGTTCACTTCGACGGTGACCAGCCTGTGGGCGCCGGGCGGACGCAAAGTCGACGAGGCCTTCGCCGGGATGGCGGTCACCGCCGAGCTCGCCGACGAGATCGACATCGTCCGCGGCGACATGCTGGCGCGGCCGAACAACCGGCCGCACGTCGGTCGCGACCTCGACGCGCTGGTGTGCTGGTTCGCCGAGGACATCGACCTCGAACCGGGCCGGCGCTACATCCTGCAGGGCGCCACCTCGTCGACCCGCGCGGAGGTGTCCGAGCTCAACTACCGCCTCGACGTCAACACGCTGCACCGCGACGAAGACGCGGATCGGTTGTCGCTCAACGAGATCGGCCGGATGTGGTTGCATCTGCGCGAGCCGATGATGTTCGACCCCTATGTCCGCAACCGGGAGACCGGCAGCTTCATCCTCGTCGACGAGGCGACCAACCGGACCGTCGCGGCGGGCATGATCACCGGTCCGCACACGCACAACGCGAACATCGTGTGGCAGACCACGAAGGTGGGGCGCGACCAGCGCGCCGACCTCGGCGCGACGCTGTGGATGACCGGCCTGTCCGGCTCGGGCAAGTCGTCGCTGGCGATCGAGCTGGAGCGGCGCCTCGTCGCGCAGGGCCGCCCGGCGTACATCCTCGACGGCGACAATCTTCGCCACGGCCTCAATGCGGATCTCGGTTTCACCGCCGTCGACCGCACCGAGAACATCCGGCGCACCGCGCAGGTGGCGGCCTTGTTCGCCGACGCGGGGATCGTGGTGATCGTGTCGCTGATCAGCCCGTTCGCCGCGGACCGTGCCTACGCCCGCGAGGTGCACCAGGACCAGGCGTTGGAGTTCCACGAGATCTTCGTCGACACCCCGCTGGCTGATTGCGAGCACCGTGATCCGAAGGGGCTGTATGCCAAGGCGCGCAGTGGCGAGATTCCCGACTTCACCGGCATCAGCTCGCCCTATGAGCGCCCCCTCAATGCGGAGATCGTCGTGAAACCCGCCGACGGGCCGGCCGGCGACGTCGCCGAGGCCATCCTGCGCGACCTAGGGTTGTGACATGGCCGTGCGCGCAGAACTGAACGCTGACCTGACCGATCTCGAGCTGGCCGTCGCGCTCGCGACGGCTGCCGGCGACCTGCTGCTCTCGGTCCGCGCCGACTCGGGACTGTCTGGACGGGACCTGGGCGATGTAGGCGACCGCCGGTCCGACGACTTCCTGCAGGAGCAGTTCGCCCGACTGCGCCCCGACGATGCCGTGCTGAGCGAGGAGTCGACCGACGACCTGGCGCGCCTGGACGCGCGGCGGGTCTGGATCGTCGACCCGGTCGACGGCACCCGCGAGTATGGGACCGAAGGACGGGCGGACTGGGCGGTGCACGTGGCGCTGTGGGAACGCGGCGAGTCCGGCGACGGGAATCTGACCGCTGGTGCCGTGGCCTTGCCCGCTCTTGGGATCACCTACGCATCGGACCCGGCGCCGGTTGCACCGGTTGTCGGGTTGGCGCCGCCGCGCACCGACCGCGCCCGGGTGGTCGTGAGCGGATCGCGGCCCCCGGCCTTCGCCGACTCGGTGGCCAGCGCGCTCGATGCCGAGTTGGTCCCTGTGGGTTCGGCCGGCGCCAAGGCCATGGCCGTCGTGCGCGGCGAGGCCGACGCCTACGTGCACGGCGGCGGCCAGTTCGAGTGGGACTCGGCCGCGCCGGTAGTCGTCGCCCAGGCGAAGGGCCTCTGGTGCAGTCGGATCGACGGCTCGCCGCTGGTCTACAACCAGCGCGACACCTACCTGCCCGACCTCATCATCTGCCGCCCGGAGGTGGCGGAGTCGGTCCTTGGCGCGAGCCGCCCCTGATCTGCCGTCAGCTCCCGAACGGGCTGGGATCGGGGCGCGGTTTCGCCCTCGGCGCATCGCCGGTGATGTTGCAGATCAAGTTGTTGTGGAAGGCGGACTTGTCCGGGTTCTCCCAGATGTAATAACCAGGAGCGCCATTCTGATCGGTGCACGGTGCGCCGACCCGCGGCTCCGCGGATGCGCCACCGGCACCCATCGCCCCGAACCCGATCGCCGCCGCTGCAGCCAACGCGGCCACCGCTGCCGTCCTACGTCCGATAGTCGTCACCATGTCTCTTCTCCTCCCGTCTCAGCGCTTCGGCACACAGTGGAAGTGGTGCCGACCGTTCTTGCTGTGCTGGTACTTGTACACGCCGGACTGGCCGTTCTTGAGGACGCATCCGTGGCCACTCGGATCATCGTCGTGCCAGCCGCCCGCCGACGCAGGGCCGCCGCCCATGGCAAGGGCCAGGGCTACCAACGGCGCGCATAGTGCCGCCTTTCCGATCATTGACATCGAACCACCGTCCCTACCGTTGTCCTGCGTGATCCCGGTGACCGCGCACGGGGAGTGCTCCCTAGAAATGCTAGGCCGGTGGCAAGCAGATGGTGGCGGATCGAGTAACTGAATATGCAGGATCATGCGGACCCGACCAGCTCGCCTAGACTTGTGGGCGTGACTCCCCATGTCGACACCGTGTCGAATGCCGCGCAGACCCCCGATCAGCCCCAGCCCTTCACCGAACTCGGCCTGAAGGACGACGAGTACGCGCGGATCCGCGAGATCCTCGGCCGGCGGCCCACCGACGCCGAACTGGCCATGTACTCGGTGATGTGGTCCGAGCACTGCAGCTATAAGTCGTCGAAGGTGCACCTGCGGTACTTCGGCGAGACCACCACCGACGAGATGCGCTCGAAGATGCTCGCCGGGATCGGCGAGAACGCCGGCGTCGTCGACATCGGGGACGGCTGGGCGGTCACCTTCAAGGTCGAGTCGCACAACCACCCGTCCTACGTCGAGCCGTACCAGGGCGCGGCCACCGGCGTCGGCGGCATCGTGCGCGACATCATGGCGATGGGCGCGCGGCCGATCGCCGTCATGGACCAGTTGCGGTTCGGTGCGGCCGACGCCCCGGACACCCGGCGGGTCGTCGACGGCGTGGTGCGCGGCATCGGCGGGTACGGCAACTCGCTGGGCCTGCCCAACATCGGCGGTGAGACCGTCTTCGACGCCAGTTACGCGGGCAACCCGTTGGTCAACGCGCTGTGCGCCGGAGTGCTGCGCACCGAGGACCTGAAGCTCGCGTTCGCCTCCGGGGCGGGCAACAAGATCATCCTGTTCGGCGCCCGCACCGGTCTCGACGGCATCGGCGGCGTCTCGGTGCTGGCGTCGGAGACCTTCGATGACGACGGCCAGGACGGCCCGAGTCGAAAGAAGCTGCCGTCGGTCCAGGTGGGCGATCCGTTCACCGAGAAGGTGCTGATCGAATGCTGTCTCGATCTCTACCGCGAGGACCTCGTCGTCGGTATCCAGGATCTCGGGGGCGCCGGATTGTCTTGCGCCACTTCGGAATTGGCCGCCGCCGGCGACGGCGGCATGCACATTGAGCTGGAGCAGGTGCCGATGCGCGCCGAGGGCATGACCCCGGCCGAGGTGCTGTCCAGCGAGTCGCAGGAGCGCATGTGCGCGGTCGTCTCCCCGGAGAATGTCGAGAAGTTCATGGAGGTGTGCCGGCGCTGGGACGTGCTGGCCACCGTGATCGGCGAGGTCACCGATGGCGACCGCCTGGTCATCGACTGGCACGGCGAGACCGTCGTCGACGTCCCGCCGCGCACCGTCGCCCATCAGGGGCCGGTCTACGAGCGGCCGGTGGCCCGGCCGGAGTGGCAGGACGCCGTCGTCGCCGACACCAGTGCCTCGCTGCCACGGCCGTCCACCCCGGAAGAACTGCGCGACACCACCCTGGCGATGATCGCCTCGCCGGCGCTGTGCAGCCGTGCGTTCATCACCGAGCAGTACGACCGCTACGTGCGCGGCAACACGGTGCTGGCCGAGCACGCCGATTCCGGCATGATCCGCATCGACGAGTCGACCCATCGCGGCATCGCACTCGCCACCGACGCGTCGGGCCGCTACACCTACCTCGACCCGTACCGCGGCGCCCAGCTAGCGCTGGCCGAGGCCTACCGCAACGTCGTGGTCTCCGGGGCGTCGCCGGTCGCGGTGACCAACTGCCTCAACTTCGGGTCCCCCGAGGACCCCGCGGTGATGTGGCAGTTCAGCCAGGCCGTGCGCGGGCTGGCCGACGGCTGCGCGCAGCTCGGCATCCCGGTCACCGGCGGCAACGTCAGTTTCTACAACCAGACCGGTTCGACGCCGATCCTGCCGACACCGGTCGTCGGCGTGCTCGGGGTGATCGACGACGTGCGGCGCCGGATCCCGACCGGGATCGGCACCGAGCCGGGCGAGACCCTGATCCTTCTCGGTGAGACCCGCGACGAGTTCGACGGCTCGATCTGGGCCCAGGTCACCGCCGATCATCTCGGCGGTGTGCCGCCGCAGGTCGACCTGGAGGCCGAGCGCCTGCTGGGCGAGATCCTCGTCGCCGCCTCGCGCGACGGCCTGGTGTCTGCGGCACACGACCTGTCCGAGGGCGGGCTCATCCAGACGGTCATCGAGGCGGCCCTGGCGGGGGAGACCGGTTGCCGGATCATCCTGCCCGAGGATGCCGACCCCTTCGTCTGGTTGTTCTCCGAATCGGCCGGCCGTGCACTCGTCGCGGTTCCGCGCACCGAAGAGTCCCGGTTCTGTTCAATGCTCGACGCCCGGTCCATGCCGTGGACCCGGATCGGCGTCGTCGACCAGGGGGCCGACGACGTGAGCGTGCAAGGACAGTTCTCCATCCCGCTCGCGGAGTTGCGTCAGGTCCACGGGGCGACGCTGCCGGCGCTGTTCGGCGAAGGACTGCACTCGGTCTGAGCCGCGGGGGGAGACGATCATGCAACCGAATGACCCTTACGGGCAGCAATCCGGATATCCGGCACCCGGCTATCCCATGCCCGGCTACCCGGCGCCCGGGATGCCCGCCGCCTATGACCCGTATGTCGCGGCTTATGGGCCGATGGGCCCCTATGGCGCGCCGTCGGGCGGGACGGCCATCACCGCCATCGTGCTGGCGTACTTGGGGGTGGCTGCGGGCGTGGTCGGCATGATCACCAGCATCGTCGGACTAAGTCTCGGAACGGTTTCCGGGGCTCATCGATTGCCGGTCTTCTATTGGGCCAGCGCCATCTTCGATCTGATCCCGATCACCCTCCTCGCCATCGGCGCGACCATGATGATCCGCCGACGTCAGGCGGGGCGCATCCTCGTTGTCGCCGGGTGTGCGGTGACCCTGCTCGCCGGGGTGGTCGGCGGTGTTGTCACCGGCGTGCTCGCAGGAACGGGAGGTAACCAGGCCGGTGCGTACCTGATCGGAGTAGTCATCGGGGCCGTGCTCGCCATGATCCCGCCCGTCGTCACGGTGGTTCTGGCGCTGCTGCCTGCGACCCTGCGCTGGCTCCAAGCGCCGCAGATGGGCGTCGGTCCGGGGATTGCGCACGCGTAGTCGGTTGCCGGGCGGCACCGCCACGGACGGGCCGCCCCAACCGCCACCGAGCATCGGCGGGCGGATGGTCGTCGTCTACGCTGGCACGCGACTTTTGGCTTCGCAAGGAGAGTCGATGACCAACCCCTATGACCCGAATTCGGGCTACGTCCCGCCCGCTACCGGGGGGCAGGACCCCTACGGCGCCGGCGCCTACCAGCAGCCCGGGGCCTACCCGACGGGCGATCCCTATGCGTCTCCGGCGGGCGATCCCTACGCGTCTCCGACGGGCGATCCCTATGCGTCCCAGCCGTACGGGGCCTACGGTGCCGCTTACGGCACCCCGCCGGAGAACAGCATGGGGTGGTCCATCGCAGCAATCGTCGTGGGCGCAATCGCCATGTTCAGCTGCTGCCTCGGGGCAATTCCGCTGGCGCTCGGCGTGGTGGCGGCGGTGAAGGCGAGTTCGGTCTCGTCGTCGTGGAACGCCGGCGACTTCGCCGGCGCCCAGGCGGCCGCCGATGACGCGAAGAAGTACGCGACGATCGGCACGATTGTCGGCGGTGTAATGCTGGTTCTGGCCATCGTCTTCTGGGTCGTCTACTTCGTCTTCATGGCGTCGGCAGGCGTCTGAGGTTTTGGATTCCCGTCGCGCGGGTGAGACAGCGGTCTAGTACTCTCGCGGCATCGATGACACGCGCACATGAGGTGCGGAATGGAGCACGACCATGTCTTATCCCTATGACCCGAACGCGAACCCCGGCGGCGACCCGTCGGGCTACGGCCAACCGCCGGCGGGCTACGGCCCGCCCGCGTACGGTGCGCCCGCGTACGGTGCGCCCGGGCCGGGGGGTTACCCGTCCGCGGGCAAGCCGGAAAACAACCTGGTGTGGGCCATCGTTGCGACGCTGATGTGCTGCCTTCCCCTCGGCATCGTCGCCATTGTCAAAGCCGTCTCGGTGGACAAGCTGTGGGCGGCGGGCGACTTCGCCGGCGCTCAAGCGGCCGCCGATGACGCCAAGCGCTGGTCGATTTGGAGTGCGATCGCTGGCGGCGTGTGGGCCCTGCTGTGGGGCATCATCGCCGTCGTCATGATTGCGGTTGGGGCCATCGGCGCGAATTCGACCACGTCGCGGTACACGTACACGCCCACCTACAGCTACACCACGACCTATACCTACCCGACCTACTGATCCACGTTCCCGTGCAGGACGAGACCGACCACGTCGACCTCACCGGGCGGATCTTCGCGTCGGCGGGGCGTTGTGCCGCCCACCCGGTGGCCGGGCCGGCGGTCATCGTGGCGGCCACGGCTGCGGTGGGTGCGGTGATCTGGGCGGGTGATCCGACCACACCGGGCGGACACCTGCCGACGTGCCCGACGAAGGCACTGCTCGGGATCGTCTGTCCGGGCTGCGGATCGATGCGCATGATCTATTCGCTCATGCACGGCGATCTGGGCGCGGCGCTGCACTACAACGCGGTCGGGGTGGTGGCGCTCGCCCTGCTGGCCTGGTCCTTTGCCGCCTACTGCGCCCGGTTGTGGACGGGACGGCGGAGGCGGACCTGGCAGCACTGGCGATACGCGTCGACGACGATCCTCGTTGTCGTGGTCGGCTGGTTCGTCGTCCGCAATATCCCGGTCGCACCATTTTTGTCACTGCGGGTGTGACCATCCACCAGGCCGTTCACCGACTGTCGTTCACTGATCCAGGGGAAAGCATGGCATTCGATCCGCGGTATCCGCAGACCGGTCACGTACCGCACGGCTATCGACCACAGGGCTATCCACCACAGCGGTATGGCCAACCCTCGCCGTCGGGTGCCATGGCGGTCACGGCGGCGATCCTCGGTCTCCTCGGAGCCCTTTGGATGCTCGTTCTCCTGGTGTGGACGGTGGGGGGATCGGTGGTGTCTATGCGCGGGTTTGTCGACCCGATCAGCGTCGAGGTTGCTCTCGTGGTACTGCTCATCGTGGTGAGTCTCGCTGTCACGATCCTCCTCGTCGTCGGTGCCGTGGGTGTGCTCCGGCGCCGAGAAGGAGGAAGTAAGGCGTTGGTGATCGGGTGTGTCGGTGCCGCCGTATGGGCGGTGATCTCCCTCGTGGTCGGATTCCTTCCCTGGGTTCACCTTGGAGTGTTCATGTGGCTCTCGTCCGTCGCGCTCGTGGCACTCACCTTGCTCACCGTCGTGTTCGCCATGGTGACGTTGGCCTTGGCAGCGGCGCCGCCGACGAAGCGATGGTTGGGTTACTCGGTGGACTTCTGACCCGAAAAACTGAAACGTGTTCTAGTCTGGTGGGTATGACTCTTCGCGTCGTCGAATGGTCGACCGGAACTGTCGGTCGACACGCCATCGAAGGAATCGACCGCCACCCCGACCTTGAACTGGTGGGGGTGTGGGTGTCCGACCCGGAGAAGGTAGGCAAGGACGCCGGCCGCCTCGCCGGATTGGATCGCGATCTGGGGATCCTCGCGACCGACGACCGGCAGGCGCTGCTGGACCTCAAACCAGACGCCATCGTGCACACCGCGATGACCGACGACCGCATCTTCGAGGCGATCGGCGATCTCACCGAGTTCGTCCGCGCCGGGATCAACGTCGTCTCCTCCGGGCCGGTCCTGTTGCAATACCCGTTCGGCGTGGTGCCCGAGTCGGTCACCGATCCGATTATCGAGGCCGCCAAGGCGGGGGGTGCCAGCCTGCACGTCAACGGGATCGACCCCGGCTTCGCCAACGACGTCCTGCCGTTGGCGATGACGAGTCTGTCGCGACGGATCGACGAGGTGCGCTGCGCCGAGATCGCCGACTACTCGACGTACTACCAACCCGTGGTCATGAGCCAGATCTTCGGATTCGGCCAACCCGTTGACGCGACCCCGCCGCTGCTGACTCCCGGCGTGCTGTCGATGGCATGGGGATCGGTGGTCCGCCAGATCGCCGCCGGGCTGGGGATCACCCTCGACGAACCGCTGATCGAACGGACCGAGGTGGTGGCCGCTGACCGCGACTACGACACGGTATCGGTGGCCATCCCCACCGGCACGATGGCCGCGCTGCACTTCGAGGTGGTCGGCCAGGTCGACGGCGTCGATCGCGTCGTCCTCGAGCACTACACCCGCACCCACCCGGAGCAATGCCCGCAGTGGCCCACGCCGACCAACGGCGACGGGTGCTACCGCATCGACATCACCGGCGACCCGGTACTCAACGTCGAGTTCGGCCACCACGGCGAGAACGGCGACCACAACGTCTCCGGCATGGTGGTGACCGCCATGCGCCTGGTGAACGCCGTGCCTGCCGTGGTCGCCGCCGAACCCGGACTGGTCACCGCACTCGACCTGCCGCTGGTCACCGGACGCGGCCTCGTCGCCGGGGCCGCGGCCCCAGCCGCCGACTGAACCAGCCGCCACTGAACGGGACGCCACTGAACCGAACCGGGGCGGAGGCGCGTGGCAGGATTGGCGCGTGCGACCTTTCATCCAGCCGGATCCGGCGCAGACGCGGGCGGCGGTCGAGGCGGTCGCCGCGTGGATCCTCGACGAGGCGGCGCCACGACCCGCGCGCGGCGAGATTGCGGCGGCCGTGCGCCTGACGGCACGGACGTTGCCGCAGGTGGCGCCCGGTTCCTCGGTGGAGGTCCGCGTCCCGCCGTACGTCGCGGTGCAGTGCATCTCCGGGCCGCGACATACGCGCGGAACGCCGCCCAACGTCGTTGAAACGGATCCCCGGACCTGGCTGCGATTGGTCGCCGGGATCGAACGGTTCGACGATGCGGTGGCCGCCGGGGCCATCGACGCCTCGGGGTCGCGCGCCGCCGAGTTGGCGGGATTGTTGCCGATCACACCGCTGAAGATTCGTTGATCTGCACAATCGGCCCGTAGACTGAGGTCAGCCCTCAACCTCGATTCACCCGGAGCGCCGCGTGACCGATCTGACGATCCATTCGCCCAATCTCCTCTCCGCCGACGCACCCGCGACCTCGTCGTGCGCGCGGCCGAGCCCGGAGCCGGTCGACCAGCCCGACAACGAGCCCCGCGAGGAATGCGGCGTCTTCGGCGTCTGGGCGCCCGGCGAGGATGTCGCCAAGCTCAGCTATTACGGCCTCTACGCGCTGCAGCACCGCGGCCAGGAGGCGGCCGGAATCGCCGTCGCCGACGGCGCCCAGGTCATCGTGTTCAAGGACCTCGGCCTGGTCAGCCAGGTCTTCGACGAGCAGACCATGGCATCGATGGTCGGACACGTCGCCATCGGCCACTGCCGCTATTCGACGACGGGCAGCACCACCTGGGAGAACTCCCAGCCGATCTTCCGCACCACCCCGGCCGGCAGCGGCGTGGCCCTGGGCCACAACGGAAACCTGGTCAACACCGCCCAACTGGCGGCCAAGGCGCACGAACTCGGGCTCGACAGCAGCGGCGGCGCCACCTCGGACTCCGACATCGTCGGCGCCCTGCTCGCCCACGGAGCCGCCGACAAGACCCTCGAACAGGCCGCCCTCGACCTCCTGCCGGAACTCAAGGGCGCCTTCTGCCTCACGTTCATGGACGAAAACACCCTGTACGCGGCGCGCGACCCGCACGGCATCCGCCCGCTGTCGCTGGGGCGTCTGGACCGCGGGTGGGTCGTGGCGTCGGAGACCGCGGCCTTCGACATCGTCGGCGCCTCCTTCGTGCGCGACATCGAACCGGGCGAACTCCTCGCCATCGACGCCGACGGGGTGCGGTCGACCCGATTCGCCGAGCCGACCCCCAAGGGCTGCATCTTCGAGTACGTCTACCTCGCCCGCCCCGACAGTGTCATCAACGGCCGGACCATCCACTCCGCCCGCGTCGAGATCGGCCGCCGGCTGGCCCGCGAACACCCCGTCGAGGGCGACCTGGTCATCCCGGTGCCCGAGTCCGGCACCCCGGCCGCGGTCGGCTACGCCCAAGAGTCGGGTATCCCGTACGGCCAGGGCCTGATGAAGAACGCCTATGTCGGGCGAACCTTCATCCAGCCGTCGCAGACCATCCGCCAACTCGGCATCCGGCTCAAGCTCAACCCGCTGCGCGAGGTGATCCGGGGCAAGCGCCTCGTCGTCGTCGACGACTCCATCGTCCGCGGCAACACCCAGCGCGCGCTGATCCGGATGCTCCGCGAGGCCGGGGCCGCCGAGGTCCACGTCCGCATCGCCTCCTCGCCGGTGCGCTGGCCGTGCTTCTACGGCATCGACTTCGCCTCCCCGGCCGAGTTGATCGCCAACGGCATGGACGCCGACGAGCCCGAGGCGATGGTCGAGGGCGTGCGGCAGGCGATCGGCGCCGACAGCCTCGGGTACATCTCCATCGACGAGATGGTCGCGGCAACCGAGCAGCCGGCCTCCGAACTGTGCCGGGCCTGTTTCGACGGGGAGTACCCGATCGAGCTGCCCACCGAGACCGCGATGGGCAAGGCGGTCCTCGAATCGCTGCGCGGCGCCCCCGGCGTCGACCCGCTGACCGTTGCCAATGACAACGTCAGCGCCGTGATGCGCCCCTGAGCCCACCCGCGCCGTGAATCCGGCCTGACGCCGTCAGGTAGCGTAAACGTTCGTCCCCACTTCCTGCACCAGGAGTTCCGCCATGTCCAAACGCGACTCGGCCCCCTTGCCCCCGCAGAACGCGTCCTACGCGGCGGCGGGTGTGGATATCGACGCCGGGGATCGCGCCGTGGAGCTGATCACCCCGCACGCCAAGCGGGCGACGCGGCCCGAGGTGCTCGGCGGTATCGGCGGGTTCGCCGGCTTGTTCGCCCTCAAGGGCGGCTACCGCGAGCCGCTGCTGGCCGCCTCGAGCGACGGGGTCGGCACCAAGCTGGCGGTGGCGCAGGCGATGGGCATCCACGACACCGTCGGGCGCGACCTGGTCGCCATGGTCGTCGACGATCTGGTGGTGTGCGGCGCGGAGCCGCTGTTCTTGCAGGACTACATCGCGATCGGCAAGGTCGTACCCGAGACCGTCGAGCAGATCGTCAAGGGTATCGCCGACGGCTGTGTCGAGGCTGGCTGCGCGCTGTTGGGCGGCGAGACCGCCGAACACCCCGGACTCATGGAGGACGGCCACTACGACATCTCCGCGACCGGCGTGGGCGTGGTCGAGGCCGACGCGGTGCTGTCGGCGGACCGGGTCCGCCCGGGAGACGTCATCATCGCGATGGGGTCGTCGGGGTTGCACTCCAACGGCTACTCGCTGGCCCGCAAGGTGCTGCTCGAGTGGGGCCACATGGACCTCAACGGCCATGTGGAGGAGCTCGACCGCACGCTGGGCGAGGAGCTGCTGGAACCGACCCGCATCTACGCGCGTGACTGTCTGGCGCTGATCGCCGAGGCCGACGTGCGGACCTTCGCCCACGTCACCGGCGGCGGGTTGGCCGACAACCTGTCGCGGGTGCTGCCGCCCGGGGTCGTCGCCGAGCTGGACCGGTCGAGCTGGTCGCCGGCGCCGATTTTCGCCCTCATCTCGCAGCGCGGCCGGGTGGCCCGCGAAGAGATGGAGCGCACCTTCAACATGGGCGTCGGGATGGTGGCGATCGTCGCTCCGGAGGACACCGACCGAGCCCAGGCCGTCTTGACCGCGCGCCACGTCGACAACTGGGTGTTGGGAACCGTCAAGTCCGGTAGCAACACCAAAGCGAAGACCGGCGAGGCGAAGCTGCTGGGCGACCACCCGCGCTTCTGACAGCCGGCCGCCCGTCTGTACGGGGGGTAGGGGAGTCCGGGGATGGACCTCGGGGCATGGCTGACCCCGGGCCGTGCGGCCCGGGTCTATCCGGTGATCAGATGTGCGGCCTGACGCGCGGCGTCAGGCGCGGCGCCATTCATCCTCGTCGGACCAGGCGTCCACCGGGTCCGGCTGGGGGTTGTCGCTGCCGGAGAGCTCGCGTTGCAGCCTCTCCAGGTCGGTTTGGTGCGTCGAGTACTTAAGTTGACGAGCAACCTTCGTCTGCTTGGCTTTTGCCCGGCCGCGGCCCATCTGGGACCCCCTTGCACACTGCCGGGGCGGCCACCATCCGATGGCGGCGGCCCCGTGCTTCAGTCGGAATATCTGTCGTGGCTCCCAGTCTAGCCTGAACGGGGCCCGAATGCGGGAATCGGGCACCGCAACGCGATTCGCCCGCCGTTGTTCAGCGGTTTCGCAACCGGTCAACCGCTTCCCGACCGGCCTGTCGATGCTCGTCGGCGACGATGGAATCGGGGTCGATACGGGCGGCGACCGACTGGTCACCGGTGGTCACGACCAATTCGGCGGTCGCGTCGACACTGCGCTTGACCAGCGCGAGGGCGATGGGGCCGAACTCGAAGTGATCCACGACGCTGCCGATCCGTCCGACGGCCCGTCCGCCCGCGGTGACCGGATCGCCGGTCTCGGGGCGCGCGTCGGTGCTGCCGTCGAGGTGGAGCAGGACCAGGCGCCGCGGGGAGCGGCCGAGGTTGTGCACCCGGGCGACGGTCTCCTGGCCGCGGTAGCAGCCCTTGTCCAAGTGCACCGCGCCCTGCTCGGCGGGGGTGCCGATCCAGTGCACCTCGTGGGGGATCGCCCGCTCGTCGGTGTCGACGTGGACCAGCGGGCGCCGCGCGGCGATGCGGTGGGCGTGATAGGCCCACGAACCGGCGGGCCGCGCACCGGCCTCGGTGAGCGCCCGCCAGCGTTGCGGGGCCTCGGATTCGGGGACGACCAGGTCCACGACCGGCAGGCGGCGGCCCTCGCCGATCGGCGGCATGATCCGCCAAAACCCGAGCGGCTCGTCGTCGTGGTGCAGTTCGGGCAGGTCGCCGGCGTCGTAGACCTGCGCGTGGGTGGGGATCTCCAGCGTCTCGGCGAGGGCGGGGGTCAGGTCGCCGACGAGAGTGAGGACGCACATGTCCGGCCGGGCGGCGGGTACCGCCTTGGCCCAGAAGACCATCTTGGTGAGGAAGTCGACCAGTTCGGGCCCGCGGGGCCCGGGGGTGTCGATCCAGGTGACACCGTCGATGTCGGTGAGGACGAAATGTTCGACGATGCGCCCGTTGAGATCGAGGGAGAGGTTCTCGGCGCTGTGACGGTCGGCCAGGTCGGCGACGAACTGGCTGGAGATCGTGTGCAGCCACGACAACCGCTCGTCACCGGAGATCTCGAGGACGGCGCGGTCGGAGCGGTCCACCAGGATCACACCGGTGGTCGCGGCGCGCTGTTCGCCGAGGGGATCACCGTAGTGCCAGGCGACGCGGCGCGATTGCGGGCCGTGGCCGTAGGCCCCATCCGGTTCGGCGACCGCGCTGGCGGTCTGCGCGTCGAGGAGGCTGCTGAGGATGACCGACTGGTTCACGATTCCAGCCTACGTGGAACAACTCGGCGTCGGCGCGCCGCGGAATCGTGCGGCCAGGAAGGCGGCCGCGTCCTGCTCGAAGGGGAGGAACGCCTCGGCATGCCCCTGGCCCGCGTATCGGAGGAAACGGGTCCGCACCCCGGTCGCGCAGTAGCGGCGGGCGAGGGCGGCGACGTCGGCGGTGATCATCACCCCGTCGCCGATCGGGTCGGATGCCCCGACGCCGAGGAGCAGCGGGACGCGCGGTCGGCCCAGGGTGCCCATCACGTTGCGGTTGATCGCCGCGCGCACCGCTGCGACGTCGAGCAGGCCGCGGTAGGGCGGGCGCACCATGGCCGCGCTGGTAAGGCCGGGGAACTTCGCGGCGAACTCGGCGATGCAACCGGTACGGACCCGGGCGATCGCGGCCATCCCGCGCGGCGACAGCATCGACGTCACGTCGAGGCCGTAGGTGCGCCGGTACACCTCGGTGAGGGCCGGGATCACGCCCGCCCACTCGCGGCTGCCGCTGACGTATCCGAGGTTGTGGGCGAGATTGACCGGGAGCCCACCCGCCGCGGCCCCGACGATGGACAGCTCGGGTGCATAGGCGGGCGCCAGTTCGGCGCCGAACTCGGTGGGGACCGAACCGCCGGAGTAGCCGAGCATGCCCACCGGCGTGCGCGTGGGCAGCCGGGTGATCCGCAGCGCCGCCCGGATCCCGTCGAGTGCCAGCTGCGCCGATTGGCGGCCGATCGTCCACTGCTGGTCGGTCCCCTCGTAGTCGGGAACGGTGACGGTAAAGCCGCGCGCGAGGTAGCCGGACAGGACGAGCTGCTCCAAGCGCCCCGCGGTGCTGGGATGGTTGCCGCGCAGCGTGTAGGACGGGTCGCACTGCGATCCGAGGGCGTCGTAGGCCATGTGGAAGGAGATCAGACCGGCGGTGCCCGCGGCGGGGCGCAGCACCGTCGTGACACCGACGATCGGCTGGCCGAATTCGCCGGTGCTGCGGTAGAGCACCTGGGTTGAGGAGACCGGTGCCCGCACGCCGTCGATGACCAGCGCGACTCTCCTGGTCCGCAGCACCGCACCTGGCCGGTGGGCCGCCAGATTGCCGGGGGATCGGTAGAACGGGTCGGTCGACGGGGTGGCCGGACTCGCGTGGCCCGTCGTCGGGGATGCCGTCAGGGTCGCGGCCGAGGCCGTCACGGCAACAAGGCCGACGATCAACCGGGCCGCCCATCGTCGTATCGCCGTCATGGCTGCTCCCGTCGGATCCGTCCCCGTCAAGATAGCCTTGCGCCATGGTCACCACCGTCCTTTTCGACGTCCACCACGGGCGCCGCGACCCGCGGCAACCGCAGATCCACGCCGACGACCTGGCGGTGGTGCGGGGTGATGGGATTTTCGAGACGCTGCTGGTCCGCGATGGCCGGGCATGCAACCTGCAGCGCCACCTCGACCGGTTCGCGACGGGCGCGGCGCGGATGGACCTGCCTGCACCCGATGTCGCGGCGTGGCGGACGGCGGTCGAGGGGGCGGTCGCGGCGTGGGCGCAGGACAACGAGAACGCCGACGGGCTGATGCGGCTCGTCTACTCGCGCGGGCGTGAATCGGCACCGGCCGGGCCGCAGTCGCCGGACGCGGCCACGGCGCTGGTGATGATCACCGCGGTCGGCGCCAACGCGGCGCACGCGCGGGAGCGAGGGGTACGGGTTTGCCTGCTGGACCGGGGCTATCCGGTGGACTTCGCCGGGCGCGCGCCGTGGCAGTTGATCGGGGTGAAGACGCTCAGCTATGCCGCAAACATGGCGGCGTTGAGGTATGCCGCCGCCCACGGTTTCGACGACGTCGTCTACCTGTCATCCGACGGCGCGGTGCTGGAAGGGCCGCGGTCCACCGTCGTCGCGGTGCGCGACCGGGAGCTGCGCACGCCGCCGGTGGAGTCGGGCATCCTGCCCGGGACCACCGTCGCCGCGATCTTTGCGCTGGCCCAGGCCCGGGGCTGGGTGTGCCGGACGGAGCCGCTGACCCCCGACGATCTGCTGGCCGCCGACTCGGTCTGGCTGTGCTCGTCGGTCACGATCGCCGCCCGCGTCACCCGGATCGACGACACGGACCTCGCCCTCGACGCGGATGCGGCTCGCGGGGCCGCCGAGTTCGCCGAACTGGCCCAGCGGGCCGTGGTGACGGCTTAACGTCACCCTTGTCCGAGGATTCGTGACGAGCAACACCCCTGATGAGGGACCGGAGTCCCTTGTTTCAACTTCATAGCGAACGTACGTTGAAGTCATCTACTATCGACGGTAGTAGACAGCCGCTTTTCAGCTCCAGCCCAGCAGATGAGGCAAGCGTATGGATGTCGTCGACATTTCCCGGTGGCAGTTCGGTATCACCACCGTCTACCACTTCATTCTCGTCCCCCTGACGATCGGGCTGGCCCCGATGATCGCGGTCATGCAAACCGTGTGGCACGTCACCGGAAACGAGGCCTGGCTACGCGCGACCAAGTTCTTCGGGAAGCTGTTCCTGATCAACTTCGCCCTCGGCGTCGCCACCGGCATCGTGCAGGAGTTCCAGTTCGGGATGAACTGGAGCGAATACAGCCGGTTCGTCGCCGACGTCTTCGGTGCGCCACTGGCCCTGGAGGGCCTCGTCGCCTTCTTCGCCGAATCCACCTTCATCGGTCTGTGGGTCTTCGGCTGGGGGCGGTTGAGTCGTCGTATCCACCTGTTGTGCATCTGGATGGTCGCCTTCGGCGTCAACGCCTCCGCGTACTTCATCATCGCGGCCAATTCCTGGATGCAGCACCCGGTCGGCGTCGAGTGGGACACCAGCCGCGACCGCCCGGCGATGAACAACATCGTCGCGCTGCTGACCAACAACACCACCCTGGCCGCCTTCCCGCACGTCGTCGCCGGCGCGCTGCTGACCGCGTCGACCTTCGTCGCGGCCATCGGGATCTGGTGGATGGCGCGCGCCTCGTGGCGGGCCCGCCAGCTGCGCCTCGCCGCCGCCGGGGAGGCCGCCGAGGTCGAGGAGACCACCGCTCCGAGCCTCGTCGACGCCTCGCCCGAGCAACTCGACAACGACGCCGCCACCATGTGGCGCCCGGTCACCCGGTTCGCGCTGTGGTTGACCATGGCCGCCGGCGTCGCCCTGTTCCTCACCGGCGACATACAGGCGCAGATCATGTTCAAGCAGCAGCCGATGAAGATGGCCGCCGCCGAATCGCTGTGCGAGACCGAGCACCGCGCGGCCTTCTCCATCCTGTCCATCGGGCGGCAGAACAACTGCGACAGCATCACCCACGTCATCGCCGTGCCCGGCATGCTGTCCTTCCTCGCCGACCACCGCTTCGACACCGAGGTGAAGGGCGTCAAGGAACTGCAGCAGCAGTATGCCGAGAGGTTCAAAGACAATCCGGCCCACGCCGGCCAGAACTACGCGCCCAACCTGTTCGTCACCTACTGGTCGTTCCGCGCCATGATCACCTGGGCGCTGGGGTCGGTGGTCGTCGCCTTCGGCGGGCTGTGGCTCACACGGAAGAAGCGGGTGGTCACATCGAGACGGTTCGCCTTCATCGCGCTGTTGATGATCCCGGCGCCGTTCCTGGCGAACTCGTCGGGGTGGATCTTCACCGAGATGGGCCGCCAGCCGTGGATCGTCGCGCCGAACTGGGTCGACGACCTCGACCCGCTGCGGGTGTCGATGCTCGTACAGCAGGGCGTGTCGAACAACTCCGCGGGCGTGGTCCTGGGCTCGCTGATCGTGTTCACGCTGCTCTACGGCGCCCTGGGTGTCGTGTGGTTCGCCCTGCAGCGCCGCTACATCCGTGAGGGGCCGGCCGCCCCGGGCGAGGAGGAGCGCAAGCTCGACGCCTCCGACGACGACAAACAACTGTCGTTCGCGTACTGATCCGGACAACGAGGAGACGAGACGATCATGGGATTGCCCGAGTTCTGGTTCATTCTTATCGCGGTGCTGTTCACCGGCTACTTCGTGCTCGAGGGGTTCGACTTCGGCGTCGGAATGCTGATGGGCCTGATCGGCCGCGGCGACGACAACAAGCGCCGTGCCATCCTCAACACGATCGGCCCGGTGTGGGACGGCAACGAGGTGTGGCTGCTGACCGCCGGCGGCGCGATGTTCGCCGCCTTCGGCGGCTGGTACGCGACGATGTTCACCGCGTTCTACATCCCGCTGCTGATCATCCTGGTGGCCCTCATCGTGCGCGTGTGTGCGATCGAGTGGCGCGGCAAGATCAACGACGGACAGTGGCGCCGCGTGTGGGACTGGTGCATCGCCATCGGTTCCTGGATCCCTGCGCTGTTGTGGGGCGTCGCCTTCGCCAACGTGGTGCGCGGCCTGCCGATCGATGCCGACGCACAGTTCACCGGGTCGTTCTGGGGTCTGCTGAACCCGTATGCGCTCCTCGGCGGCCTGACGACGCTGCTGGTCTTCCTCACCCACGGTGCCGTCTTCCTGGCGCTGAAGACCGCCGACGGCCTGCGCGAAGAGGCCACCGCGTGGGCGGCGCGGCTGTCGGTGGTCATGACGGTCGTCGCCGCGGCATTCCTGCTGTGGACGCAGCTCGCGCACGGCAAGTCGTGGACGTGGGTGCCGGTCCTCATCGCCGCCGTCGCGGCCATTGCGACCATCGGCTTCACCTGGACCAAGCGCGAGGGCTGGGCCTTCGGCGCCACGTCCATCGCGATCATCATGACGATCGTGACGCTCTTCGGGTGCCTGTACCCGGCGGTCCTGCCGTCGACGACCGATCCGGCCTACAGCCTGACCATCGCGAACACGTCGTCGAGCCACTACACGCTCGTCATCATGACCTGGGCCGCGGTGCTCATCACCCCGGTCGTCCTGCTCTACCAGGGCTGGTCGTACTGGGTGTTCCGCAAGCGGATCTCCGCTGACGCCATCCCGCCGTCCATCGGCCTGGCGTCGCTGCGGGGGTGAGCACGACCAGTCGGGCCCCGCTCGACCCGCGACTGCTGCGCCTGTCGCCGTCGGCCCGGCGCTATCTGGCGGTGACGGTGGGGGCGGGCCTGGTCACGACGGTGGCCGTCATCGTCGTGGCGTATGCGGCGGCCTCGATCCTCGCCGGGCTGGTGACCGATCCGCCGCGGTCCGGGATGGCCGACGCCCTGGGCGGGTACCGGTGGCACCTGGTGCTACTGGTCGCCGGGTTTGCGGTCCAGGTGATCACCACCTACGCCTCGCAGCGGTATGCGCAGCGGGCCGCATCGTCGGTGATCGGGGAGGTGCGCGGCGACGTGCTCGACGCCCTCACCGATCCGGCTCGGACCGATGCCCGACAGGTGGTGGCGGTGCGCGACCGCGCGTCGACGGTGCTGTTGCGCGGCCTCGACGCCTTGGGGCCCTACCTGTCGGGCTACGTGCCGTCACTCATCCTGGCGGCCACGCTCACCCCGATCGTCATCGCCGTGATCGCCACCGCCGACCTGGTGTCGGCCGCCCTGATCGTGGCGACAATCCCGTTGATCCCCATCTTCGGGATCCTCATCGGCTTGATGACTCGCGACCGGACCCAGGCGAAGCTCGATGCCACCGCCCGCCAGCAGTCGATGCTGCTCGACCTCGCCAGCGGTCTGCCGACGCTGCGCGCGCTGCACCGGGCGCAGGGCGCCGCCAAGCAGGTGGAGGACCTCGGCACCTCCTGGCGGCGGTCGACGATGAGCACGCTGCGCGTCGCCTTCCTCTCCGGCGCGTGGCTGGAACTGATGGCGACGCTCTCGGTGGCGCTGGTGGCGGTCAGCATCGGGTTGCGGTTGGTCTACGGCGAGATGTCGTTGTTCGCCGGGGTCTTTGCGTTGATCCTGGCCCCCGAGGCCTACCGTCCGTTGCGGCAGGTCGGTGCCGCCTTCCACGATTCGGCCGACGGGGTGGCCGCAACGAGCGAGGCCTTCGGCCTGCTGGAACACACCGACGACGATGGTGCCGACGAGCGGCGCGGCGCCGGTGCCCCGGTGTCGTTGGCGGGGGCGGTGATCGGTTTCGTCGGACTCGGCGTGCGGTCGCGCGACGGATGGGCGCCCCGGGGTCTCGACGCGGAATGCGCCCCCGGCGCCGTCACCGTTTTCGCCGGACCGAACGGGTCGGGCAAGTCGACGGCGCTGGCCGCCCTGCTGGGGCTCGTGCGCCTCGACGAAGGGGCGGTCGTCGTGGCCGACCGGGTCCTGCCCCGGGCGCAACGTGCCGCCTGTCAGCCGCAGATCGCCTGGTTGCCGCAACACCCGGCGATCGTGCCGGGCACGATCGCGGAGAACCTCGACCTCTACGGCCGGTTGGACCCGGCTGCGCTGGCCGCCGCGGCCAGCGCCACCGGATGGGACCGGGTGGCCGCCGAGCGGTTCGCCGGCGATCCGGGCGGTAACGGTCAGGGCGCGGACGATCAGGCTGCGGCCGGGTTGTCGACTGGGCAGCAACAACGACTGGCGCTGACCCGGACACTCGCGCGCGACGTCCCCGTCGTCATCCTCGACGAGCCGACCGCCCACCTCGACGCCCAGGCCCGGGCCAGGGTGATCGATGCCGTGGTCGCGCGGGCCCGGGCCGGGGCGACGGTCATCGTCGCCGCGCACCATCCGGAGTGGTTCGCGGTGGCCGACCGGGTCGTCGACGTGGCGGCGGTGGCGCCATGACCGGCGATCCCGTGTGGCGGGTGTTGCGGGCCCTGGATATCCGGCGCCGCGGGATGGCGCTGTCGCTGGCCTACGGGGTCGGCGGATCGCTGAGCGCGCTCGGCCTCGCGGCGCTGTCCGCATGGCTGATCACCCGCGCCTGGCAGCAACCGCCGATCCTCGCGCTGTCCATCGCGATCACGGCGGTGCGGCTGCTCGGCATCACCCGCGGGTTGTTCCGCTATCTGGAGCGGTTGGCGATCCACGACGTCGCCCTGCGCGCGATGTCCACCGCGCGGGAGAAGGTGTACCTGGCCCTGGCGAACGGGAATGCCGCGGCCACGGTGTCCATCCGGCGCGGCGACCTGCTCGCCCGCACGGGGGCCGATGTCGACGAGATCGGCGACGCCCTCGTGCGCGCGGTGCTGCCCGTCGCCGTCGCCGCCGTCACCGGGGTGGTCGCGGTGGCGATCATGGCCGTCGTCGCACCGATCGCCGCGGTGGTGCTGGCCGTCGCGTTGATTGCGGCCGGGGTGGCTGCGCCGGTCCTGGCGGCGCGCGGGGCGGCCGACGTCGCCGACGCCGCGGTGGTGGGCCGTGCCCAGGTGGCCGACGCGACGATGTTGGTGCTCGACCACGGTGCCGAGCTCGCCGTGGCCGGGCGCCGCGAGGCCGTGCTCGACGAGGTCGCGACGGCGCAGGACCGGGTCGCCGACGCCGCCGATCGGGGCGCACGGCTCCAAGCGCTCGCCGCCGCCGCGACCCCGCTGGGGATGGGGCTGACGGTCGTCGCGGCCTGCCTCATCGCCGTCTCGCTCGCCAGCGGCGGCGATCCGAGCCCGATGCGGCTCGGGGTGCTCATCCTGGTGGGACTCTCGGCCTTCGACACGATCACCCCGCTGGCGTCGGCCGGGGTGGCGTGGCAGCACAGCCGCGCCGCGGCACAGCGGGTGTTGGACCTCGTCGGCGATCCGGTGACCTGGTCACAGGAGTCGGCCGAGGCCGCCGATGTGCCGCGCCACCGCGACCCGGTGCGGCTCGTCGTCGACGGGCTGGAATGGGGTTGGCGCGACGGTGCGGTGTTGGGCGGCCCCCTGGATGCGGTGATCGAGCCGGGTGGGCGGATCGCCGTTGTCGGTGCGAGTGGCGTCGGGAAGTCGACGCTGCTGCTCACACTGGCCGGGTTGTTGGCACCCCGGTCGGGGGCGGTGGTCACCCGGGGCCTCGATGACGAGGACGTCGATCTGGCGGCGGCGACGCTGTACTGCGCCGAGGACGCCCATCTGTTTGCGACGTCGGTGCGGGAGAACCTGCTCGTCGGGCGCGGTGATGCGACCGAGGCGGAGATGCGCGACGCGCTGGACACGGTCGGCTTGGGGGAGTGGTTGGCCGGCTTGCCCGACGGGCTGGAGACGACGTTCGACGGTGGCGCGGCGGCGGTGTCGGGCGGTCAGCGGCGGCGGTTGTTGCTGGCGCGGGCCCTGCTCAACACCTCGCCGGTGGTCTTGCTCGACGAGCCGACCGAACACCTCGACGCCGAGGACTCCGCGGACCTGTTGCGCGCTGCGTTGGGCGATCTGTTCGGGCCGACGCGGATCGTCGTCGTGGTGACGCACCATTTGCCCGAGGGCATCGACGCCGACCTCGAGTTGTCGCCCCTGACCTCTTCGCCGACTGGGCCCTGATCTCCGCCGAGTGGGCCCTCAAATCCGCCGACTGGGCCCTCGATTCCGTCGAGTGGGCCCTAGCCGGCGTAGCGGTCGAGCTTGGCAGACAGTCGAGGGGAGAGCTCCCCGTCGACGAGTCGTTCTTCCACGTAGGCGAAAGCGCCGTCCTCGGCGATTCCGTAGAGGCGCTTGGCGCCGTGGAGCTTGGGCGCGGTCGCCGAACTCACGAGTGCATCGGTGGCGACTTCCCACGCGGTCTGCGAGAGCGGCTTCCCGTAGAAGAGTTCGATCGAGCCTTCCGCATGTGCGACGAGGAGTTCGATCGAGTCGTCCTCGCTGATGCGCCAGAATCCGCTTTCGCGGAACAACGGGGCGATGAACTCGCCGCGGGCGTTGATCGTCCACGACCGGGTTTGCCAATTGAGGAAGTTCTGGCCGTCGTGGCTGACGATGATCTGCTCGGCGAAACTCAGGTCGGCCCCGTCGTCGCCGAGACCATGACCGACACCCTCGCCGCGCCACACGCCGACCATCGGAAGGAGCGCGAGGAGACCGGAATTGAGGTCGGCGCCCTCGCGCAGGTTGGCCGTGTCAGCAGGCAGCGGAAGATCGCCCCACGTCGGCAGATTGCGTGAGCGGGTGGTGTCGGCGATCGCAGCGGCGGCGTCGATCGCCTCGTTACCCGACCGGGTCACGACTCGTCGTTGATCAGGCGGTAGATCGCGTAGATGCCGAACCAGGTGATCAGGATCGAGCACAGGACCAGCAGCGCGGTAAAGAAATGTTCCACGGAGTCGAGTCTAGCCGGTGACGATGGTGCCGAAGGTGTGGGTGCGGAGAAGGCGACCGGAGTCACTCAGCGCAGTGTTGACAGTCGGCTGCGCATCCGCGCGGCGCCGGTCGGCAACCGTCCGGCGCGGGCGAACCGCTCGCGGGGGACGGTGCTGGTGATGGTCGTCGGAACCGCCTGGTCGTAGAGGACGTCGACGAGGTGGACGAAGCGCTGGGCGGCCTCTCGGTCGGCCTCGGTGAGGTCGGGCACGTCGCTGATGGTCCAGGTGCGGTGGGAGCGGGCGAGGGCGAGATAGTCGGTGGCGCCGAGCGGCCGGCCGCAGATGTCGTCGAAACCGACGCCGAGATGGTTGTCGTCGGCCGCCCAGGCCGGCAGCGAGCGACTGCCGACGGTGACGGTGCGGGTAGGCCGGTGAGGCGGCCCGGGCGGCGGGCAGAGCCAACGGCCGGTGTCGAAGCCGATCCGATGTGTGCTCAGCGAGCGGTAGTCGATCCCGGAGTCCAGTTCGACGACGCTGCAGGTGTGTTTGATGAATTCGATTGTGGGAAGGAAGGTTTCGTGAAACAGCGGATTCGGCATCAACGCGTCGGGGGTGTCGTTCGAGGTGACCACGAGGCGGATACCACGGGTGCCGACCCGCTCGATCAGCTCGCGCAGGAAGATGCCGTCGGCCGGGTCGTCGACGTGGAGCTCGTCGAAGCAGAGGACGGCGGCCGACCCGAGGAATGCCTCGAGCGCGGGGTCGAGTCCACCATGGGCGCCGATCAGTACATGGAGGTCGCGGATGAACTCGTGCCAATGGGCGCGGACGGCGGTGCCCGCTGGGAGTGAGGCGACATAGGCGTCGAGCAGCGCCGTCTTGCCGCGCCCGGCGGGGCCGACGAGGTAGGTGTTGCGGTCCTCGGCGAGCGCGGCGCAGGCCGCGCGCTGGGCAGGGTCGGGCGAGAATCCGGAGCGTTCCACGACGGCGATCAGCGCGTCGGCGGTGACGGTGGGCCGTTGACGGCGGCGGAGGCTGCGCATGACCTGACTCTACAATTATAGAGCTTGTGGATACACTGTGAGTTGTGCCTCGTCAGGATCGTCGTTCACTCATCGCCGACGCCGCGATCGGTCTCGCCGCCGCCGGCGGCAACCACGCCGTCACCCACCACGGCGTCGATCGTGAACTCGGGCTCCCCAAGGGGTCGTCGTCGTACTATTTCAGGACCCGGGAAGCGCTGGTCGGCGCCGCGGCGGCTCGGTTGGTGGAGCGGTCCCGAGAGGAGTTCGCCCGTGTGTCCACCGGAGTCGACGGCGTCCTCGACGTGATCACCGACTACCTGGCCGATCTGGTCGGGAACCGCCGTCGCGAGGTGTTGGCGCGGCAGGCGCTGCTCCTCGACCCGACCGTCTCGGGTCCAACGCGCCAACTCCTCGTCGGATGTCTCTTCTCGGCCGACGCCGCTCGCGACCTGATGGCTGGCCGCGGGTCACCCGATCCCGACGGTGATTCGCGGCGGTTGCTCGCCGTGTTGGAGGGCATTGCCTTTGCCGGCGTGCACGGTTCCGTGGACGCGACAGCCGACACCCGCGAGCTGGTGGCTCGAGCGTTTCCCGCGCTGCGCTGAAGTCAGAACGTCCCGTGTCGGCCGCTGCCGTCGTGGAATCGCTTGGCCCCGTCGACGGTCTCCCCGCTGGCGACGACCTCCATGCCGCCGCGGAACTCGGCGCGCATCGCGGCGTCGACCTCGAGGTCCCACTGCCCGTATGCGCTGGCGCGATCGGCGCGCAGACAGGTCTGGGGGAAGGCGGCGAGCTCGTGGGCGAGTGCGTGCGCTTGCGCGAGTGCGGTGCCGGTGCGGACGACGCGGTTGACCAGTCCCATGCTCAGCGCCTCGTCGGCGTAGACGGGACGACCGGTGAGAATGAGGTCGAGTGCGCGGCCGTGCCCGACGATGCGCGGGAGTCGCACCGTGCCTCCGTCGATCAGCGGGACGCCGAACCGGCGGCAGAAGACTCCGAGGACCCCGTCGTCGGCCATCACCCGCAGGTCGGCGAGGAGGGCGAGTTCGAGGCCGCCCGCGAGGGCGTAGCCCTCAATCGCCGCGATCAGGGGTTTGGACAGGTGCATCCGACTCGGGCCCATCGGTGCGTCGCCGTCGTCGGAGAGTTGGTTCGCCCGTGACCCTCCCTCGGCGACGGCGGTGAGGTCGGCTCCCGCGCAGAAGGTGCCGCCGGTTCCGGTCAGCACGGCGACCGCGGCGTCGTCGTCGGCCTCAAAGCCTCGCAGAGCGTCGGCCAGGGCGGTTGCGGTGGGACCGTCGACGGCGTTGCGCACCTCGGGGCGCGCCAGGCTGATCGTCGTGACGGGGCCGTCGTGCTCGACGAGAACGCTCATGGTGGCGCAGCGTACCGGCGCCATGGGCCCAGTCGGCGGGAAACGGGGCCCACTCGGCGGGAAACGGGGCCCACTCGGCGGGAAACGGGGCCCAGTCGGCGGGAAACGGGGCCCAGTCGGCGAGAGGTAGGGTTGAACGGTCGGTAATCGACACCGGACGAGGGGCGCCGTACCCGGCCAGCGACAAGACGGCGTTGACGAGGTGTGCGATGGCCTGGCTGGTCTTGATCGTTTCCGGAGTCTTCGAAGCCGTGTGGGCGTCCGCCCTGGGGCGCTCGGAGGGGTTGCACCGAGTGGGACCGACGATCCTGTTCGTCGTCGCGCTCATCGCGTCCATGGGCGGGCTCGCCTATGCGATGCGCACGCTGCCCACCGGAACCAGTTACGCGGTATGGGTGGCGATCGGTGCGGCGCTCACGGTGGCCTACGCGATGGTCACCGGCAGCGAGCCCGCCTCGGCGGTGCGAATCCTGTTGATCCTCGGGATCGTCGGGTGCGTGGTCGGGCTGAAGATGGTCAGCTGATCGGACACCGACAGATCCAACAACAAGGGACAGGGTCCACCACGAAAACGTGGTGGACCCTGTCCCGTTGCGTTGGACCTGCGCTGCGCGTTACTTGGCGACCGTGATGGTGTTCGAGTGAACGCCCGGGCCCTCCGGCGTGACGATGACATCGCCGTTGCCGACGGAGCTGAGCGCGCGGATCGTCCACGTGCCAGGCGCAGCGAAGAAGCGGAAGTCGCCGGTTCCGCTGGTCACGACCTCGGCGGTGAACTCACCGGTCGAGTCGAGCAGACGCACGAAGGCGCCCGGAACCGGGGTGCCGCCGGCGTCGGTGACCTGCCCGGTCAGGACGGTCTCCTTCTCCACGTCGACCCCGGCCGGCAACTGCTGGCCCTGCTTGGGTGCTGCACACATGGCTACTTGCCCTCTCCGAGCTCGACCGGCGCGCCGACGAGTGATCCGTACTCGACCCAGCTGCCGTCGTAGTTCTTGACGTTCTTCTTGCCGAGCAGCTCAGTGAGGACGAACCAGGTGTGGCTCGAGCGCTCGCCGATGCGGCAGTAGGCGATGGTCTCGCGGCTGTCGTCGAAGCCCTTCTCGTCGTAGAGGGTGGCGAGCTCTTCATCGGTCTTGAAGGTGCCATCCTCGTTGGCGGTGGTCGACCACGGGATGTTGATCGCGCCGGGGACGTGGCCGCGCTGCTGGGCCTGCTCCTGCGGGAGGTGGGCCGGCGCCAGGATCTTGCCACTGAACTCGTCTGGGCTGCGGACATCGACGAGGTTCTTGGTCCCGATGGCCGCGATTACCTCGTCGCGGAAGGCGCGGATCGAGTTGTCTGCGGCCTTGGCCTGGTACTGCGTGGCCGGGCGGGTCACTGCATCCGCGTTCAGCGGGCGGCCGTCGAGCTCCCACTTCTTGCGGCCGCCGTCGATGAGCTTCACGTCCTGATGGCCGTAGAGCTTGAAGTACCAGTACGCGTAGGCGGCGAACCAGTTGTTGTTGCCGCCGTAAAGCACGACGGTGTCGTCGTTGGCGATGCCGCGCTCGGACAGGAGTGCGGAGAAGCGGTCTGCGTCGACGAAGTCGCGACGGACGCCGTCCTGCAGGTCTTCCTTCCAGTCGAGCTTGATGGCGCCGGGGATGTGCCCGCCGTCGTAAGCGGAGGTGTCCTCGTCGACCTCGACGAAGACGACCTTGTCGGTGTTGAGGTTCTGCTCAGCCCAGTCGGCGCTGACCAGGACGTCGGTGCGTGCCATGGTTTTCCCTTTCACAGGTGGACAAACAATCGGGGGGGGGTGTGGAACCGGGGTTCCGCGAGGTGATGACGGCCGTGCCGATCAACCCGGTCACGGGTGTGGGGAACGAGAAGTCTCAGAAGAATCCGCTGCCGCCATCGTCAGGTGGAGGCGCGAGGCGACCACCGTCTAGCGACAGCAACAGGCCGCGAAACGACAGAAGTCGATCGCGTAGCGGCGAGTGAGCATGAGCTCTCGGCCTGATTGCATGCCAACGACCATACAACAGTGTGCGGCGATCGTCAGAACCGGTCCGGCGCGACCGTCATCGATCCGACCTTCCCGCTCACCAGGATGTCGCTACCGGCGCTGTTCGCCTTGGTCGGCCGCACTCCCCACGGCAGTCGGGGAAAGGGCACCCGCGCACTGAACCGGTCGAGGACGGCGCGCTGCAGGTCGGCGGGCACGTCGTCGTCGGCGTGCTCCTCTGGTCCGGGATAGAACCCGGTGGCGACGATGACCAGCTCACCGTCGACGACCGACAGGTCGACGGTGACGCTGACCTTGGCGCGAGTCCCGACGAACCCGTGGGCAGACGGTGGGAAACGGCCGTCGGTGCGCGGACTCGGGTACCGCGGCGGCAGCGATACGGTCCCGGTGAGCAAAACCCCCGACGTCCGCTCCAGCAGGCCGTCGCCGGGGCCGCCGCCGCCGGCCCGGTCGGGTGGCGCGGGGGTGTTGATGGTCAGGTCGGTGATGTCGAGCATGCGGCCCAGGTTCACCGAGTCGAGTTTCGCGTACGCCTCGACGCCGGTCAGCGCGATGGGGGTGTTGCCGTGCCACCCGCGGCCCGAGTCGGTGCGCACCGACGAGGCCCGCACCCCGAGTTCGGCGTGGCACGGCGTGGTGGCACAGGTCTGCGGGACGCCGTGCAGCGCGGGTGGGGCGTCGATGGCCACGCCGCGGGCGGTGATCACCAACCCGGGGAAATCGCCGCGCGCGGCCGAGCGCGAGAAGGGGAACCCGGCGAGGGTCACCTCGGGCTCGTAGGCGATTCGCGGGGAGGCGAGCAGCGCCCTGGCCAGCCCCTGTTCGCTGCGGGCGCCACGCAGGGTGTCGACAGTCACCAAGGCCGCGATTGCCGCAATGAACAGCGCAAATGAGGCAATCGCGACGCGTCGGAGTCGGCGTCGCGAGTCCGCGATGTGAACTGGGGGTGTCATCAGCGTTATTCTTACACTTGTTACCGCTGCCGACGTTGTCAGTGCTGGCGTCTTATTCCGACGCCCTGACCGCCGTCGCAGCCGAGCAAGGCCTCGCGACCAGACCCCAGATGCGGAGTGCGCGATGGACCTGTTGCTCCTGACCTCTCACCCTGACCCTGGCTCGGTCCTGCCCTCCCTATCCCTGTTGGCGCATACCGTCCGGGACGCCCCCGCCGATGTCTCGGCACTGTTGACCACCGAGTCCGCCGACGCCGTACTCGTCGACGCGCGCACCGATCTCGCCGCCGCGCGCAACCTCTGCCGGCTGTTGGCCAGCACCGCGTCGGTCCCCGTGGTGGCCGTGCTGACCGAAGGCGGGCTAATCGCCGTCAACGGTGAGTGGAACCTCGACGAGTTCCTCCTCGCCGGTATCGGGCCGGCCGAACTCGACGCCCGGCTGCGCATGCTGACCGCGCGCCGAGTCGCCCCGCGCCAAGACGAGGGCGGCACGACGCTGACCCTCGGCGAGGTCACGATCGACGAGGAGACCTATACGGCCCGGCTGCGCGGCAAGCCGATGGACCTGACGTACAAGGAGTTCGAACTCCTCAAATACCTTGTCGCCCATGTGGGCCGGGTCTTCACCCGCGCCCAGTTGCTCCACGAGGTGTGGGGCTACGACTACTTCGGCGGCACCCGGACCGTCGACGTGCACGTGCGGCGCCTGCGCGCCAAGCTCGGGCCCGACCACGAAGCGCTCATCGGAACGGTGCGCAACGTCGGGTACAAGGCGGTCCGCCCCAACCGGGGGCGCGATTCCGACGACGAGGTCGACGGCGGTGCCGCGGCCGATGACATACTCGACCCACAGACCGTGTGACCCGAGCCGCGGTCGCGACCGGAGGTCGAAGGTGACCGAGTATTCGCAACCGCCGATGCTGTCCGCCGACGAGCGGCGGGCCGTCCTCGCCCTGCTCGACGATGCGCTGGCCGTCGACGGGGTGGAGGCGCTGGGGGAGGCGCCGGTAGCCGCCCTGGAGCGCGCCACCCCCGCGGTGACCCACATTATTGCGACGCACGAGCAGATTCCGGTCGGCTACGCCTCGGTGCTTCCCGGTCGCGACGACCAGCCCGCGTCGGCCGAGGTGGTCGTCGCGCCATCGGCCCGGGGACGCGGCATCGGCGCCGAACTGGTCGGCCGCGCGGTGGCGGCGGGCGGCCCGGACACCCGTTTGTGGGCCCACGGCGATCTACCCGCGGCGCGCGCCGTCGCGGCACGGTCCGGACTGGTGGCGCGCCGCGAGTTGCTGCAACTGCGCCGCCCGCTCGGGCCCGACCATCCGCTGCCGGTGATGCCGGTGCGCGCCGACATCACCTTGCGGACCTATCGCGACCACGACGACGACGCGGAGATCCTGCGGGTCAACAACGCCGCATTCGATTGGCATCCCGAGCAGGGCGGGTGGACGCTCGAACAGCTCGCGGCCCGGCTATCGGCCGACTGGTTCGACCCGGCGGGGCTGTTCCTGGCCTGGGAGGCGGGGACGGCCGAGGCGACGTTGCTGGGCTTTCACTGGACCAAGATCCACGGCCCGGACCTCGGCGAGGTGTACATCGTGGGCGTCGACCCGTCGGCGCAGGGCCGCGGCCTCGGGCAGTTGGTCACGCTGGCCGGCCTGTACTACCTGGCCGACCGAGTGCCGACGGTCAACCTTTACGTGGAGGGGGACAACACCGCCGCCCTGCACACCTACTCGACTCTGGGATTCGAGCGTTACCGGGCCGATGTCGCCTATGGGCGCTGACCGCGGCTAGGTCGTTTCAATCAGCTGCTGTGGCGTCATCCCCGTGGTCTGGAAGACCACGCGGCGGCCGATGAGCACCGCGTGGTCGGCGAACCGCTCGTAATAGCGGCCCAGCAGGGTCACGTCGACGGCGGATTCCACTCCGTGCTTCCACTCGCGGTCCATCAGGACCGAGAAGAGGTGACGGTGCAGATCGTCCATCGCGTCGTCGTCCTCCTCAAGTTGGAGGGCGTCCTGGGGGTCTTGGGATTCGAGGACCTCGCGCGCGGCGTGTGCGAGTTTCACCGCGAGGCGGCCCATCTCGGCAAAATAGCCGTCGACCTCCTCGGGGAGGGTCTTGTTCGGATGCCGGCGCCGGGCGGTTTTGGCGACGTGCAGGGCGAGGGCGCCCATCCGGTCGACGTCGGCGACGATCTGGAATCCGGTCACCGTGGCGCGCAAATCGGCGGGCTTGGGAGCCTGCTGGGAGAGGAGGGCGAAGGCCTGCTTCTCGGCCTTGGCCGACATCTCCAACATCCGGTCGTGATCGGTGATCACCTGCTCGGCGACGGGCAGGTTCGCGTGCAGCAGCGCCTGCGTTGCGAGATCCATCGCGACGCCTGCCAGATCGCACATTTCACCCAGAATGCCGTTGAGCGCTTCCACCTGTTCCTGGTAGGCGCTGGTCTTGGGCTTTCTTCGCATGATTCCCACCCTACTGGTGATGGGGGGATTCGAGGTCGTCAGAGCCCTATTCGCAGGTGGCGTCGCCCGCGTTGGTCACCGTGAGGTCGCTGGGCAGGTTGGCCTCGACCTTGCGCGGCGGGAGCTGCTCCGCAGAGATCTTGGTGCCGGGGGTGGCGTAGGACTTCAGCGACGTCGACATCGTGTAGTCCGATCCCAGGATCAGTTCCACGCCGGATTTCACCGTTCGGTCCAGCTGGATCTTGGCGCCGGGGAACATGCGCGCCACCGTCGCGGCCGAGTCCCGCTGCCCGGGGCCGTAGCGGACCACGGTGGCGTCGACCTTCTGGCTGGAGTCGGCGATACCGCGGACCTCGAAGCCCTCGGGCGTCAGCTGCTCGCTGGCGTGGCCGGCCAGCCCGGCGGTGCTCGTGCCGTTGAGGATGCGCACGCCGACATTGGACGGGGTCATCGCCAGCGCGCTGACCCGCGACGGGGTGGCCGCCTCCGGGGCGGCCGCGTTACTGGTGGCGTCGGCGGTCTTCTTCGGCTTCGGCTTGGGCTTCTCGCCGGGGAGCGGCTCGTCGTCGATGATCGCGGTGAACAGGGCCTGGATGTCGTCGTCGCGCGGCAACTCGTTGTTCTGGCCGTCTTCACTGGTTCCCGACGTCGGGATCGTGATGAAGGTGACCCGGCCGGCGTCGATGCCGCGCATCGAATCGGCGAGGTCCAGCAGCGATTGGGTGTCGACGTTGTCGACATAGCTGTTGCGGGTAAAGGTGCGTGCGACACGGTTGAGCTTGCCGGGGTTGGACAACACGTTGCCCGACAGCGTGGACCGCAGCAGCGACGACATGAACAGCTGCTGTCGTTTGATGCGGCCGTAGTCGCCGTTGCCCTCGGTGGAGATCATGCGGGCGCGCACGTACTTGAGTGCCTTACGCCCATTGAGCTTTTGGCGCCCGGCCTTGGGCAGGACCGTGCCGATCTCATAGTCGTAGAGAGGCGTGGTCGAGCAGACGTAGACGCCGCCCACGGTGTCCACGATCTTGCGGAAGGCGACGAAGTCCATGCCGATGAAGTGGTTGATGTTGAGCCCGCTGATCTTGGTGATCGTCTTGACCAGGCATTTCGGCCCGCCGATCGCGTAAACCGAGTTGAGTTTCACGTTGTCGGCCGCGTCGACGTATTCGCCGGTGTATTCACCGGTGTCGTTGTTGAACCCCTCGCACTCGGGGTGGCTCACCGCGAGGTCGCGGGGGAAGGACACCGCCACGACGCGGCTGCGGTTGGCGGGGATGTTGATCAGGATGATGGTGTCCGACCGCGCGCCCTCGGTCAGTGTGGCGTCACCGGCGCCGAACTTCGAGTTCTTCCCGGCGCGGGTGTCGGTCCCGACGATGAGGTAGTTCTCGTCGCCGTACTGGGCGGTCTTGCCCTTGATGTTCGCGTCGTTGGTGTCGATGGCCTTGACGTTGCGCCACGAGTTGTTGACCGAGCCGTTCATCGCCCACGCGGTACCGGTACCCACCAGGGCCACGATGCAGGCGGCGGTGGCGGCGACGCGGCCGGCGACCCGGGCGTCGCGGGCCATCAGCTCGCGCCGGCTGCGCCCCTTCTTGACGACGAGGTCGACGGGATCGGGGGTCTTCTGCAGCGCCTGGTGCCGGGATTCGGTGCGGACCCGCCGGTTGGTGGCGGTGGCCGACAGGTCGACCGGGACGTCGGTGCGACGGCGGACCAGCGGGATCCGCTGGGTCACGTCCTCGGAGATCGGTCCGCCGTCGTCGAGGGTGCGGTACACCGGTTTGCTCTGGTCGAGCCACTGGTTGGTGGGGTTGGGGTCGACGTAGGGTTGGGCCTGGCGCGGCGTGGCGTCCAGCTGCTCCATCAACTCGCGAACGGTCAGCCGGGAGCGTCCACGGACAATCCGATCCCGCGCTGCGGGTTCGCGCAAGACGTTGGGATCGTGTCCGGCCGATTGGGCCGCACCGGTCCTTCCGTCGTCCGAGTGCTGGCTCAACGGCTTTCCTTCACGGTCTGCTGGGCGCGCGCATCCCGGGTGGGGCTGGTGCACGGCGCATAACGGGTTCCCATCCTACTCAGGGCACCTGAGAGCTTCCCGTGTCGCGTTCGGACTGTGACGCAAACCAAAGCACCGTGTCACCAGTGCGTTACGCGATCGAGTCCGTTATCCGCCGGAGTGCATCACGTCGGCGCCCCGGGGCACGGTGGTGTCCTCCGGGTCGTCGAGCCAGCCGTAGGGAAGCGACACCTTGCCCGGCGAACCCTGGCGACCGCGCGGTCCGCCCGCGTCGGCGGGGAAGGGCACGACGGGGTCGAGCTGGGCGATGAGGCCGTCGAGTTCGGCAACCGTCGAGACGGCGGCGAAAGACCGGCGCAGATCGCCGCCGACGGGAAAGCCCATCAGGTACCAGGCCATGTGTTTGCGCAGGTCCCGCAGGCCCCGTTCCTCGCCGTGGTGCTCGGCCAGCAGCACCGCGTGGCGGTGCATGATCGCGCCCACCTCGCCCAGGTTCGGCGGGGTGGGGAGCGGCTCGCCGCGCAAAGCCGCGGAGAGCTCGGCGAACAGCCATGGCCGCCCCAGGCAGCCGCGCCCGACGACGACGCCGTCGCAGCCGGTCTGGGCCATCATCGCCACGGCGTCGTCGGCGCTGAAGATGTCGCCGTTGCCCAGGACCGGGATCGAGGTCACGGCCTCCTTGAGCTCGGCGATCGCGTTCCAATCGGCCTGCCCGGAATAGCGTTGCGCCGCCGTGCGGGCGTGCAGTGCGATGGCGGCCACCCCGCCGTCCTCGGCGATCCGGCCGGTGTCGAGGAAGGTGAGGTGGTCGTCGTCGATCCCCTTGCGGAACTTGAGGGTGACGGGCACGCCGTAGGGCTGGGCGGCGCCGACCATGGCCTCGACGATCCGCGCCAGCAGTCCCCGTTTGTAGGGGAGTGCGGCGCCGCCGCCGAGCTTGGTGACCTTGGGGACCGGGCAGCCCAGGTTCAGATCGATGTGGTCGGCCCAGCCCTCGCCGGCGACGATCCGCACCGCCTCGCCCAGGTTGACCGGGTCGACGCCGTAGAGCTGCATCGAGCGCGGCGACTCATCGTCGTCGAAGCTCATCATGTGCAGCGTCTTCTCGTTGCGCTCGACGATCGCGCGGGCGGTGATCATCTCGCACACGTAGATGGCGTCGCGGCTGCCGAATTCGCGGCACAGACGCCGGTAGGCGCGGTTGGTGACCCCCGCCATCGGGGCCAAAACCACCGGCGGATCGACCCGAAACGGGCCGATCCGCAGGTCGGTTCTGGTGGAAGAGCTGGCGGTCAGGATGCCTGCTTCTCGCGCTTGGCGGCCTCGCGGGCCAGGGCGCGGTCACGCATCTCCTCGAAGCGCGTGGCGTCCTTGTCCAGCTGCTCCAGGAAGGCGGCGAGCTCGTCGCGGGTCTTCTCGCCCTCCGGGGTGAAGTCGGTGCGGTTGAAGACGTCCCACTTGCGCAGGACCGGCATGACGACCTCTTCGTAGTGCTGGCGCAGGTCGTAGATGCCGTGCTTGGCCATCAGCACGCCGTGACGGCGGAAGTTCGGCATACCCGAACCCGGCATCTGGAAGTTGGTGACGATGTCGGTGACGGCGCGCAGGGTCTGGTCCGGCGCGAGATCCATGCCGGCGCCACAGATGTTGCGGTAGAAGACCATGTGCAGGTTCTCGTCGGCGGCGATGCGCTGGAGCATGCGGTCGGCGATCGGGTCGTTACAGGCCTTGCCGGTGTTGCGGTGGCTGACGCGGGTGGCCAGCTCCTGGAAGGTCACGTAGGCGACCGAGTGCAGCAGGCCGACCTCGTCGAGGTCGCCGTACTCGTTGACCAGGTCCTCCATGCGGTCGGCGGCGACCAGCACCGGGTCATACCCGTTGGTCATGTGGATCATCCGGGCCTCTTCGAGGGCGACCGGGTCGACGCCGCGGGTCACGACGAGGTAGTCGCGCATCACGATGCCGTGGCGGTTCTCCTCGGCAGTCCACCGGCCCACCCAGTGGCCCCAGGCGGAGTCCATCGAGAAGTTGTCGGCGATCACGCGGTGGTAGGACGGCAGGTTGTCCTCGGTGAGCAGGTTGGTGATCATGGCGGCCTTGGCGACCTCGTCGAGCTGCGACTGCTCGGGGTCGTAATCCCGGCCGCCGAGGGCGGCGTAGTTCTCGCCCTCGTCCCAGGGGATGTAGTCGTGCGGGTTCCAGTTCCGCGCATGCTTGAGGTGCCGGTTGACGTTGTCTTCGGCGACCGGGGCGAGTTCTCGCAGAAGCTCGAGCTGCGTAAGGGCGCGTGCCATGGTCAGATCCTCCGAATGCATTTGGGGTCGCCCGAGCACCGGCCCGGACGTGTACTTCAAACGTTCACGGTCCAGCGTACGTTACGACCAGCATCGGCCCAAGTCACCAGAGGTGTGGGTCACTCGATGAAATTCGACGGGTCAGCGGCGGTCGAACATGGGCCCGACGGTGTCCATCCACTGTTGCGCGGGCTCGTCGATGGTGCCGAGTTCAGCGGCCTTTCGGCACCATTTCATCGCCGCCTGGCCGAACAGGAGCGGGTTGTAGACGTCTTCTTCTTTACTCCACAGGCCGTCGCCGGCGTAGGTGAGGATCGTGATGTTGGTCGCGGTGATGACCGAACCGTCGCCGGGGTCGCGCATCGGGTTGTCGATTTCGCAGATCACGCGCGACGTCGACGGGTCCACGACGTGCCACAGCGACGGGTAGCCGGTCATGTGGCTGCCGGGAAACGCGTGCATCGTCTTGGTGACCCACCGGCGGATTTCTTCGCGGCCCTTCATGATGCCCATGGCATGTTCGACGTAGTCGGCGTCGACGGTGAACTGGTCGGCCCACTTGTCCCAGTCGCGGGTCTGGGCGACCTCGGCGACGGTGGCCTGGAAGCCGGCGAAGGCCTCGTCGAGCTCCTCCGCGGTGAACCGTGGGTCCGGGCTGGTTGGCGCCATTGCTGCATCGTATCGGACAATGGCTCTGGGACCCGGAGGAGAGTCGGACCGGGCGTGAGGGGGATCGACGTGTACCAGGTGGGCGATGACATCGCGGGTTACCGCGTGGTCAGCGTTCTCGGCGCGGGCGGGATGGGCGAGGTCTATCGGGCCCAACATCCCCGTCTGCCGCGCACGGATGCGGTCAAGGTCCTGCGCGCGGCGCATCTCGCGGACGACGCCGTGCGCACCCGGTTCGAGCGCGAGGCCGACCTGATCGCCCCCATCGCCCATCCCAACATCGTGCGCGTGTACGACCGCGGCGAAATCGGTGATTCGCTGTGGATCGCCATGGAGTGGGTGCCCGGGACCGACGCGGCCCAACTGTTGGCCGGGCATCCCGGCGGCCTGGACCGCGACCAGGTCATCGCGATCGTCACCGGCGTTGCCGCCGGGCTCGACGCGGCCCACCGGCACGGACTGACCCATCGCGACGTCAAACCGGCCAACATCCTGCTCACCCCGGGCGACGCCGGCGCGATCAAGCTCGGCGACTTCGGTATCGCCCGCGCCATCGAAGACGGCGGCGGGCTGACCGGGACCGGCCTCACGGTCGGGACGATGCGGTATTCCTCGCCGGAGCAGATCAACGCCGGCGCCGTCGACGCCCGCAGCGACGTGTACTCCCTCGCCGCCACGACCTTTGAACTGCTGACTGGCGCACCGCCGTACACCGCCGACAGCATCAGCGGTGTCATGTCCGCCCACCTGTTCGCCCCGGTGCCGTCGGCCCACGAGCGCAACCGCGGCCTGCCACCTGAGGTGGACCTGGTGCTGGCCACGGCGATGGCGAAGGATCCCGCCCAGCGCTATCGCTCCGCCGGCGACTTCGCGCGGGCGCTGGTGGCCGCCATGACCACTGACGCGGCAACCGACGCGGCCCGGACGCTGATCGGATCGCCGATTCCGCCGCCGCCGCAGCAGGTCGGCCCCGTGTCCCCGCGGTCACTGCCCCCGATGATGTCGCCACCACCGGGCGCGGTGCCGCCGCCGAGCTGGCCCCCGCCCGGCCCGCCGACCCCGCACGGACTGCCGACCCCGAACGGACTGACGGCACCGCCCCGCCGACCGTCCACCGCGCGCCGCGCCGCAGTCGTGGCCGCCGTGGTGTCGGTCGCGGCGCTCGTCGGCGGCTTGGTCGGTTGGGTGCAGAACTCGGCGGGGATGCTGGCCAGCCCGGACCGGCCCGACACCACCGTCACGAAGTATGCGGTCGAGGTGAGTTGGCAGCCGATCGAGGGCGCGACCGAATACGTGGTCAAGCGCAACGACACCGAGGTGTACGCGGGTCCGGCCACCACCTTCAACGACCCGCTGCCGCTACCGGGCGTCTACCAGTACTCGGTCGCGGCGCGCAGCCGGGAGGCCGCCGGATCGCGCTTCTCGCTGAAGTCCGCCCCGACGACGGTGTTCGCGAGTTGGCGCCAGGCGCAGTGGATCGCCGATCTCTACCCGGACCTCGTACCGGCCTCCCCCTTGAGCAGCAACGGCTTTGATCAAGTCGGTTGCTGGGCGAACGCGTCGATCTTCTTCGACACCACGTCGCAACAGACCATCACGTGCCAGAAGATGGATGATCGGACTGTCGTCTATTCCTTCACCATCTACGGTTTTCCCCAGGATCCGGCGGGGTTCGCCGATGCGAAGAGGCGGATCTTCATGGGTGCGCCGGCGCGTCCTTTCACGTCCGCGCAGGGCAACCGCGGTCAGGTCTACAAGTATGCGATGAACCAGAAACAGTGCGCCGGAATCGAATTCGACATGCCCAAGCGCGCGCTGACGGCTATCGAGATATGCGTCGCCACGGGCACCGCCGACGACGCCGTGCGGATGGCGGGAAGGTTGCCGATGTGAAGCCCCGGTTCTCCTGGCGGACCGTCGCCCTCCTCGCCGCCGCACTCGTGACGGCGCTCGTCGCCTATGGCGGTGTCCGCTTTCTGTCGCCGGGCGGCTCGGCGCCGGCCGCGCCGACCGGACTCGAACTGACCGTCGGGGTCGGCAACGTCAGTGCGAAATGGCAATCGGTCACGGGCGCCGACCGTTACCTGTTGCTGCGTGGCGACGAGGTTGTCTACGCGGGTGCCGAGCCCCACGGCACCGACGTGACCGTCACGAAGGGCCGGCAGACCTATCGGGTGCAGGCGATCGCGCGCGGCGTATCGTCGGCGCTGAGCGAACCCCGCACCACCGAGGCGGGCGAGGGGTGGGGGGTCGGTGCCCCCCTGGTCGCACTCTTCCCCAAGCTGCTGCCCCCGGCGCCCAAAACCGAAGCACAATGGCGGGGCCTGCGCTGCAACTGGCAGATCCGCCCGGGTAGGAACGAATTGGGGCCGTCCGAGCACGGCGCCGGGTCGCTCGGCATGCGATACCGGTTGATCTGTGCGGCGGACATGGTGCTCTCGCTGCACACGATGTGGTTCACGTCGAAAGATGCCGTTGACGGCTACATGAGCAAGGTCATCCGTGATTCGCAAGCGTTGCGCTGGAACCACGGCTCCGGTTTCTGGTTGGGTTCGACGAACGAGGGCTACCTGAAGTTCGACGATCCGAAATTGTCCCTGGTCGTCATCGGCATCGCCCATTCCGACAACAAACCGGGGTCGCGCTCGGAGTTCCTCACGGTGGCCAACGACCTGCCGATCTGACTCCCCGCGGTCGACGAGCCGATCAGTCCAGATCCTGCAGCCACGCCGCAATCGAGGCATCCGAGGGCGAGCGCCAGTCGCCGCGCGGGGACAGCGACCCGCCGGATCCGACCTTGGGTCCGTTGGGCATCGCCGACCGTTTGAACTGGTTGGCCATGAACCGTTTCAGGAAGACGGTCAGCCACTTGCTGATCGTTGCGTCGTCGTAGGACTCCGACCAGGCCTGGCGGGCGAGGAAGGCGATCTTGCGCGGCCGGTAGCCGTAACGGGTCAGGTAGTAGAGGAAGAAGTCGTGGAGCTCGTAGGGCCCGACGGTGTCCTCGGTGCTCTGGATGGCGCCATCCTCACCGGGGGGCACCAGTTCCGGGGAGATGACGTCGTCGACGACCTCGCGCAGAACGGCGGCGGTCTTCGCGTCGTAGTGGTTGCCGGTGATCATCCAGGTGATGAGGTGGCGGATCAGCGTCTTGGGGACCGAACCGTTGACGTTGTAGTGCGACATCTGGTCGCCGACGCCGTAGGTACACCAGCCCAGCGCCAGCTCGGACAGATCGCCGGTGCCCAACACCAGCGCGTTGTGCTCGTTGGCCAGCCGGAACAGCAACGACGTGCGCTGGCCGGCCTGCACGTTCTCGAAGGTCGTGTCGTAGACCTGTTCGCCGTCGGCAGCAGGGTGGTCGATGTCGGCGAGCATCTGCCGGCAGGCGGGCCGGATGTCGATCTCGGCGCCGGTGACCCCGAGTGACTCCATCAGCGTCAACGCCCGGCCCAGGGTGGCGTCGCCGGTGGCGAACCCCGGCATCGTGTAGGCGCGGATGTTGGTGCGCGGCAGGCCGAGGCGGTCGACGGCGTCGACGGCGACGAGCAGCGCCAGCGTGGAGTCCAGCCCCCCGGACACCCCGATGACGATGTTCTCGATCCCGCTCGACCGCAGGCGCTGGGTGAGGCCCTGCACCTGGATGTTGCCCACCTCGCGGCAGCGCGCGTCGAGGTCGGATCCGGGCACCGGGACGAACGGGAACCGGGGCACGGTGCGGCGCAGCGGGCCGCGGTCGTGGCGGGGGCCGACGGTGACCGGGATGCGGCGCAACCCGCGCAGGTGTTCGGCGTAGTCGCCGACCTGGTCGCGCAGGCTGATCATGCGGGCCCGTTCCTGGCGCAGCCGGTCCAGGTCGACGTCGGCGGTGATCGTCTGATCCTCGGTGGCGAAGGCGGTGGTGCGGGCCAGCAGTGTGCCGTTCTCGGTGATCAGGGCGTCGCCGTCCCAGGCGAGATCGGTGGTCGACTCGCCGAAGCCGGAGGCGACGTAGACGTGGGCGGCGACGTTGCGCGCCGACGTCGAGGTTGACAGCTCGCGGCGGTAGGCCTCTTTGCCGACGGTGACCGGGGAGCCGGACAGGTTCACCAGCACGGTCGCGCCGGCGAGTGCGGCCCACGTCGACGGCGGGATGGGCACCCACCCGTCCTCGCAGACCTCGACGTGCAGCACCAGGCCGGGTACGTCGCGCGCCTCGAACAGCAGGTCGGGGCCGAAGGGGACCTCCCGGCCCAGGACGGTCGCCTCCTCGACCGGGGCATCGCGGGCCGCGGCGAACAGCCGTTGCTCGTAGAACTCGCGGTAGTTGGGCAGGTAGGACTTGGGCACGACCCCGAGAATGTCGCCGTCGTGCAGGACCACCGCAGTGTTGTAGAGGCCGTCGCCGATGCGCAGCGGCACGCCGACGCAGACCAGGGCGCTGCGCCCGGTGGTGGCCGCGCGCACGGTGTCGAGGCCGGTGAGCGCGGCATCGAGCAGCGCGTCCTGCTGGACCAGGTCGTCGACGCTGTACCCGGTGAGGCCGAGTTCGGGGAAGGCGATCACGGCTGCGCCGTCGTCGGCGGCGGCGGTCAGCAGGTCGACGGTCCGCCGGGCGTTGGCCTGCGGGTCGGCCAGCGACACGACGGGCACGGCGGCGCTGACCCGGACGAAGCCGTGGTCGGCGGCCGAGTCTTGGGCCTTGGCGCTGGTTTTGGCCCTCGCGGTGCGTTTGGCGCTCACGCCACGAGCGTAGTCGGGGACCGGTGCACCCGTGTGGGATGCTTGGACCATGTCTGCTCCGCATCCCGGCCTGCCCGCCCTGCGGACCGGTGTCGCGGTGGCGGTGCCGGCGTTGGCGTTGACGGCGCACGCGACGGCGACCGGGATGATGCCGCAGGCGGCGGCGTTCGCCGCGTGTCTCGGACTCGGTGGGTTGCTGGCCCTCGTCGTCGGCGGCCCGTCGGGCGGGATTTCCATGCCGCGCACCCTGGCGGTGCTCACCGTCGGACAGGCGGCCGGCCACCTCGCCGCCGGGATCGGCGACGGGGCGTCCGGACACGCATACGACTCGGGCCCGATGCTGGCCTGGCACCTGGTGGCCGTCCCGGCCAGTGCGGTGCTGCTGGTGCTGGTCGCCCGGTGCTACGCCCTGGTCACCGCCGTGATCGCGGTGCTCACCTCGTTGCCGGCGGCGCCGATCGCCGCCGAACTCCACATCGGCGCCGTGGTGGCCCGACCGGCCACCGCGGTCGTCGGGGCCGGTGCCTCGCCGCGCGCACCACCGCTCTTCGGATAGTCCGCCATCCATCCCATCCGTCCGGCGACGGTGCCATCGGCACGACCGGGCGGGTGTACCCATTCGACTTTCCGGAGAACCAACAGCTATGCGAAACAACCCTTCCCGACTCACCCGAACCGTCCTCGCCGTGTCCGCAGCCGCCGGACTCGCCCTCGCCCCGATCCTGGGTGCCGCCACCGCGCAGGCCCACGTCGTCGCCCGTACCGCCGGCATGGAGGCGAACGGATTCGGTGTCGTCACCTTCATGGTGCCCAATGAATCCGACACCGCCGCCACGACGGAACTGCGGGTCACCTTCCCGGCGGTCAAACACCTGCTGCCCGAACACAAAGACGGCTGGGCCGCCCACGTCGCCAAGAACGCCGACGGCGCCGTCACCGAGATCCGCTGGACCGCCCAGCCGGGCACGCCCGGCATCCCGGTCGGCGAGTTCACCGAGTTCAACGTCGCGGGCGGACCGTTCACCGGCGACGTGGTGCTCCCGGCGGTTCAGCGCTACTCCGACGGGTCGTCGGTGGCGTGGGACCAGCGGGCCGGTGCCGACGGCCAGGAACCGGAGCACCCGGCGCCGACGATCACGGTGGCCGCGGCGCAGTCGGCAGCGACCTCGGACCACACCGCGCGCTGGCTGGGCAGCCTCGGCCTGCTCGCGGGAATCGCGGGCATCGGTATCGGCGGGGCGTCGGTGCGCAGCCGCCGAGAAGCACCCACGAAGGAGAAGACAGATGCGTAACAGGTTGAGCCCCAACCGGATAGCGGCCGCGCTCGCCGTCGTCGTCGCGTTGGCGGCGCCGGTCCTGGGTGCCGGTGCGGCATCGGCGCATTCCCGGGTCGTCTCGTCGGTGCCGGCCGACGGGGCAGCGGTGGCCGTCGCGCCGAAGACGGTGGAGATCACCTTCAACGAGCCGCTGCAGGGCGAGTATGCGACGGCCAGCGTCGTCGGACCGGATCAGCACTTCTGGCATTCCGGCGAGCCGACGGTGACGGGCCGGGTCCTGCGTGTCCCGCTGCGCCCACTCGGCCCGGTCGGGGTTTACAAGGTGAACTTCCGCGTCACCTCGGCCGACGGGCATCCGGTGACCGCGCAGCGTACCTTCCGGTTGACCGTGGCCGGCACCGGGACCCCCGGCGAGACGGTCGGCGAGTCGTCCGGCGGTTCGCCGGTGTGGCCCTTCCTGCTCATCGCTGTGGTGATCCTCTTTGCCGCCGGCGGGGTGGTCGCCTGGTTCACCCGGGGCGGTTCGGGTGGCAAAACCCGTCGACACTGACCCGCTCCGGCGGGTCGCGGCGCTGACCGCGGTGGTCTGCCTAGTCGTCGGTGCCGGCGTCGCCGTCGTCCTCGCGGGCGCGGCGGGGCCGGGCGCGGCGGTGTGGGTGCGCACCGCCGCCCTGGGGGCGTCGGTGCTGTTGGTCGGTCTGGGGACGCTTGAGTGGTTGGGTGCGTCGCCGTCGGTCCGCTTGATCGGCGGTGCCGCGGCAGTCTGGCTCGCGGCCGGGATCGCGACGGTGTGGCTCGACACCGCCGAGCGCACCGGGGCTTCGCCGTGGCGGGTCACCGTGGGCGACTTCGCCGACGCCTGGTCCGGCCGCCCCGCCGATGCCATCGCGGTGGCCTGCGCGGGAGCCGTCCTCGTGTGGGCGCTGGGGCGGCTCGGCGAGCGGATCGTTTCCCCGGTCCTCGCGGTCGCGGGGGCGGCCGCGGTGGGTCTGACCGCGGTGGCGATCAGTGGACACGCCACCGTGCACGCGCTGGGGCCGGTCGTCGTGGGAGCACACGCCCTCGCCGCGGCCTGGTGGTGCGGCGCCCTGGCCGCGCTCGCCGTCACGGTACGCGGTCGGGCCGGGTGGGCGACGGCGCTGCCGCGCTACTCCGATTTCGCGCTCTGGGCGGTGGTGGTCTTGGCGGTCACCGGTGTGGTCGCCGCGGTGGTGAACCTGGGGCTGGGAGACGGTGCCGGGGTATCGGTGTTGTGGGACACCGGATACGGCCGCGTTGTGCTCGCCAAAGCCGCGGCGCTGGTCGCGCTGATCGGTCTTGCCGCGGTGCACCGGCGGCGATGGGTGCCGCGGGCCCAGAGCCACCGCGCCCGGGCCGACGAGTCGTTGCGTCGCGCGGCCGTCGAGGTGGCGGTGATGGCCGTCGCGCTGGGGCTGGCGGCCGGGTTGGCCGCCACCGCACCCGGCGTCTGACCGCCGGGGTGGCCGCTATTCCTGGCCGTCCCCTATTCCTGGCCGTCCCAGGCGGCGTTCAACTCGGCGAGGATCGTCTGCGCGAATCCCAGTCCGCCCAGATGGGACTCGTCGGGCATCTCGAAGAGCTTGGCGTTGGGCAGCAGCGACACCATGTGCTCGCCGTGCGCGTAGGGGATGATGTGGTCCTTGTCGCCGTGCCACCAACGGACCGGCGTGGTGATGTCGGCGACCCGGAACCCCCAGTCGCGGGCGAAGACGATCGCGTCGGCGAAGGGCGCCTCCATCCGCCGCGACCCGCCGTGCAGCAGGTCGTCGAGGAACATGGCGCGAAACTCCGGCCGCGCCAACAGTTCTCGGTCGCCCTGGGGCGAGAGCCGTCCGTAGAGGTTGATGGCCGGCTCCGCGACCGGCCGGGCCACCGAGAGCAGCGAGCTGAGGACCTTGCCGATCGGGGCGCCGGCCACCTGCAGCAGCGGCGCGGTCAACTTGGCGAGTTCGACGGCGCCGCCGCCGATCGCCTCGGGGCCCACCGTCGGCGCGACGCCGCCCATGACACCGACGGCCTTGACGCGGTCGGGGGCCGCATACGCGGTGGCCAGGCTGTAGGGGCCGCCGCCGGACAGGCCGATGACGCCGAACTCCTCGATGTCGAGCGCATTGGCCAGCGAGAGCAGGTCGCCGGAGAATTCCAGGACGTTCGCGTAGCGGTAGGCGGTCGACGAGCCCACCCCGGGACGGTCCAGGCCGATAATGCACAACTCGTTCTCGACGGCGAGTTGCCGCGCCTCGGGCGGGATCTGGCGCCGCGCGCCGGGGGTGCCGTGCAGCCAGAAGAACGGTCGCGCGGTGAGTTTTCCGAACTGGGCGAATCCCAGCCGACGCCCGTCGCCGACGGCGACGGACCCTTCCAGTTTGGGGCGGTCAATCTCGAACACGGGTAGAGCATGGCACATGCGCAGCCGGGGACCCGGAATTTTCCCGACCTCCACTGCCGGGGGGCCGTCCGGTCGTTGGGTACACTACGAACCTGTTGCCGCCGGTCCTCCGGTGGTGCCCGCCCCTTTAGCTCAGTTGGTAGAGCTACGGACTTTTAATCCGCAGGTCCTCGGTTCGAGCCCGAGAGGGGGCACGCTGAACCGCCTGGCAACGGGCGGTTCTTTGCGTATCGGACCAGGTCAGGGCGGTCGGTGTGGCCTCCGTGCCACCCGGCGTGCGCAGGTGGTGTCGGTGGCACCAGCGCGACCACGTCGGGCAGCGGATTGTGGCGGGCACCGCTATTGCGTATCTGGACGGGTGCGCGCACCACACCCCCGGTCGCTTCGCCGAGAACTGGGCTGCTCATAGCTGAATCGTCCCTAGATACGCGGAACCGCTCCTGCCGAAAATCACCGTCCTGCGGTAACCAACCCGCGCATATCAGTCTGACCGCGCGTCGCCAACGACACGCTCACCAAGACCGTTCTCCGTGAAGTACGAGGCGCCCGCCCCGACGAATCAGGACGGGCGCCTCACCATGCCACTTGACAGGAGGGGCCTACATATCAGCTGGGAAAGTGGTCGTGCCCGGGGTGGGCGCGTACGCTCAACCGACTATGAAGCATCAGCCCCTTCTTTCCCTGTGGTCGGTCTTGGTCGTCGTCGTCGGCCTGGTGGCCTCGGCATTGGTCGTCACCGGCGCAGCCGGAGCGGCGTCGGCGGCCCCCGACGCCACCACCATCAGCCCGGGCAAATTCGCGACCCCCGGCGGGCACGGCAACTTCCGTTGGCGCTACTCGTCGTCGGCGAAGAACCTGTGCGGCATTTACCCGGCCGGGCGCTCCTACGTGGTGCGCTGCGCGGCGAAGATCCCTGCCGCAGACGGGTCGGGGGCGTCGAAGAAGTTCACCGCCATCGAGATCGGCAGCCGTGGCGTCAAGCGCACGACGTCCGACGGCGACGCCTACCCGGGCGCGAAGCGGCTCTACCCCCACCAGGCGATCTCGGTCGTCGGGATCACCTGCACCGCCGCCGAGGGGGCGAGCGTGACCTGCGAGACGAACAAGGGCGCGTTCTCCATCGTCGGTGGTGTCGCCCACGCCGGGAAGTCCACTGCGATCGCTCCGGGCGGCGGGCCCGGCTGTACGGGCAGTTCCTGCGACGAGCGGTAGCCGACGGATCGAGCCGTCAGGCGAGTCGCTGGAGGGCGGCCGCCGCCTGGTGTAGCGCCTCGTCGTGTTTGGCGAAGGCGAAGCGCACCAGGTGGCCCCACGACTGCTGGTCGTCGACGAAGGCGCTGACCGGCACCGCGGCCACGCCGATGCGTGCCGGCATCTCGCGGCACAGGGCGGCCGCGTCGTCGTACCCGATCGGCCGCGGGTCGGCGCACACGAAGTAGGTGGCCTCGCTGCGGTGAACGCGCAGGCCCGCGGTGGTCAGCGCCACGACGAGCAGGTCGCGCTTGTCCTGCAGCGCTGCCGCCGACGCGGCCACCCAGTTCATCTCGGTGCGCAGCGCATGCGCCACCGCCGGTTGGAACGGGCCGCTGCCGACGTAGGACATGAACTGCTTGGCCGCGCGGGCGCCCGCCACCAGATCGGCCGGTCCCGACACCCAACCGACCTTCCACCCGGTGCAGTTGAACGTCTTGGCGGCGCTGGAGATCCGCAGGGTGCGGTCCCGCATTCCGGGCAGGGCGGCGATGGAACGGTGCGGGCGGCCGTCGAACAGCAGGTGCTCGTAGACCTCGTCGGAGATGGCGATGGCGTCGTGGGCCAGGCACAGCTCGGCGATGGCGGCCAGCTCCTCGTCGGTGAAGACCGTCCCGGTGGGGTTGTGTGGCGAATTGACGACCACGGCGGCCGTCTTCGGGCCGAAGGCGGCGGCGAGGGCGTCGAGGTCGATCCGGAAACCGTCGCCCTCGGCGACCATCGGCACGGTCCGCCGGTGCGCGCCCGCCATCGCCACGCTGGCGGCGTAGGCGTCGTAGTACGGCTCGATGAGCACCACCTCGTCGTCCGGTTCGACGAGCCCGACGACGGCGCCGGCGATGGCCTCGGTGGCGCCGACGGTGACCAGGATCTCGGTGGCCGGGTCGTAGTCGAGCCCGTAGTGGTCGGCCTGGTGCGCGGCGACCGCCTCGCGCAGCTCCGGGACACCGAGGCCGGGCGGGTACTGGTTGCGGCCCTGCGCGATCGCGTGCTGGGCCGCGGACAACATCGAGGGCGGTCCGTCGGCGTCGGGGAAGCCTTGCCCGAGATTGATCGCATCGTGCCTGGTCGCGAGGGCTGACATCTCGGCGAAGATGGTCTCCCCGAAGGGGCGCAGGCGTGCCACTGTCATGCCTCTACGGTGGCACAGACCTGCCGATTTGTGTTTGTCGGATCGTCTGACATAAGCTGATCCGGCTCCCCACGGAGAACACCGGCCCCCTTCGTCTAGCGGCCTAGGACGCCGCCCTTTCAAGGCGGTAGCGCGGGTTCGAATCCCGTAGGGGGTACGCATGAAGTGTGAGCTTCAAGCACAAGGCCCTGTGGCGCAGTTGGTTAGCGCGCCGCCCTGTCACGGCGGAGGTCGCGGGTTCAAGTCCCGTCAGGGTCGCTTTAGGTTTCGGTATCAACCGGCACCGTCTGGCCAGGTAGCTCAGTTGGTACGAGCGTCCGCCTGAAAAGCGGAAGGTCGCCGGTTCGATCCCGGCCCTGGCCACCATCATGGAAGACCCGCCAGTCGGCGGGTCTTCATTCTTCTTTCGGGCTCACCCACCCTTCGAGCGCTTGTGCGAGAACCGATCCGGTGGTGGGATGGGGCGGCCCCTGTCGCAACCCGAAAGGCCCCACCATGACTCGACCCGCACTTCCCCTCGACGAGCAGATCGTCGTCGTCACCGGTGGCGCACGCGGCCTGGGCGCGGCGATCTCGCGCGCCTTCGCCGGGCAGGGGGCGCGTGTCGTCGTCGACTTCCACTCGTCGCAGGAGGCTGCCGAGGCGCTGGCCGCCGAGTACGACGACCGGGTGATCGCCCTACAGGCCGACGTCCGCGATCGGGCCGCCGTGGAGGCGCTCGTCGCCACCGCGGCCTCTCATTTCGGGTCTCCGGTGACGACCGTCGTCAACAACGCGCTGGTCGACTTCGCCTTCAACGGCGACGCCCGGGCCAAGGCCGACGAGATCGGTTATGGCGACTTCGCCGCGCAGTTCGAGGGTTCGATCGAGGGGCCGCTGAACCTCATCCAGGCCGCGCGCGCCGGGATGGCCGAGGCCGGGTTCGGGCGGATCATCAACGTCGGCACCAACCTCTTCCAGCACCCGGTGGTCCCGTACCACGACTACACCGCGGCGAAGGCCGCCCTGCTGTCGCTGACGCGGACCTTTGCCGACGACCTGGGTCCATCGGGCATCACCGTCAACATGGTGTCCGGCGGCCTGCTGCGCACCACCGACGCCTCGGCGGCGACACCCGAAGCGGTCTTCGACGCCATCGGCGCGGCCACCCCGCTGCGCGCGGTCACGACGCCCGAACAGCTCGCCGACGCGACGCTGTTCTTCGCCTCGCCGTGGGCCCGCGGTGTGACGGGTCAGAACCTCATCGTCGACGGCGGTCTGGTCAAGGGCTGACCTGGACCGGGATGTCGTCGTCCCACGGCTGGGCCGACACCATGTCCGCGACCCGGACGTAGCCGTGCTCGAACTCGCCGGTCGCGGCGTCGACGAGTCGGTAGCGCTGGGTCTGTGTCTGGATCGGTTGGCCGTCGATCAGCACCACCCGGACCTCGCCGGGTTCGAATCCGCATCGTTGCTGTAGTGCGGCGATGAGCTGTTCGTTGCACATGTGGCCGTCGCCGAAGTTCCACCCGATGGCCGTGTTGGTGATGCGCTCGCCATCCGTGAGGACGAAGTCCGCTTCGTCCTGGCCGGCCATCGCGCGGTGGGCGAGGGTGAACATCGCCCGGCCGTGGGTGTTGAACGAACGGAACGCATAACCCATGTATAGGTACAGCGCCGCAGTCTCGGGGCTCCCGTAGTAGCGCTCCATCTGGGCCGCCGGCATCGCGGCGATGGCGACGACGTTCTCGTCGATCTTCGCCGACGCCGAGGGTTTGAGGCACCACAGCGAGGTGTCCCAATTACCCGCGTAGTAGCGCATCCCGGGCAGGAAGGAGACCTTGCGCGGGGCGACGTTGCCGATGACGACGACGCTGGCCAAGACCGCGAACAGCACCAGCGGCCAGGCGCTGGTCAACTCACCCAGCCCGATGTCGGCGTGGCCGACGAACAGGACCAACACCCCGACAATCATGAAGACGTTCCACTCCAGTGGGACGCCCATCGGGATCGACGCCAGGATGCCGAGGTGGAACGCCACCATGATGGTCGCGGCCACGGCGGTGGGCCACCCGCCGCCGCTGACGAACAGGACGATCGGCACGCACAGCTCGATGGCCGTCGCGACGTGGGCGACCAGGCGCGACATCCGGCTCGGTCGCAGGTCGTCGGGGAAGTGGGCGAAGAATTTGCGCTTGAGCCACTTCGGGCGCAGCACCGGGTTGTTCGACATCATCGTCGAGATCACGAAGGGGAAGTGCCGGTTGAGCTTCGACACCGCGGCGCCGATCCAGATCATCAGGAAGACGAGCTTGCCGGCGATGACGATGTCTGCGCCGGACAACAGGAAGGCGATGGCCAGCGAGCCGTATACCTCGCCGCGGGCGCCGAGGAAGATCGACTTGTCGCGCAGCCCGCAGACGGCGAGCAGCCCGACGACCGCACCCACCTGCCAGACGGGCAACACCCCGACGGTGCTGTCGAGGGCGGGGATCGGCCCGGTGCCGCCGGTGCAGAGTGCCACGACGAGTATCCCCAGCAGCGCCGCGTACAGCGCGACGTCCACGACGGTGCGGGTGGTGCCGCGCGTACCCGGTACCCGACCGGGCCACGGTGGCAGCCGGATGGTGCCCGGCCGCAGCCAGTAGAGGATCGATCCCATCGGCGGGAAGAACCGGTTGTTGAGCGGCCCGAAACCGCAGCCGAGGCCGATCACCTCGAACAGCATCGTGAACAGCACGATCTTCTCGAAGACGATCGGCTCGGTCCACCACTGGTCGATCTCGCCGAGCCCGCCGATCCCCGGCGTGGCGAGCACGATCAGCAATGCGACGGCGGCATAGGCGAGAATCTTCAGCGCGTAGAACAGGTGCAGGACGACCGGGGTGCCGAAACCGACCTCGGCCCAGTGTCGGGCCATGGGCACGATCTTCTCGGCCCGGGTGCCTTTACTCCACGCTGCGAAGTCGTCGACCGTCGGTGCGTCTTGCTTCAGGAAGCCCATGTCCGGACGCTAACACGCTCGACTAGAACGTGTTCTAGATTCTCTCGGGTGTCAACAGGGACCGTTCATGATGCTGGTGATCTCGGCGGCGTCGAACTCATTGGGGAGGCCCCACTTCGCTTCGTAGCCGTACACCTGGCGCAGCGACGTGGCCGACTCGTGGCCGTTGAGGATGTCGAGGTCCTCGGTGGTGATCAACCCCGGATGTGCGACGCCGCATGCCTCGGACACCTTCAGCAGATCGCGGCGCAGGGTGCGGAGGTAGTTCGCCGCGCGGTCCGCCTTGCTCAGCGGGTCGAGCCCGTGCGCCAGCCACTTGTCCTGGGTGGCGATTCCGGTGGGGCACTTGTCGGTGTGGCACTTCTGGGCCTGGACGCAGCCGATCGACATCATGACTTCGCGGGCCACGTTGACCATGTCGCAGCCGAGCGCGAAGGCGACGACGGCGTTGTCGGGCAGGCCGAGTTTGCCCGATCCGATGAACACGACGTGGTCGGCGATGCCGGCCCGGGCGAACTGCTCGTACACGCGGGCGAAGCCGAGGCGGAACGGCAGGGAGACCGACTCGCTGAAGATCAGCGGTGCGGCGCCGGTTCCGCCCTCGCCGCCGTCGACGGTGACGAAGTCGACGCCGCGATCGGTGGTGTCCATCAGTTCAACGAGTTCGGTCCAGAAGTCGAGGTTGCCGACGGCGGACTTGATGCCCACCGGGACGCCGGTTTCGGCGGCCAGCAGCTCGACCCAGTCCAACAGCGAGTCGGTGCTGTCGAACTCGGTGTGGCGCGACGGGCTGGCGCAGTCCCGGCCGGCTTCGATTCCGCGGATGCGGGCGATTTCCTCGGTGACCTTCGCGCCCGGCAGCAGTCCGCCCAACCCTGGCTTGGCGCCCTGGCTCAACTTGATCTCGATCGCCTTCACCGGCCCGGAGGCCACGACGTCCTTGAGTCTGGCCAACTCGAAACGGCCCTGTGCGTCGCGGCAGCCGAAGTATGAGGTGCCGATCTGCAGGACCAGGTCGGCACCGTGGCGGTGGTGCTCGGAGATGCCGCCCTCGCCGGTGTTGTGCATCGCGCCCGCCATCGCCGCGCCCCGGTTGATGGCCTCGATCGCCGCCGCCGACAGCGATCCGAAACTCATCGCCGAGACGTTCACGACCGAGGTCGGTCGGAACGCGCCGGGCCGGCCCCGATGCCCGCCGAGCATCTTGGCGGCCGGCACGGTGTCACCCTTGCTCCCGCGGTTGACCTGGGTCGCCGGCGCAATGTCGGAGAAGGTTCGGTGCTTGATGATCGGATAGCCCTGGGTGAACTCGGTGTCGTTGTCCGCGCCGAAGCCGAAATAGTTGTTCTGCAGTTTGGACGACGCGTAGATCCACCGCCGCTGGTTGCGGCTGAACGGACGCTCCTCGTCATTGCCGCTCACGATGTATTGGCGCAGCTCCGGGCCGATCGCCTCCAAGGCGTAGCGGGCATGGCCGACGACGGGGAAGTTCCGCAGCACCGCGTGGCGCTTCTGGATCAGGTCGTAGGCGGCCAACCCGGCGACGGGCAGGAAGGGGAGGGCGCGTTTCCAGTTCGGCGACATTGCCGGGAACCTCTCAACAGGGACGGGGCTGGTTTCCCAGTCTGCGCCGCTCAGCCGAGCGCGGCGTTGCGCGGCGATGAACGCCGGTTGAGGGTTCGGTGACGGATTCGCGGGTCAGCAGCAGGCGCAGCCGCACTGGCCGGCCGACGCCTCCCGGGCCTGCTCGGCGGCGGCCGTCTCCTCGGCGGGGGTGCAACAGGTGACCGTGGTCGCCTGCTCGCCGTCGTCGACGACGTTGATGGTGAGTTCGATGCGGGACATGGTTACATATGCCCAAGACGCTGCCGATCATCGACATGAACGCGCCGGTGTGTTGTTCGCCGGTCGCGGCGCAGCCGCTCGACGATGTGGCCGCGCTCGAGGTCGCCCTGCGGCTCAAAGCGCTGGCCGACCCGATGCGCGTCCGACTGCTGTCGCTGATCCTCACGTGCGAGAACGACCAGCACCCGACGACGGGCGCGCTCGCGGCCATCGTCGGCCTCGCCGAGTCGACGGTCAGCCACCATCTCGGGCAACTCCGCACCGCCGGGCTTATCGCCTCGGATCGACGGGGCATGACCGTGCACCACATCGCCCGCCGCGACGCCCTGGCGGCGCTTCGCGATGTGCTCGACCCGCATTGCTGCGAATGCTGACAGAAGCGGCCAAAAACCAGGGGGTCGAGGGCTAATAGCCCTCGACCCCCTCGGATTCGGCCGTTTCTGTCAGTCAGTGGCCCCGGTCGAGCCATTCCTGGCGGTGGGGGGCCTCGTCGCCGATCGTGGTCGAGTCGCCGTGGCCGGTGTGCACCACGGTCTCCGGCGGCAGCGACAGGAGGTTCTCGGTGATCGAGTCGATAATGTCGTCAAAGCTGGAGAAGCTGCGTCCGGTCGCGCCCGGCCCGCCGTGGAACAGGGTGTCGCCGGAGAACAACACGCCCAGCCCGGGTGCGTAGAGGACCGACGACCCGGGCGAGTGGCCAGGGGTGTTGATCACGCGCAGCACCGTCCCGCCGACCTCGATCTCCTGCCCGTCGGCGAGGTCCTCGTGCGCAACGTCGGGGTGGGTCTGCTCCCACAGCATGTCGTCGCCGGGGTGCAGCAGAATCGGTGCGCCGGTGGCGGCGGACAGTTCGGGGGCGACGGTGACGTGGTCGTTGTGGCCGTGGGTCAACACGATCGCCTTGACCGTCCGCCCGCCCACCGCCTCGAGGATCGGTGCCGCGGTGTGGGCGGCGTCGATGATGACGCACTCCGCGTCGTCGCCGACGATCCAGATGTTGTTGTCGACGTCCCAGGTGCCGCCGTCGAGGCTGAAGGTGCCCGACGTGACGACGCGGTCGACCCGCGCGGTCATGACAGCACCACCACCGAGCGCAGGACCTTGCCGGCCTCCATGGCCGAGAACGCGGCTTCCACGTCCTCGATGCCGACCCGCTCGGTGACGAACTTGTCCAGCGGCAGGCGGCCCTGCTCGTAGAGGTCGATCAACATCGGGAAGTCGCGTTCGGGCAGGCAGTCGCCGTACCACGAGGACTTCAGTGCGCCGCCGCGGGAGAAGAAGTCCACCAGCGGCATCTCCAGCTGCATCTCCGGCGTCGGCACGCCGACCAGGACGACGACGCCGGCGAGGTCGCGGGCGTAGAAGGCTTGGCGGTAGGTCTCCGGGCGTCCGACCGCGTCGATGACGACGTCGGCGCCGTTGCCGTCGGTCAGGTCCTGCACGGCGGTCACCACGTCGTCGACGGTCGAGCCGTCGATGGTGTGGGTGGCGCCGAGTTCCCGGGCCCACTCCAGCTTGGCGGCGTCGCGGTCGATGGCGATGATCGTCGTCGCGCCGGCCAGTTTCGCCCCGGCGACCGCGGCGTCGCCGACGCCGCCGCAGCCGATGACGGCCACCGAGTCGCCGCGCCCGACGCCGCCGGTGTTCATCGCCGCGCCCAGGCCGGCCATCACCCCGCAGCCGAGGAGTCCGGCGACCGCCGGATCGGTCTCCGGGTTCACCTTGGTGCACTGCAGTTCGTGGACCAGGGTCTTCTCGGCGAAGGCGCCGATCCCCAGCGCAGGGGTAAGTTCGGTCCCGTCGGTCAGCGTCATCGGCGCCGAGGCGTTGAACGTGTCGAAGCAGTACCAGGGGCACCCGCGCTTACAGGCGCGGCACTCGCCGCACACGGCGCGCCAGTTGAGGATGACAAAATCGCCGACCTCGACGTGGCTGACGTCGGAGCCGACCGACTCGACGACGCCGGCGGCCTCGTGGCCGAGGAGGAACGGGTACTCGTCGTTGATCCCGCCTTCGCGGTAGGCCAGGTCGGTGTGGCAGACGCCGCACGCCTGGACCGTGACGACGACGTCACGCGGTCCGGGATCGGGGATGACGACGTCGACGACCTCCGTCGGAGCTTTCTTGGAGCGGGCGATGACACCTTTGACTGTTTGCGACATGCCTCCACACTAGACACCTGTCCAGGTGCTAGACCTGGGTACGTGGATGTTTCGCGCGAGATAGCCCGCGACCGACTCGCCAACTGGTCGCGTCGCCCGGTCGAGAACCCGGGCGACCTGCGGGAATCGGCGGTGGCCCTGACCGTCGTCGCGCGTGGGGGAACCCACGGGATTTGGATCCTGCGACGGCCGGCGACGATGCGCAACCATCCGAACCAGTTCGCCCTGCCGGGCGGGCGCCTGGATGCGGGGGAGACGGCCGTGGAGGCCGCGCTGCGGGAGCTGCACGAGGAGACCGGGATTGTTGCCGCGCAGTCCGACGTGCTCGGGATCCTCGACGACTATCGGACGCGGTCGGGCTACATCATCACGCCGGTGGTCTGCTGGATCGACGACGATCCGCCGCTGGTGCCGAACCCGGCCGAGGTCGCGCAGAGTTTCTTCGTCCCGTTCGACGACCTGGTGCGCACGCCGCGGTTCCTGACGATTCCGCAGTCCCCGCGCCCGGTGATCCAGATGCCGATGGTCGACCGGACCATCCACGCCCCGACTGCGGCGCTGATCTACCAATTCGCCGAGGTGGTGTTGCGGGACCGCCCGACCCGGGTCCACCAGTTGGAACAACCGCTGTTTGCGTGGCGGTAGCACCGGCGGGGACCCGGGCTGAAAAAAATCTGGAACTTCGGGAATTAACCGGACCGTGGTCCGGTTATGCTAGGTGGACACCCCGAAACCACTAACCAAGGAGTTCCCATGGCTACCGCAGTCGCAGCCCCCATCCAAGCCGGCACCTGGGTCATCGACCCCGTCCACTCGACCGTCGGCTTCGCCGTCAAGCACCTCATGGTCAGCAAGGTGCGCGGCAAGTTCGAGACCTTCTCCGGCGCCATCACCGTCGCCGAGGACGGCACCCCGTCGGTGAGCGCCGAGATCGCCACCGATTCGATCACCACCGGCAACGACCAGCGCGACGGCCACGTCCGCAGCGCCGACTTCTTCGACGTCGAGAAGTACCCGACCGCGACCTTCGTGAGCACCGGCGTGCGCCCCGATGGCGACGACTACGTGCTGACCGGTGACTTCACCCTCAAGGGCGTGACCAAGTCGATCGAGCTCGAACTCGAGTTCAATGGCGTCAACGCCGGCATGGGCAACGGTCCGGTGGCCGGCTTCGAGGCCAAGACCGTGATCAACCGCAAGGACTTCGGCGTCGACCTGGAGATGCCGCTCGAGGGCGGCGGCGTGGTCGTCGGCGACAAGATCACCATCACCCTCGAGATCGAGGCCGGCCTGCAGGCCTGATCGACTCCTAGGGCAACCGGCCACGCGTCGACTACTGTCAGAATCAATCGATTCCGACAGGAGGACGCGTGGCCGGCCGTTTTGCTGCCGCGGGCGTCCACCGGCGCACGCTGGTGGAGCGGTTGAAGCTGCTACACCAACAGCAGATCCTCGGCTTCGACCAACAGTCCTGGTCGGGGCTCACCGACGACGAGCGCAAGCGAATCGCCGGCGGCACGATCGCGGTGTCTTCGATCGCCCTGGTCGGCGGCAACACGGGGATCGGCCTGGAGACCTTCCTGCTGGTTCAACTCGCGCTGCGGGGCGGGCGGCTGAGCGAAGTGCTCAACCTCGACACGGCGATGATGTGGGCGATGGTCGTCGCCATCGTCGGCGGCACCCTGCTCAACCTCGTCTTCGGGCTGATCATCATGCGCGGACACCTGAACTGGTTCCTCTCGGGTGCGCAGCCCGAGCCGGGGCGCGCCGAGGCGATCCAGGGAATCCCGCGGCGCCAGGTCATCGGCACGATGGCGGCCTGGACGATCGCCCTGGGGATCTACGGCGTGACCGCGATCATCCTCGGTCGCGGAGCGATCGAATTCGTCGTCGTCACCGGGGCCTTCTCCCTGGCCGCGGTGGCCAGCGCCTGCCTCACCTATATCTTCGCCGAACGCGCGGTCCGTCCCCTGGCCGTGATGGCGATGCGCGAACAGAACTCGTTGCGTGCCTGGTCCGGGGTGCGCAAGCGGATGCTCGCGGTCTGGTTGGTCTCCTCGGCGGTGCCGATGGTCGGACTCCTCGCGATCAATGCCGGCCGCTACACCGGTCTGCTGCCCGCCGCGACGGGCACGGTGGACTGGGTCGCGGTGGTCGTGGCACTGATCGGCCTGGCCGCGGGGGCCCGCGTGGTCGTCCTCGTCGGGGCGGCGCTGGCCGAGCCGCTCGACGACCTCGCCGCCGCGATGAACGACGTCGAGCAGGGCGACCTGTCCACCCGCGTCGCGGTCTACGACAACTCCGAGCTCGGCGTGCTGCAAAACGGCTTCAACCAGATGGTCGACGGCCTCGCCGAACGCGAGCGGATGCGCGACCTGTTCGCCCGCCACGTCGGATCCACCGTCGCCGAGCACGCGCTGGCCCGCGGCGACGAGATGTCCGGGGCGACGACGCCCTCGGTGGGCGTGCTCTTCGTCGACATCGCCGGATCGACGACGATGAGCGCGCATCTGGATCCCGAGGCGGTGGCCGGTCTGCTCAACCGGTTCTTCACCATCGTCGCCGAGGTCGTCGACGAGCACGACGGCTTCATCAACAAGTTCGAGGGGGATGCGGCCCTGGCGGTGTTCGGCGCCCCGGTCGCCCTCGACGCGGCCGCCGCCGCGGCCCTGCGGGCGTCGCGGGAACTGGCGGACCGGCTGCGCGAGGAACTGCCCATCAAGTGGGGGATCGGGGTCTCACACGGCACCGTATTCGCCGGCGACATCGGCGCGCAGACCCGCTACGAGTACACGGTGATCGGCGACCCCGTCAACGAGAGCGCGCGCCTGTCCGAACTCGCCAAAGACGCCCGGGTACCGGTGGTCGCCAGCGGTGACGCGGTGGACGCGGCGGGCGACGAGGCCGACCACTGGGCTTACCGCGGTGCCTTCCACCTGCGCGGCCGGGTCGAGGCAACCCAGTTGTACCTGCCGGTCACCGTCGCGATGGAGATGACCGACAACCGGGCCACGGTGCCCACCGTCGCCGACGTCGTCCGCGGGCTGGCGCGGCTGCCCTTCCAACGAGTCGCGCGCCGGCGCTGAGGGGACGGAGGAATCGGTGGATGCACGCGATCGGCTGGTGGAGCGGCTGCGGGTCCTCCTCGCCGAAGAACCGGTGACGCGGGAGATCTCGATGTTCGGCGGCCGCGCCTTCATGGTCAACGAAAAGCTGGCGGTGTGCGCGATGAAGCAGGGTGAGCTGTTGATCCGCGTCGCCGCCGACGAGCAGGAGGCACTGCTGGCCCAGCCGGGTGCGGCGCAGGCCGAGATGGGGTCGGGTCGGGAGATGGGCGCCGGGTGGATCATCGTCGACGCGACGGCGATCGACACCGACGACCGGTTGGAGCCCTGGCTGGAACGGGCGCTGACCCACAACCGCGCGGCGACTGGCCGTGAATAGCCGAGATACAACGACAGGGAGACCAATCATGAAACTTGAACTGGGCGACCAGAGCGGCCGTACCGCCATCATCACCGGGGCCAACAGCGGCCTCGGCGCGCAAACCGCCACCGCACTCGCCGACGCCGGCGCCGACGTCGTGCTGGCCTGCCGCAACACCGACAAGGCGGCGGCCGTGGCCAATCGGATCGGCGCGAAGGCTCGGGTGGAGAAACTCGACCTCGCCGACCTCCAATCGGTCCGCGACTTCGCCGACCGCATCGACGGGGCGAATCTGCTGATCAACAACGCCGGGGTGATGGCGCTGCCGCTGCGGCGCACCGCCGACGGATTCGAGATGCAGTTCGGCACCAACCACCTCGGCCATTTCGCACTCACGCTGCTGATGCTCGACAAGGTCTCCGACCGGGTGGTCACCCTCTCGTCGGGTATGCACAGCCTGGGCCGGCTCGACTTCGACGACCTCAACTGGGAGAACCGCCGCTATCGCCGCTGGCGGGCCTACGGTGACTCGAAGCTGGCGAATCTGATGTTCGCCAAGGAGTTGGCACGCCGGCTCGAGGCGTCGGAATCGTCGCTGGTGTCGGTCGCCGCCCACCCGGGCTACGCGAGCACCGACCTGCAGGGGCACACCGAGTCGCTCATGGACGTGGTGATGGCGGTGGGCAACAGCGTCGCCGCCCAATCGGCCGCAGACGGGGCGATGCCGACGCTGTACGCGGCGACGAGTCCGGCGGTGCGCACCGGCGGCTTCTACGGACCGACCAAGTTCGGCGGTATGCGCGGAGCACCGGGACCCTCGTCGTACCGCGAGGTCGCCGACGACGAGGCGCAGCGCACCCGTCTCTGGCAGGCCTCGGAGGAACTGGTGGGGATCACCTCGCCGGTGTGACCGGCGCGGCGGTCAGCCGATGGTGAAGCGGACCGCGTTCGACGCGCCGGACACGCCGTCGGTGACGCGCGCGATGTAGCTGCCCTTCACGTTCAGCTTCCAGGCGTACTTCGAGGTGCACTGCTTGGTGGTGAACGGCTGTGGTGCATGCGGACCGGTGATCCGGACGGTCATCTTGCACTCGGGGCCGTTGACCTGGTCGCCGGCCTCGATGACCGAGTTCCACTTGACGCCCACCTTGGCGCCGACCGGGTATCCCGTCGACCGCGCCTTCGCGGTCGGGGCGTACACCCAGGTGTTGATCGACCGCACGCCGTTGGGGGCATTCTTGCGGCCCAGCTTGCCGTAGTGCTGCGGCTTCTTGTCCGACGACCCGAGGCTGCCCAAGTCGAGGCTGCCCGCGGAGCTGTCTGCGTGGACCGGAGCGGCGCCCAGGAGGACGGCGGCGGCGACCGCCGCCGGAATCGCGATACCGCGGACGAGGGGAGTGGTGCGCATGGACAACCTCTTGTCGAATCAACTGTTTAGGTCACGAAATGCTAACAGTCGTTTCTGTGAGGTCGCTGTCGGCGGTCAACCGCGCAGGATTTTGTCCATCGCCTTGCCCTTGGCCAACTCGTCGACGAGCTTGTCCAGACAGCGGATCTGGCGCATCAGCGGATCCTCGATGTCTTGGATCCGATAGCCACAGATCGAGCCGGTGATCAGCGCGGCGTTGGGGTTCATCGCAGGGGCCGCGGCGAAGAAGGTGGCGAAGTCGACCTGATCGTCGAGAACCCGGCGCAGCCCGGCTTCGTCGTAGCCGGTCAGCCAGGAGATGATCTCGTCGACTTCGGCCGCGGTGCGCCCCTTCTTCTCCGCCTTGGCGACGTAGTGCGGGTAGACGCTGGCCAGTGGCATCGCGAAGACGCGTTCAGTGCGTTCGGTCACGGCAGATCGTCCAGCCCGCCGTCGCCGATCGCCGGACCGAGGATGTCGTCGGCGTCGACGATCCGATACGCATAGCCCTGCTCGGCCAGGAACCGCTGGCGGTGGGCCGCATAGTCGGCGTCGAGCGTGTCCCGCGAGACCACCGAGTAGAAGTGCGCCTGTCCGCCGTCGTGCTTCGGCCGCAGCAACCGGCCCAACCGCTGCGCCTCCTCCTGGCGCGACCCGAACATCCCCGACACCTGCACCGCCACCGACGCCTCGGGCAGGTCGATGGAGAAGTTCGCGACCTTGGACACCACGAGCCGCTCGATCTCGCCGCGGCGGAACGCGTCGAAGAGCGCCTCGCGGTCCTTGTTCTTGGTGGAGCCCTGGATGACCGGTGCGTCGAGCGCCTCGCCGAGCTCCTCGAGCTGGTCGAGATAGGCGCCGATGACCAGCGTCGGTGCCCCGCGGTGCCGGTCCAGGATCGATTTCACGACGTTGACCTTGGTGTGCGCCGTCGAGCAGAGCTTGTACTTCTCCTCGTTCTCGGCGACGGCATAGGTGAGGCGCTCGGATTCGGTGAGCGTCACCCGGACCTCGATGCACTCGGCCGGGGCGATCCACCCCTGCGCCTCGATGTCCTTCCACGGCGAGTCGAAGCGCTTGGGCCCGATCAGGCTGAACACGTCGCCCTCGCGGCCGTCCTCGCGCACGAGGGTGGCGGTGAGCCCCAACCGGCGGCGCGACTGCAGATCCGCGGTCATCCGGAACACGGGGGCGGGCAGCAGGTGCACCTCGTCGTAGATGATGAGCCCCCAGTCGCGCGAGTCGAACAGGTCCAGGTTGCGGTATTCGCCCTTCGACTTGCGGGTCATCACCTGGTACGTGGCGATGGTGACCGGGCGGATCTCCTTGCGCTCGCCGGAATACTCGCCGATCTCCTCCTCGGTGAGCGTGGTCCGCGCGATCAACTCCCGCTTCCACTGCCGGCCCGCGACGGTGTTGGTGACCAGGATGAGCGTGGTGGCGCCGGCCTTGGCCATCGCCGCCGCGCCGACCATCGTCTTGCCCGCGCCGCAGGGCAGCACGACGACACCCGATCCGCCCGCCCAGAACGACTCGGCGGCCAGCGCCTGGTAATCGCGCAACTCCCAGTCCGACTGGTCCAACTCGATCGGGTGGGCCTCCCCGTCGACGTAGCCGGCGAGGTCCTCGGCCGGCCAGCCCACCTTGAGGAGGATCTGCTTGAGGCGGCCACGCTCGGAGGGATGGACGACGACGGTGTCGTCGTCGATGCGGGCCCCGAGCATCGGGGCGATCTTCTTGTTGCGCAGCACTTCCTCGAGGACGGCGCGGTCCAGACTGACCAGCGTCAGCCCGTGCGCCGGGTGCTTGACCAGCTGCAGCCGGCCGAACCGGCCCATCGTGTCCACGACGTCCATCAGCAGCGGCTGCGGCACCGCGTAGCGCGAATGCGACACCAGGGCGTCGACGACCTGCTCGGCGTCGTGGCCGGCGGCACGCGCATTCCACAGCGCCAGCGGGGTCACCCGGTAGGTGTGCACGTGCTCGGGGGCACGCTCCAACTCGGCGAACGGGGCGATGGCGGCACGGGCCGCGCCCGCGTCCGGGTGGTCGACCTCGAGGAGGAGGGTTTTGTCCGATTGCACGATGAGGGGTCCGTCGGTCACCCCACCATTGTCCACGATCAGTCGAGGAGCTCGACGGCACCAATCAGTCGAGGAGCTCGACGGTCGTGATCCGGTGGACCGACAGTTGCACCTCGTCGCCGGAGGGGGCCTCCGCGGCGATGACCCGGCCCGCACGCAGGAGCTGGACCTTCACGACGTGGCGCGACGCCTTGCCGTGCGAGTCGACGTAGTCCACGCGCAGGCGGCGCCCGGTGCGCATGGCCAGGGAAATCAGCGCGGTGACCGATTCGCCGCCGCCGCTGGCCCGCACGCCCTTGCCGGTCGTGCTCGCCTGCTGCGCGGCCGCATCGGCGGCGCGCATCCGGGCCACCACCGACTCCAACTGGTCGGCCGAGGCCACAGTGCCCGCCGCGCCGGTGCGTCCGGGCGGGCGTCGTTGTCCGGTGATGCGGACCGCGGCCTCCCGCACGTCCACCAGGGCACCGCTCGAGTCCTCGGCGGCGGGGGCGAACCCGGCGGCGCGCAGCCCGTCGAGCACGTCGCGCAGGGGGGCCGGCGACACCAGGACGGTCGGGGCCAGCGGCCGCAGCGCCAGGGCGTCGGCCTCGCTGCTGCGCAGGACCGCGGCCATGACGGCCGGATCGTCGCAGCGCACGAACGCGGTGGCCACCCCGACGCGCAGGGTTCCGTGCCGCCGGGCGACGTCCTCGACCAGGTAGGTCAACGACTGGGGGACCGGGGTCCTCGAATGGTTGGTGAACAGCGCGACCAGCTCGGCGCCGGTGCGGCCCGCGTCGAGGGCGCGGCGCACGCTGTGCTCGGTGACCCGGTACACCGACGCGGCGCCGGCCGATTCGAGATCGGCGACCAGCGCCACCTCGGCGGCGAGTTCGGGCGTCATGGTGCCGGGGACCATCAGGGTGAGGTCGGCCTGGGCGAGGAAGTGGTCCACGGGCTCCGGCAGGGCCGCGTCCATCGCCGCCACGAGCTCCTCGTCGGCCGGGCCGGACAACACCAGACGACCGATCTCGGTGAGGGCGCCGTGGGCGACCAGCCCCACCTCCGTCGCCTCGCGCAGGGTTTGGGCCACCGCGTGGCGGGTCAGCCGTCGGCGCATCCGGGGGCGCAACCACAGCAGGTGCGACACGAGGTCGTCGACGGTCGGCGCCACCCCCGCCCCGGCGACGTCCAGGACGTCGAGGACCAACCGCCGTTCCCGTCGGGCGGTCAGGTCGCCGACGCGGCCGCGCGCACCGATCACCGCGCCATCGACATCGCGTTCCCCGATCAACCACGGCCGCCGGTCCAGGCCCAGCCACGCGGTCGCCAGTCCCGCCCAGCGCCGCGCCGGGGAGTGGTGGGTCCAGGAATCCGCGGCGATGGTCGGGGCCCAGACGCGTTCGCCGTCGTAGCGGACCGGCTCCGGATCGGGGAAGCCGACGTCGAGGAGGTGGTGGGCGCCCAACAACTCGATGATCAGCCCGACCCGTTGTGCGCCCAGCCCGGTGTCCTTGGCGATCCGGCGCAGTTCGCGGATGCCGATGCCGCCGGAGCTGAGTTCGGGGGCCGGGAGGCGTCCCAGGCTGGTCAGCACATCGTCGGCCTCGCGCAACAGTTCCACGGCGGCGCCGGCGGCGGTGGCGGTCAGGTCGGTACGCCCGGTCGCCGATGTCGGCGCGGAGTCGGGCAGGGCCGGCGGGCGCAGGTTGTCGACGCGCAGCGGCGGCTCGGCGCGCAGCATTTGTGCGACGGTGGGTTCGATCTCGACCGTCTGCGGGTCGACGAGGGAGATGAGCCCGGCCGCCAGGAGGGTTGGGACCGGCCGGGTCGGATCGGCACCCGGACCCGCGTCGTTGGTCGTCCCGACGCTGGGGCCGGTGACCAGTTTGGTCAGCACGTCGCGCGCCGGGTCGTCGAGTCCGTCGAGCCGCTCGCGCCACTGTTCCGGCGTCCGGGTCGCGACGTCGGTGGCGACATGGCGGGTCCGCCACGGCAGCGCCGCCGCCGTGTGCCCGGCGATGTGCAGCCCGGCCTCGTCGCGCCACACCAACGCGCGGTCGACGAGGGTGGCCAGGTGGGCGTTGATCTGGGTCGCCGTGGCGCGGCCCTTCAACGCGCTGCGAATCGTCGCTTCGCTCACCGCGCGCCGGGCCTGCTTGCCGTGGGATCCGGCGCTCTGGCCCAACAGCACTTCGAGGATGGCCACGTGCAGCAGGTCGAGTTCCTCGCCGGCGCGGTTGATCGATCCCGACGACAAGGCGCGCTGGCCAAGGACGTTCACCCCGCCGGGCGGCGGGGACGCGAGATCGGGGCGTGCGACGAGTAGCGCGACGAGCTCCTCGTCGGATCGTTGCGCCAACGCGCGCGCCAATCCGCTCGGCTGGTCGTTGGCGCTCACCCCGACGAGTCTATGTGCCCGGGTTCACCGCTCGGCCGGGGCGGGCACATGGCACAATGACCGATGTGAGCGAGAACGAGATTGTCGAGGACGTCAAGAAGGACGTCGAGCAGGTCGTCGGGGAGTCCAAGCGCAAGTACGTGGACAACGGCTGGCCCTTCCCGGACGGCGACCACGCAGTGTCCGAGTTCGCCGCCGATCTGGCCGGTGCGCTGTCGCCCTTCGGTGCCACGCAGTTCCCGCTGCCGCAGGACGAGCTTCTCTACATCAACCCGCGGACGATCATCAACACCTGAGCAATTCCCGGCCGCGACGGCCGGTATCGACAGACAACAGCGCCCCGCACGTGATCGTGCGGGGCGCTGTTGTGTTGAGCTGTGCAGCCCTGTGCGTCAGTTGACGCCGGGGAGCTGGCCCTTGTGCTGGTTGTAGAAGTCAACCTGGCCCTTGTCCAGCTTGTAGCCGCTGGCCTTCGCCGCCTCCCAGATGTTGGAGACGGTCGGGTCCAGCTGGCCCTTGTCCTTGCGGGCCTTGACCACGCTGTCGACCTGGTCGCGGACCTCGTCGCTGTTCTTGGCCTTGGGGGCGGTCTTCAGCGAGGATGCCGGCGCGGTCTTGTTCTTCTTGGTCTTCAGGTTCGGCGACTTGCCGGGATCGCGCTGCGTCGGCCCGGAGAGGACCGTGCCGCAGGTCGGCCAGGCACCCTTGCCCTGGCTCGCGAGAACGCGCTCGGCGATCGCGATCTGCTGCTCCTTGGTGGCCCGGTCCGCGGTGGGCGCGTACTGGGTGCCGCCGTTGGCGGCCCAGGTGCCCGGCGAGAACTGCAGGCCGCCGTGGTAGCCGTTGCCGGTGTTGATGGCCCAGTTGCCACCCGACTCGCAGGCCGCGACGCGGTCCCACTCGGAGTCGGTCGCCGCGTGGGCGGTCGCGCCCGAGGCGAGGGCGGCGCCGCCGCCGATGACGGCGGAGGTCAGGGCCACCTTGGCGATGGTCTTGGAAGTGGTGCTGGTCGTCTGCTTACGGTGACGTCCGGACATAGTGAATTTTCCTCTCTCCACGCGCCTACGAAGTCAGCTGTCGGGTTCGAGCGAGAGGTTGCCCGGCCGCGGTGATACGGGTATCGGTGCGGCTACACCCCGAGGATTCCGGCCGACGGTATCGGCTGAAACCCGTTCTCACGGGAGAGGTTGGGTCCCCCGTCCTCATTCCTGAATTCTGTTGTTCGGGCGGCGCGGCTGGTGGAATGAGGTTCGGCGCGACCAGCTGCGTCGGTACTGCATCGGCTCTCGGGTGAGAACCTCCGACGAGACTACCGGGCAGATCGGCACGCTTCCTATTTGACGCAGAATTGGGTTTTTCCCCGGTGATCGGGTGCGTTCGGGGCAGTCTCGGGGTTCTCGCAGTTCAAGCACTGAATCCCAGTTCGTGTCCTTCTCGTTATCGATCCGTAATGTGACCAAGGTCACAGTCAAGACGTGGTGCCGGTCACGGCCCCCTCGGCGGCAGGATCGATGGTCAGGCGCCGGAAGGTGCTGGCGTGAAAGACCAGCGGGTCCACGTCGGGGTTGGCCGACAACGACCGGATCCGCAGCAGGACCACGGTGTGGTCGCCACCGGCGTATTCGGCGTGTAATTCACATAAAAGGTGGGCCGCCGCGCCCGCGACGAACAGCGCCCCACCATCGGTGCACAGGAGGTCCACCCCGTCGAAACGCTGCGGTGCCGGGCCGGCGAGCTGTCGGCACAGCTCGGACTGGTCGTGGGCGAAGACGCTGACCCCGATCACCTGGCGCGAGCGCAGCCGCGGCCACGTCGTCGACGTGTTCTGCACGCACACCGAGACCAGCGGCGGGTCCAGCGACACCGTCGAGAACGAGCTGGCGGCCATGCCGACGAAGGCCTCGCCGTTCTCGTGCGCGCAGACCGCGACGACCCCCGACGGAAAGCAGCTGAAGGCCCGGCGCAGGGCGTCGGGCGACTCCGCCGGTGCCAAATCGGGGGCGCGCCCGCTCATCGGGTCCGGCCGGCGGCCACCGTCGCACCGATCGCCAGCACCAGGCCGACGGGGGTGCACATGGCGACGAGGTAGACCGGCAGCGGTGCGGTGTGTCCGGACCACACGACCGGCACCAGATAGAGGATGCCCACCGACACGAGGCCGGCGAGGAACAGGGTCACGCCGAGCGTGAACAGAACCCGTGTCGAACGCTTCTTTGTTCCGGTGGCCATGCTGTCCACGCTAGTACCCACGCGCTATCATGGTCACCAAGGCTGCGTCTTGCTCGGCATTCAATGTCAGCAGGGCGCTTTTTCCGTGGCGTGCCAGACAGTGAGGTCGGGCGCGTCGACCAAGGTGAAGGTGAGCGCGGTGCCGACCGGCAAAGTGAAGTGGTACGACCCGGCCAAGGGTTTCGGATTCCTCTCGCAGGAAGGCGGGGAGGACGTCTACGTCCGCGCCTCGGCACTCCCCGACGGGGTCGAGTCCCTCAAACCCGGACAGCGGGTGGAGTTCGGCATGGCCGCCGGGCGCCGCGGACCGCAGGCGCTGTCAGTGACCGTTCTCGACCCGGCACCCAGTGTCGCGAAGAACACGCGGGAAGCGGCGCGCGAGGAGACCAAGCGACACACCCCCGACGAACTGCACGGGATGGTCGCCGACCTGATCACGCTGCTCGAGGGCACGGTGCAGCCGGCCCTGCGGCAGGGGCGCTACCCCGACCGCAAAATGGCGCAGCGCATCTCCGAGGTCGTCCGCGCGGTCGCGCGCGAACTCGACCGCTGAGTCCGCGCTGAGCCCGCCCGGCGTCAGCGCCGGGCGAACTCGCCGTCGGTGGCCATGCGCTCCTGGGGACGCTTGCCCGCCGCGGCCTTCCGATATGCGTCGAGAAGGGCCTGTTCGCCGGTCGGTGTCGTGTCGATGGCGAAGAAGCCGCGCCGGACCAACTCTTCGTCAGTATCCCCGGCGAGCAGTTTGGCGGGCAGGCTGATCTCGACGTTGATCAGGACGCGCTCGCGGGTCGAGGGCAGGTACAGCGGTGTGGTCCCGGCGCCCCCGGTCAAGGTCTGCAGGACCAGTTCCGAGCCCTTGGGCGTCAGATACTGCGCGACGATCGACCACGGGTCGCCCGACACGTCTTCGGAGAGCCGCACACGCAGGGTTGCGCCGACCGGAACGGGGAAGTGCGAGTAGCGCGTCGCGTCGATCTTGCGGAAATCGCCGTCGCAGTTGTTCATCTCGTAGTCGCACAACACGGTCGGGTGGATCGTGGCCGAGTCGGCGCCGACCGACAGGATCGCCTGCGGCCGCTCGTCGACGTGGGTGCGCGAGCCCCAGAACGCGGCCGCACCGACGATCACCGCCGCGTACAGCAGGGCCGAGACGGCGAGGATGGCGAGGGTCTTCTTCTCCGAGGCGGACAGATTCACGGGTTCTCCCGGGGGTGGCGGCGGTCGTCGTACGGCCGGGTCGGGTAGGCGCGGGTCGGGGCCGCGGTCGGTCCCGGGGGTTGGGCCCGCCGTGTCCTCGTCGGCCGGTGCAGCACCGTGGTCTGGGCGTCGACCGGTGTGGCGTCGACCGGTGTGGGAGCCGGCGGGCCGGGGCGGCGGAGGACCTCGGTCGGCATGGTCGGGGGCGCGACGTCGGGCCGGTGCCCGCCACCGATGCCGGGTACCAGCGTACGGCCGCGCAGGGTCAGCACCGTCTGCGCGAGGCCGAGCGCGAGTAGGACCGCTGCGACACCGAAGCCGATCGAGAAGGTGGATCGCGCCAGCAGCACCCCGGTGGTCGCCCCGAACACCCAGCCGAGTTGCAGCACCGTCTCCGACCGGCCGAACGCCGAGGCGCGCGACGCCTCCGGCAGGTCGGATTGGATCGAGGAGTCCAGGCACACCTTGCCGATCGCCGAACCCGCCGAGGCGATGAGTGCGGTGACCGATGCGGTGACGAGGGTGATGGCCGAGCCGTCCACCAGCAGCGGCAGGATCGCGGTGACCGTGGCGACGGTGAAGCAGGCGGCCACCACCCAGGCGATGATCCCGGCCGGATTCGACAGCTGCAGCCGGGTGCCGACCCCGTTGCCGAGGAAGTTGCCGACACCGGCGGCGGCACCGACGACGCCGAGCATCGCCATCTGCATCAAGCCGTCCAGATGATCCTGGTTGCGGGCGTAGAACGCGACGAAGAGGGTGAGGAATCCGGTGAGGATGCGGATGGTGGCATTGCCCCACAGCCCGGTGACCACCTTGCGCCCGAGGGGCTGGCGGATCGTCTGGGAGATGACCCGGCCGGCGCGGCGGGCGCGCTCGCGCGCCGAGACCGGGTCGCGGTCCGCGTCGGGTCGGTCGCGATAGGTCAGGGTCGTGGGGATCTCGCCCGCGGTCACCTCGACCCAGGACGGGATCTTCATGCAGTAGTAGGCGCCGAAGCAGGCGATGACGATCAGCCACAGCAGCGCACCCGGCCAGTGCATCGGCAACAGGGTGCCCAACATCATCTCCGCGGCGGCGGCCACCGCGCCGCCGACGATGGTGCCGCCGATGAGCGCGAAGATCGTCAGCCGGGAGTTGACGCGCACCAGGTCGATGCTCGGCGGCACGACGCGGGGGGTCACCGCCGACTTGAGGACGCCGAACGACTTGGACAGCACCATGAGCCCCAGCGCGCACGGATACAAGATCCACGGGTCGTATTCGAGCTGTTGGCCCACCGAGTCCCACTGGTAGTTGGTGACGATGAGCACCGCCAAGACGGCGCGGGCGACGAAGGTGCCGGCCATGGCCATCCGCCGGCCGTGTTGCAACCGGTCCAGGGCCGGTCCGATCAGCGGGGCGATAAGGGCGAACGGCGCGATGGTCAGCAGCAGGTAGAGCCCCACTTTGCCCTCGGACCCGCTGGCCGCGGCGAAGAACAGGGTGTTGGCCAGTGCGATGGCCATGGCAGCGTCCACGGCGGCGTTCGCGACGACTGGCACGGTCAGGGCGGTCAACCCCGAGCGGTCGGCGCCGTCGGCCGTCGCGGCCCGCGTGATCGTGTCGATCCCCTTGTTGGTCAGGCGCCGACTGCGCTGAGCCGCGCGTCGCCCGAACGAGGGCTTCGTTGTCGTCGGCGGTGGCATCGCCGACGTCGGTTCGGCCGGGGTGGGAGTCGGGCCGAGGGGTGGCAGGTGCGGGTTTTGGGTCGCCCGGTCCTGGGACAGATAGGCGGTTTCGACGTCGGGTGGGATACCCGGACCCGCGTCGGGCACCGGATAGCTGCTCGCGCCGGGGTGGGCGCGGCCGGACCGCGGGTGCTTGCCAAGACTCACGCCCACAATTCTTCCCTATCGGCCCGACGCGGGGTGGGCGTGCCACGCGGGGTAGTGGTGAGGCACACTGGACGGGTGAGTCTTACAGCCCAAATTGACTTGCTCCGCGACGCCGTCGACCTGGCTCGGGATGCCATCGTCGCCGACGGCGGTGTTCCCGGCGATTATGTCGAGGTCGTCGTCGAGGATGACAACTCTGCCGCGCACTACTTCACCGCCGACCTGCCCGGCTATCGCGGGTGGCGCTGGTGCGCCGTCGTCGCGGTGGCCGGTGACGAGGACAAGGCGACCGTCAGCGAGGTCGTCCTGCTGCCCGGCGACGGTGCGCTGCTCGCCCCGGAGTGGGTGCCGTGGACCGAGCGCATCGCCGCCGGCGACCTCACCCCCGGCGACCAACTGGCTGCCGAGCCGGACGACCCGCGCCTGGTGCCCAACCAGGTCGACAGTGGCGATGCCGCCGCGGTCGACGGCGAACTCGGCCTTGGACGCCGACGGCTGCTGAGCCCGTTCGGCCGCGACGAGGCCGCCCAGCGTTGGTACGACGGCGAATGCGGGCCGGCGTCGGCGATGGCCCAGGGGGCCCGGCACTCCTGCACCTCCTGCGGTTTCTACCTGCCCTTGGCCGGTGCCCTGAGCTTTGCGTTCGGGGTCTGCGCCAACGAGTACTCGGCCGACGGCCACGTCGTCTCCGCCGAGTACGGCTGTGGCGCGCACTCCGACGTCGAGCCGAAGGCGCCGACGTCGGCGCCGCAATTCGACCCGTTCGACGACGGCGTGCTCGAGGTGTTCGCCACGGCGGAGTGACCGCCGTGCCGGAGGGGACCGACGTCTTCGGCGTCGCAGCGCTGCGCCGTTCCGTGCTCGAATCGTGGCGGTCCTCGCCGACCCGGCTGATCGAGGATTCCCGCGCCGAGGCCGATCTCGCGGCCGTCGGCTATCGCGACCGGCTGTGGGTCGAACTGGCGGCCAACGCCGCCGATGCCGCGACCGCGGCCGGCGTCGCCGGTCGGCTCGCCGCATGGCGAGACGACCACGGCGCGCTGCACGTCGCCAATACCGGCGAACCGCTCACCGCCGAGGGCATCGCCTCGCTGCTGGCGCTGCGGGTGTCGGCGAAGGCGGCCCATCCGGACGCGGCCGCCGGCACCGTCGGCCGGTTCGGGGTGGGGTTCGCCGCCGTCGTCCCGGTGGCCGACCGGGTGGAGATCCGCTCAAGCAGCGCGACCCTCGTCTTCGACCGGGTTGCCACCGAGCGGGCCATCGCCGAGACGGGGGTGGCGGGCGCCGACATCGATACCCCGGCGCCGCTGTTGCGCCTGGCCTGGATCGGGGAGACCGGGCCGTCGGCCGGTTTCGACACCGAAATCGTGCTGGTCCCCCGGGAAGGGGTCGACACCGAACAACTCCTCGACGCCTGTGCCGATCAGGCCTGTGACCGGCTCCTCGAACTGCCGGCCCTGGCCGAGATCACCGTCGGCGATGCGACGGTGCGCGCGGTGCGCGGCGCCGACACGGTCCGCTTCGAACCGCCCGCGTCGCTGCCCGGCGCCGAGACCGTGTGGCACGAGGCGGTGTGGCGCAGCGGTGCGACCGGACCGGTGCGTTGGTTGCGTCCGATGGCCGACCCTCATGTCGGGGCCACACGGGTGGGCGACGACGTGCTGCGCACCCCGACACCCACCGACATCGAGATCTCGGTGCCCGCGCGGGTGATCGCGCCGCTGCCGGTCACCCCGGACCGTCGCCACCTGATGCCCGGCGTCGACGTCGGCATCCTGGCCCCCGGCTATCTCGCGCTCGTCCAGATGACCGCCTCGGGTTCGCGGCCGGCGTTGGTGCCGCGCGGGTTGGGGCGCAACCGCGTCGACACGCGCCTGATCGAGGCGATCACCGACGAGCTGCGCGACCACGCCTGGGTGCCGGCGGCGACCGGTGACGACGATCTGGTGCCGGTGCGGACCCTCGTCGCCGCGGACCTTTCCGACGAACTCGCCGCCTGCCTCGGCCCGGTGCTCTCGTCGCTGGCCCATCCCGACGTCTCCGGGCCGGCGCAGCGTGCGGCGCTGTTGGCCGTCGGGGCGAGCGAGATCGGGTTGGCGCAGATCGCCGAGGCGGTGGCCGATGCGGACCGGTCGCCGCGGTGGTGGGCGCAGCTCTATGAGGCGCTCGCCCCGCTCGTGGCGACGGCGCGAGAGGCCGAGGAACTCGGCGCCCTGCCCGTCCCGCGGGCCGATGGCCGGCGCCACTTCGGCGCCCGCGGCCTGGTCGTCGCCGCGCCCGGGTTGACCGCCCCGTGGGCGCCGATGGTCCACCCCGACGCGGTGCACCCGCTGGTCGAGCGGCTCGGCGCCCAACCGGTCGCCGCCGGTGAACTGTTGGCGCAGGGCGGGCTCGTCGACGCGTTGGCCGATGCCGCCGAGAACGGCGACGACGAGGAGGTGCTCGAGCTGGCCGAGGCGGTACTCGCCCTGCTCGCCGCCGACCCCGACGCGGAGCTCGGGCCGGCCGCCGCGGCCGAGCTGCTGCTGCCCGACGGGGACGGCGAACCGGTCCACGTCGACGAACTGCTCCTGCCGGGTTCCCCGCTCGCCGACGTTCTCGGCGAGGATCTTCCGTTCGCGGTGGTCGACCCCGCGCTCGTCGAGAGGTACGGGGAGTCGGCGCTGCGCCGCGCCGGGGTGGGCTGGGGTTTCCTCACCGTCACCGCGCAGTGGCCGACGGCGCCCGACCACGACCTCGACGACGAACCGCGCTGGTGGGCGTCGTTGCCCGAACCGCCCGCCGAGATGGCCGCGGTCCGCGACCTCGACCTCGTGCCGGACGACCGCTGGCGCGAGGCGTTGAGCCTGCTCGCCGAGGATCCGGCGACGGCACCGCTGTTGGCCGATGCCGACGGGTACACCGCTTGGTGGCTGCGCGAGCACGCGGTGGTCGACCAGTTGCCGCTGCACCGCTATCGCGCCCCCGACGCGTCGGGGTTCGCCGGCATCGTCGACGCGCTGGACCACCCCGCCGCCGCGGTGTTGACCGGTGTGCTCCTGGGCGATGCGGTGCGCGACAGCCGGTCCGCGGCGATCGTCCTGGCCGGGCTCGGCGACCCCGCGCGCCCGGTTGCGCCCGGGGTGGCGGTTCGCGCCTACGGCGAGGTGCTGGCCGCGCTGGCGCGCGGGGAGGCCGACGCCGACGAGGTGATGGACCTACTCGGCGAACCGCCGTCGGGGCGCACCCTGGCCGGCACGGTCGCCGACGACGGGGTCGTCGTCGATGCGCCGCACTACCTTGCCGTCGTCGGCGACCGGTCGGCCGTGATCGGGGGCCTGCCGATCGATCCCGTCGCGGCCCGGGAACTCGCCGGCCTCGTCGACCTGCCGATCACGTCTGAGGCGCTGCCCGCCCGGGTGGCGAGCCGCGGCGAGCCGACCACGTGGGAGACCGACCCGACCGCGATCCGGTTCGCTGCGGGCGGCTCGGTACCGCTGCCGTCGGGGACCGTGGTGATCCACGACGAACTCGTGGTCGTCGTCGGGGAGGCGGAGCACCGCGTGCCGTGGTGGGTCGACACGGCGGGGACGACGCACCTGTGCCGCTAGCCTGGACGGCATGAACCTCGCGTCAACCGGGGTCGACGGCGGGATCCTCGACTTCGTGATCGACAACCGCAACGGCTTCGCGACCTCTCTGGCCCACGGCCTGAGTTGGCTGGGGTCGACGGCCACACTCACCGTCGTCGCGGTCGTAGCCGGGTTCGTCTTCGCCGCATTCTCGCAGCGGCGCGCCGCGGCCATGGTGTGGTTGGGGTCGTTGTCCGCGTACTTCCTGATGATCCTGCTCAAGGGGTGGATCGACCGCGACCGCCCGCCGGCCCCGGACCGGCTGGCGCAGGTGGCGCACCAGTCCATGCCGTCCGGGCATGCGATGATGAGCGCCGTCGTGTTCGGCTTGATCGCCGTCGGGCTCTACCGCGCTTCGGCGTGGATCCGCGAACATCCCGACGTGCTGTTGGCGGCGCCGATCCTCTCCGCGGCGATCGGTCTGAGCCGGGTATACCTCGGGGTTCACTGGCTCACCGACGTGGTCGTGGGCTGGGTGATCGGGGCGGTGTGGGTGGGCCTCGTGGCCACGGCGGCGCGCGTGATCAGGCGCACCCAGGCAACCATTGCCTAACCTACTGTGCTGAAATTCTTTTCATGTCTCGCATGTCCAGGCTTCTCGTCCTCGTCCTCGCGGCCTCGATCGCCGCGGTCGGCGTTCACCGCGCCGATGAAGGCCCGGGGATACGAGGTGTACACCTTCCAGTCGAATGATCCGAAGGACCCGCGGAACAACCCGTTCGTCCGGATCAAGAGCAATGCGGCGAAGCTGGGACGCTGGGCCGATGTGCTGTCCAAGAGCACCGGCCACCAGAAGTTCGACGTGGTGTCGATCTCGCAGACCGGGATCCTGACGCGGTACTGGCTGAAGTACGACGGCGGCCAGAAGCTCGTCCGCAAGGCGGTCATCCCCTCCGGCATGATCCTCGGCTCGCCCTATCAGGCGCAGTGGCTGCGCCAGGGCAAGTGTCCGCCCACCGACCGGCTGCAGTACCTGCCCCCGCAGTACCGCGGAATGAACCCGACGCCGGCCTGCCACGAACAGGCCATGGGCGGTGCCGACATCACCGCGCTCAACACGCCGACCCAGGCGCTGCCGGGGATCACCTACTACAACGTGACCACCCTGCGCGAGGAGGAGTCGGCGCCGTTCTGGATCAACCTGATGACCGGACCGGGCCGCTACCGCAACATCGTCACCCAGGACCTGTGCCCCAACGACCCGGTCGTCCACATGACGCTGAACCTGCTGCCGTCGATGCAGACGCTGATCGACAGCCTCCTGCGCACCGGTGTCCCCGCGATGGCGTGCCTGCTGCCGACGTCGCCCGCACAGAAGGTGCGTCCGCTGCGCACCCCGCCGGGGATCAAGCTGCCGGCCGGCACCGTCATGCCGCGCGAGTTCGCCAAGTACTACCGCTGAGCAGTACTACCGCTGAGCAGGCCGGCTACTCGAGGCCTTCCTGCGCGGTCTTGGATCCGCGTCGGACCGCGGCCAGTTGGAGGCCGACGATCATGGTGCCCAGGACGCCGACCCCCAGGCCCCACAGGCATACCGACAGGGTGAGTCCGCCGACGCCGGTGACCAGCGCGACGATCGTGGCGACCAACCATGCCGCCATCCCCACGATGATGACCGGCGCCGGCTCGCGGAGCACCTTGGGGAGCGGGGGGATCGTGACCCCGGTCGGGGAGTCGTGCTGCACGTCGGCCATGGGAAGAGGTTAACGTTTTCTCGTGAGCGCGCCGCCGGTACCGTCCCGAGTCGATAGGTTCTTCGCGCTGACCGCGCGCGGCACCACCGTGCTGCGCGAGGCGCGCGGCGGCGTCGTCACCTTCTTCACGATGGCCTACATCGTGGTCCTCAACCCGATCATCATCGGCGGCGAGGTCGGCAAGTCGGCCAACGTCGACATCCACGGCAACGTCCTGCCGATGGCCGCGGTGGCCGCGGTGACCGCGCTGGTCGCCGGGGTCATGTGCATCGTGTTCGGCCTGGTCGCCAACTATCCGTTTGCTTTCGCCGCCGGCCTGGGGATCAACAGCCTGCTGGCGGTCAGCGTGACCTCCCAGGTGACCTGGCCGCAGGCGATGGGGCTGGTGGTGCTGGCCGGGGTGATCATCGTGGTGCTGGCGGTGACCGGCTTCCGGACCGCGGTGTTCAATGCGGTGCCGGCGGAACTGAAGGCGGCGATCGCCGCGGGCATCGGCGCCTTCATCGCCTTCATCGGCTTCGTCGACGCCGGGTTCGTCAAACGGGTCCCCGACGCGGCGCACTCGACGGTCCCGGTGCAACTCGGCGACTCCGGTTCGATCACCACCTGGCCGGTGGCCGTCTTCGCCGTCGGCTTGTTGATCATGGGCGTGCTCACCGTCCGCAAGGTGCCCGGTGGGCTGCTGATCGGGATCATTGCGACGACGGTCCTGGCGATCATCGTGAACGCGGTGGCCAAACCGGACACGTGGGCGTTGAACACCCCGAAACTGCCCGACTCGATCGGCGGCCTGCCCGATCTGTCCCTGGTCGGCAACGTCGACCTGTTCGGCGCCTTCACCGAACGTGGCACCGCCGCGCACGTCATCGCCGCACCGGCGATCGGCGCCTCGATCCTGCTGTTCACCATCGTGCTGTCGAATTTCTTCGACGCCATGGGGACCATGACCGGGCTGGGCAAGGAGGCGGGGCTCGCCGACGAGAACGGCACGCTGCCCGGTATCGGCAAGGCCCTGGCCGTGGAGGGTACCGGGGCCATTGCCGGCGGACTGGGCTCGGCGTCGTCGAACACGGTCTTCGTCGAGTCGGCTTCGGGGATCGCGGAGGGGGCGCGCACCGGCCTGGCCAACATCGTCACCGGACTGTTGTTCTTGGCCGCGATGTTCTTCACCCCGCTGTATCAGGTGGTGCCGCTGGAGGCGGTGGCCCCGGCGCTGGTCATCGTCGGGGCGTTGATGATCGGCCAGATCGCCTCGATCGATCTCACCCGCTTCGACTACGCGCTGCCGGCCTTCCTGACCATCGTGGCCATGCCGTTCACGTATTCGATTGCCAACGGCATTGGCTTGGGCTTCATCAGCTGGGTGGTCCTGGCGACGGCGCGCGGCAAGGCCCGGGAAGTCCACGCGATCCTGTGGGCGGTGGCGCTGGTCTTCGTCGTCTACTTCCTGCGGGCCCCGATCCAGGACCTGCTGACCTAGAAATCGGCGCCGGTCGCCGGATGTGCCGCGGTGCGCCACACGTCGGCGAAGGCGGCCAGCAGCACCGGCGAATCGGCGTGCAGGCGTCCGGCGGCAGCCAGGGTGCGCGCATCGACCGAGCCGAAGTACAGACTGCCCAATGCGGCGATGCCACAGGCGATCTCACCCCCACCGCCGGTCCCTGGTGCCGGGTCGCGGGTCACCTCGGCGCTGCCGTCGACGATCCGCAGTCGGTAGCGGCCCCCCGCATCACCGAACGGGTCCTCGACCACCAGGGTGGTGTCGAGGTCGGCGGCGTAGGTCCGCGCGGTCAACGCGGCGGGCACGTCGAGGATCGCGACCCACAGGGTGTCGTAGTGCGCGGTGGTCTTGGCCCCGCGCAGGTCGGCGAGCTTGAACCGGAGCGGGTCGCCGACCGGCAGCGTCGCGGTCGTCGAGGCAACCAGGTCGAGGGCGGCCAGCACCCGCCACAGCTCGGTGTGCGCCTCGTCGGTGACGGCCACGACCTCCTCGATCCGCGCGGTCGGCAACTCGTCGTCGCCCATGTCGGCCGAGTCGAGGTGGTAGGTCGCATAGCCGTCGTCGTGGAGCAGATAGTGGCGCGCCCCGGTGGTGAAGGCGCGCGCCGACGGGCGGTCGTCGAGCGCGGCCTGCCACCACAGGGCATCGCGGGCCATCACCCCCGGGTGTACCTGTGCCCAGCGCTCGTACAGCCCCGGGGCCGCCTCGGCGAACTCCTCGGCGCCGACGAACCGGACCTGTGCGCGCGCGGGGGCTGCGGCGCGCAGTGATTGGCGCTCGTCGATGCGGATGTCCTCGGCGAAGATCGCCGGGCCGAAGCCGAACCGCTCGTAGATGGTGGCCTCCGACGCCCACAGCGCGGCGATCGGATGGCCCTCGTCGGCCCACTTCGCGCGCAGACGGGTGATCAACTCGCGCAGGATGCCGCGGCGCCGGTGCGTCGGCGACACGGAGACCCAGGTGAGACCGGGGAACTCCACCCGGCCACCGGGTACCGACATGGCCAGCCGGTAGTAGGCGGCCTTCCCGACGAGGGGCTCGCCGGGGAGTGCGGGATCCAGGGCGAGGACGACGTCGGCGTTGGCGATCCGCGCCCGCTCGTTGGCCCGCTGCGCCTCGTCGATCGGGGCGGTGATTCCGAAGGCGCGCGAGTCGGCGGTGAAGATCTCCGGCCAGTCCTCGTCGACGGCGGAGCGGAACTGCAGATCGGAACCGGAAGCCATACGACTACCCTAACTGGGGTGCCCGACCCCGCGAGTCTTCCCGTGCAGATCATCGACATCACCGATCCCGACGACGAGCGCGTCGACGATTTCCGCGACCTGAACTCCGTCGACCGCCGGCCCGACCTGCCCGCGCTACCCGGCGGCCGGCCCGGCAAGGGGCTGGTCATCGCCGAGGGGGTGCTGGTGGTGCAGCGCATGGTGGCCTCCCGGTTCGCCCCGCACGCGTTTCTCGGTGTCGACCGGCGGCTCGGCGAACTGTCCGAGACCCTGGTGACCACCGACGATCCGGCGGCGGTGCCGTTCTACCGCGCCGACGCCGACGTGATGGCGCAGGTGGTGGGGTTCCACCTCAACCGCGGGGTACTCGGCGTCGCCCGGCGCCCGGCCGGGCTCGACGTGTCGGCCGCGTTGGCCGGTGCCTCCGTCGTCGCGGTGCTCGAGGGCGTCAACGACCACGAGAACATCGGCTCGATTTTCCGCAACGCCGCCGGATTGGGCGTCGACGCGGTGTTGTTCGGATCGGGATGCGCCGATCCGCTGTACCGGCGCTGCGTCCGGGTCTCGATGGGGCACGCGTTGCTGGTGCCGCTCGCGAAACTGCCGGAGTGGCCCGGGGAGCTGGAGTTGTTGGCGCACCACGGGTTCACCACCGTGTCGCTGACCCCGGATCCGGCGGTCCCGTTGCTGGCCGAGGCGGTCGAGTCGGTGGACAAGGTGGCCTTCCTCGTCGGCGCGGAAGGGCCGGGACTGTCGGCCGCGGCCATGCGCGCCAGCCACGTGCGCGCCCGCATCCCGATGAGCCGCGGAACCGACTCGTTGAACGTCGCGACGGCCGCGGCCATCGGCTTCTACGAGCTCGCCAGAAGCAACTGACCGACGAGATTGACAGGGATTGATAGGGAATCGGCCAAACCCCGTCGGTCTACCCAGACGCTCGACTACCGTTCCTCGGTAGGTCTATCTGGGGGATCACCGTGAACGCTCGCCGCCGCCTATTGTCCATGTGTCTGTGCCTGCTCGTCACCACCGCGGCGTGCGCGACGGCCACGCCGGTGATGGCTCGGCCGATGCCGAACGAGCCGTTCAACATGGGCCCCATTCCCAAGGAGATCCCCGACGCGATCAATCGGGTCGTCCCGCCCGCCCCCTTCCCACATTTCACACGGATTCCGCAGCGCGCCAAGACGCCGGGGTTCAGTCATCGGATGCAGGAGTTGCGCGAGGCGGTTCTGCCCGACCCCACCGGTGACCCCTTCTTCGACCGGTGGGCGCCAGACCTCTCGAGGCGCAGCCCTGGCGAGCTTCTCGCCCGCCGCGATGTCACCTGGCCTGCCGGGTTGCTCGTGACCGCGCCAATCTCGCGAGCGACGCAGGTGAAATTTGCAACCCGCGACGCGATGGGGCGCCCGTCGTACGGGACCGCGACGATTCTGGTGCCGCGAGACCCGTGGCGCGGTCGCGGAGCCCGGCCGATACTGGTGAACAACCTGCCGATCGACTCCCTCGGCGCCGCCTGCACTGCCGGGATGACGCTGGCGCACGGGGTGAGCATCGCCACGGGGTTTACCGACTTCTTCCCGCCCAGCACCCAACTCGCCCTAGTCCGCGGGTACACCGTGGTTGTGCCGGACCACCAAGGCCCGCGGCAATCGTACGCGGAACCGGTGGTGGCCGGGCACATCGTGCTCGACTCGTTGCGTGCCGCGGCCAACTTGGACCGCAACAAGTTTGGCAAGAGTCGGATCGGGATGACCGGCTATTCCGGCGGGGCCATAGCGACAAACGGCGCGGCCAATCTCATCGGTTCCTATGCGCCGGAGCTGGCCCCCAGAATGGTCGGTGCGGCACTGGGCGGGGTGCCCGCCGACTTTCAGATGCTGGTCGGATCGATGAACGCCAATCTGGCAACGGGACTGTTCCACGCCGCCACTTTCGGAATCGCCCGGGAGCGCCCGGACATCCTGAAGATGGCCAACCACGCCGCACAGTGGTTTGCGACCTCTCCGTTGAAGAACGTGTGTATGATCCCCGAGGGCTTGGCAGGCCAGACCTTCCTGCCGATGCAGGCATTCTCCAACGACCCAGACCCATTCCACTCGCCCCTGGCCTACAAGGTTTACGCCGCCACGAAGATGGCTGATCACAAGGCAGAGGTGCCGCTCTACATCTACAACGGCACCTACGAGTGGTGGATTCCGGCGGCCGGGGCCCGCAACCTGTTCCGTAGCCAGTGTCGGCTCGGGGCGACCGCGGCGTATCGAGAGGTATTCGGTGAGCACGGACTGGCCGCGGTGGCGGGCTATCCAGAAGCGGTGATGTGGCTCGACGAGCGGTTGCAGGGTATTCCAGCCAAGAACGAGTGTCCGCGCGAATTGCGGCCGCGCCACAGTCGTTAGCGTCAGCGGCGACTGTCTACTGCTGGTGCGGGGTGCTGCGCACGCCGAGGAGGACTTCCTCCCAGCCCGGTACCTCGGGCTTGCGCTGCTTGCGGCCGCGTTTGCGGGGAGCCGGTTCGGCGGGTTCGGCGGCCGCTTCCGCCGGGGTCTCGGTGTCTTCGACCGGGGCCGGTGGTGCGGGCGGCGGCGCCGCGGCGGGCGGCGGCTGCGGATTGCGGCGGGCGTGGCGGGGGCGGGCCTGGTCCGGTTCGTCGGTGGGGCCTCGCTGAGCCGAGATCACGTCGTCGGCGTTGACGGTCACCGACTCGGCCGGGTCGGCCACCGGCTGCAGCTGGTGGCGTGCGCCGGACTCGGGGTGGACCAGCTCGTCGGCGGTGTTGTCCAGCGGCTCGGCGGTACCGCCCTGGGCGCCCGGTTGGTATCGCCAATGGGCGTGGTTCTCGGTGTGCCCGACGCGCCACGCCAGTTGGCCGACCCAGTGCCCGTCCTCGGACTTCCACGCATCCCAGACGACGGCGGTCGGATTGAGTCCGCGGGCGCGCAGGGCTGCGGTGACCACCTGGTCGAGAGTGGCCAGCGCCGGCCCGTCCTCGCGCATCGGGTGGGCCGCCCGGATCAGTTCGGCTGCGCGACCGCGCTCGAGCAGGACCGGGTGGGCGAAGCGCTGCACCCGCTCGACCGTGGTGGCCGCGGCCGCGGCAACCTCCTCCACGCTGGCGCCGGCCCGGATACGGGCCTGGATCTCGCGCGGCCGCAGGGCCGACTCCATCTCGATCTGGATCTGGCCGAGGCGGGTGACATCGCCGCGCGCAGCAGCGCGGAGTCGGTCGTCGGCGGGGATGCGGAACTTCTCGCCCGTCTCGTCGACGCAGATGACGTAGCTGGCATCGGCGTCAACGCTCGTGACGCGCAGCTCCCGCATCTGCCCCTCCTCCTCGTTGGCGCATTTTCCCCAGGCTAATGCACAGTGAGCCCCGTTGACGGGCAGACACGCAGGTTAACGGCAGTCCGGACGTGCTCAGAGGCGTTCGACGACGTAGTCGATGCTCGCGGTCAACGCGGTGATGTCGTCGGGATCGATGGCCGGGAACATGCCGATCCGCAGCTGGTTGCGACCCAACTTGCGGTACGGCTCGGTGTCGACCACCCCGTTGGCGCGCAGCGCCTTGGCGACGGCGGCGGCATCGACCGAGTCGTCGAAGTCGATGGTCCCGACGACCTGGCTGCGGTGCGCCTCGTCGGCGAACGGCGTTGTGTACGAGGTCTTCTCGGCCCAGGAGTACAGCCGCGAGCTGGAATCGGCGGTCCGCGAGACGCACCAGTCGAGGCCGCCGTTGGCGTTCATCCACTCGATCTGGTTCTTGAACAGCAGCAGCGACCCGACGGCCGGGGTGTTGTACGTCTGGTTCTTGGAGCTGTTGTCGACCGCGGTCGACAGCGACAGGAATTCGGGGATGTACCGGTCGGTGGCGGCGATCTCGGCGACGCGCTCGAGCGCGGCCGGGCTCATCAGCGCCACCCAGATGCCGCCGTCGGAGGCGAAGCACTTCTGCGGGGCGAAGTAGTAGGCGTCGGTGGTGGCGACGTCGACCGACAGGCCGCCCGCACCCGACGTGGCGTCGATGGCGACCAGCGCGTCGCCGGCGGCCGCGGGGCGCAGCACCGGCACGGCGACACCGGTCGAGGTCTCGTTGTGGGCCCAGCCGATGACGTCGACGCCGGCCGCGTCGTCGGCGGTGATGGCGGCCGGGTCCGGCGCGGTGCCCGGGTCGGTGCTGATCACCTTCGGGTCGTCGAGCCACGGGGCCTTCTTGGTGACGGTGGCGAACTTCGAGGAGAACTCGCCGTAGGTCAGGTTCAGCGCCTGCTTGCGGACCAGGCCGAAGGCGGCAGCGTCCCAGAACGCGGTGGTGCCGCCGTTGGACAGGACGACCTCGTAGCCGTCGGGCAGCGAGAAGAGCTGGGCGAGTCCGGCGCGGATATCGCCGACCACGTTCTTCACCGGGGCCTGGCGGTGACTGGTGCCGAACACCGAGGCGCCGGTGTCGACCAGGGACTGCAATTGCTCGGGGCGGACCTTGGACGGCCCACAGCCGAAGCGGCCGTCGCGGGGAAGCAGGTCGGCGGGGATGGTGATCTGCGCGGTGTCGGTCATGGCTGCCGATTCTAGTGTCCGCCCGTTGCCCGGATTCACCGCGGTCCACGGTGGCGGGGGAGCAGAGTGGAGTCAGGAGAGGGGAGTTGCGATGAGCGATGTCGTCGAGGTGTCCGGGCTGGTCAAGAAGTTCGGTTCCTTCGCCGCCTTGGACGGGCTGGACCTGCGCGTCGGAGAGGGGGAGATCGCCGGGTTCCTCGGGCCCAACGGCGCGGGCAAGTCGACGGCGATCCGGGTGCTGCTGGGGATGTACCGCCACGACGGCGGCACCGCCCGGGTGTTCGGGGCGGACCCGTTCGCCGACGCGGTGGCGATCCATTCGCGGCTGGCCTATGTTCCCGGCGACGTGAGCCTGTGGCCGCAGCTCACCGGCGGTGAGTGCATCGACGTGCTGCTGCGCCTGCGCGGCGCCGATCCGGCGGCCAGCCGCAAGGGTGAACTGATCGAGCGCTTCGAACTGGACCCCACCAAGCGCAGCGGTACCTATTCCAAGGGGAACTGGCAGAAGGTGGCGCTCGTCGCGGCCTTTGCCATCGGCGCCGAGCTGTTGATCCTCGACGAGCCCACGTCGGGCCTCGATCCGCTGATGGCCCAACAGTTCCAGACCTGCGTGCAGGAGGCCTCCCGGCGCGGCAGTGCGGTGCTGATGTCGAGCCACATCCTCAGCGAGGTCGAGGAGTTGTGCGAGTCGGTCACCATCATCCGATCCGGGCGCACCGTGCAGGCCGGCACCCTTGCCGAGCTGCGCCACCTGCGTCGATCCCGGGTCCGCGCCACCATCGTCGGGGACGGCGCGGAGAACCTGCGCCGGTTGGCCGGGGTCCACGACTTCGAGTCGAGCGCCGGGCCCGACGGGACCGACCTGTCGTTCACCGTCGCCGAGGACGACCTGGGCGACGTGACGCGCACGCTGGGGACGATGTCGGTCGCGCGGCTGCTGGTGGAGCCGCCGAGCCTGGAGGAGCTGTTCCTGCACGCGTACGGGGCGGCATGAGCGCGTCGATCGCCTCGGTCGGCATCCTGACGCGGCTGAACCTGCGGCGGGAGCGGATCATCGCGCCGGTCACCGTGGTGATCCTGCTCGCGACGAATGCCGCGACGGTGTCGTCGATCACCACCCTCTACGGGACGGCGGCGGAACGGCAGTCGCTGGCCGCCGGCGCCGCTGCCAACTCGGCATTCAAACTGCTCCTCGGCCCGCTCGAGCACCTGCAGTCCACCGCGGCCATCGCGTCCTGGCGTGCCGGGCTGTTCATGATCGCCGCGACGGCGGTCTGCGCCGCCCTGATGGTGACCCGGTTGACGCGCAAGGAGGAGGAGCTGGGCCGGGTGGAGTTGGTGCGCGCGGCGCGGACCGGCGCCCTGGCCCCGATCGCCGCGGCGCTGATCGTGGCCATCGGGTTCGCCCTCGTCGTCGGGGTGGGGATGGCGGCCCTGATGGCCTCGGCCGGGGCCACGCCGACCGAGGCCGCCGTCGTCGGCGGCCAATACGCCAGTACGTCGCTCGCGGCCATCGGGTTGGCCGCCCTCACCGCCCAGGTGGCCACGACGGCGCGCCTGGCGAACCTGATCGCGGTCTCGACCGTGCTGGGCGGATACGTCCTGCGCGGCGTCGCCGACGCGGCCGGGTGGGAGTGGTTGCGCTGGACCAATCCGGTGGGCTGGGCCCAGCAGATGGATCCGTTCGGCGCGAACCGCTGGTGGCCGGCGGCGGCGAGCGTCGCGTTCTTCGCCGTCGGCGTCCTCGGCGCGGCGTGGGTCAACGGTCGCCGCGATCTGGGCGGGGGCTTGATCGCGCCGCGCCCGGGGCCGCCGTCGTCGTCGGTCTCCTCGATCGGCGCGCTCACCGCGCGGCTCGACCGCGCCGGGTTCGTCGGTTGGGCGATCGGTATCGGCGTCTTCGCCTTGCTGATCGGGGTGCTGGTGAACGCGGCGACGGAGTTGGCCGGCGACAACCCGCAGATGGTCGACTACCTGCACCGGCTCGGCGGGCCGGGCGAACTGACCAAGGTCTTCTTCGCCGTCATCATGACCTACCTGGGCTTTGCCGCGACGGCGTGGGCGGTGACCGCGGTGAGCCGTTCCCGGTCCGACGAGGCGGAGGGCCGGGCCGAACTGCTGCTGGCGACGTCGGTCTCCCGGTCGGGCTACCTCGGCGCACAGCTGGCGCTGGTGGTCGTCGGGATCGTCGTGCTGTTGGCGGTGTCGGGGCTGCTCGTCGGCGTCGGGGCCGGGATCGTCACCGGTGACTGGGCGACCATGTTCAGTGCTGCGGTGCGTGCCGCCGCGGTCCAGATCTCGGCCGCTTTGGTGATCGGTGTCGCCGCCGTGGCCTGGTATGCCGCGGCGCCCCGGTTTGCCGTCGGCGGCGGTTGGGCCATGGTCGTCGGCGCTTTCCTCCTCGGTCCGATGGGGGAGTTGTTCGGCCTGCCCCAATGGGTCCGCGACCTCTCGCCGTTCACCCACCTGCCGGCGGTGCCCTCGGCGCCCATGCACTGGCCGCCGGTGGTGGTGCTGCTGGTCGTCGCGGCTGTGCTCGCCGGCGTCGCGTGGTGGCGGTTCCGCCGTCGCAACGTCGAGGGGAAGTGATCCGGCGGATCCCTTGACGTGTGCTGCCTCACACCTTACGGTTTGACACGAGACAAAAACTGTATGACGTAATGGGGTTGACCATGAGGCTTGGGAAACGTGCGGTCGTGCTGGGCGGCAGCATCGCCGGGATGACTGCCGCCGGTGCCGCGGCACCGTACTTCGACGAGGTGCTCGTGCTGGAGCGCGACATCATCGGCGAGGAGGCCGAGCACCGGCGCGGCGTGCCGCAGAGCAAGCACCCGCACTTCCTGCTCAACTCCGGGCGGCGGGCGCTCAACCAGATCTACCCCGGGTTCGAGGACGGACTGATCGACGCCGGCGGACTGCACCTGATGCCGTCGCAGGCCGCCGCGCACTGCGAGGGCGCAGGCTGGGTCCCGCGCGGCGAGACGACCATGACGATGGTCTTCTCCTCGCGCCTGCTCATCGAGCGGACGCTGCGCGACAAGATGGCGCAGGTCGCCAACATCGTCGTCGAGGAGGGGGTCAGCGTCGCCGGCCTGGAAACCGTCGGTGATCCGGCCGGCGACGGCCGCGTCACCGGCGTGTGGGTCACCGGCGGGGAGGCCGGGCGCCGCCTGGTCGAGGCGGATCTCGTCGTCGACGCCCTGGGCCGCGGCTCGGCGGTGTCGAAGTGGTTGGAGAAGGCCGGATGGCCCGAGGTGCCCGTCCAATCCCTCGACGCCGGCGTCACCTACACCTCGCGCTGGTACCAGAAGCCGGCCGACCTGCCCGACGAATGGTGGTGGGAGCAGATGTCGGTCATGCCGACCGCCGACACCGGACCGCATCCGCCCGAGCACGACTTCCTGTGCCAGATCTTCCCCATCGAACGCGACCGCGTCCTGGTCACGATGGGTTCGTGGGGCCACCCGATGCCGCGCGAGGAGGACGAGTTCGTCGAGGCCACCCGCAAGGTCCGTGCGCCCGCCTTCGGCGCGGCCGTCGCGCAGTGCGAGCCGATCTCCAAGGTGTTCGTCACCAAGTCCACCGGCAACCGCCGTCGCCGCTACGACCGACTCGACCACCCGCCGGCCGGGCTGGTCGTCATCGGCGACGCGATCTGCGGGTTCAACCCCTTCTACGCGCAGGGGATGAGTTCGGCGGGCAAGTCGGCGGTCCTGCTCGGCGAGCGGCTGGGGGCGACGGATCGGATCGACGCCGACTTCACCACCGGCTACTTCGCCGCGCAGCGCCAACTCCTCGACGACATCTGGACGCTGGCCCTGGCCCGCGACCAGGGTTACGAGAACGCCGAGGGCACCGAGATCCCGCCGCGGTGGCGCCAGCGACTGGCCTACCGGGCGTCCTGGCCGATCTTCAACCACATCTCGGCGACCACCCGCGAGGACAAGAAGGTCGAGCAACACTTCACCGCGGTCTTCAACCTCGACGAGTCGGTGACCGACATGGTCAAGAGCCCGCGCGTCCTCGCCGGGCTGGCCTGGTTCGGCGTCAAACGGCTCTTCGGCCGCACCCGCAAGCCGCTGGGCTACGACTCGCAGCAGAACCCGCCGTCGGACATCTGGCGCGACGGCAAACCGGTGCCGGGCGGCCGTGCGCAGCGCCTGGGCAAGCCGAGCCAGACCGCCGGCGTCGCAGGCTGACCACCGGACGAGGAGGAGACCGACGATGGCCGTCTGCGAACCGGGATCACCGGCACACATCATCACCCGCTATCTGGGATTCATCTGCGAGGACGCCAATCCGGTTGTGACACTGCGCAACCCGGCGGACCTGGCGAACTGGACCCTGCCCGTACTCGAGGTGACGATCATCCTCGGCGCGGTGCTGGCGCTGATCCACGCCATCCGGCGGCTGCGCCGCGACGGCGACCCGACCAACCTGGCGATCTGGATCGGTTCGCTGGTCTACCTCTTCATCATCGAGCCGCCGCTGTACTTCCCGGAGTGGTTCGGGATGCAGGACGCGATGGGCTTCATGTTCGCCCACAACGTCTTCACCGTCGACTTCATGTACGACCGGCTGCCGCTCTACATCGTCTGCTTCTACCCGGCGATGAGCCAGGTCGCCTACGAGATCGTGCGCGCCCTGGGCTTCTTCGACGGGCGGAAGTGGTCGGCGTTGCGCGGATCGCTCGTCGTCGCGCTGGTGTACCAGGTGTTCTACGAGGTCTTCGACCAACTCGGCCCGCAGCTCAAATGGTGGGCGTGGAACGTCGACGAGCCCTTCTACCGGGCCCCCGACGGGGCATTGGGCAACCCGGCGGCGGTCCCGCTGTTCGACTCGGTGCCGTGGAGCAGCGTGTGGCTGTTCGCGACGGTGTCGTTCGCCGTGCTGATCTTCTTCTGCGTGGTGCTGGTCAAGAATCCGACGATTCGCGGCACCCGGGTCCGCGGCTGGTCGCTGACCTGGCGGACCGTCGTGGCCGGGGCGCTCGCCGTCGTGTCGATGCCGGTGCTGTCGATCACCACCGCGGTCTTCGGGCGCAGCGAGGGTGCCAACCTCGGCGCGCAGACCGTCGTCTTCGCCGTCCAGGTCTTCGGCATCTGGGTCGTCGGGCTGTGGCTGCTGGCCGTGCAGCTCCGGCGGCTGCGGGCGCAACCCGGGTTGGCGGCGCAACCGGCGCGGGAGGCGGCACCGTTCCTGCGGTTCTTCCCCTGGCTGTTCCTGGGGGTGCACGCGGTGCTGTGGCTCGTGGCGCTGCCCGCCTATTTCGGGGCGACCGACGGGATCACCGCGCCCGACGCCTCGCCCATCGGCAACACCCCGATCGGCAACCTGCCGTATGTGATCGGATGCTTCGTCATCGCCGTCGGGGTCTTGGTCCTCGCGCTGCGACAGGCGCGCGGCGACCACGTCGCAGGCGACCCGGAGGCGAGCCCGACGGCCGACCTGGAATCATCGGGCATGTGAGAACTCGCGGATGGCAGGGTGACATTCCCGCGGACTCCGACGAGGCCCGCGAGCGGATCCTTGCCGCGGCGTCGCGGTGCGTCACCCGTTTCGGATTGCACAAGACCCGCCTGGCCGATGTTGCGGCCGAGGCGGGGGTCACCCGGCAGACGGTCTACCGGTACTTCTCGTCGGTCAACGACATGTTGGCCGCCGTCGCCGCCGACGGCGTGGTCGACTTCCTCGACCGGATGGGGGAGGCGCTCGCGCAGGTGCGCACCCCGGCCGACGCCGTCGTCGAGACGATCGTCTACTGCCTCGACGTGCTGCCCACCGAACCCGCGCTCGGGTTGATGCTGCGGGCCGGGGAGACCGAGTTCTTCACCACCGGCGCGACCTCGTCGAGTGCGATCGAACTCGGTGCGGAGATGCTGCGCCGGCTGCCGGTGGACTGGGTGGGCCACGGGTACGACGACGAGGCGATGACCGGGCTGGCCGAACTGGTGATGCGCATCTGGTTGAGCTTCCAGATGTACCCGAACCACCCGGCGCGCTCGGCCGACGAGATGCGCGCGTTCCTCCGCCGTTGGGTGGTGCCGCACCCCGACGCGGTCAGCGCCTCCCGCTGACCCGGCCCCGGACATAGAGGAGGGCGGCGGCCAGCACCGCCGCTGTGGTCGACGCGGTGAGGACCGCGATCTTGGCATGGTCTCCGCGCGCGGGATCGTCGGCAAAGGTGAGTTCGGCGACCAGCAGCGAGACGGTGAAACCGATCCCGGCCAGTACCGATACCCCGATGACGTCGGGCCAGCGCACCCCCGGGCCGAGTCGGCTTCGCGACAGGGTGAGGGTCAGCCAGGTCGTGGCGGTGATGCCGATCGGTTTGCCCAGCAGCAGCCCGGCCATGATTCCGATGCCCACCGGGTCGGTCAGGGCATCGGTGAAGGTGCCGCCCGCGCCGATGTCGACCCCGGCCGCGAAGAAGGCGAACACCGGCACCGCGAAGCCCGCCGACAGGGGCCGGAAGCGGTGCTCGAATTGTCCGGCCAACCCGTCGTCGCCGACAACCGGTGTCCGACCCCGGTGGACCGGCACGGCAAAACCCAGCAGCACGCCGGCGATCGTGGCGTGGATCCCCGAGGCGTGCAGGAAGCCCCAGGCGATAATCCCCAGCGGCAACAGCACCGCCCAGGCGGCCCAGCCGTGCACCGCGAACCAGTCGGCGAAGCGGTGGGCGAGCAGGCCGAATGCCGCGATCGGCACCAGCCCGAGCGCCAGCGGCGCCCAGGACAGCCGATCGGTGTAGACGACCGCGATGATGAGGATGGCGATGAGGTCGTCGACCACGGCGAGGGTCAGCAGGAACAGCCGCAGCGAGGCGGGCAGCCGCGACCCGACGACGGCGAGGACGGCGACCGCGAACGCGATGTCGGTGGCGGTGGGGATCGCCCACCCGTGCACGCCGGGCCCACCGGCGTTGACGGCGAGATAGATCAGTGCGGGGACCGCGACCCCGCCGAACGCGGCCACGACCGGGACCAGGGCGGTGCGCGGGGAGCGCAACTCGCCGTCGACGAGCTCGCGTTTGAGTTCCAGTCCGACGAGGAAGAAGAAGACGGCGAGCAGCCCGTCGGCGGCCCACTGCCCGAGCGAGAGGTTCAGATGCCACGGGGCATAGCCGACGACGGTGTCGCGCAGCCGCGCGTAGGCGTCCTTCAGCGGACTGTTGGCGACGACCAGCGCGACGACGGCGGCCCCGACGAGCAGAAACCCGCCGACCGTCTCTTTGCGCAGCAGCTCCGCGACGCGCAGGGTTTCGCGTGTCGACCCGGCGTCGAACGCGGTCTCGGCGGGTCCTGGGCGGTTCAACGGGCGTCGGGGGTCACGCTCGCCCAGCCGGGCACGTCCTCGGGACGGCGCGGCGGCGGACCGACGTAGACCGCGGCCGGACGGACCAGGCGGCCGAGCTTCTTCTGCTCGAGGATGTGGGCGCACCAACCGGCCGAGCGGCCACAGGTGAACATGGCCGGCATCATCGGCGCCGGCACCTCGGCGAAGTCGAGGATGACCGCGGCCCAGAACTCGACGTTGGTCTCGATCGCCCGGTCGGGACGCCGCTCGCGCAGTTCGGTCAGGGCCGCCTGCTCCAGTGCCGCGGCCACGGCGAAGCGCGGCACGTCGAGTCGGCGGGCGGTCTCGCGCAGCACCCGGGCGCGGGGGTCCTCGGCCCGGTAGACCCGGTGGCCGAAGCCCATCAGCTTCTCCTTGCGATCCAGGATGCCCTTGACCAACGCACGCGGGTCGCCGGTCTTCTCGACTTCGGCGATCATCGGCAGCACGCGGGCCGGCGCGCCGCCGTGCAGCGGGCCGGACATGGCGCCGATCGCGCCAGACAGTGCGGCGGCGACGTCGGCCCCGGTCGAGGCGATCACGCGGGCGGTGAACGTCGAGGCGTTCATGCCGTGCTCGGCGGCGCTGACCCAGTAGGCGTCGATGGCCTCGGTGTGGCGCGGGTCGGGCTCGCCGCGCCACCGGGTCATGAAGCGCTCGGTCACCGTCGCGCAGTCGTCGATGCGGTCCTGCGGCACCGGCGGAAGGTCGCCGCGCGCGGACTGCGCGACATACGACAGCGTCATCACCGAGGCCTTGGCCAGATCGGCGCGGGCCTGCTCGTCGTCGATGTCGAGGAGTGGCTGGAAGCCCCACAGCGGTGCCAGCGTCGGCAGGGCGGCCTGGACGTCGACGCGGACGTCGCCCGACCGCGTCACCAGTTCCAACGGGGGTGCGGGTGCCAGGGATGTGCCGAACGCACCGTCGACGAGGAGGGCCCACACATCACCGAAGGTGACCCGGTTCTCCACCAGGTCCTCGATGTCGACGCCGCGATAGCGGAGGTTGCCGCCGTCCTTGTCGGGTTCGGCGATCTCGGTGGTGAAGGCGACGACGCCTTCGAGCCCGGGGGTGAAGTCCGCGGGCAAGGCGGAACCGGATGCGGTCATGGCGGCAACTCCCTGGTGTTGTCCGAAGGCTGGGACCTGGCTCTGATCCTAAGCGTCCCGAGAGTAACTTGGGCTTCTATGGAACCGCCCACCGAGCACCCGATCGACTTGGCCGCGATGCGCGTCGGATACGGCGCGGCAGACACCGCCGGGGCCGACGGGGTGGCCCAGCACCTCGACCCGGCGTGGCTGACCGGCGACCCGCCGTGGTTGGACCTGTTCGGACGCTGGCTGACCGAGGCGATGGCCGCGAAGATCCCCGAGCCCAACGCCATGGTCGTCGGGACCGTTGCGCCCAGCGGCCGGCCGTCGACGCGCACCGTGCTCTGCAAGGGGGCCAGCGCGTCGGGGATCACCTTCTTCACCGGCTACGAGTCGGCGAAAGGGCTCGCGCTCGCGGCCAACCCGTTCGCGTCGCTGACCTTCCCGTGGATCGCGCTGGAACGCCAGGTCCACTTCCGCGGCCGGGTGCGCAAGGTCGACGCGGAGGTCACGCAGGCCTATTGGGAATCCCGTCCGCGCGGCTCCCAGATCTCGGCCTTTTCGTCGGCGCAGTCGCAGCCGATCGCCGACCGCGCGGAGCTCGAGGCGGTGGCGGCGCGCACGGCGCAGCGCTTCGGCGGCGTGGCCGGCGACGAGCCGATCCCGGTGCCGCCGAACTGGGGCGGCTACGTCGTCGACGTCGATTACGCCGAGTTCTGGCAGGGTCGCGCCGACCGGCTGCACAACCGGGTGCGGGCGGTGCGCGGATCGGATGGCTGGACCATCGACCGGCTCCAGCCCTAGCCGCCGGTGCGGCGCTTTCTGGCCGACACCCGGCCGCTGGCCAATGACGATTTCCGGCACCTGTGGCTGGCGAACATCGTCACGGTCATCGGTGCCCAACTCACCGTCGTCGCGGTGCCGCTGCAGATCTATGCCATCACCGAGAGTTCGCTCTACGTCGGACTGACCGGCCTGTTCGGTCTGGTTCCGCTCATCGTCTTCGGGCTGTGGGGCGGGGCGCTGGCCGACGTCTTCGACCGGCGCACGATCCTCCTCGTCACGACGACCGGTCTCATCGTCACGGCCTTCCTGTTCTTCGTGCAGGCGGCGGCCGGGTGGAACAACGTGTGGGTGTTGCTCGCCCTGTTCGCGGTACAGCAGGCATTCTTCGCGGTCAACCAGCCGACCCGCAGCGCCGTCCTCCCGCGCATCCTGCCGTTGGCGCAGCTGCCCGCGGCGAACTCGCTGAACATGACCGTGATGCAGGCCGGTGCCATCGTCGGCCCGCTGCTGGGCGGCGTGCTGGTACCGGTGCTGGGCTTCTCGCTGATGTATCTGATCGACAGCCTGTCGCTGCTGGCCACCATGTGGGCGGTCTGGCGGTTGCCGTCGCTGGTGCCCGAAACCGTCGACGGCCCGCGTCCGGGGGTGGGCCTGAGCTCGATCCTGGACGGCTTCAGCTACCTGCGCGGGCACAAGGTGTTGCTGATGTCTTTCGTCGTCGACCTCATCGCGATGGTCTTCGGCATGCCGCGCATCCTCTTCCCGCAGATCGCGCATGAAAACTTCGGCGGTCAGACCGACGGGGGCTGGCAGGTCGCGCTGCTGTTCGCGGCGATCCCCTTCGGCGCCGTGCTCGGCGGCATCTTCTCCGGCTGGGTGTCGCGGGTGAGTCGGCAGGGACTCGCCGTCGTCGTCTGCGTGGTGATCTGGGGAGCGGCGGTGGCCGTCGCGGGCGCGGCGCTGTTCTTCGCCGACGGGAACTGGGCGCCGATGCTGCCCCTGGTCGTCGTGGCGCTGGTGGTCGGCGGCGCCGCGGACATGGTGTCCTCGGCATTCCGGATGACGATGCTCCAGTCGGCGGCCGACGACTCGGTGCGCGGACGACTGCAGGGTGTGTTCATCGTCGTCGTGGCGGGTGGGCCGCGGTTGGCCGATGTGGGCCACGGCTGGGTCGCGGCGGTGGCCGGGACCGCGGTCGCGACGGCCGGCGGCGGGCTGGCCGTCGTCGTGTTGACGATCGTCGCCGCGCTGGCCGTCCCGGTCTTCATCCGCTACCGGGTGACGCCGAGCGTCGGGCGGCTGCCCGACTGAGTGCGGTCAGGCCTCGTTTGGACTGCCAGGGCAGGTTGGCGCGCCGGGTGGCGTGGACCGGGCAGTAGTGGATCGGGTTCTGGGCCTCGGCGCCCGTCGGCATGTTGCGTTCCGGGCTCTCCAGCAGCGGCGCGTCGGCGGGAACGCGGCCGGCGACCCGGTCATCGGCGTCGCGGGCGCGCGGGTGGCGCCGATAGCGGGCGGGGACCAGGTTCATCCCGGCGGCGACGGCCTTGCCGAAGAGGCGAAACACCACCTCGTCGCGCCGGGTCCAGGTCAGACCCATCATTTCGCGGATCGGTTCGTCGTAGAGGCCGGTGGTGATCCACATGAAGGCCTTCTGGCCCTGAGCGGCCTGGATCCGCCAGAGCCACTTCGGGGTCCACGACGGCATCCACGGCGGCGGCGGGAGCTTGGTGATGTCCAAGACGGTCCGAACGGCGGCGTGGTCGCGCAGGACGTACCGGCACATGTGGTCCCAGTACGCCAGGAACTCCTCGTAGGTGTCCGGGCACGGGCGCATGGACACCCCGTAGCGGGAGTACCAGGTGCGTGACTCCTCGAAGAGTTGCCGCTTGTCGGCCTCGCTGATCCGGGGGCCGAACACCTCGGCGCACCGGATGTTGCCGTACCAGAAGGTGGCGTGGGCCCAGTAGAAGACGTCGGGGTCGAGTGCGTGGTAGCGGCCGCCGTCGTCCATCTGGCCCTTGATGGTCAGGTGGTAGTCGCGGACCTCGCGGCCGGTGCTCTCCGGGTCGGGGTCGAAGACGACGCCGCCGATCGGGTACATCGATCGGAACAAGCGCTCCCAGCGCTCGCCGAAGAAGTCGGAGTGCTCCCAGACCCCGGCGGCGAGTTTGGGGTGCATGTTCTGCATCGATCCCGACCACAGGCCCATGAACAGTCCGCGCCAGTCGCCGAAGAAGCGGAAGGTGGCCGATTCGGGGCCGATTTCGGGGAGACTGGTCGAAGCGGCCGGGTCGTAGTCGTCGACGGCGGCGGTCTGGGCTGGTTCGAGCACCTCGGTCATGAGACGAAAGTCTAGATCCGTCTCACCGAGTAGTCAACGGCCTGTTCCGATAGGGCCCAGTCGACGAGATTGAGGGCCCACTCGGCGGAAATGAGGGCCCAGTCGACGAGATTGAGGGCCCAGTCGGCGGAAATGAGGGCCCAGTCGGCGATTAGTCGACCAGGCGCAGGTGCACGACGTCGCCGGGGGTGAGCTGGCCGGCGCGGTCGAGTGACTCGGCGGTCAACACGGCGGCCACCGGGTAACCGCCGGTCACCGGGTGATCCGGGCCGAAGAGCACCGGCTGACCGCTCGGCGGGACTTGGACCGAACCATGCGCGATGCCCTCGGACCGCAGTTCGGGCAACCCGGGCAGGTGCTCGAGGGCGGGGCCGTCGAGGCGGTCCAGGCGCACGCCGACCCGGTTGCTCGCCGGGTTGACCGTCCAGGTCCCGGTGAAGAGGGCCTCGGGATCGGCCAGACGATCGGCCCGCGGCCCGACGGTGGCGGTGAGGGTGACGGTCAGTCCATCGGGACCCGGTCGAGGGGCCCACTGGGTTGCCGGCCACTCGCCGGCGGCGGCCCCCACGGCGAGCCGGTCGCCGACGGCCAGCCGGGCGGGCCCCAATCCCGACAGGGTGTCGGTGGAGCGCGACCCCAGGGCCGCCTCGACGTCGAACCCGCCGCGCACCGCGAGGTAGACCCGGCAGCCGCGCGTCGGTGCCGCGACCCGCAAGTGCTGGCCGTCGCGCACGACGACGGTGGCGTTGGGCCCGGTGGGCCGGTCGCCGACGACGAGCCCGGCCTGCGCGCCCGTGGCCGCGACGGTGAGGTCCCCGTCGGCCCGCATGGCGAACCCGCCGTGGGTGATCTCGACGGCGGCCAGGTCCTCGGGATTGCCCACCAGCCGGTTGGCCAGGCGCAGGGATTCCCGATCCGCGGCACCGGACCGGGGTACGCCGAGATGGGCGTAGCCGCCGCGCCCGAGATCCTGGACGGTCGCCAGCGGTCCGGTGGCCAGCACCGTCACCGAGCTCATCGCCCGGACTCCCCGGCCGCGTCGCGGAACCACACGAACGTGCCGGCGGCCAACGGCGACGGGGGAGTGGCGGCTGCGTCCCAGAGCCGGGCCTCGGTGTGGCCCAACAGATTCCAGCCGCCGGGACTGACCCCGGGGTAGACCGCGGAGTAGCCGGCGGCCACCGCGACCGACCCGGCGCCGACGCGCGGCCGGGATTCGGTGCGGCGGGGCAGCTCGCACGGCGGGCACCGGTCTTGCGGATCGTCGGGGACCAGGTAGCCGAACCCCGGGGCGAATCCCATGAACTCCACGCGCCACCGCGTGCCGGTGTGGCTGGCCACGACCGCCCCGGTCGTCCAGCCGAGTTCGCGGGCGACGTCGTGCAGGTCCGGGCCGTCGTAGTGCACCGTGATGACGACCTCGTCGGCGGGGACTTCGGCAGCCCGGTCCGACTCGGCCCGCAACGCCCGGTGCAGCGCCAGATCGTCGATCCCGTGCGCCGGCGAGCCCTGGACGAGGATCGTCGTCGCGGCCGGCACGATGTCGACGACACCGGGCAGGGCGCCCGCGTCGACCGCCGCCCGCAGGGCCACCGCGGCATCGGCCGCCGCCGCCCGAGGGGAGGGGGTGGCGTCGAAGTCCAGCAGCACTGCTCCTCGTCCGGCCGGTCGCTCCCGCATGCGACCAACCTAGCCGCTGGCGGTTCGCCGAGCCCGCGAACGCGACCCGCGTGCGGCGGGCTCCGCGGCGAGAGGCTAGTTTGTAGGTGAAACTCTCACCTGAGTAAAGGGGTCCTCGTGTCCGCTGAAAACAGCACAGCGACCGACGCAGCCTCAGCGACGTTCACCTACCCCGGTGGGCAGCTGGAGCTTCCGATTCTTCCCGCAACAGAGGGAAGCGATTCGGTGGCGTTGGGTAATTTCCTGGCGCAAACCGGGTTGACGACCTACGACGGAGGATTCGTCAACACGGCGGCGACCAAATCGTCGATCACCTACATCGACGGCGACGCCGGCATCCTCCGGTACCGCGGCATCCCCATCGACCAGCTGGCGGGGCGGTCGACGTTCATCGAGGTCAGCTACCTGCTGATCCACGGTGAGCTGCCGACGCAGGCCCAACTCGACGACTTCACCGAGCGGATCCAGCGCCACACCCTGCTGCACGAGGACCTCAAACGGTTCTTCGACGGCTTCCCGCGCAACGCGCACCCGATGCCGGTCGTCTCCTCGGCGGCCAACGCGCTGTCGGCGTACTACCCGGATTCGCTGGACCCCAAGGATCCCGAGCAGGTCGAACTGTCGACGATCCGCCTGCTGGCCAAGCTGCCGACCATCGCGGCCTACGCCTACAAGAAGTCGGTCGGGCAGCCGTTCCTCTACCCGGACAACTCGCTGGGATTGGTGGAGAACTTCCTGCGCCTGACCTTCGGCTTCCCCGCCGAGCCCTACGAGGTGAACCCCGAGGTCGCCAAGGCCCTGGACATGTTGTTCATCCTGCACGCCGACCATGAGCAGAACTGTTCGACGTCGACGGTGCGCCTCGTCGGCTCGTCGCAGGCCAACCTCTTCACGTCGGTCTCGGCCGGCATCAACGCGCTGTGGGGACCGCTGCACGGCGGCGCCAACCAGGCGGTGCTCGAGATGCTCGAGGACATCCAGCGCAGCGGCGGCGACACCGCCGACTTCATGCGCCGGGTGAAGAACAAGGAAGACGGTGTGAAGCTCATGGGCTTCGGGCACCGCGTCTACAAGAACTACGACCCGCGCGCGGCCATCGTCAAGAAGACCGCCGACCAGATCCTGGAATCCCTCGGCGTCTCCGACGAGCTGCTCGACATCGCCAAGGGCCTGGAAGAGGTCGCCCTGAACGACGACTACTTCATCGAGCGCAAGCTCTACCCGAACGTCGACTTCTACACCGGCGTCATCTACCGGGCGATGGGCTTCCCGACGCGCATGTTCACCGTGCTGTTCGCGCTGGGCCGCCTTCCCGGCTGGATCGCCCACTGGCGCGAAATGCACAACGATCCGACCACGAAGATCGGCCGCCCGCGCCAGCTGTACACCGGCTACACCGAGCGCGACTACGTCGAGATGGGAAAGCGGTAACAATCATGGCGAACCTGGACAAGCCCGAGATCGAGTTCCCGGAGGGCCCGGCCCCCGCGGAGCTGGAAATCAGCGACATCGTCGTCGGCGACGGGGAGGAGGCCCTGCCCGGCTCGACGGTCGACGTGCACTACGTCGGCGTCGAGTACGACAGCGGCGAGGAGTTCGACTCGTCGTGGGGGCGCGGCGAGTCCGTCGCCTTCCCGCTGCAGCGCCTGATCCCGGGCTGGCAGGAGGGGATCCCCGGCATGAAGGTCGGCGGACGCCGCCGCCTGACGGTCCCGCCGCAGCTCGCCTACGGCCCCGAGGGCGCCGGTCACCGGCTGTCGGGCAAGACCCTGGTCTTTGTGATCGACCTGCTCGGCGTCAGCTGAGCCGCACTACCTCAGCAACCGACCGGCACGCTGTCAGCTCAACGGCTGCGGCGGCCGGTCGTTGCGCATCGCGCAGGTCGCGGTGGCGCGCTCGCCGTAACCGGTGCGGGCGATCTTCAGCTTGTGGTTGACGGTGAGCTTGCAGCTGGCGCGCTTGCCCTCCTGCGAGATCTTCACCGCGAGGATCTGCTGCGGAACCGCACTGCGGAACGAGATGGTCCGGTGGTAGCGGCCGTCCGGCAGGCGCTCGTCCTGGCGGAAGTTGAAGTGGCGCTGGCGCAGGATATTGCCGCCGTTGAAGTACGACACCGTCGTCCACGTCGTGTCCGAATAGACGTCGAAGGTGATCAGGTCGCCCTTGCCGGGGTAACGCCAGCTGGCGTCGGCCTCGCCCGCGGTGGCGACGCCGACGAAGGCGCCCACACCGATAAAAGCAGCCACAGCGGTCATTCCCAGGATCGGCTTGCGCATGGGTAGGAAGTCTAGCCATACCCGGCGTCCCCGGGCTCGGGGCGGTAGGTTATCGGCCATGATTCACAGCTCAACATCGGATTCAGTCGTCACGATCGAACTCGACCGTTCGTCGAAGCGCAACGCGCTCGACGAGCAGATGGTCAGCGGACTCGCCGAGGCTTTCGCGGCCGCAGTCGACGGTGGTGCGCGCGCCATCGTGCTCACCGGACGGGGCTCGGTCTTCTGTGCGGGTGCGGACTTGTCGGGGCCGGTCTACGACAAGGACTTCCTGGATCAACTCGTCATCACTTTGCAGCAGATCGAGTCGACGCCGGTTCCGGTGATCGCCGCGCTCAACGGCGCCGCACTCGGTGCGGGCCTGCAGCTGGCCATGGCGGCCGACTTGCGCGTCATGGTCCCCGAGGCGCTGGCCGGTATCCCGGCCGCGAAGATCGGCGTCGCCGTCGACGAGTGGACGATTCGCCGCCTGGTCTCCCTCGTCGGTGCCGGCCACGCCCGCGGCATGCTGATCGGGTGTGAGCCGCTCACCGCGGACCGTGCGCTGTCGGTGGGGTTCGCCAACCGGATCGGCGACCTCGAGCAGGCGCAGCAGTGGGCGGCGACGATCGCGGCGCTGGCACCGCTGACCCTGCAGCACTACAAGCTCGTGCTCAACGGCGACGGGGCGCGCGACGCGGCGCCCGAGGACCGGCTCGAGGCGATGATGCGGGCGTGGTCGAGCGAGGACCTCGCCGAAGGGCGCACCGCACGAACCGAACGACGGACGCCGGTTTTCCACGGTCGCTGACCTGTCGTAACCTGGCCGGCGCGCCCGAGGGGGCGCGTCGGGATCCGGGCGTCCGCCCGGGCCGGCCACGTTGTGAGGGGAATCGTCAATGACCGATCAGGTCGAGTCCAAGCCAGCCGTCTACCAAGGGTTTTCCATCGGTGCGATCGTCGTGCTGATCGGTGCCGTGATCACCCTGGCGTCCTACCTGCTCACCTGGTGGGAGAAGGCCGACGAGGGGGTGACGGTCTCCGGGCTGGGAAACGTGTCGCCGCACACCTATGAGTTCCACTCCGGCAAGTTGCACTGGGCGGCACTCGCGGGTGCGATCGTGCTCATCATCGTCGCCGTCGCACGACTGATCGGCAAGTACACCGACGAGTGGCAGAAGGCGACGGTCTTCGCCACCGCGGCGGCGCTGGTCGGAGCGGGCTACGCCCTGTTCGCCCCCGCCGGTGAGGGGTTCTCGACGACGACCGGCGTGTACGTCGTCACCGCCGGTGCCGTCATCGCGGCCGCCGGTGCGGCGCTGATCGCCTTCGCCAAGCGCTGACCCGACCGTCGCACGGCGGTCAGTCGCCGAGCACGCGGGCGAGGTAGTCGTTGGTGAAGACGCGCTCGGGGTCATACCGGTCGCGCACCGCGCGGAACTCGTCGAACCGCGGGTACACCGTGCGGAGGTACTCGGCATCGCGCGTGTGCATCTTGCCCCAGTGGGGGCGGCCGCCGTGCCCGGTCAGGATCTCTTCGACGTCGGCGAAATAGGCCGCCGAGTCGGCGGGGTCATCACGGTAATAGCGGTGCACGGCGATGTAGCCGCTCTCGCGCCCGGCCGCCGTGGACAGCATCAGCTCGTCCGCGGCGGCCGCGCGCACCTCGATCGGGAAGCTCACGCGGTAGCGGCGCCGGTCGATCATGGCTCGGATCTCGCGCAGCGCCTCGGGGACCTCGGCCACGGGGATGGCGTACTCCATCTCCCGGAACCGCACGGCGCGGTCGGAGATGAACACGTTGGTCGACGAGTCGACGATGGTGCGCGCCGACAGTGCGCGGCCGCTGAGCTGGTTGATGGCGGGGACCACAGTCGGCACCGACCGCCCGACGGCGCAGAGCAGTCCGAAGAGTTTGTTCGACAGCACCTCGTCGTCGATGTAGCGCCGTACCCGGGACGGCCCGCTGGGCGCCGCCGAGGTGGGCAGCCGCGTGTTGGTCTTGGTCAGGCAGCAGTCGGTGTGGGGGAACCAGTAGAACTCGTAGTGGTCGATCGAGGAGATTGAATCGGACCAACCGGCGAGGACGTCGTCGAACCGGCCGGGGGCCTCGTCGGCCCGCAGGTGGAAGGCCGGGACGCCCCGCAGGGTGATGTCGACCAGGACGCCGAGGGCCCCGAGGCCCAGGGCAACCGCGGCCAGGTCGGGTTCGCCCTCGGCGACGGTGACGGTTTCGCCGCGGCCGTCGACGAGGGTGGCGCCCACGATCTGGGTGCTGATGCCGCCGAAGGCCAGGCCGGTGCCGTGCGTGCCGGTGGAGGTGGCGCCGGAGATGGTCTGCCGGTCGACGTCTCCCAGGTTGGCCATGGCCAGGCCCATCGGTGCCAGGAGGGCCGGAATCTCGTGCAGGTGGGTGCCTGCGGCGAGGGTGACCCGCGAGGCGTCGGGATCGGCCGAGACGATGCCGCGCAACCCCGACAGCCGGAGTTGGATATCGGTGGGCACCCCGATGCCGCTGAAGCTGTGGCCGGCGCCGATCGGCTTGATCCGGTGCCCGGTGGCGCGGGCCTGCGCGACGATCGCGCGCACCTCGTCGACGGTCGCCGGGGTCTGCACGGTCGGGTCGGCGGACTCGGTACGGCCCCAGTTCTGCCAGTGCGCGGTGGTTCCGGTCATAGGAAGCACTTCCCCTCTCCCCGATAGGTCGGGACGACGTCGATGACGCGCGGGCCGCCGTCGGCGCCACGGTCGATGATGGCCACTTCGTTGGCGTGTTCGGCCGGCTCGCCGGACTTGGTGTGGCGGAACCATACCCGGTCGCCGATCTGGGCCGATCGAGCGGCCGCACCGCGCAGCGGGGTCTGTACCTCGCCGGCTGCCTCGCTGCCGACATACGAAAGCCCTTGGGGCCAGACCGGTTTGGGGAGACGATCGTCCGCCGGCGGTCCCGAGGCGATCCATCCGCCGCCGAGGACGGTGATGATGTCGCGGGCCGGTCGGCGCACCACGTCGAGTCCGAATCCCATGGCCGGCGCCGGTCGGAAGTGTGCGTAGCCGTCGAACAGGTGCCCGCCGAAGAACCCGCTGCCCGCGGCGATGTCGGTGACCGAGTGGTCGGCCGAGGTCGCCTCCAGCGACCCGGTACCGCCGGCGTTGACGAACTCCAACTCGGCGTATTCGCCGATCGCCCGGATGGCCTTGCCCCGCCGCTGCAGCAGTTCATTCATCGACCGAGTCTGGATCAGCCCGACTGCCTTGTTGCGCAACGCCGAACCCTCGGCGTCGTTGGCCAGGCCGGCCACCTGTGCCTCGTAGGACATGACACCGACCAGCCGGAATCCACGCCGTCCGGTGATCGTGCGGGCCAGGTCGCGGGCTTGGGCCACCGAGTGCACCGGGGAGCGCCGGACGCCCAGGTGCACCAGCCCGCCGGCGTAGCGCAGCGAGGCGTCGAGGTCGATGGCAACCCGCACCTCCGGGCGGGCCGAGGGGGGCACGGCCCGGTCGATCAGGTCGAGGTGCTGGACGGAGTCCACCAGCAGGGTCACACGGGACCGGGCGGTGTCGTCGGCGACCAGCCGCTCGATGGCGCCGAGATCGGTGGACGGGTAACCGAGCAGGACGTCGGGGATCTCGGCCGCGGTGGCGAGCCAGTGCGCCTCGTCGACGGTGTAGGCGAGCACTCCGGCGAAGCCGTCGCGCCGCAGGATGTCGCTGATCACCGACCGCACCCGCAGCGATTTGCTGGCGACGCGGATCGGCACCCCGCCGGCCCGGCGGGCCAGGTCGGCGATGTTGTGTTCGAGGGCGATCGCGTCGACGGCCAGCACCGGCGACGGCAACCGCGCGGCGCGCACGGCGGCGTCGATCGCCGCCCAATAGGACTGTGGATCGTCGACCCAGACGGGTCGGTCGGTGCTCATGGCACCAAATCTAGTCGGCGGCGCTATGGCGCGGTGTCGGGCTCGGCCTCGGCGGAGGCGTACGACATCATCCATCGGGAGGAGCCGGCGATCACGTCCTGGGTCATGGCCTCATCGCCGGTCGTCAGATAGGTCATCGTGATCGCATTGGTCGCGGCGATCAGCAGGGGCCCGAGCTCGTCGGTGGTCTTCAACCAGGAGGTGCCGTGCTTGGCCGCGATGGTGCTCAGCGTGTTCGAGGCGATGGCGCAAAGCCGGTCCCACATCTGCCGGCCGGCCTGGTGCAGCTCCGGGTGGTTGTGCGAGTAGAGGGCCAGCGACACGGTGGCCTGCAACCGCCCCGGGTCCAGCACGAGGAGGTTGTACATGTTCTGGAAGGACTGGGCGACTTCTCGCTCGACACCGACGAGGCCGCCCGGCGGGGTGTCCTCACGGATCTCGTCGGCCAGCGAGGTCAGATCCCGGGGGACCGCCTGGTCGATCACCGCGGCCAGGAGCGCGGTCCGCGATTCAAAGGCGTAGTGGAAACTCGCCAACGGCATCTGCGCCTGGGCGCATACCCGGCGCGTCGTCGCGCCCTCCACGCCGTGGTCGGCGATGACCCGGTGGGCCGCAGTGACCAGCGCGTCCCTGCGCTGCTCGACCGTCATCCGCGCCATGTTCCACCTTTCAGACCTGAACTCGTCGTCGGATCGGCTCCAAGACAGTCGATACTATGCCCCATCGATCGCTAGATTGGAGGCGGTGACGGGCAAAGCGAGGCTTCAGCGGACTTCGACGGTCGTGCGCGGGGCGGTGACGTCGACGACGAGCCGATTGGCCGACGCCGGGTTGCCCGGCGCGCGGGCTCTCGGCGCGACCCTGGATCAGATCGCCGCCGAGGTGGCCGGATCCCGGTTTCTCGTCGGCGACCGGTTCGTCAATGCCGATCCGGCGTCGCCGATGTCGGGCAATCCGGCGGCCGCCCTCGGCGACATGCTTCGCCGACCGGGCCGGCCCACCCGCCGCATCATGGTCAGCACGCCCGACTTCATCGGCGGGGCCAGGGACCTGGCGGTCACCTGGCTGGGGCACGCCACCGCCCTGGTCGAGGTCGACGGGGTGCGGATCCTGACCGACCCGGTGTTCTCCCGGCGGTGTTCCCCGTCGCAACTGGTCGGTCCGGCACGGATGCACCCGATGCCCTGCGACATCGACGATCTGCCGCCGATCGACGTCGTCCTGATCAGCCACGACCATTACGACCACCTCGACATGGCGAGCGTGGTCGGGTTGTCCCGCAGCCAACCGGCCGCGGTGTTCGTGTGCCCGATCGGCGTGGGGGCGCATTTGCGGGCATGGGGCATCCCCGCCGAGTCCATCCGCACCGCCCAGTGGCACGACGAGGTCGTCGTCGGGGCCACGAGGTTCGTCCCGGTGCCCGCGCGGCACTTCTCCGGTCGCGGTCTGGACCGGGATTCGACGATGTGGGCCGGGTGGGCGGTGCTCGGCCCCCGCCACCGTGCCTATTTCTCCGGCGACACCGGGTTCAGCGAGTCTTACGACGACGTGGGTGCCGCCTACGGCCCGTTCCAGCTGACCCTCGTCGCGATCGGCGCCTACGATCCGCTGTGGCCCGACATCCACGTCAACCCGGAGGAGGCGCTCACGATCCACCGGATGCTGACGCGCGGGACCGATGCACTGCTCGTCCCCATCCATTGGGGTACGTTCAACCTCGCGCGACACACGTGGGGCGAACCCGCCGCGCGGCTCTCCCACGCCGCGCAGGGCTCGCCGGGTCAGGCGCCGGTCGACATCGTCATCCCCCAACCCGGGGGAGAGTTCGACGTCATCGGCCGCACCGGGACCGCCATCGTCGCGCCGGACTGGTGGAAGGAGTCGGCGTGACCGTCGAAGCACCCGAGCGGACCGACCCGGTGGATCCGGCGCGTGGGCTGACCGCCGCGCAGGTGGCCCAGCGCAAGGCGGCCGGACAGGCGAACGTCTCCAGCGAGAAGGCCAGCCGCACGGTGGGCCAGATCGTGCGGGCCAACGTCTTCACCCGCATCAACGCGATGCTCGGTGTGCTGTTCGTGCTGGTGATGGCCACCGGTTCGCTCAAGAACGGGCTGTTCGGCCTCATCATCATCGCCAACAGCGGTATCGGCATCATCCAGGAGATCCGCGCCAAGCGGACGCTGGACCGCCTCTCGATCGTCGGCCGCGCGACGCCGACCGTGCGCCGAGACGGTGTCGCGGTCCAGGTGGCGCCGGAGGAGGTCGTGCTCGACGACATCATCGAGCTGGGGCCGGGCGACCAGATCGTCGTCGACGGCGAGACGGTGGAGTCTGCCTCCCTCGACGTCGACGAATCGCTGCTCACCGGTGAGGCGGACCCGGTTGACAAGAACGCCGGGGACCAGATCCTCTCCGGCAGCTTCGTCGTCGCGGGTTCCGGCGCCTACCGCGCCACCAAGGTCGGCGGGGACGCCTACGCCGCGAAGCTCGCCGCGGAGGCGTCGAAGTTCACCCTCGTCGATTCCGAATTGCGCACCGGCATCAACAAGATCTTGCAGGTCATCACCTACCTGCTCGTCCCGGCCGGCATCCTCACGATCATCAACCAGCTGTTCATCGCCGGCGACGGCTCGCTGGCGTGGGAGTCGGTGAAGCCCGGCATCCTCGGCATGGTCGCCGCGCTGGTCCCGATGATCCCCGAGGGCCTGGTGCTGATGACCTCGATCGCGTTCGCGGTCGGCGTGGTCCGCCTCGGCCAGCGGCAGTGCCTGGTCAACGAACTGCCCGCCATCGAGGGGCTGGCCCGCGTCAACATCGTGTGCGCCGACAAGACCGGCACCCTCACCGAGAACGGCATGCGCCTGTCGGAGGTTGAGCCGGTGGCCGGCTCGGGTATCGACGAGGAGCAGATGCATGCGGCGCTGGCGGCCATCGCCGCCGCGGATCCGCGGCCCAACGCGAGCATCGAGGCGATCAAGGAGGCCTTCGCCGACGCGCCCAACTGGTCGACGACCGCGGTGCAGCCGTTCTCCTCGGCGCTCAAGTGGAGTGGGATCTCCTTCGCCGATGCCTCCGGCTCGGACGCGGGGAATTGGTTGATCGGGGCGCCCGACATCCTCCTCGACCCGGCCACCGACGTCGCCGCGCGCGCCACCCAGATCGGCGAGACCGGGCTGCGGGTGCTGTTGCTGGCCCGCACCGACGTCGCGGTGGACCAGCCCGGGGCGACCGACCAGATGACACCGGTGGCCCTGGTCCTGCTCGAGCAGCGGGTCCGGCCCGACGCCAAGGACACGTTGGACTACTTCGGCCGCCAGCATGTGGACGTCAAGGTGATCTCCGGTGACAACGCCCGGTCGGTCGGCGCGGTGGCGGCGTCGCTGGGCCTGGGCTCGGTGGACAACGCGGTCGACGGGCGGCAGTTGCCGTCCGGTGGCGACGAGTTGGCCGAGGTCGTCACCGACGGCACCGTGTTCGGGCGGATCCGGCCCGACCAGAAGCGGGCGATGGTGAAGGCGCTGCAGTCGCGCCACAACACCGTCGCGATGACCGGTGACGGTGTCAACGACGTCCTCGCCCTGAAGGATGCCGACATCGGCGTGGCGATGGGATCGGGCAGTTCGGCGGCGCGCTCGGTCGCCCAGATCGTGTTGTTGGACAACAAGTTCGCCACCCTGCCCTATGTCGTGGGCGAGGGCCGCCGCGTCATCGGCAACATCGAGCGCGTGGCGAACCTCTTCCTCACCAAGACCGTGTACGCGGTGCTGTTGGCGCTGTTGGTCGGGCTGGCCGGAGTGGCGGGCAAGATCTTCGGATTCGAGTCCTTGGCCTATCCGTTCCAACCGATCCACATCACGATTTCGGCCTGGTTCACCATCGGGGTGCCGGCGTTCGTGTTGTCGCTGGCGCCGAACAACGAGCGGGCCCGGACCGGTTTCGTCAAGCGGGTCCTCACCCACGCGGTGCCCAACGGGATCATCGTCGGATTGGTCGCCTTCATCACCTTCGTGCTGGTGAACCCCGGCGGCGACGACGGACCCAAGCTCGGCGTCGAGGTCGACCAACTGTCGCCGGCGGCCGCACAGGCCTCCACCGCGACACTGATCGCGCTGATCGCCTCGGCGTTCTACGTCCTGGTGGTCGTCGCCCGGCCATACAACTGGTGGAAGACGCTCCTGCTGGTGGTGTCGGCGCTCGCGTACGTCGTCATCTTCTTCTGGCCGCGCGGCGGATGGTTCGACCCGCAGCGCTGGTTCAACCTGGACTCGTCCAACTGGGGCAACATCTCGGTGGCCCTGATCGCGGCGGTCATCGGCATGGTCGCCATTGAAGTGGTCAACCGTGTACTGCCCAGATTTGTCCCAGAGGACGCGGCCGACGACGAGGATGAGGACGTCGCCTTGACCGTCTAGCCGGTTGCCCAGGGGCCGTGGCGTTTTCGCCATGACCTTCTCAAGGTACGTGGGTGGCGCGTGGGCCGAATGTGCTGCGCTGGGTTACTACCGCCGGAATCCCGTTGAACTGGGGTGATCGGCAAGAATCAGGCGCGGGGATGGCGCCGGTAGGCCGACACCGACGGTTCGCCGTCGAGCCAGAACCGCCACGGGTTGTCCGCGGCCAGCCGGACACCGACCCGGGGACCACTCCGGATTGTCGCCGGTGGCAAGCCCGCCCGTCGTTCCAAGGCCACCGGGGTCGGCGTCAGTAGGTCGGTGCCCTTGTCGACGAGGGTGATTCCCAAGGCGCGGGTGAGGTTGCCGGGCCCGCGCGCCAACGCGTCGTCGTCGCGCGCCGTCGGCCGCCGATCCCGCGCCGTCGCGAGGCCGTCGACGACCCGGCCGGCGCGGATGAGGACCGCCGAGGCGTGTTCGGTCGGCCCGGTCACCACATTGGCGGCGTGGTGGCCGTGGATGGCGTACACGTACAACCGCCACGGCGGTCCGTACATGATCTCGGATCGGGGGGTGCGGGTGAAGGCGTGCGACGCCGGGTCGTTCACCCCGTCGTAGGCCTCGACCTCGGTAATCATCACCGAGGCGCCGTGTCCGACCAGAACGGCGCCCAGCAGTTCTTGCGCGCGGACAGTGACAGTAGGGTTGTTGCTCATGGCCAAGGCGAAAGACTCCGTGGATGTCGACTTGTCGGTGGAGGAGGCGTGGGAACATGCCCGGGACCTCTCCCGCTACGAGGAGTGGCTCACGCTGCACGACGGGTGGCGCAGCGAGCTCCCCGGCGTCGATGAGCTGGCCGTCGGCGTCAACGTGTCCTCAGTCATCAAGCTTAAAGGGGCGCGGGTTCGATTCGACTGGACGATCGAGCGGTTCGACCCGCCGAACGAGGTGCGGCTGGTCGGCGACGGCAAGGGCGGCGTGAAGGCAAAGCTCGATTTGTCAATCAAACCCAAGGGAAAGGGCTCGACGGTAACCTTTGAGGTCGATCTGGGCGGCTTGCCGCTCATCGGACCTGCGGGGATGGCCGCGGCCCGGGCGACGAAGAAGGACCTGCGGACGTCTCTGGCGAACTTTCGCGACGTCTTCGCCGCCCAATAAAACTCATGTGTCTTAAGACCGTTGCGCCATGGCGCCGGAAGTGGAGGATGTGATGGCGAGTCGACACTCGGCCACCAAGGACGACTTCGGATTCGAGCATGCGGATACGAGCAAGCCGCGCCGCGGCGGACTGATCTGGTCGCTGGCGACGTTGTTGATCGTGTTGGCGCTGGTCGGCGGATTCGTGGCCTGGCGCGGCGGCGTGTTCGGCTGCAAGGACGAGCCGGTCGCCGTTGCCGCGGATCCGGCGATCGCGGGACCGCTCAAGGAGATGGCCGCCGCGGCGGCGGGGAAGTGCTACGCCTTCACCGTGACGGCGCTGCCCGGACCCGACGTCCCCGCAGCGCTCACCGATCCGACGAAGACTCCCGATCTGTGGGTGGCCGACTCGGGCGCCCAGGCGCGCCGGGTGGGCGCGCAGGTCCAGCGGGAACTGCCGACGGTCGCGGCCTCGATGGCGCAGAGCCCCGTCGTGGCGGTGGGCCAGCAGGTTCCGCAGCTGAAGAGCTGGGTCGACGTGATGAAGCTGCCGAACCTGCGGATGGGCTCGCCGGTCGACACCACGATCGGCGACGCGCCGATCCTCGGTGCACTGGCCGAGGTCAAATCGGGTGGCATCACGCAGAAGCAGTTGGTGGATGCGATGACAGTCCTGGCCGTCCAGCAGAACAACGCGCGTACCGGGAACGACCGGGAGGGCACCCGCCTGAACCTGGCCAACACCACCCCGGACATTCCGGTCTTGACGACCGAGCAGCAGTACCTGCTGTTCACCAGCACCCACAAGGGTTCGGCGTTGAAGGCGGCGACGCCGGCCGACGGCTCGGTGTTCCTCGACTACCCGATGGTGAACACCGCGGCGCCAGAACGCACCGAGACCGCGACCAAGGCCGGCCAGGTGTTGGCCGAGATCGCCGCGTCGGAGGAGGGCCGCAAGATCCTCGCCGCCGGGTATCTGCGCGACGGACAGGGCCAGCCGTTGGCCAACGGGGCGGGAGTCGGAGCAGTCAAGCCGCTGCCCGCGCAGGACCAAGCCCAGGTCGACCGTGCGCTGCGTCAGTGGCAGGTGTTGGCCGTGCCGATCCGGACCCTCGTCGTGGAAGACGTCTCCGGCTCGATGGTGGCCAGCTCGGGGTCGGGGACGCGTGCCGACCTGTTGCGCGAGGCCTCGCTGTCGGGGTTGAAGATGTTCCCGAACAACGCCGAGATCGGTGCCTGGATGTTCAGCATCGACCGTGGCGGCCCTGGTGTCGACTATCTGGAAGTGGCCCCGATCCGCCCGCTGAATGCGCGGGCGGCCGGCGGTCGCACGCACCGCGATGTGCTCGCCGACGCCGTTCGCAAGGCAATGGCCAATGTGCATGGCGGCACCGGTTTGTACGACACCACGTTGGCTGCGTACAAGAAGGTGCAGAGCACCTATGACCCGAACTTCTCCAATTCGGTCATCATCCTGACCGATGGGGAGAATGAGGATCCCAACAGCATCACGCTCGAACAACTGCTGGCCGAGTTGAAGAAGCTGCAGGATCCGGCGCGGCCGGTTCTCATTCTGACCATTGGTATCTCGGAGAACGCAGATGCCAACGCGCTCAAGGCGATTGCCGACGCGACCGGTGGCACGTCTTACACCGCGAAGACTCCGGCCGATATCCGTTCGGTTTTCGTCGACGCGATTGCCGCGCGGATCGAGGCGGCTGGTAAATAGCTGTCACCGCGCGTTCGCGCGCACCGCTCCCGTAGCTCAGGGGATAGAGCACGGCTCTCCTAAAGCCGGTGTCGTAGGTTCGAATCCTACCGGGAGCACAACCCATCTCTGCCGCCCCTACCTGCGCGTTTCCGTCCAGGGTTTCGATAGTTGCACCCACCGCGACGCGGAAGTACTTCGTTGTGCCGCCAATCCAGTTAGGGTGGTCGGTGGCGGTCGACTTTGGTGATCTTCACGATACTTCGATAAGTCGGCGTCGCGATTGCGCTGCGCCTCCAGCGGTGGTGTAGCAAGCTATCAATTAGGCATGGATCCGATCGTGCCATGAAACAAGGAGTTCACGGAGTGAAACCCGTCAATAAGAAGTCAGGGCTCGTGGCATTGCGCCGCCTGGCAGTCGGCGCTGTCGCCGTTGCAGGGTCGCTGATGCTGGTCGCGCCGCACGCATCCGCAGCACCACAGGATGATGCTCGGGCGGCCATCGACAAGGTGGTCGGTGAAATCGAGAGCGGTACCGCTGACCGCGGTTTCCGCGACACTGGCCTCGGTGCCAAAGAGGGCGATGTGACCTCTGTCGGCGACGGCTTCGAGCAGAAGTTCGCCGGCGGTGCGGTCTACTGGTCCGAAAAGACCGGTGCGCACGTCCTTTACGGTGCCATCAACGAGAAGTTCATCGCCGAACAGGGCCCGACCGGCAGCCTCGGCTTCCCCAAGACGAGTGAAGGTGTGGCGCAGGCTCCCGAGGGTGCCCGCTTCGCCGAGCTGTCGGCGGCGGACAACCCGCGGATCTACTGGACCCCGCAGACCGGTGCTTGGGTCGTTCGTGGTCCGTTCGCCGCGGCGCTGGGCGATAACGACATCGCCGGCGCGCTGGGTCTCCCGCTGGGTGACGCCGTCGTCAACGGTGATGTCATCACCCAGAAGTTTGCCAACGGCACGCTGAGCTTCAACGCGAAGACCGGCAAGTGGATCGATCTCCCGAACCTGCCGGGTCTGCCGGACCTGAACGCGAAGCTGTCGGGCCTGAAGTGGCCGTCGATCAGCCTGCCGGGCTGGCCGAGCATCAACGTGCCCGACATCAACCTGCCGAAGGTCACCGCGCCGGACGTGAACCTGCCCGACGTGAACGCGCCGAACGTGAGCCTGCCCAAGGCTGACGGCTTCAACTGGTGGTGGCTGCTGCTTCCGCTGCTGATCATCGGCGGCCTGCTGCTGCTCGCATGGCTGTGGCGTCTGCTGACCGGTAAGGGTCGCAAGGGCCATGGCCTGAGTGCTCCCGACCTGAAGGCTCCGAACCTCGACGGTGCCGTGGGCGCGGTCAAGGGTGCCGGCGGCAAGGTCGCTGCCGGTGCGGCCGGTGCGGCTGCGGCCGCCGGTGCTGCCGCGGGTGCCGCGGGCAGCAAGGTCAAGAATGCCGCCGAGGATGCCGTCGACGCGGCAGAGCGCGCCGGCGGGAAGGTGAAGGATGCCGCCGAGGACGCCATCGACAAGGTCAAGGGTGGTGCCTCCGGTGCCGCCGGCAAGGCCGGCGACGCTGCCGGTGCCGCCGGCGACAAGGTGTCCGGCCTGGTCGGTGACGCCACCGGCAAGGGTGCGGCTGCGGCCGCCGGTGCCGCGGCTGCCGCGGGTGCCGCCGGTACCTGGGTGCGCGACGGCAAGACCGTCCCGCTGCCCAAGGGTGCCCACCTCCCGCTGCCCGGCGACGCGGAGCCCAAGGGCTTCCCGATCAAGGGCAACGCCGACTCGGGTCTGTTCCACACCCCTGCATCGAGCGCCTACAAGGCGACGATCGCGGAGATCTGGTTCGCCACCGAGGCGGATGCCGAGGCCGCCGGCTTCAAGAAGTACCAGTAGCCGGTAAGCACGAGGCCCGGGGCCCAACACCGCAAGGTGTTGGGCCCCAGTGCTTTCTCGGGATCAGTGCTTTCTCGGGATCAGTGCTTTCTCGGGGTCATTGCTTTCCAGGCGGCCCGTCCCAGGGGCGGGGGAGGGGAGATAGCGTGGTGGTCGTGACCCGAACCCAGCCGCCGTCGCGCGCCGTGCAGATCAAGGTCATCGGCGTGGGCCCGGGCAACCCGCGCCAGATCACCCTCGAGGCCGTCGAGGAACTCGGTGGTCTCGACGCGGTGGTCCTGCTCGACAAGGGGGAGTCGACCGAATCCATGCGCCGGCTGCGCACCGGGTTGGTGGACCGCTACGCCCCGACGGCGCAGGTCCTCGTCGTCGCCGATCCGCCGCGGGACCGCCGGCCCGCCGACTACCCGCGCGAGGTGGCCCGGTGGCATGCGGCCCGGGTCGAGGCAATCGCCGCGGCGATCGCGGACCTCCCCGACGGCAGCCGGGTCGGCTTCCTCGTCTGGGGCGACCCCTCTCTCTACGACAGCACGCTGCGCGTGGTCGACGGTCTCGCCGGTTTGCCGGGTTGGACGGTCGACCTCGTCGTCGTCCCCGGGGTCACGAGCGCCTCGGCCCTGACCGCCGCGCACCGGATCACCGCCAACCGGGTGGGCGAGCCGATCCACATCACCACCGGTCGGCGACTCGCCTCGACACCGGACGGGGCGGCCGGCAATCAAATCGTGATGCTCGACGGGACGGAGGCGTTCCGCGCCGCCGCCCGTCCCGGTGACGAGATCTACTGGGGGGCCAACCTCGGTACCGCCGACGAGGTGCTCATCGCCGGACCGGTCGAGCAGGTGGCCGACGACATCGGTGCCGCGCGCGACGAACTGAAACGACGGGTCGGTTGGGTCATGGACATCTACCTGCTCCGCTCGTCCCGCTCACCAGACGGCGTCCAGGGCGGCTAACACGTCGTCGGCGATCTCGCGGCGGCAGATCACAAAGTCCGGCATGTACGGAACCCGTTGGTTGTAGCGGATCTCCGAGCCGTCGAGTCGGCTGCAGTGCAGTCCGGCAGCCTCGCAGACGCCGACCGGTGCGCAGTTGTCCCACTCGTACTGTCCGCCCGAGTGGACATAGGCGTCGACGTCGCCGCGGACTACCGCCATCGCCTTCGCGCCGGCGGACCCGATCGAGACGCGTTGCAGGCCAAGCTGATTGGCGACATGGGCCGACTCGTAGCTGCCGCCGAACCGCGACACCGCGATCCGGCCGGTAAGCGGTCCGCCGACGGTGTCGACCTCATCGGAGCGGTACAACTCGCCGCGGGCGGGGATGGACACGGCAGCCGCCGTGGGCCGCCCGCCCTCGGTCAGCGCGACGTGCACCGCCCAGTCTGCCGTGCCGTAGGAGAACTCGCTCGTCCCGTCCAGCGGGTCGATGATCCAGACCCGCTCGGCCGTGGACCGGTCACCGACATCCTCGGCCTCCTCGGAGAGGACGGCGTCGCGCGGGCGACGGCGGCGCAGTACCGCGCCGATCCACGCCTGCGCCAGCTGATCCCCGGCGTCGCCGATCAGCCGACCGTCGAGCAGCCCGCCGTGGCGGACCCCGAGGAGCAGTCGTCCCGCGCCCTCGGCGATCTGCGCGGCCAACTCGTCGTCGGACAGCCTCGAACCCGATGGCGCAGGTATGGAACTCACCTCTCCACTAGAGCACACTGGATCCATGCCCGAGCTTCCCGAGGTCACCGCGATAGCGAACTTCCTCGACGAGCGCGCCGCCGGGCTGCCCATCCGTCGGGTCGACGTCGCCTCGCTGGCCGTCCTCAAAACCGCCGATCCGCCCTACACCGCGCTGGCCGGCCGCATCGTCAGCACCGTCGGCCGGATCGGGAAGTACCTGGTCATCACAACCGGCGCCGACGACGACGAACCGCTGTACCTGGTGATCCACCTGTCCCGGGCGGGATGGGTCCGCTGGAGTGCGAACCTGTCGCCGACACCGCCCCGCCCGGGCGGCAAGGGGCCGATTGCGCTCCGGGTCCACTGCGGGCTGCCGGGGGAGGGGTTCGACGTCACCGAAGCCGGCACCCAGAAGCGGTTGGCGGTGTGGCTCGTGACCGATCCCGAGCAGGTTCCGCGGATCGCGGGCCTCGGGCCCGACGTGCTCTCGCTGAGCCGAGAGTCGCTGGCGCAGATCCTCGCGGGGAGTTCGGCGCGGATCAAGAACCTACTGACCGATCAGCGGGTGATCGCCGGTGTGGGCAACGCCTATTCCGACGAGATCCTGCACCGGGCGCGACTGTCCCCGTTCGCCACCGCCAAACACTTGTCCGACGCGCAGATCGACGCGCTGTACGAGGCCACCGGTGGGATCCTGCGTGAGGCGATCAACCGCCTGGAGGGGCCCGGCGGCGTGTCGACGATGAAAGCCGAGAAGCGCTCCGGGTTGCAGATCCACGGGCGCACCGGACTCCCGTGCCCGGTCTGCGGTGACACCGTCGCGGAGGTGTCCTTTTCTGACCGTTCGTTCCAGTACTGCCCGACCTGCCAGACCGGTGGTCGCAAGCTGGCCGATCGCCGGATGTCCCGCCTGCTGAAGTGACCTAGGCTGGACCCCGTGACTACGCGCGAGAAGATTCTGATCACCGGTGCCAGCTCCGGGCTGGGCGAGGGCATGGCCCGCGAGTTCGCCAAGCGGGGCCGCAGCCTGGGGTTGTGTGCCCGACGACTCGACCGCTTGACCGCTTTGGCGGCCGAGCTGCGGCCCGATGCGGCGCAGATCGAGGTCGCCGAACTGGACGTGACCGACTTCGACTCGATCCCCGGTGTTTTCGGCGCGCTGCGCGACCAGCTCGGCGGGCTCGACCGGGTGATCGTCAACGCGGGCCTGGGCAAAGGCGCGCCGATCGGGACCGGCAAGGCCCGGGCGAACCTGGAGACGGTGCAGACGAACCTGACCGGTGCGCTCGCCCAGGCGGAGGCGGCGCTGGAGATCTTCCGCGAGCAGGGTGCCGGGCACCTCGTCCTGATCAGCTCGGTAAGCGCCAACCGGGGCCTGCCGAAGGCGCAGGCCGCCTATGCCGCCTCCAAGGCCGGGGTGACCGCGCTGGGACAGGGGTTGCAGGCCGAGTTCGCCGGCAAGCCGATCCAGATCACCGTGATCGAGCCGGGGTACATCGAGACCGACATCAACCGCGGTGTGAAGACCCGGCTCATGGCCAAGACCGAGGACGGGGTGGCGGCCATGGTGGCGGCCATCGAGGCGGAGAAGGCCCACGCGGCGGTACCGCGTTGGCCCTGGGAGCCGCTCGCCGCGGCGATGCGCTACCTGCCCGAGCCGGTCTCGCGCCGCATGGTCTGACTGGTCGGCGGCGTTCCGTCGCCGGTCCAGACGATCGGGTTGCGCTTGAAGTCGAGCGCCGGGTCGCCGGCGGTGTCGGCCCAGTAGATGCCGGCGCGCACCGTTTGGCCCTTGTCGACGACGGTGATCAGACAGGTCGCATACGATTCGCCGCGCTTCATCAGCCGGGGTGGGGTCCGGGTGACACAGTCGGGGACCTCGGCGGTGGACCGGATGGTCAGCGCCGCGGTCACGCCGTCGGCGCTACCGGCGAAGCCGATGACGTCGGGTGCCGGAGCGGGCTTGTCGGCCAGCGACATCACCGTGAGGTGCAGGAAGTAGCCGCTGCCGTCCTTGGTGATCGAATCGGGCAGCCGTCCGGCGCGGCGGATCCCGGTCACGGTGTAGGCGGCCAGCTGGTGGGGGTGGAAGGTGGTGGCCGGCAGTAGTGCCGTCTGGCCGAAGCGCAATTGGCGGCCGGGCTGGGTGCGGGTGGTCGTATCGGCGGGGATGCTCAACGACGCCGAGGTGGGCACCTCGGGTCCCGGTGCGTCGGGGTCGCCGGTCGAGCAGGCGCCGACCGTCCCCGCGGCGGCGAGGACGGCGGCGAGCGCGACGGTCACGGGTACCCCGCGGCGCGTCATCAGGACTCCCGTCCCGTCTGGCCGCGATACCAGTGCACGAGGGCATCGGTGGAGGAGTCGCCGAGCGGTCCAGGCGGGTCGGCGGCGGCAATGGAGTCGAGCAGTTCGAGGGCCTGCTTCTTGCCGAGTTCGACACCCCATTGGTCGAAGGAGTCGATGTCCCACACCGCCCCCTCGACGAACACCTGGTGCTCGTAGAGCGCGATCAGTTGGCCGAGTGTCCCGGGGGTCAGCTTGGGCGCGAAGATCGTCGTCGAAGGCCGGTTGCCGGGCATCACCTTGTGCCCGACGAGTTCCGGGGCCACGCCTTCCCCGGCCACCTCTTCGGCCGTCTTCCCGAAGGCCAACACCTTGGTCTGGGCGAGCAGGTTGGCGATCAGCAGGTCGTGCATGGACGTCCCGTTTTCGGTGAGGACGTCGCGGAACGGCTCGGCAAAGCCGATGAAGTCGGCCGGGATCATCCGGGTGCCCTGATGGAGCAACTGGAAGAACGCGTGCTGACCGTTGGTCCCCGGCTCGCCCCACCACACCTGTCCGGTGTCGCAGGAGACCGGTCGCCCGTCGCGGGTCACCGACTTGCCGTTGGACTCCATCGACAGCTGCTGCAGATAGGCGGTGAACCGGGCCAGGTCGTTCGAATACGGCAGGACGGCGCGGTTGCCGGCGTCGAAGAAGTTGTCGTACCAGACCGAGAGCAGCCCGAGCAGCACCGGTGCGTTGCGCTCCAGCGGCGCGGTGGCGAAATGCTCGTCGATCGCGGCGAATCCGCCGAGGAACTCGTCGAATCCGGCCTTGCCGATCGCCAGCATGACCGACAGCCCGATCGCCGAATCCACCGAGTACCGGCCGCCGACCCAGTCCCAGAACTCGAACATGTTCGAGGTGTCGATGCCGAATCCGGTGACTGCCTCGGCATTCGTGCTGACCGCGACGAAATGACGGGCCACCGCCTCGTCGTCGCCGAGGGCATCGACCAGCCAGCGCCGCGCCGCCCGAGCATTGGACAGGGTCTCCAGGGTCGTGAAGGTTTTGGATGAGACGACGAAGAGTGTCGTCGCGGGGTTCACCGCGTCGAGGGTGGCGAGCAGATCGGCGGGGTCGACATTGGACACGAAGTGGGTGCGCGGACCGTCGTGGAAGTCGCGCAGGGCACCGCAGACCATGGCCGGGCCGAGGTCGGAGCCGCCGATCCCGATGTTGACGACGTCGGTGATTGGCTTGCCGGTGAAACCCAGCCACCGGCCGGCGCGGATGTCATCGGTGAATCGGCCCATCGCGTCGAGGACGCGGTGCACGTCGGCGACGACGTTCTCGCCGTCGACGAGCAGGCTTGCCGAGGCCGGGAGCCGCAGCGCGGTGTGCAGAACCGCGCGGTCTTCGGAGGTGTTGATGTGCTCGCCGGCGAACATCGCGTCGCGACGGTCCTCCACACCCACCTCGCGCGCGAGACTGAGCAACAGCTCCAGCGTCTGGCGCGTGACACGGTTCTTGGAGTAGTCGATACGCAGGTCACCGGCTTGCACGACCAGGTCGTGGCCGCGCTCGGGATCGAGGGTGAACAGTTCGCGCAGGGTCGTGGCAAACACGTGCGGCTGGTGGGCCGCGAGCGCGTGCCACGACTCGGTTGCGGTCACATCGTCGCTCATGGGTCCACCCTATGGGGTCAGCGGCCCGCGGTCACCGTCCCAGCGGTCCGCGGCCGAGCCGCAGGAGCAGCATCGCCAGGGTGTGGCCCTCCTGGCCGAGGTCGGCGAAGCGGTCGAGGACCTTCACCTCGCGGCTGTGGACCAGGCGTGGACCGCCCGACGCCATCCGCGCGGCGCCGATCTTTTTCGACACCGCCGACCGTCGTTTGATGGCGGCCAGGATGATCGCGTCGAGCCGGTCGATCTCGCCGCGCAGCGCGTCGATGTCGTCGGGCAGAGCACTCACGTCGTCGGACAGGTCGGCGGAGTCCGGGTCGCGGGGCTGGGATTGGTCACTCACCCCGACGATTTTGCCACGGCCGATATTTGCGTTGGAGTGCACTCGAAGTCCTAGCGTGGTTGGTATGTCCGACGACGACCGCGGTCCCGCCCGCCACCTGTCCATTGCCGACGTGTCCGCCCGGACCGGCCTCACCCGAGACACGCTGCGCTGGTACGAGTCCGAGGGGCTGATCCCAGCGGTTCCCCGCAATTCGGCGGGCGTGCGCCGGTACGACGACGCCACCATCGCCATGATCGAGCTGCTGGTCCGCCTGCGGCGCACCGGAATGCCGGTCGCCCAGATGCGCGACTTCGTGACGTTGATGGCGCAGGGGCCCGCACCCACGGCCGCCGGATGCGCCTGCTGGAGAACCATCGAGAGGAGGTCGAGTCCCGTATCAGGGAACTCGTCGACGACCTCGACGCCGTCGACCGCAAGATCGCGCACTATCGGCGGCTGATCGACGAAGGGCTCGACTGCACCGAGCGTGCGATCACCGATCCGGACGAACTCGCGCAGCAGCGGCGCACCGACGACCACCGTTGAGAGGACCGGGTTTCCGTGTATTCGACGATCCTCGGCTCCTCCGGCCGCGAATGAACCAACCCTACGAAAGGCGCACCACCGTGTCCGTGATTCCCGACTCCCACCGCGATCTGCTCGACCGGCCCCTCTACGCCCACCTTGCGACGATCCGGCCCGACGGGACACCCCAGGTCAACCCCATGTGGTTTGTCTTCGACGGTGAGCTCGTCTACTTCACCAACACGACGGTGCGGCAGAAATACAAGAATGTGACCGCGCATCCGCAGGTCGCCTTCTCGGTGAACGACCCCGATCAGCCGTATCGCTACCTCGAGGTGCGGGGCCTGGTCGAGCGGATCGACGCCGATCCGGACGGTGCGCTGTTCGGGGACCTGGCGCAGCGCTACGGCTTGCCGATGGACGGCCCGCCCGGCGATGCGGAGTTCCGCGTCGTCTACGTGGTGCGGCCGACCGCGACCAGTCAGCAGTAGCCCGCCCCCGAACGCCGCTGCGCCCCGTACGATTCGGTGCGTGGACGGTGATAATCCCGACCGCCGGATTCTCGGCGGCACTCGAACGATCGCCGGTGCGGCCGTCGCACTCATCGCGGTGTACGTCGTGGTGCGGATCGTGCTCGCCGCCACCGGCGGCTTCTACTGGGACGACCTGATCCTCATCGGCCGCGCGTCGACCCACAACGTGTTCGGTTGGGACTATCTCGCCCACAACCACGACGGCCACTTCATGCCGGGTGCGTTCTTCCTCGCCGGACTCGCGACCCTGCTCGCCCCCACCCAGTGGTGGCCGGCCGCGGTGACCCTCGTGGTGTTGGCGACGGCTGTCGCGGTCGCGGTGTGGCGGATGATCACGATCGTCGCGAGCGGCCGGCCGCGGTGGGCGCAGGTCGTGGTGCTCGCCTTCTTCCTCTTCACCCCGATGACGGTGCCCTCGTATGTGTGGTGGGCGGCGGGCCTCAACACCCTGCCCATGCAGTTCGCGATGGCGTGGTTGGTCGGCGATGCGGTCCTGCTCTGCGCCGGGGTGTCTCATCGCCAGACGCGGATCATCGTGTGGCGCAGCGCGCTGATCTACCTCGTGGCCCTCACCTGTTTCGAGAAGGCGCTTTACATCGTGCCGGTGGTCTTCGCCGCGACGGTGCTGTGGTGTCGGTTCGGTGCGCTCGCCCGGGAGCGGGAATCGTCGGTGCCCGGTCCGTTGGCGGCCGCCTTCGTCGGGGCCAAGCCGCTGTGGCAGGTGCTGGCGCCGCTGACCCTCGTCTGGGCGGTGGTCTTCCTCTCGGTCACCGGCGGCCAGGGGGCGGCCGGACGGCACAGCATGGTCCAGGCGCTGCATCTGACCTGGCGTTCGGTCAACAACGCCGTGATCCCGTCGCTGGTCGGCGGTCCGTGGAACTGGGACCGGTGGATTCCGAGCCCGCCGATGGGATTCGCGCCGGTGTGGCAGATCGTCGCGGGATGGGTACTCCTCGCCGTGGCGGTGGTCGTGATGGTCCGGTTGCGGCGCGGGGCTTGGCCGGTCATCGTCGCGGCCGCCGTCTACGTGGTGGCCGCCCAGTTCCCGGTGATGTGGAACCGGTCCAGCGCCAACACCGCGCTCGAACTGGCCCAGACGATGCGGTACCTGCCGGATGCGGCGCTGGTGATGACCCTCGGCCTGGCGCTCGTGCTGGCCTGTCCGCGGCCGGCCGTCGTGCGCCGGAGGCCGGTCCTGCCGATCGCGGCGGCGGTGGTCGTGGTGCTGGTCGCGTCGTCGGGGTGGGGGCTGTGGAACTTCCAGCGGTCGTGGCGGAACAATCCGACGCCGGACTATCTGGCGACGGCGCGGGCGTCGCTGGCGTCGGATCCCGATCGGATCATGTTCGACCAGGCCCTGCCGTTGGAGATCCTCACCCCGGTCGCCTATCCGGAGAACCAGATCAGCCACACCTTCGGCCGGATCCGGCCGACGGTGCGGTTCGGTGCGGTCACCGACGACCTCAAGGTGCTCGACCAGCGCGGGCGGCTCGTGCCCGGCGGGGTGACGCCGGCCCGGACGTTCGCGGCGGGCCGCGGCAGTTGCACCGATCCCGAGGTGCGCAGCATCACCCGGATACCGCTGTCCGGGCCGTTGATCGAATGGCGCTGGACGGTCGCCCTCAGCTACTGCGCGAACCGGGATGGGCGGATGTCGGTCCAATTGGCCGGCGGCGAACCCGTTGTCGTGGACGTGCGGGCGGGCCTGCACGTCGTCTATGTGCAAAGCGTCGGCCGCGGGACGGCGATCGCGCTGCGCCCGCTGACGGCCGGGCTGCGACTGCACACCGGCGAGGGTCGGGTCGGCGAGGTCGCCGAGGCGGCGCTGCTCAAGTAGGGACTGTCCGAGGGGCCCGGTAACCTGGTCGTCGAGATGAGTGCTGAGGAACTGCTGCGCGGACTGAATCCACAGCAACGCGAGGCGGTGGTGCACACCGGGTCTCCGTTGCTGATCGTTGCGGGCGCCGGATCGGGTAAGACTGCGGTCTTGACCCGCCGGATCGCCTATCTGCTCGCCGAACGCGATGTGAACCCGGGCCAGATCCTGGCGATCACCTTCACCAACAAGGCCGCCGCCGAGATGCGCGAGCGGGTCGTCGAACTCGTCGGCGGCCGGGGTCGTGCCATGTGGGTGTCGACCTTCCACTCGATGTGTGTGCGGATCCTGCGCGCGCAGTCGGGGCTGTTGGGCGAGACGATGAACTCGAACTTCTCCATCTACGACGCCGACGACTCGCGACGGTTGCTGGGGATGATCATTCGCGATCTCGAGCTCGACCCCAAGAAGTATGCCGCTCGCGGGCTGGCCGTCGCGATCTCGAACTTCAAGAACGAGCTCATCGACCCGGCCGACGCCGAATCGGGTCCAGAGGGCAGCGCCGAGGCCGTCGTGGCCCAGGTGTACGACCTCTACCAGCGGCGGCTGCGCGCGGCGAATGCCTTCGACTTCGACGACCTGATCGGCGAGACGGTGGCCCTGCTGCAGCGCCATCCGCAGGTGGCGCAGTACTACCGGCGCCGGTTCCGCCACATCCTCGTCGACGAGTACCAGGACACCAACCACGCGCAGTACGTGTTGATCCGGGAGTTGACCGGCAGCGACGAGGACCCGGACCTGCCGCCGGCCGAACTCTGCGTCGTCGGTGATGCCGACCAGTCCATCTACGCCTTCCGCGGTGCGACGATTCGCAACATCGAGGAGTTCGAGCGCGACTTCCCCAAGGCCCAGGCCATCCTGCTCGAACAGAACTACCGGTCCACGCAGACGATCCTCTCCGCGGCCAACGCGGTCATTGCACAGAACCCCAACCGGCGGCCCAAGCGGCTGTGGACCGACTCCGGCGACGGGGAGCTGATCGTCGGCTACGTCGCCGACACCGACCGCGACGAGGCGTCCTTCATCGCCGGCGAGATCGACGCGCTGACCGACTATTCGATCGGCGGGTCGTCGAGCCGGGCCTACGCCGACATCGCCGTGTTCTACCGGACCAACACCGGGTCGCGGGCGTTGGAAGAGGTGTTCGTCCGCCACGGCATCCCGTACAAGGTCGTCGGCGGAACCAAGTTCTACGAACGCAAAGAGGTCCGCGACGTCATCGCCTACCTCCGCACCGTGGCGAACCCCGATGACACGGTGAGCCTGCGGCGGATCCTGAACACCCCTCGACGTGGAATCGGCGACCGGGCCGAGGCCTGCGTCGCGGTCCACGCGGAAAACCGGGGGATCAGCTTTTACCAGGCGCTGCTCGAGGCGACGCAGGGAACCGTGCCGTTGTTGAACACCCGCGCGGTCAACCAGATCAGCGGATTCGTCGAACTGATCGAGGAACTGCGGCGCGAGTACCTGGCGACGTTCGGGTCGGCCGACGATGCCGACGAGATCGTCGTCGACGCGACCGCGGAGGGCGGGGATGTGGGCGAGCTCGTCGCCGCCATCATCGACCGCACCGGATACCGCGCCGAATTGGAGGCCAGTCGCGACCCGCAGGACGGTGCGCGGTTGGACAACCTCAACGAATTGGTCGCGGTCGCCCGAGAGTTCAGCGCGACGGCGGCCGAGGAAGCACCGCCCACAGGGGAGGAGGGTGAAGCCGATCGCGAGGGTGAGCCCGAGCCGGGATCGCTGGCCGCCTTCTTGGAGCGGGTATCGCTGGTCGCCGACGCCGATCAGGTGCCCGATTCCGAGGCCGGTGTCGTCACGCTGATGACGTTGCACACCGCGAAGGGTCTGGAGTTCCCCGTCGTCTTCGTCACCGGCTGGGAGGACGGGCACTTTCCGCACATGCGGTCGCTCGGCGATCCCACGGAGTTGAGCGAGGAACGCCGACTGGCCTATGTCGGCATCACGCGGGCGAAGGAACGCCTCTACCTCACCCGTGCGTTGGCGCGGGCGTCGTGGGGTCAACCGGTGTCCAACCCCGAGTCGCGGTTCCTCACCGAGATCCCCGGACACCTGCTCGACTGGCGCCGCACCGAACCCCGGCGCTCGGCCTCGCGCCACCGCGCCTCTGGCGCTTTCGGTTTCGATTCAGCCGATTCCGGCGGCTTCGGATCCTCGGGGCGTGGGCGCGAATCGTTCGGCGCACCCACCCGCGGCCGCAACAAGGCGGTCCACTACGACGTCGGCGACCGCATGAACCACCCGAAGTACGGGTTGGGCAAGGCGGTCGCCAAGGAGGGGTCGGGGCCGACGGAGCGGATCACGTTCGACTTCGGCGGCAGCATCGGCCGCATGACGTTCATGACGTTGGGCGGGCTGCCCGGCGAGAAGCTCTGAGTCTCGCGACGATTATCCGTCGTCAGCCGGTGTAGGCCGAGACGCGGACACCGTGCTGCGCGAGCCACGGCATCGGATCGATCTTGGTGGTCCCGTTCTTCCACACCTCGAAGTGGACGTGCGGGCCGAAGGAGAAGCCTTCGTTGCCGACCAGTGCGATTACGTCGCCGGCGGTGACGTGCTGGCCCTTCTGGACCAAGACGCCGGATGAGGACATGTGGCCGTACATCGTCACGGTGCCGTCGTCGGCCCGGACCTGGACCCAGTTGCCGTAGCCCGAGGCGGGGCCGGCGGCGATGACGACGCCGTCGGTCGCGGCGTGGATGGGCGTGCCCAGCGGGGCGGCCATGTCGAGGCCACCGTGGAACGAGCCCCAACGGGACCCGAATCCGGAGGTGAAGCTGTAGACGCCGAACGGGATGGGGGAGGTGAACAGCGGGCGGCGCTTGAGGTTCTCCTTGGCCTGCTCCGCGGCGGCCAGGGCCTTGCCCTGGCTCAGGCCGCGGGTGAACGAGGACATGTCGGTGTCCGCGGTGCCGTTGACGACGCCCGGGCCCTGATCCGGAGTGCCGTCGGCGGCGGTGGCCGCGGTGCTGGAGTTGTCGACCGAGGAGGCGTGCGCGGCGGCGGCCACGGCGGCGCCGGCGGCGAGCGCGACGAGAGCGGCCCGGCCGCCCTTCAGTGCCGTGGGCGGGGCGCTGACACGGTGCTTGCCGGACTTGCCGGGGGTGCGCGACGGGGTTGCGGTCCGCTTGATCGGAAGTTCGTCGATCTCACCGGACTCCACGAGGGTCGACGGCGTGCGGCGCGCGGGCTGTTGGTAGGTGGTGCGGTACTCGGTCTCCGAGATCGCCAGGTCCTGCGTGATTTCCGAGCTGGTGACGGTGTCGGGGTCGAGGGTTGCGCTGCGGCGCACGGTCCGGGACCACGCCTGCCGATCAAGGTCGAGGAAGTCGTCCTCGAGGTCAGCGGGGTCAGCGGTCGCGGTTCGAGCAGCGACGACGGCAGAGGCATCGAGGGGGGCGACAAAGCGACGCCCGGCATGCTCGATTACCCCGGTTCGTTTCTGGGCCACAATCCTGCCTAACTACCTACTTCACACGGTCTTCGTAACCAATTCGTGACTTGGCACCCCAACGAAGGTATCGGAGTCGAGGCGTCAAGTCCAACAATCGACCAACGTTCTTGGAAGTGAGTGACAATTTCCACACGTGATACCGGTGCGCGAACCAGGGCACGCAGTGTGTCCTAACGTAGGCGATCGGGAGCCGAGCGAACGCTTCGTTTGGCCGGGGTTTAAAGTCCGAAGTATCGCCCGTGTCACATCCGAGATGACGGGCGCCGATAGGAATGGTGAATCGATGGACCTCTTCGAATACCAGGCGAAGGAACTCTTCGCCAAGCACGGGGTGCCCACCTCACAGGGACGGGTGACCGACAGTGTGGCCGATGCGCGAGTGATTGCCGAGGAGATCGGTAAGCCCGTCATGGTCAAGGCCCAAGTGAAGACCGGCGGCCGCGGAAAGGCCGGCGGCGTGAAGTACGCGGCGACTCCCGATGACGCGGAGCGCTACGCCCAAGACATCCTCGGCCTCGACATCAAGGGCCATGTCGTGAAGAAGCTGCTGGTCGCCGAGGCCAGCGATATCGCGGAGGAGTACTACATCTCCTTCCTGCTCGACCGCGCCAACCGCACCTACCTGGCCATGTGCTCGGTCGAGGGCGGCATGGAGATCGAGGAGGTCGCCGCGACCAAGCCCGATCGCCTCGCCAAGGTGCCCGTCGACGCCGTCAAGGGCGTCGACCTGGCCACCGCCCGGTCGATCGCCGAGCAGGGCCACCTGCCCGCCGAGGTGCTCGACGCCGCAGCGGTCACCATCGCCAAGCTGTGGGAGGTGTTCGTCGGCGAGGACGCCCTGCTGGTGGAGGTCAACCCGCTGGTGCGCACCCCCGACGATCAGATCCTCGCGCTGGACGGCAAGGTCACCCTCGACGGTAACGCCGACTTCCGCCAGCCCGGGCACGTCGAGTTCGAGGATCGGGACGCCACCGACCCGCTCGAGCTCAAGGCCAAGGAGAACGACCTCAACTACGTCAAGCTCGACGGTCAGGTCGGCGTGATCGGCAACGGCGCCGGACTGGTCATGTCCACGCTGGACGTGGTCGCCTACGCCGGTGAGAACCACGGCGGTGTGAAACCCGCGAACTTCCTCGACATCGGTGGTGGTGCCTCGGCCGACGTGATGGCCGCCGGCCTCGACGTCATCCTCGGCGACGACCAGGTCAAGAGCGTGTTCGTCAACGTCTTCGGCGGCATCACCGCCTGTGACGCGGTCGCCAACGGAATCGTCGGCGCCCTCGCCAAGCTGGGCGACGCCGCGAGCAAGCCGCTCGTGGTCCGCCTCGACGGCAACAAAGTCGACGAGGGCCGCAAGATCCTCGCCGACGCCAACCACCCGCTCGTGACCCTGGCCGAGACCATGGACGCGGGCGCCGACAAGGCTGCCGAGCTGGCGAGCAAGTAGGAGACGCAGACAATGTCGATATACCTCAACAAGGACAACAAGGTCATCGTCCAGGGCATCACCGGCGGCGAGGGCACCAAGCACACCGCACTGATGCTCAAGGCGGGCACCAACGTGGTCGGCGGCGTGAACGCGCGCAAGGCGGGGACCACCGTCAGCCACGTCGACGCCGACGGCAACCCCGTCGAGTTGCCGGTGTTCGCGTCGGTCGCCGAGGCCATCGAGAAGACGGGTGCCGACACGTCCATCGCCTTCGTGCCGCCGGCCTTCTCCAAGGACGCCATCATCGAGGCCATCGACGCGGAGATCCCGCTGCTGGTGGTCATCACCGAGGGCATTCCGGTGCAGGACTCCGCGTACGCGTGGGCCTACAACCTGGAGCGAGCCTCGGCGAGCGACAATGATGGAGCGAGGGTTCCGAAGACCCGCATCATCGGCCCGAACTGCCCCGGCATCATCACCCCGGGTGAGGCCCTCGTGGGCATCACGCCGAACAACATCACCGGCAAGGGCCCGATCGGTCTGGTGTCGAAGTCGGGCACGCTGACCTACCAGATGATGTACGAGCTGCGCGATCTCGGCTTCTCGACCGCCATCGGCATCGGCGGCGACCCGGTGATCGGTACCACCCACATCGACGCCATCGAGGCGTTCGAGAAGGACCCGGAGACCAAGCTCATCGTCATGATCGGCGAGATCGGCGGCGACGCCGAGGAGCGGGCGGCCGAGTACATCAAGGCCAACGTCACCAAGCCGGTCGTCGGCTACGTCGCCGGCTTCACCGCGCCCGAGGGCAAGACCATGGGCCACGCCGGCGCGATCGTCTCCGGCAGCTCGGGCACCGCCCAGGCGAAGAAGGAAGCCCTCGAGGCGGCCGGGGTCAAGGTCGGCAAGACGCCGAGCGAGACGGCCAAGCTCGCCCGCGAGCTGTTCGAGGGCCTCGCCTGACGGCAGTCCTCATCCAGGGCCACCACACAGCCCCGTACCCGGTACCCGGGTGCGGGGCTGTGTGCGTGGGGGAGCCCATACCTGTTGCGTGAGTCACATTGACGAGGTAGTATGAACGTACGTTCTAGTTGAGAGGGGGATCCGATGGCCGGGGAGGAGTTCGCGGACGCGGGTCTACCCGATTCGCCGGCGGAACTGGCGAGGCTGATCGATGCCGCGGTCGCCAAGCTCGCCGAATCACCGTTGGGTCTGACCGCCGACGCCGACGTCCTCGAGACGGTGGAAGCCGTCGAAGGTGCGTGGCGCCGCGCGGCAGCGGTGAATGCGGCTTTGTTGGTCGAGATCAGCGACCGAGAGTTGTACTCGCACGTCGGTCACACCACGGTGAAGCGGTTCTACGCGCAGCACCTGCGCCTCGGTGACGGTGAGGCCAAGCGCCGCCTCGCGGTGGCCGCGTCGATCGGCGTCTTCACCTCGATGACCGGTGACAAGCTGCCGCCGAAGTGGGAGCCCCTCGCCGCCGGTGTGGCCGAAGCCCAGGTCTCGGCCGACCACGTCGTCGAAGTCGAACACATCATGGCCAAGGTGCCGATGATGGCGGACCCCGACCAGGTCACCACGGCGGTGGAAGTCCTGGCCAACGCCGCACGCGAGCTGGCACCGGCCGACCTGCGCCCGCTGGGGCAGCGACTGTTGGCGCACCTGGACCCCGACGGGACGCTCGGCAACGACATTGACCGGCAACGGCGCCGAGGGATCACCATCGGCCGCCAGGACAGTCGAATGATGTCGAAGATCTCCGGCTACCTCACCCCGGCGCTGCGGGCGAAGTTGGAGGTGTTGCTGGACAACTGGGCCGCACCGGGGATGAACAACCCGGACGACGAGAGCAGCATGTCGGGCTCGAAGGCCGAACTCGACGGGTCCGATCGGGAGGCGCTGGGGGACGCGGTCCGTCGTGACACCCGGACACCCTCGCAACGCAACCACGACGCCATCGAACACGGCCTGGACTGGATCCTCGGACACGAGGGGCTGGGTCGTCCGGACCGGCTTCCGGCGGAGGTCGTCATCACCGTCGACGAGGCAGACCTGGCGCGCCGTGCCGGTGTTGCGCTGACCGCGACCGGCACCCTGGTGCCCATCCCCGACCTGGTCGCCCTCGCGGCCGATGCCACCCCGTGGCTGGAGGTGTTCAAGACCAGCACGCGGACCGTCCTCGACTTCCGCCGCGGCCGCCGGTTTGCCACCAAGACGCAACGACTGGCGATGTTCGGCGCCGATCGCGGGTGCACGCGGCCGATGTGCACCGAGCCATTCGCGCGGACCCAGGCCCACCACGGTCAGCGCGACTGGGCCGACGGTGGGAACACCGACATCAACGAGTTGGCCGCCGCCTGTGGGACCGACAACCGAAACGTCGGGACCCGGCCGGGGCAATGGGAGACCACCATCATCGCCGATGGGCCCGATGAGGGCCGCGTCGGTTGGCGCCTCGCCGGCACGGACGGGCCCTACCGCACCAATCCGGTCCACCATCCGCAAGCCTTTCTGCGTGGGCATCCACAACCGCCGCCCGAGCCGCCGCGCCGAACCACGATGCTTCGCACCCGGCCGGATGTCCGGCCACGCACGTTCGTCGACCCGGGTTCGGCCGTGGAGCGAGCACTGGCGCTGGTGCTCGCCGCCTGATCCGCACGGCGAGGCGCGGTGCTGGTTACAGTTCAAGGCATGAGTGAACTGCTGCCCCTCGACCCCGACCAGCTGTTGACCACGACCCGGTCGGTGCGCAAGCGGCTCGATCTGACGCGCCCGGTACCGCTGGAGCTCATCCGCGAGGCGTTGAAGGTGGCGCTGCAGGCGCCCAGTGGGAGCAACTCGCAGACGTGGCATTGGATCGTCGTCGACGACCCGGAGAAGAAGCGGGGGATCGCACAGGCCTACCGGAAGGCGTTCGAGCCCTATATCGCTGCCCAGAAGCGCACCGATGCGACCGGGGAGCGGGTGGCCTCGAGCGCCACCTACCTCGCCGAGGTTCTCGAAACGGTGCCCGTCCTGGTGATCGGCGCGATCTACGTCGGTCGGCAAGGACTGCCGGCGGGCAACCAGGCGGGGGTCTGGGGCTCGCTGCTGCCGGCCGCGTGGAGCCTGCAACTCGCCCTGCGTGCCCGCGGCCTCGGGTCCGCCTGGACGACGCTGCACCTGCAATACGAGAGCGAGGTCGCCGAGCTCCTCGGGATCCCCGACGGCGTCGTGCAGGGTGTCCTGCTCCCCGTCGCCTATTACACCGGCACCGGTTTCCAACCCGCCCCGCGCCGCCCACTCGACGACGTGCTGCACGTCAACGGATGGTGACCGTCCCGTCCTCACCGCCCCCGCGCACCCAGCGCGGCCGGGCGAAGGCGGCACGTCGGGCCGAGTTGCTGACCGCCGCGGCACGACTCATGGCGGAGCGCGGCTTCGCCGCCGTCCGGCTCGAAGACATCGGCGCCGAGGCGGGGATCAGCGGACCGGCGGTGTACCGGCACTTCTCGTCGAAGACCGACGTCCTGGACACCTTGCTCCTGGAGATCAGCGAGCGGTTGTTCACCGGCGGCAACGAGGTGGTGGAGCGGGGGCTGGCGCCGACGACGACGCTGGTCGAACTGATCGGTTTCCACATCGAGGTGTTGGTCTCCAAACCCGACGTGATCGTCGTGCAAGACCGGGACCTGCCCTCGCTGACTCCGGCCGCCAACCACCGGGTGCGCCTGCTGCAGCGCCGGTATGTCGAGCGCTGGATCGATGTCGTGCTCGAGTGTGCCGCCGAGGGAGAACTGCCGGAAATGGGGCGGGACGAGGCGCGGGTGCGGGTTCACGCGATGTTCGGGCTGCTCAACTCCTCACCGCGGCTGCCGCCGTTCCCCTCCTCGCGGTTGCGCCCGGTCTTGACCGCGATGGCGCTGGCCGCGCTCGGCGCCCGGGCCGACGAGTGACTCAACCCAAGTCGGCGAGCAGGCGGGCCAGCTCGGCGCGGTAGCGCGCGACGCTGGCCATCTTGACCGATTCGTAGCCGCGCACCAGGTCGGGCAGTTCGGCGATGGCGATCGCGGTGGCCCGGGCCGCGGCCGACCGATCGGATCCGAGTCGGTCCAGCACCCGGGCCACGGCGGCCCGATACTCGACGACGAGTTCCCGTTCGGTCCGGCGGACCGCGGTGTGCCCGAAGGGATCGAGCGCCGTGCCGCGCAGCCGCTTTGCCTTCGCCAACCAATGCAGGACCGGCCGGGTGCGGCGGCCGAAACCGATCTTCTCCCGTCTGCCCACTGCGCGCAGTGTCGGTGGATGCAGTTGGACGGCGGTGGTCGCATCGTCGCCAAAGGCGTTGGCGACCGCGGCGGCGAAACCGGGGTCCTCGGTCAACCGGGCGACCTCGTACTCGTCCTTGTAGGCCATCAGCTTGTACAGGTTGCGCGCCACCGCGCCGGTGAACTCCTCACCCAGCCCGCCGGCGTGGACGCGGTCGAGGTCGGCGAGGTAGGTCCGGGCATACGCCCGGTCCTGATAGGCGACCAGTTCGTCGTAGCGGCATGCGACGACGGCGGCCAGCTCGTCGGAGATCCCGGCCAACTCGGCGACCGCGGCACGTGCGGCGTCGCTGGGTTCCGGGTCAGGGGCGGCCGGGTGAATCGCGGCCATGTCGCGGTGCAGGGCATCGGGGTCGGCCACGGCTTGCCGACCGCGCCGGAAGGCTTGCCGATTGGCGTCGACGGCCACGGCGTTCAGGCCGATCGCGCGTTCGATGGAGGCGGCGGAAATGCCGATGGCGCCGGTCTGATAGGCCGCGCCGACGACGATCATGTTCGCGTACTGCTCGTCGTCGAACAGCTCCGCGGACAATGCGCCGGCATCGAGGTAGACCGCGCGCGCGACTGTCTCATCGATCACTGAGTGGACCTGTTCGGGCGCGGGGAAGCCGACGGCGGTCGAGGTCACCATCGACCCGGTCGGCACGCGGGTCGTCGACACCACGGCCACGGTTTTGGTCGGCGACGCCACCTTGAGGTGCACCGGGTCGGTGGCCACCAGTTGATCGCAGGCCAGGTAGACATCGCAGTCGCCGGCCGCGACTTTCGCGGCCTGCTCGACCGGATGCGCCGACACCTTGAGGTCGCTCACGACGGCACCGCCCTTCTGGGCGAGCCCGGTCATGTCGACGGTGCGGGCGGCGGCGCCGTCGCAGACCGCGGCGGTGGCCAGGATCTGCGAGACGGTGACCACGCCGGTGCCGCCGATGCCGGTCACCCGCAGGGTGAAGTCCCGTCGCGCGGTGGCCGGGCGGGCGGGCTCGGGTACCGCGTCGGCCGCCAGGGGGGACACCGTCTGCGCCCGCCGGTGCCCCGGAACCACCGTGACAAAGGCCGGACAGTCGCCGGTCAGGCAGGAGAAGTCGAGGTTGCAGGAGCTCTGGTCGATCTGTGTTTTGCGGCCGAACTCGGTGTCGACCGGGTGGACCGACAGGCAGTTGGACTTCTGGCCGCAGTCGCCGCACCCCTCGCAGAGGCGCTCGTTGATCATGACCCGCCGAGCCGGGGTGTCGTAGGTGCCGCGGCGGCGTTTGCGGCGTTTCTCCGCGGCGCAGTACTGGTCGTGGACCAGGACAGTCACGCCGGGGACGGCGGCCAGTTCGCGCTGGACCTCGAGCATTTCGTCGCGGTGGCGGACTGCCGCCTCGGCGGGCAGGCCGAGGGCACGGGTGCGCGCCACGTCGTCGGTGGTGACCACGACCCGCGACACCCCCTCGGCGAGCAGTAGGCCGACGAGGCGCGGCAGGTCCATCGCACCGACCGGGTCCTGGCCGCCGGTCATCGCCACGGTGCCGTTGTAGAGCAGCTTGTAGGTGAGGTTCGCCCCGGAGGCGACCGCCGCGCGCAGGGCCAACGAGCCGGAATGGGCGAAGGTGCCGTCGCCGATGTTCTGGACGAAATGCGCCTCGTCGAGGAACGGTGCCATGCCCAGCCATTGGGCTCCTTCGCCACCCATCTGGGTGATCCCGGTGACGTCGCCCACCTGGTGCTCGTCCATGAGCAGCACCATCGCGTGGCAGCCGATCCCGGCGCCCACGAGGGTGTCGGGCCCGACCTTGGTGGAGCTGTTGTGCGGGCAACCGGAGCAGAAGTACGGGGTGCGGACCGCCAGCGGCAGTAACACCCGGTCGTGATGGCGGCCGTGGTCGTCGAGCCATCGCGTGGCCGATTCGATCCGATGGTGCCGGCCCAGCCGTTCGGCGAGGCCGCGCGTGACCGCGTCGACGTCGAGTTCGCCGAAGCGGGAGAACAGCGTCGAGCCGTCCTCGTGCGCCTTGCCGACGATGGCGGGCACCCCGGGCCGGCGGAAGAGGATGTCGCGCATCATCGTCTCGATGAAGTCGCGCTTCTCCTCGACCACGATCACCTCGTCGAGTCCGTCGATGAAGCGGTCCAGGATGCCGGTCTCCATCGGGTAGACCAGCCCGAGTTTCAGAATGCGGATACCCCTCCGGCCCAGATCGGCGTCGCCGATCCCAATGTGCCGCAAGGCTTCTCGAACGTCGAGATAGGTCTTGCCGGCCGCGACGATGCCGATCCGGTCGTCAGCGGTGTGCGCGACGATCTGGTTGAGCCCGTTGAGGCGGGCGTATTCGAGTGCGCGGGGCAGCCGGATGGTCAATTGGTTCTGCTCCAGCTCCATGAGGTTGGCGCCGAGCAGGTGGCCGCTGGGGATGTGCGGGCTGGTACCCAGACCGCCGTAGTCGGGGATGACCAGGCCGGGTCCGACGGTCGCGGTGGAGGCGCCGTCGGCGACGTGGGCGGAGATTTTGAGGGAGGTCCACAGCCCCGAAACCCGGCTCATCAACGCGGCATGGACGCCGAAGTCGAGGATGTCGGCGCTGTCGGCGGGGTAGAGGATCGGCATGTAGAGGTCGGCCAGTGCCATTTCCGAGGCGCAGGGCACGGTGGAGCTCTTCGCGCCCGGATCGTCGCCGACGAGGGCGACGGCGCCGCCGGTGGGATGGGAGCCGACGAGGTTGGCGTGCCGAAGGGCGTCGGTCGCCCGGTCGAGCCCGGGGGCCTTGCCGTACCAATACCCGACGATGCCGTCGCGGCGGTGTCCGGCGGAGTCGGCGGCGAGGTGCCCGACCCGGGCCGCGACTTGTGAGCCCATCACCGAGGTGGCCGCGATCTCTTCGTTCAGGCCGGGCCGGTGCTCGACGTCGAAGGGTGCGAGGAGGTCGTGCCGGCGGGCGAGTTCCAGGTCGTAGCCGGCCAGCGGGGAACCCTCGTAGCCGGAGAGGAAGGACGCGGTGTGCAACCCGGCGCGGCGGTCGACGACGGCGCGGTCAACGATCATGCGGACCAGGGCCTGGATGCCGGTCAGATAGACGGTGCCCGACTCCCGGCGGTAGCGGTCGTCGAGCGAGAACTCGGCAGTCGGCGGCGCCACCGTGCGTTGCTCGACGCGGTGGGCTCGGTCATCTGCGAGGGTCATGGGATCACCCAACCTTCGTTTCGGTCCGCGGGGGTGTGCGGGCCTACCCCAAGACTAGGCAATCTTGTGAGCTGCGTCACGCAAGGTGGGAGAATCGAGGAGCGGGGTGACAACTGTGTCGGGCGTCACCTACACTCGGTTCAGTTAATAGGCGCTAACTGAAGGATTCAGCGTGACCAGCACAGACGACGAGGCACCCGAGGGTAGCCGCGGAGCGCATCGGGCCAATGTCGCCGTGCTGCGCGAGCGGCTGGCCGTCGCGGCGGCAGGCGGTGGGGCCAAGGCGCGGGCGCGCCACCTGGAGCGCGGCAAGCTGCTCGTGCGCGATCGCATCGACGTGCTCCTCGATCCGGGATCGCCCTTCCTCGAGGTCGCGCCGCTCGCCGCCCACGGCATGTATGAGGACAAGGCGCCGAGCGCCGGCGTCGTCGCCGGGATCGGCCAGGTCGCGGGGCGCGAGTGCATGATCGTCGCGAACGACGCGACGGTGTCCGGTGGCACCTACTACCCGGTCACGGTCAAGAAGCACCTGCGCGCGCAGGAGATCGCCGCGGCCAACCGGCTGCCGTGCCTCTACCTCGTCGACTCCGGCGGCGCCATGCTGCTGCAGCAAGACGAGGTCTTCCCCGACCGCGAGCACTTCGGCCGGATCTTCTTCAACCAGGCCAACATGAGTGCCGCGGGGATCCCTCAACTCGCCGCCGTCCTCGGCTCCTCGACCGCCGGTGGGGCCTACGTGCCGGCGATGAGCGACGAGAACGTCATCGTGCGCGACCAGGGCACGATCTTCCTCGCCGGCCCGCCGCTGGTGAAGGCCGCCACCGGCGAGGACGTCAGCGCCGAGGACCTCGGCGGCGGGGCCATGCACTCCTCGGTGTCCGGCGTGACCGACCACCTCGTCGACAACGACGAGCAGGCGCTGATCGCGTTGCGCGACATCGTCGCGACACTCGGCCCGCGCGAGTCCGCGCAGTGGGAGACCGTACCCACCCGTGAACCGCAGCGCGCACAGGACGATCTCTACGACGTCGTGCCCACCGACCCGCGCATACCGTACGACGTGCACGAGGTCCTCGAGATCCTCTCCGACGGCGGGGAGTTCACCGAGTTCAAGGCGAACTACGGCACCACCCTGGTCACCGCTTTCGCCCGGGTGCACGGTCATCCCGTCGGCTTCGTGGCCAACAACGGGGTGCTGTTCTCCGAATCCGCGCTCAAAGGTGCCCACTTCATCGAACTGTGCGACCGTCGCCGCATCCCGCTGGTCTTCCTGCAGAACATCACCGGCTTCATGGTCGGGCGGGCGTACGAGGAGGGCGGCATCGCCAAGAACGGGGCCAAGATGGTCACCGCCGTGGCCTGCGCGCGCGTGCCCAAGCTGACGGTCATGATCGGCGGGTCGTTCGGCGCCGGCAACTATTCGATGTGCGGCCGGGCCTACTCGCCGCGCTTCCTCTGGAGCTGGCCCAACGCCCGCATCTCGGTGATGGGCGGGCCCCAGGCCGCCGACACCCTCGCGACCGTTCGCCGCGCCCAACTCACCCGGTCCGGGGAGGACTGGTCGGAGTCGGCCGAGGAGGAGTTCAAGGCGCCGATCCGGCAGCAGTTCGAAACCCAGTCCGACGCGTACTACTCAACGGCGCGTCTGTGGGATGACGGGATCATCGATCCCGCCGACACCCGCACGGTCCTCGGCCTGGCGTTGGAGGCGTGCCGCTACGCGCCCCTGACCGAGGTCAACAACGGCGTCTTCCGGATGTGACATGACTACAGCAACGACATCACCGACCCCGACGACGGCGCCGACGCGTCCGATCCGCAGCGTGCTGGTCGCCAACCGCGGCGAGATCGCCTGCCGCGTGATCGACACGCTGCGCGGCATGGGTATCCGCTCGATCGCCGTCTACTCCGACGCCGATGCGCACGCGCCGCACGTGCGCGCCGCCGACGTCGCGGTCCGGCTCGGGCCGGCACCGGCCGCGCAGAGCTATCTCGACATCGCCAAGCTGGTCGACGCGGCCGTGCGGACCGGTGCCGACGCCGTCCACCCCGGATACGGATTCCTTTCGGAGAACCAGGATTTCGCGGCGGCGCTGGCGGCGGCCGACATCGTGTTCATCGGCCCGCCCGCCACGGCGATCGCGACGATGGGCGACAAGATCGCCGCGCGCGACGCGGTCACGCAACGCGGGGTCCCCGTGGTGCCGGGGCTGTCGCGGCCCGGGCTGACCGATGACGACCTGGTCGAGGCGGCCCCCGGGATCGGCTTCCCCGTCCTGATCAAGCCGAGCGCCGGCGGCGGCGGCAAGGGCATGCACCGCGTCGACGACCCGGCCGGTCTGCGCGAGGCGCTGGTCTCGGCGCGGCGCGAGGCGGCCGCCGCGTTTGGCGACGACACGCTGTTCCTCGAGCACTTCGTCGACACCCCGCGCCACATCGAGGTGCAGGTACTCGCCGACGAGCACGGGACGGTCATCCACCTCGGCGAGCGCGAGTGCTCGCTGCAGCGGCGGCACCAGAAGGTCATCGAGGAGGCGCCGTCGGCGTTGCTCGACGCGGCGACGCGGGAACGGATCGGCGCCGCGGCCTGCGACGCGGCGCGCAGCGTCGGCTACACCGGCGCGGGGACGGTCGAGTTCATCGTGTCGGCCCACCGCCCCGACGAGTTCTTTTTCATGGAGATGAACACCCGCCTGCAGGTCGAGCACCCGGTCACCGAGATGGTCACCGGCGTCGACCTGGTCGAGCAACAGATCCGGGTCGCCCGCGGCGAACGGCTGGGCATCGCCCAGGACGACGTGGTGCTCACCGGGCACGCGATCGAAGCGCGGGTCTACGCCGAGGACCCGGCCCAGGGCTTCCTGCCCACCGGGGGCACCGTTCGGGCGCTGCACTGGCCGGACGGGGCCGGCGTGCGGGTCGACGCCGGTATCGACACCGGCTCGGTCGTCGGCACCGATTACGACCCCATGCTCGCCAAGGTCATCTGTCACGGTGCGGATCGCACCGAGGCGCTGGACCGGCTCGACGAGGCGCTGGCGAAGACGGTCCTGGTCGGGGTCGGCGCCAACATCGACTTCTGCCGCTCGGTGTTGGCTCACCCGGCGGTGCGGGCCGGCGAATTGGACACCGCGCTGCTGGACCGCCTCGTCGTCGACTATGCCGCGGCGGCACCCACGCCGGCCGCCCTGATCGCGGGTGCCCTCGGCACCCTTGACCTCGGGACCGGTGACGACGTGTGGAGCAGCGCGGTCGCGTTCCGCATCGGCGCACCGTCACCGGTCACGGCACGGCTGGTCTGCGACGGGCACAAGTACACGGTCGCGGTGCTCGTCGCGGGATCAGACACCCGGACGCTGCACGGCCAGGCCACGGTCCGCGACGAGGACGACGAGGTGATGTGGACCGGTCCGGTCTACCTCAAGCCACGGGGCACGGTGGGTGCGTCGAGCGCCCGCGCGGTCACCCTGCGGTGTGACGGCATCGGGTCCCGGTGGGTGGTGGACCAGACCGAGCGCCGCGAGCGGTGGGTGTGCGGTGAGGACGGCACCTGGATCATCCGCCCGGCGCACGCGCTGGCCGCCGCCGACGACGCGGAAGCCGCCGGGGAGGTGCGTTCGCCGATGCCCGGCACGATCGTCGACGTGCCCGGAGCCGACGGCGCGGTCTGCGCCGGCGACCCGTTGGTCGTCGTCGAGGCGATGAAGATGGAGCACACGCTGCGCGCGCCCATCGACGGAACCTGCTCGATTGCGGTGCGGGTCGGCGAAAAGGTCGATGCGGCACAGGTTTTGGCACACGTCACCCCGGACGCCGAGTCCGGCGAGTAATGGAGGAACGTCGGGAATGGAACTGACACAGGAGTACACCGACCTGGTCCACACGGTGCGCGACTTCGCGCGTTCGGTGGTCGCACCGGTTTCGGCCAAACACGACGAGGAGCACAGCTTTCCGTATGAGGTCGTCGCCCAGATGGGTGAGATGGGCTTGTTCGGCCTGCCGTTCCCCGAGGAGTACGGCGGGATGGGCGGCGACTATTTCGCGCTCGCCCTTGCCCTGGAGGAGTTGGGCAAGGTCGACCAGTCGGTGGCCATCACGCTGGAGGCCGGGGTCAGCCTCGGCGCGATGCCGATCTACCGATTCGGCACCGACGAGCAGAAGCAGACCTGGTTGCCCGACCTGGTCACCGCCAAGCGGCTGGCGGGCTTCGGGCTGACCGAGCCGGGGGCGGGCAGCGACGCCGGCGCCACGGCCACCACGGCGGTCGCCGACGGCGGCGACTGGGTGATCAACGGGTCCAAGCAGTTCATCACCAACTCCGGTACCGATATCACCTCCCTGGTCACGGTCACCGCGGTCACCGGGACGAAACCCGATGGCGGAAAAGAGATTTCGACGATCATCGTCCCGTCGGGGACCCCCGGGTTCACCGCCGAGCCGGCCTACAACAAGGTTGGCTGGAATGCCTCGGACACCCATCCGCTGAGCTTCTCCGATGCCCGGGTACCCGCGGAGAACCTGCTGGGCCACCGCGGCCGCGGCTACGCGAACTTCCTGTCGATCCTCGACGAGGGGCGGATTGCGATCGCCGCGCTGGCGACGGGTGCCGCGCAGGGCTGCGTCGACGAGAGCGTGCGGTACGCGAAGGAGCGGAAGTCTTTCGGGCAGCCGATTGCCGGATACCAGTCGGTCTCCTTCGCCATCGCACGGATGGAGGCGCGGGCCCATACCGCCCGGGTCGCCTACTACGACGCCGCGGCCAAGATGCTCGCGGGCAAGCCGTTCAAGAAGGAGGCGTCGATCGCGAAGATGATCTCCAGCGAGGCGGCGATGGACAACGCGCGCATGGCCACCCAGATCCACGGCGGATACGGGTTCATGAACGAATACCCCGTGGCGCGGCATTACCGGGACTCGAAGATCTTGGAGATCGGCGAGGGGACCACCGAGGTGCAGCTGATGCTGATCGCCCGCTCGCTGGGACTGTCATGAGCACCGACGCTGGGAATGCGCCACGGGTCACCCAGCGGGGGCTGTGGTTCGAGGAGTTCGAGATCGGCACGATCTACGAGCACCGGCCCGGGCGGACGGTCACCGAGGCCGACAACGTCCTGTTCACCACGTTGACGATGAACACGCAGGCGCTGCACCTGGACGCGGCCTGGTCGGCGACCCAGCCGGGGTTCGGCGGCCAGCGGCTCATCAACTCGATGTTCACGCTGTCGACGATCGTCGGGCTGTCGGTGGCGCAACTGACCCAGGGCACGCTCGTGGCCAACCTCGGATTCTCCGACATCGCCTTTCCGGCGCCGTTGTTCGCCGGGGACACGATCTACGCGGAGACCGAGTGCACCGGGAAGCGCGAATCCCGTTCGCGGCCCGGCGAAGGAGTGGTGAACCTGACCCACATCGGCCGCAACCAACACGGAGTCGTCGTCGCCCGGGCGTCGCGATCCACCCTGGTGCGTCTGCGCGAGCAGAAAGGTGCGAACAATGAGTGATTCCCCGACCGCCGACGCGACGATCGCCGACCCGTCCTATGCCCGGGGCGAGCCGTCGCCGCCGCTGCTGGATGACACGGTTTACGACAACTTCACCGCCACCGCCGAACGTTTCGCCGACAACCTCGCGATCGCCGACGCCGCCGCCGGGCTCAGGTGGACGTACCGGGAGATGCTGCGCGACGTCCGTGCCCTGGCCGCCGGTCTGCTGCGCAGCGGGGTGCGCCGCGGCGACCGGGTCGGGGTGTGGTCGCCCAACCGCGCCGAGTGGGTGCTCACCCAGTACGCCACCGCCGCCATCGGCGCCGTGCTGGTCAACGTCAACCCGGCCTATCGCCAACACGAACTCGACTTCGCGCTGCGCCACGCCGGCATCTCGCTGGTGCTCGCCTCGCCGGCGTTCAAGGACTCCGACTATCCGGCGATGATCGAGGCCGCGACGCGGTCGCTGTCCTCGCCGCTGTCACTCGTCGTCTTCGGCAGCCCCGAGTGGGACGGGTTGCTGGCCGAACCGACCGAGGACGAGCTCGCCGGGGTCGCCGCGGCGGCTGCGGCCCTCGACGCCGATGACCCGATCAACATCCAGTTCACCTCGGGGACCACCGGCGCGCCCAAAGGGGCGACGCTGACGCACCGCAACATCCTCAACAACGGCTATCTCGTCGGCGAACTGCTCGCCTACACCGATGCCGACCGGATCTGCATCCCGGTGCCCTTCTACCACTGCTTCGGCATGGTGATGGGCAACCTGGCGGCCACCACCCACGGCGCCGCGATGGTCATCCCGGCACCGGCCTTCGACCCGGCGGCCACGCTGCGCGCCGTGGCCGAACACCGCTGCACGAGCCTGTACGGCGTCCCGACGATGTTCATCGCCGAGCTCGCACTGGCCGACTTCGACGGTTACGACCTGTCCTCGCTGCGCACCGGGATCATGGCCGGGTCGCCCTGCCCCGAACAAGTCATGCGCGAAGTCGTCGACCGCATGCACATGGCCGAGGTGTCGATCTGTTACGGCATGACCGAGACCTCGCCGGTCTCCACCCAGACCCGCACCGACGACGAGCTGGCCCTGCGCGTCGCCACCGTCGGCCGGGTGGGACCACACCTGGAGATCAAGGTCGTGGACCCGGCGACCGGGGAGACGCTGCCGCGCGGACAGGCCGGCGAGTTCTGCACCCGGGGGTACAGCGTGATGACCGGGTACTGGAACCAGCCGGACAAGACGGCCGAGGTGATCGACGGCGACGGGTGGATGCACACCGGCGACATCGCGGTGATGGGCGACGGCGGCTACGTGCAGATCACCGGTCGGATCAAGGACATGGTGATCCGCGGCGGGGAGAACATCTACCCGCGCGAGATCGAGGAGTTCCTCTACACCCATCCCGACGTCCTCGATGCCCAGGTGATCGGCGTCCCCGACGAACGCTACGGCGAGGAGTTGATGGCCTGGATCCGGCTGCGCGACGGGGTGGCCGACTTCACCGCCGACGACCTGCGGGCCTTCGCCGCGGGGAAGATCGCCCGGCACAAGATCCCCAGGTACGTCCACGTGGTCGACGAGTTCCCGATGACGGTGACCGGCAAGGTCCGCAAGGTCGACATGCGTGCATCCGCGATCGAACTGCTCGGGCTGGCCTAGTCCACCCGGGCACCGGCGTCGTGATGATCAAGTACGGTTCGACTATGTCTGCAAGCGGTGGTTCCGATTTCCGGTGGAGCCCTCCGGGGCCCGCGATGTTGTTCTGTCCCGCGGACCGGCCCGACCGCTACGCCAAGGCCGCCGAGCGTGCCGACGTGGTGATCCTCGACCTCGAGGATGCGGTGGCGCCGGACCGGCGCGAGGCGGCCCGCGAGGCACTTGTGGCGAACCAACTGGACCCGGACCGGACCATCGTGCGGATCAACTCCGCGTCGACCGGGGAGGCGCGCCGCGACCTGGCCGCCATCTCCGAGACGATGTACCGGGTGGTGCTCGTGGCCAAGGCGCAGACCGCCGAGGAGGTCGCGCGCACCGAGATGCAATCGATCGCACTGATCGAAACGCCACTCGGGGCGGTCAACGTCAACGACATCGCCGCGGCGCCGAACGTGATCGGGCTGATGTGGGGTGCCGAGGACCTCGTCGCCGGCCTCGGCGGCTCGTCGTCGCGCTTCGGACCCGACGAACCGCGCAGCGGGACCTACCGCGACGTGGCCCGCACCGTGCGGGCCACCGTCCGACTGGCCGCGGCTGCCCACGACCGGTTCGCCGTCGACGCGGTGCACCTGGACATCGACGACGTCGAGGGCCTGCGGTACGAGGTACTCGACGCGGTGGCGCTGGGCTACCAGGCCACCGCCTGCATCCACCCGTCGCAGGTGGCCACCATCCGCGACGCCTATCGCCCGACCCCCGACGAAGTCGAGTGGGCCGCCGCGGTCATCGCAGCCTCCGACGAGCACTCCGGGGTGTTCACCTTTGCCGGTCGAATGGTGGACGGGCCGGTGTTGAGCCAGGCCCGCGCGGTGCTGCTGAGGGCGGGCCGATAGTCGTCCCGGGGACATCGCCGCCGACGCCGGTGCTGGACATGTATTAGCGTGGGGGTGCAATTTGGTGCGTGCGATCACACTCGCGCCCGGGCGCCAGAACGATTGAAGGAGTCAAGACCACATGAGTTACCCACCGAGCGGCTACGGGCAGCAGCCGGCCGCCCAGGATCCTTCCGCCTATGGGCAGCAGGCCTACGGCCAGCAGGCCGCGTATGGCCAGCAGGGCTACGACCAGCAGGGCCAGCAGGCCGCGTACGGCCAGCAGGGCTACGACCAGCAGCAGGCCGCCTATGGCCAGCAGGGCTACGGGCAGCAGCCGGCCTATGGCCAGCAGCAGTACGGGCAGCAGCCGGCCTATGGCCAGCAGCAGTACGGCCAGCAGCAGTACGGCCAGCAGGCCTACTACGGCCAACAGCAGGCCTACACTCTGCCGAAGCCGCCGAGCCAGGGCCTGCCGTCGAACATCGCCCAGATTCTGGCCTTCGTCACACTCGGGCTCGGCGTGATTCTTTTCCTCCTCGGCCTGTTCGCCGACGCGTTCAACCTTGAGTGGGCCCTCATCTTGATCGTGCTCAGCGCGGTGGCCGGCGGTGCCGGGATCGCCAAGGACAAGGTGCTCGCCACGGTCGTGACCGCGGTGGCCGCCGTGGCCTTCCTGGGCGGTCTCGTGCGATCGCTCCTCATCAGCTCGCTGTTCTACGACGGCGGCAAGGTGATCGCCTACGTCAGCGTCTTCTTCGGTCTTGTCACCCTCGGCGTGGCGATCTTCTGGCTGCTCGTCACGCTGGGCAAGGTCAAGGTCGCCCCGGAGCCGGGCTCGGCCGAGGCCGAGGCGGCCGCGGAGTCGGCCGAGGCGACTGCCGCTGCGACCGGGGGCACCACCGCCTCGTCGGCCACCGCCCCGTCGGCCGCCACCACGGTGGCCGCTCCGGCCGCCAGCGCCTACTCGTACCCGGCGGCGACCGCTCCCGCGGCTGACGCCGCCGCCGCGGCCGGCACCGAGGCCCAGGCCGCCGTCGATGCCGCCTCGTCGGCGACGACCCAGGTCGTGGACACCGCAGCCGGTGCCGCACAGCAGGCCGGCGACAGCGCCACGTCGGTCATCAACACCGGCGAGCAGCAGCAGTAGCACGCACCCATCGCCAGCAGCCCCGGCCGGATTCGGCCGGGGCTGCTGCGTATCCCGGGCGGTTCGTGCGTCCGCCGTGACTTTGGCCTCGCCCCGGCGCGCCTGCGTGTCGCCGCCGACGATGGCTGAGACGCTGAACAGCGATGAAAGGACAGAACGGATCCCTCGCCACGCGTCTGCGGCAGGTGCGGCAGACCCAGCGCGAACACGCCCTCAACTCCGCCGGAACGGCACGCGAACTGGTCATCGTCGCCTTTGCCGTGCCGTTGGTGACGCTGCTGGTGCTCACGGTGATCGTGGCCATCACGCTCGCCCTGTCCGGCGCGGGATTCGGTGCTTTCGGTACCGCACTGGGATCGGCCTGGCTGAGTTTGCACCAGGTGCCGTTGAGCATCGGCGGGGTCGGGCTTTCGACGCTGCCGATGCTTCCCACGATCGCCCTGGTCGCCGCCGTCTTCATCTACACCGGTCCGTCGGCCCGCCTGCGCACCACACCGTCGGACCTCGCCGCGCTCGTCGGCGCCGCCGTCGGGGGACCGCTGCTCATCATGGCCCTGGCGCTGGCGGTGGTGCTCGACGGAAGCTCGGTGCTCCCGGTCAACCCGCCGAATGCGCTGTGGGCATTCCTCGCGACCGTCGCGGTGTACGGCGGGGGGACCGTGGCCGGAATCGCCCGCCGTGATTGGCGCGAGTGGTGCGGCCGGCTCGGGATCGGCGGCGCGCGGCTCGACGACCTCGTGGTCGGTTTGCGGACCGGCGCGCTGGCCGCCCTGATGCTCATCGGCGCCGGGGCGGTCGCGGTGTGTGCCCTGTTGATCCTCAACTGGCAGTCGGTGGCCGCGGTGGTGGCCGAGGGCAACCGCTTTGACGGCTACCTCGGGCTGGTGGTGGTCTCGCTGCTCTACCTGCCCAACGTGGTCGTGGATGCTGCCGCGGCCCTACTCGGGACCCCGGTGCCGATCGGCACGGCGATTGTCGACGTGTTCAACCCGCAAACCGGTGCGGTGCCGGCGTTGCCGATTCTGGCGATCGTTCCCGGCGCACCGCCCATCCGTTTCCTGTGGGCGACGGCTCTGGCGGTACCGCTGGCCATCGGGGTGTGGGCGGCACTGCGGACCAGGCACATCGACCTGGCGCGCAACGTGCGGCGCGTCGCGATCAGCGCCGCCACCGTCGCCGTGCTGATGCTGGTGGCCACCGCGGTGGCCGGCGGATCGGTCGGCGAGCTGGGGCGCGCCGGTGCCGATGCGCCTCTCGCGGCGGCACTCGCCTTCGCCTGGGTCGCGGTGATCGGCGTCGTCACCGCGCTGGCCAACGGACTGCGGCGCGAGACCAAAGAGGCCCGGCGCGCTGCCGCTGCCGCCGCACCGGCGGCCGATGCCGACGACGGGGCCGGGACCGACGACGCGACCGGGGCCGAGACCAAGGCGGAGAAGCCTGCCGCGGCACCGGCCGAGCCGACCCCGGTCTTCTACCGGCCCGACGACGACGCGCCGGTCATCGACGACCTCGAGGACCTCATGTTCGTCGACGATCTGCCCGCCGACTAGAATCGCTGATCGTGAAGTCCGAGGAGATCAGGTGACGGTTCCCGTTGCCGTACTGGCTTCGGGCACCGGCTCCCTCCTGACCGCGCTGCTCGACGCCGCCGAGGCGGATTCGGCTGCCTTCGACGTGGTGGCCGTCGCCGTCGACCGCGACTGCCGGGCGGCCGAGTTGGCCGCGCAGCGGGGGATCGCAGTCATCACCTGCCGGCTCGGCGACTACCCCGACCGGGGTGCCTGGGACCGCGCCCTGACCGAGCAAACCGCCGCCTTCGCGCCGGAGTGGGTGGCCACCGCCGGATTCATGAAGATCCTCGGCCCCGCTTTCCTCGACCGGTTCGCCGGCCGCGTGGTGAACTCCCACCCGGCGCTGCTCCCGGCGTTCCCCGGCGCCCACGGCGTGGCCGACGCCCTCGCCTACGGCGTGAAGGTCACCGGTACGACGGTGCACCTCGTCGACGGCGGCGTGGACACCGGCCCGATTCTCGCCCAGACCCCGGTGGCCGTCGAGCCCGACGACACCGAAGAAACGTTGCATGAGCGCATCAAGCAGGTCGAACGCGTGCTGCTCACCGACGTCGTCACAGCCCTTGCCACCCGTGGGGTGGTCACCGACGGACGAAAGGCCCAGATTCCGTGACCGATACCAAGCGCCCCATCCGCCGTGCACTCGTCAGCGTGTACGACAAGACCGGCCTGACCGAGCTCGCGACCGCCCTTCACGGTGCCGGCGTGGAACTCGTGTCGACCGGCTCGACGGCGAAAACCATTGCCGCCGCCGGTGTTCCGGTGACCGAGGTATCCGAACTCACCGGATTCCCGGAATGCCTGGAGGGCCGCGTCAAGACGCTGCACCCGCGCGTGCACGCCGGGATCCTGGCCGACACCCGCAAGGACGACCACCTGGCCCAACTCGACGAGCTGGGGGTGGCCCCCTTCGAGCTGGTGGTGGTCAACCTGTACCCCTTCACCCAGACGGTCGCCTCGGGTGCCACTCCCGACGAGTGCATCGAGCAGATCGACATCGGCGGCCCGTCGATGGTGCGGGCGGCGGCCAAGAACCATCCGTCGGTTGCCGTCGTCGTCGACCCCGCCGACTATGAGGGCATCGGGGCGGCGGTGTCGGGCGGCGGCTTCAGCTTGGTTGAGCGGCAGGCCCTGGCTGCCAAGGCGTTCCGGCACACCGCCGACTACGACGTCGCGGTCGCCTCGTGGATGACCAGCGTCGTCGTTCCCGACACCGAGTCGCAGTTCCCGGTTTGGGCCGGTGCGACGTGGAGCCGGTCGGCGGTGCTGCGCTACGGCGAGAACCCGCACCAGGCCGCCGCGCTCTACACCGACAACTCCGGGGCGGCGGGTCTCGCGCAGGCGGACCAGCTGCACGGCAAGGAGATGTCGTTCAACAACTACACCGACGGGGACGCCGCCTGGCGCGCCGCGCACGACTTCACCGCCCCCGCGGTCGCGATCGTCAAACACGCGAACCCGTGCGGCATCGCCGTCGGCGAGGACATCGCGGCCGCGCACCGCAAGGCGCACGAGTGCGACCCGGTCAGCGCCTATGGCGGGGTCATCGCGGCCAACCGCGAGGTCAGCCTGGCGATGGCGGAGCAGGTTGCCGAGATCTTCACCGAGGTGATCATCGCGCCGTCCTACGCCGAGGGCGCCGTCGAGGTGCTGTCCAAGAAGAAGAATCTGCGCATCCTGATCGCGCAGACGCCGACGCAGACCGGCACCGAACTGCGGCCCGTCTCCGGTGGTGTGTTGCTCCAGCAGCGCGACGTCCTCGACGCCGAGGGCGACGACCCGGCGAACTGGCGCCTGGTCGCCGGCGAGGCGGCCGACGCCACCACCCTCGCGGACTTGGAGTTCGCGTGGCGCGCCTGCCGCGCGGTCAAGAGCAACGCGATCCTGCTGGCCGTCGACGGCGCCTCGGTGGGCGTCGGCATGGGCCAGGTGAACCGCGTCGACTCCGCGCACCTCGCCGTGCAACGGGCGGGGGCGCGGGCCGCGGGATCGGTGGGGGCCTCCGACGCTTTCTTCCCGTTTGCCGACGGGCTGCAGGTCCTGATCGACGGCGGCGTGCGTGCGGTGGTGCAACCGGGCGGGTCGATCCGCGACGAAGAGGTCATCGCCGCCGCGGAGAAGGCCGGGGTCACCCTCTACCTGACCGGGGCGCGCCACTTCGCGCACTGATTTCTGGGGGTAGCGTGGAGTCGTGGCGACCTCCAACGAATCCACCGCACCCCGTCCACCCGCCGCTGCGACCGTCGGAGAGCTGCGCGCTTCCGACCACGTCCAGCGCAGCGTCCGCGACGAGATCCGGCACAACCTGCTGACCGCGTTGCGGGCCGGCGAGGATCCCTGGCCCGGGATCGTCGGCCTCGAGTCGACGGTGATTCCGCAACTCGAGCGGTCCCTGCTGGCCGGTCACGACGTCGTCCTCCTCGGCGAGCGCGGCCAGGGCAAGACCCGCATCCTGCGCACCATCGTCGGCCTGCTCGACGAGTGGACACCGGTCATCGCCGGCTCGGAGCTGGGCGAGCACCCGTTCGAGCCGATCACCCCGGAGTCCAAGCGCCGGGCGGCCGAGCTGGGCGATGAGCTGCCGATCGCGTGGCGGCACCGCAGCGAGCGCTACAGCGAGAAGCTGGCGACCCCCGACACGTCGGTGGCCGACCTGGTCGGCGACATCGACCCGATGAAGGTTGCGGCGGGCCGCAGCCTCGGCGACCCGGAGACCATTCACTTCGGACTCATCCCGCGCGCGCACCGCGGCATCGTCGCGATCAACGAGCTGCCCGACCTGGCCGAGCGGATCCAGGTCGCCATGCTCAACGTGATGGAGGAGCGCGACATCCAGGTCCGCGGCTACTCGCTGCGCCTCCCGCTCGACGTCCTCGTGCTGGCCAGTGCCAACCCGGAGGACTACACCAACCGCGGGCGCATCATCACCCCGCTCAAGGACCGGTTCGGCGCCGAGATCCGCACCCACTACCCGCTCGAGCTCGACGACGAGGTCGGCGTCATCGAGCAGGAGGCCGACCTGCTGGCCACGGTCCCGGACCACCTGCTGGAGATCCTGGCGCGCTTCACCCGCTATGCGCGGGAGAACCCGGCGATCGACCAGCGGTCGGGCGTGTCCGCGCGGTTCGCGATCGCCGGTGCCGAGACGGTGGCCGCCGCGGCCCTGCACCGCAGCGCGGTGGTGGGCGGCGACGAGGAGGCCCCGGTGGCGCGGGTCGTCGACCTGGAGTCGGTGGTCGAGGTGTTGCGCGGCAAGATCGAGTTCGAATCGGGGGAGGAGGGGCGCGAACTGGAGATCCTCGCCCACCTGCTGCGCAAGTCGGTGGCCGACACGGTGCGCGAGCATTTCGGCGGGATCGATCTCGCACCGCTGGTCGTCGCCCTCGAAGACGGGCACCCGGTGGTGACCGGCGACCGTGTCTCCGCCACCGACCTGTTGGGGTCCTTGCCCGCCGACGAGCCGGTCGGCAAGACGGTCGAGGCGATTGCCGCGCGGTTCGACGCCGACACCGACGGGGAGCGCGCGGCCGCCGTCGAACTGGCCCTCGAGGGGCTGTTCCTCGCCCGGCGCATCGGCAAGGAAGCCGATGACGCGGGGCAGACGGTCTACGGGTAGCGACCAGCGATGTCCGAGCCCGTTTCCGACGCCGAGGGGCGCAGCCGGCGGAACTTCCACCGCTCGCGCTACGACCGGTATCAGGGCGGCCCCGACCCGTTGGCGCCACCGCTGGACCTGCGCGAGGCGCTCGACGAGATCGGTGCCGACGTCATGGCCGGGTCGTCGCCGCAGCGGGCGCTGCGCGAACTGCTGCGGCGGGGCACGCCCACCATGCGGGGCCTTGACGAACTGCGCGAACGGATCAACCGCCGCCGCAACGAGATTCTGAAGCAGCGCAACCTCGACGGCACCTTCGCCGAAATCCGGGAGTTGCTCGACCGCGCCGTCCTCGAGGAGCGCAAGCAGTTGGCGCGCGACCTCGACGACGACGCGCGGTTCGCCGAGATGCAGATCGGCAACCTCCCGTCCTCGACGGCCGCGGCGGTCAACGAGTTGGCGCAATACCAGTGGCGCAGTCCGCAGGCCCGCCAGGACTACGAGAAGATCCGCGACCTACTCGGGCGCGAGCTGCTCGAGCAACGGTTCGCCGGGGTGAAGTCGGCCTTGGAGGGCGCCGACGAGAACGATCGCCAGGCGATCACCGAGATGCTGTCGGATCTGAACGACCTTCTCGCCAAACACAACCGCGGCGAGGACACCACCGACGCCTTCGCCGACTTCATGGCCAAGCACGGGCAGTTCTTCCCGGAGAACCCGCGCAACACCGATGAGCTCGTCGAGTCGTTGGCCAAGCGCAGTGCCGCGGCGCAACAGTTCTACAACTCGCTCTCGCCCGAGCAGCGTGCCGAGCTCGACCAGCTCTCCCAGCAGGCCTTCGGGTCGCCCGACCTGATGAACGCGCTGGCCCAGGTCGACTCGCAGTTGCAGATGGCCCGCCCAGACCTGGACTGGGATGGTTCGCGCGAGTTCTCCGGCGAGCGCCCCATGGGTTTGGGGGAGGCTGCCACGGCGATGGCCGACTTGGCCGAGCTCGACGAGTTGAGTGAGGCGATGAGCCAGCAGTACGCCGGTGCGGACCTGGCCGACATCGATCTGGACGCGCTGGCCCGACAACTGGGCGACGACGCGGCCGTCGACGCCCGGACGTTGCAGCGGTTGGAACAGGCGTTGCGCGACCAGGGATTCTTCGAGCGGGGCGCCGACGGCGAGATGCGCCTGAGTCCCAAGGCGATGCGCCAATTGGGCCATTCGGTGCTCGCCGACGTCGCCGAGCGGTTGACCGGGCGCGGGGAACGGGAAACGCGGCTGTCGGGCCGCCTCGGCGAACCGACCGGAGCCACCCGGGAGTGGGCCTTCGGCGACACCGAACCGTGGGATGTGCCGCGCACCATCACCAACGCCGTCGTGCGCGGAGCCGGGGCGGGGGAGTTCAGTCCCGGTCGGCCGGTGCGGCTGGAGATCGGCGACGTGGAGATCACCGAGACCGAGGCGCGCAGCCAGGCGGCGGTCGTCCTCCTCGTCGACACCTCCTTCTCGATGGAGATGGAGGGGCGGTGGACGCCGATGAAGCGGACCGCGATCGCACTCAACCACCTCATCTCGACGCGGTTCCGCACCGACGAGCTGGCGATCATCGCATTCGGCCGCGAGGCCCGCACCATCGACGTCGGAGAGTTGGCCGGGCTGTCGCCCCGGATGGAGCAGGGCACCAACCTGCATCACGCGTTGTTACTCGCGCAACGACACCTGCGGCGGTTCCCGCACGCGACTCCGGTGGTGCTGATCGTGACCGACGGCGAGCCGACTGCGCACCTGGAACCGTCGGGGGAGTCGTTCTTCTACTATCCGCCGCATCCGCAGACCATCGGGCTGACCGTGTCTGAGCTCGACCACCTGTCGCGGATGGGTGCGCAGATCACGATCTTCCGTCTGGGCGAGGATCCGGGGTTGGCCATGTTCATCGACCGGATCGCCCGCCGCGTTGGTGGCCGGGTGGTGGCTCCCGATGTCGACGGCCTCGGTGCCGCCGTCGTCGGCGACTATCTGCGCGGCCGTGGCCGTCAGCGTTAGTTCCACGAGGAACGGTAGAGAGGTGTCGGCCAATACAAGCCAATAGAAAAGTGCCCCCGCTGCGCTCGTGCGCGGCGAGGGCTCTTATCTGGCAGGTTGGATCTCCCGCTCGGGGACTGTCAGTAGCCGCTGCTGCTGGCTGCCAGACCGAGTGCGACGTTCAGGATGACCAGGATGACCAGGACGATGACACCGGCGATGGCGCCCCAGATGGCGAACTTCTTAGCGTCCTCGGCGGCTTTCTGGGCGCCAGCGACATCACCCTGCGCCCACAGTTTGGACACCGAGGTCGACTTGATGATGGCAACAATGCCGAGGGGAAGGCAGCACAACACGGTTGACAGGATCGCCCAGACGAGGTTGTTGTCGGGCTCCGGTCCCGCGGCGCCGTACTGTCCGGGAACCGGCTGTCCGGGGAACGGCTGACCAGGAGTGGCGCCGGGGTTGTTCTGCGGGTCGTAGGGGGAAGTCACATTTACTCCTGTTATGGTCTGATCACACCCGGCCGTGGGGCACGGAGGGTCCGCGCTGACAATTCCATGTTGGTGAGGGTGTAACGCGGTGAGTATATCCAAAGTCCAAGGCCGTGCATATTATTCGTTCGTTCGGCTGAAGAAGGTCTGATCAACCAAGCGTAATCGCAATAATTGTGATAAGCGGAATCGCCAGAATCGTCGTCACCAGAGCCGAATCGCGAGCAACGGTCTGGCCGCGCTGATATCGCAGCGCGTAGACGAAGACGTTCTGTGCCGTCGGCAATGCGGCGATGACGACCTGGGCGAACAAGTGGTGCCCGGTGAGACCGAAACCCCACCGGGAAACCGCGTAGGCCAGCGCGGGCATGGCCGCCATCTTCAGCACGGAGGCGAGCGCGACATCCAGACGCGGGTCGCCGGACCCCTGCGGATCTGCGGAACCGCTGCGGCCCGCGGCGAGGGACAGCCCGAAGACCAGCAGTGCCAACGGGACCGAGGCGTCGCCGAGCATCCGGAACGGGTCGAGGATCGCCTGCGGTGGATGCCAGCCGAGAGCCGATACCGCCATGCCCGCCACGCCGCCCAACAGGATCGGATTGGTCAGCGGTGCCACGATGGCGTCGCGCCACACCCGTCGACCCGAGGTTTGCGCACTCGACATGTCGAGCGCCACCAAGGCGATGGGCGAGTAGATGAGGATCTGGAACAGCAGCAGAGGAGCGATGAACGACCGGTCGTCGAGGACGTACATCGCGATCGGCACGCCGAGGTTGACGCTGTTGACGTATGAGGAGGACAGCGCGCCGATCACCAGTTCGCCGGTGTCTCGGCGCAACCAGAGCCGGGCGATGACGACATAGACGAGTCCGATGGTCAGCGCAGTGCCGCCGGCGATCACCAGCGTGGAAGAGAAGACGGCGCGCAAGTCGCTGGTGACCAGGGCGTGGAACAACAGCGCCGGGGTGCAGACGAAGAAGACCAATCGCGACAAGACCTCGGTGGCACCCGATCCCAACGTGCCGAGGCGCCCGATTGCGAGTCCGATACCGATCACCAAGAAGATGACGGTGAAACCTGAAACGACGCCGGACACTCCGAACAGCCTAGTGCGGCGGTGATCGTTGAACCGACGCCGATCGGCACCAGATGCCGGTTTACGGTAGTTTTTTGAGAAATGCACCCTGCTGTACAAGGACACCAGTGACCACCTCAGAGACACCGGAAGAGTCGGCGAACTCCACTGCGGCCGCCGCGCCACAGCCGATCAGCCTCACCAAAGACGACGCCGCGACGGCATCGGTGCCGATCCCCGGCGATGCCGCCGCGGGGGTTGTGCAGACGCCGGCCGAGGCCGTCTACTACTCCGATCAGCAGAGCTACCCGGCCCAGGGGTATCCCGCCGGCAGTCCGCAGCAGCAGGCCTCCTACCCGCCCGTTGAACCGCAACCCGCCCAATACGGCGCCCCGGCTTCCTATGCCCCCGCTCCGGACCAATACGCAGCGGCCTACGGGTCCGCGTACGGGACACCGGCCTACTCGGGCTACGGCGCCGCCTATCCGACCAGGTCGTCGACCAACGGCATGGCGATTGCCGCGCTGATCGTGGGCCTCGTCGGTTTCGTTCTCACGATCTGTTTCGTCTTCAGCGGTGTCATCACCGGGACGATCGCACTGATTCTCGGTGCCGTCGCGCTCAAGCAGATCAACAACTCTCCGGGAGGCACGTCGGATGGCGGTAGCAAAGTCATGGCCATCGTCGGCCTCGTTTTGGGCAGCCTTCAGTTGCTCGGGTCCATCGTGGTCATCGTGGTGCTCATCGTTGCCTCGGTTTCCGGCTGATCCCACAGCGCAGACGTCACATTCCGCAAGCAGAAACCGGAGACATCAATGACTGAACCGAACGACGGAACCGCGGGCGAAGGCCAGTTCGGCGCCTCCGACGCCGACGAATGGTCGTCGGTGAACCTGAACAAGCCGGCATCCCCGGTTCCGCCGACGGACCCTGTTCCACCCGAGGTACCGGCCCCTCCGTCGGTGCCGGGCACCGAAACCGGGTATGTCGATCCGGCGAGCAGCTCCACTCCGCCACCGGGGTACCCGGCACCCCAATCGGGTTACGCGCAACCGGGGTATGTGCAGCCCGGCTACGCACAGCCGGGATACCCCCAACCCGGATACCCGGTCGGGCAGCCCGATCCGTACGCGAACGCATACGGGTATCCCGCGTACGCGGCACCCGGCTCGGGAACCGACGGTTTGGCCGTCGCCGCACTGATCTGCGGGGTCCTGGGGCTGATGTGCTGTATCCCCGGGCCGATCGGCCTGATTCTCGGCATCATGAGCCTGCGCAACATGAATCGCGACGGGGTGGACGGCGGTAGTAACCGGGGCATGGCGATTGCCGGCATCGTGCTCGGCGCCATCACGACCCTGATCATCGTCGCCTATGTGGTGATGCTCATCATCGGCTTGGCCGCCGGGGTGTAGCGGGGCTCGTTTTGGTCCTGGCGGTGCCGGGACTGTATTCTGGTCGGGTTGCGCGCCCACCGGTGCCGAACCGGGACGCAGGCGCACACCAGAGAACTTGAAGGAAAGAAGGGCAGACCCATGGCCGTACCGAAGCGCCGCATGTCGCGGGCCAACACCCACAGCCGTCGTTCGCAGTGGAAGGCGGACAACCCGGCTTTGCAGGAAGTCAAGGTCAACGGGGTGCCGCAGCGGCTTCCCCGTCGTCTCGTGAAGGCCGCCGAGCTCGGCCTGATCGACATCGACCGCCGCTAGTCCGGCTCAGACCGAAAAGGGGCGCCCGCGATGCGGGCGCCCCTTTTCGGCGTCGGTACAACCGGCCGGCGATCAGTTCTGTGCGATCGCCTTGTTCACCAGGCGGGACACGAAGTTCGGCACCACCTTGCTGGCATTGTTGAGCACCGTGGTCTGCACGCCCACCGAGTAGTGGGTGCGGTGGATCAACTTGTCCGCGGCATTCGGGTGGACCGAGGTCCACACCCGGTCGGCGATCTCCTCCGGGGTGATCCGGATGCCCAGGGTCTTCGCCGACTTGGTGTCGGCGTCGGCGAGCGCGGTCTTGGCCCAGAGCGGCCAGATGGCCACCACGCGGATGTCGTCGCGCTGCCACTCCAACTCCAGCGCCTCGGTCAACCCGGCGACGTAGAACTTCGCCGCCGAGTAGGTGGCGATGTCGGGCTGACCGTAAATGGCCGAGGCCGACGCGATATTGACCAGGTGCGACCCGGGGGTGTCCCGGAGGTAGGGGAAGGCGGCCTGTGCGCCCAGCGTGACGCCGAGGACGTCGATGTCGATCTGCGCCTGCACCGCCTCGGCGGTGATCGAGTCGAGGCGCCCGCCGACGAGGATGCCGGCGTTGTTGTCGAGCACGTCGAGCTTGCCGTCAGTGTGCGACGTGAAGTCGGCGAGGGCGTCGGCCCAGCCTTGTGCCTTGCGGACGTCGAGGGTGCCGGTGATGAAGTCGGGATGCTCGGCCCGAACGGCTTCCAGGGCCTCGGTGTTGACGTCGTAGACGCCGACGGTCCAGCCTTCGCGCGCAAAGCGCGTTGCGGTGGCCAACCCGATTCCGGCGGCTCCGCCGGAGATGAAGATTGATGGCATTCTCTGCCTGCTTTCCGATTGCGCGGGGATCGTGTGGCGCGTGACGCGCCGGCCCCATTCTCTCATTACCCGCCGGTAAGTTGCGACCGGGTCGCACCACCGAGCACCGCGAGTTTCATTCAAGGGGATCACGATTGCGCCTTATGGCGTGCGCGGACGGGTCGATATTGGTAGTTTCTGCCTGTTCCATCTATCAAAACGATTTGGGGAGCCCCTTAAATGACTCAACCGCCCATCGATCCGGGCCAGCAACCGAACAACCCGGGCCAGCCGGGCTACCCGCCGGCCGGACAGCAGCCGGGCGCGTACCCGCCGGCGGCCGGACAGCAGCCGGGCGCCTACCCGCCGCCGCCTCCGGGAGCGCCGGGTTCCTACCCGCCGCCGCCTCCCGGCGGTGCTTACCCGCAGGGCCCGGCAGCGGGCCAGCCGTACAACATTGGCGACGGATTCAGCTGGGCGTTCAACAAGTTCGGTAAGAACGCCGGACCGTTGATCATCGCCACGCTGATCTACCTGATCATCGTCGGCGTCGTCTACGGCATCTTCTACGGCATCGGTTTCGCACTCGCCGACAAGGAGACGGTCTACGGCACGACGACCGTCAGCTTCGGCGCGGGCACCTTCGCCGTCTGGATCATCGGATACCTCGTGACCCTCGTCGTGGGGGGCTATGTCCTGTCGTCCTTCTGGAACGGGATCCTGCAGATCACCGATGGCCAGCAGGTCAGCGTCGGCTCGTTCTTCCAGCCGCGCAACGTCGGCAACGTGATCATCGCGACGCTGCTCAGCGGCATCATCATCGGTATCGGCTATGCCCTGTGCGTCTTGCCGGGCCTGATCGCCGCGATCTTCCTGTTCTTCACCGTCGTCGCCGTCGTCGACCGCAATATCAGCGGTACCGCCGGTCTCGGGGCGAGCTTCAACCTGGTCAAGGAGAACTTCGGTCCGGCCATCCTGACCTGGTTGGTCGTCAGCATCGCCTTGGCGATCGGTGGCGCGATTTGCGCTATCGGGTTGCTGGTCGCCGGTCCGGTGGCCGGTCTGCTGACCGCCTACGCATGGCGCAAGCTGACCGGTGGCTTCGTCGCACCCGCGACGCAGTAGCACCCGCCGCATCATCAATCGGGCCCCCGCCGTTCTCGGCGGGGGCCTGATTGTTCGACCCACCCGAGTCGCCGGCCGACCGGGCGCGCCGTAGGGTCGACGCCGTGACTGAACCGCAAATCCCCACGCCGCCGCCGGGCGCCTTCCCGCCGCCGCCCGGTGCGTATCCGCCGCCGCCCGGCGCCTTCCCGCCCCCGCCCGGCGGGTACCGGCCGGTTCCAGTGGACCCGAACACGGTGCCGTACAGCCTGGACACCGGAGCACGGTGGGCATGGCGCAAGTTCACCGACAACGTCGCCGGCCTGTTCGTCGGCGTGCTGGTGCTGATGGCGCTCAGCACGGTCGCCATGCTGTTCACGATCGTCGGATTCGTGGTCCTGATGGGCAGTGCGAGTGACAGCGAAGGCGCGGGAATCGCGGTCGGCATCGTGTTACTCGTATTGGGGATACTGGCCTACGTCGGCGTCTCGGCGTATTTCGCCAGCGCTTACACCGGTGGCCTCATCGACATCGCCAACGGCGTCCCGACGACGACCAGTTCCTTCCTGCGCCCCCGGTACTTCGGGACCGTTTTCGCCCTCGTCCTTCTCCAGACTCTGGCGGTCCTCGCCGGCTCGGTGGTGTTCTGCGTGGGCGGGATCATCGTGTCGTTCTTCCTCGCCTATGCGGTCATGGTGGTGGTGGACAAAGGCGTCGGGGCGATCGAGGCGATGAAGACGAGCGTCTCACTGGTGCGCGGCCATCTCGGCGACGCTTTCGTGCTCTTCCTGGTGGTGACCGCCCTCACCATGGTGATAGGCGTGCTCGCGACCCCGTTCGTGCAACTGTTGACCGTCTTCGCCTACCGCCGCTTCTCGGGACAATCGGTCGCGGTCTGATCGGTCGGCCTTCGACAAATCTCAGGCGTACTGCGCTAAGAATTAACCATGCGGATTCTGGTGGTGGACGACGACCGTGCGGTGCGCGAGTCGTTGCGCAGGTCGCTGACCTTCAACGGCTACGCCGTGGAAACCGCGGGCGACGGCCTGGAGGCCTTGGAAAAGGTGGTCGCGCAGCGGCCCGACGTCCTGCTCCTCGACGTCATGATGCCCCGGATGGACGGTCTGGAGGTCTGTCGGCGCCTGCGGTCGGCCGGCGACGACCTGCCGATCCTCGTCCTCACCGCGCGGGACTCGGTCTCCGAGCGGGTCGCCGGCCTCGACGCCGGTGCCGACGACTACCTGGCCAAGCCGTTTGCGCTCGAAGAACTCCTGGCGCGGTTGCGGGCGCTGTTGCGCCGGGCGACCCCCGACGAGGAGGATTCCGAGGCGCTGGAGTTCGAAGACCTGCGCCTGGACCCGGTGACCCGCGACGTCACCCGCGGTGAGCGTGCGATCAGCCTCACCCGGACCGAGTTCGCGCTGCTCGAGATGTTGATGGCCAACCCGCGGCGCGTGCTTTCCCGCAGCCGGATCCTCGAGGAGGTGTGGGGCTACGACTTTCCCACCTCGGGCAACGCCCTCGAGGTGTACGTCGGCTACCTGCGTCGCAAGACCGAGGCCGACGGCGAGGCTCGGCTCATCCACACCGTGCGCGGGGTGGGATACGTGCTGCGGGAGACACCGCCCTGAGTCTCTGGACTGATGTGCGCCGGTGGTCGGAGCGCCACCGGGAGGAAGTCGCGCACCGCGAGATGCGGGAGCCGTTCGCGCTGACCCGCTCGGCGTCGTTGACCACCCGCGTCGCCCTGTTGTCGGCCACCGTCGTCGCGGTCTCGGTCTCGCTGATGGCCGCGGCCGCCTATTTCGTCGTCTACCGGGCGATGTACAACGAGGTCGACCGGCAGCTGGAGAGCCGCGCGGACGGCATGCTGGCTCTGTCGCGCACCGGCGCGTTGCGCGGCGACCCGCAGCGGGTGGTGTCCGGCGCGGTGTTCTCGACGAATATCTCGGTGGCCCTGATCCGGCCCGACGGCCAGACCTTCCTCGTCGGGTCGGTGCCGTTCGAGGCACCCGAACGGCAGATCGTGCGCGGTACCGCCGGTCCGGGCCAGCACCCCCAGAGCCTGCGGACGATCGGTGACCAGCGGGTCCTGGCCCGCAAACTCGACCGCGGATACAGCATCATCATGTCGCAGAGCCTGCTGCACACCGAGCGTGTCCTCAAACGACTCGCCTGGGTGCTCCTCGTCGTCGGCGGTGGCGGCGTGGCGCTGGCGGCCCTGGCCGGGACGACGGTGGCGCGCACGGGGCTGCGCCCGGTGGCACGACTGACCAGGGCGGCCGAACGCGTGGCCCGAACGGAGGTCCTCGACCCGATCCCGGTCACCGGCAACGACGAGCTCGCCCGGCTGACCGAATCGTTCAACACGATGCTTGCGGCGCTGGCGAGTTCGAGAGAGAAGCAGGCGCGACTCGTCGCCGACGCGGGACACGAACTCAAGACCCCGTTGACGTCGTTGCGCACCAACGTCGAACTCCTCATCGCCTCGGCCGAGCCCGGTGCCCCGGCGGTGCCGCTGGCCGACATGATCGAGCTCCGCAGCGACATCGTCGCGCAGATCGAAGAGTTGTCGACGCTGGTGGGCGACCTGGTCGACCTGTCGCGGGAAGAGGCGCCGCTGGTCGTGCACGAAGAGATCGACATGCTCGACATCATCGACCGCAGCCTCGAACGCGTCCGGCGGCGCCGTAACGACGTCGAATTCGACGTGGAGGGCGACAGTTGGTACGTGTTCGGCGAATCGGCCGGCCTCTCGCGTGCGGTGCTCAACGTCCTGGACAACGCGGCGAAATGGTCGCCGGGAGGGCACCGCGTCACCGTCCGCCTGCGCCAGACCGGGGTGAGCGTTGCAGTGCTGACCGTCGCCGACGCGGGGCCGGGTATTCCCGCCGAGGACCGGGAACTGGTCTTCGAGCGGTTCTACCGGGCGCCGACGGCGCGGTCGATGCCCGGCTCCGGGTTGGGGTTGGCGATCGTGCGCCAGGTCGTCGAGCGGATCGGCGGCACGGTGACCGCGGGCCAGTCGGACATGGGCGGCGCGTTGATCATCATGACCCTTCCGGGTCATCCAATACCGGTGGAACCCACGCCGGTGGTCGTTCGTCAGTAATGTGGAAGCACCCCGCTCGGGGTGCATGGTGTGTGGGCCCGGCGGTGGCCGGACAGGACAGTGAGGAAGCGCAGTGACGCAACCCCCCAACGACAACTCGCCGTGGCAGATGCCGCGCACTCCCGACGACGAGTCGGTGAGCGGCCAGGTCCCCGGCCGCCCGCCGACGTCGCCCTTCGCCGTGCCCGGTGACCAACCCACGGCCGCAACGACACAACCGTCGACGTCCCCGTACGCGACGTACGGCGCGGTCCCGACGACCCCCTATGCCGACGCGCCGGCCGCGCCCGGCCCGGTGGGCGGGCCCGGCGGGGAACACAACATCACCCCGACCGCCAAGCCCAACCGGGGCGTGGGGAAGAAGACGGCCGTGGTGACCGGGGCGATCGCCTTGGCGCTGGCATCCGGCGGCATCGGCGGAGTCGTCGGCGCGAACCTCGACAACGGCGATGCCCAACCGCCGTCGGTCGGTGGCGACCGCCACGGCGACGGTCAGCCCAAAGACTCGGTCCCGGCTCCCGCGGGCAGCGTCCAGGACGTCGCGGCACGGGTCCTGCCGTCGGTGGTGTCGATCGCGGTCCGCCTGGGCAACCAGGAAGGCGAAGGATCGGGTGTGGTCCTCGACGCCGACGGCACGATCATGACCAACAACCACGTGGTCACCGCCGCCAGCTCCAAGACGGCCAACGCCCGGCCCACCATCACCGTGATCTTCCACGACGGAACCCGGGCCCCTGCGGAGTTGCGCGGGGCGGACCCGATTTCCGACATCGCCGTCATCCAGGTCCGCAACCAGAGCGGCCTCAAGCCGATCACCGTGGGCTCGTCGAAGAACCTGGCGGTCGGCCAGGACGTCATCGCCATCGGTTCGCCGCTCGGCTTGGCCGGAACGGTGACGACGGGGATCATCTCGGCGCTCAACCGCCCGGTGTCGACGTCGCGCATCGGGGACAACACCGCCGTGATCGATGCCATCCAGACCGACGCCGCGATCAACCCGGGCAACTCGGGCGGTCCGCTGGTGAACGCGCGCGGCGCATTGATCGGCATCAACACCGCGATCGCGACGGTCGGCGGGCGCGACGCCAACGGCAACGCGCGCGCATCGGGCAGCATCGGTCTCGGTTTCGCCATCCCGATCGACCAGGCGATGCGCATCGCCAACCAGCTGCGCAAGAGCGGTAAGGCGGAGCATCCGAGTCTGGGCGTCTCGGTCGGCCCGGCGTCGGCGACCGATCCCACCCAGTCCGGTGCGCGGGTCACCAAGGTCGTGCCCGGTGGTGCGGCCGCCGCGGCCAACATTCCCGACGGGGCGGTGATCCACAAGTTCGGCGGCCGCGTGATCACCGGCGCCGACGACTTGGTGGCGGCAGTGCGGTCATTCGCGCCGGGGGATACCGTCGAGGTGCAGTACACGAAGAACGGCCGCCCGGTGACGACGACCGTGAAACTCAAGACCCTGACGAACTGATCTTCGACCCTGACAAGGAGACCGATGGCCACCTCGGCGTTCGATGAAACCACCCGCGACGACTCGGTGGCCGACGCGGCCGCCCGAGAGCTGTCGGCGACGGACGGCGAGGACCGGGCCGAGTTGCTGGCCCGCGCACTCGTGGTCGTGGTCGCCGATGATCACTCGGACTCCGGCGGTTTGGGTGCGCTGGTCGGAGAACTGTTGGCCGAAGCCGACTTTCACGTCGATGCCACCGTCGTCGTGTCCGGCGACGAGGTGGAGATCCGCAACGCACTCAACACCGCGGTGATCGGTGGTGTCGACGTGGTCATCTCCGTCGGCGGTGTCGGGGTGCGGGCCCGCGACGTCGCCCCCGAGGCCACCGAGCCGCTGCTGGACCGACGGCTGCCGGGTATTGAAGAGGCGGTCCGCTCGTCGGGGTTGGCCGCCGGGGCCACCGACGCCGGGTTGTCGCGCGGCCTGGCCGGGATCTCCGGCCAGACGTTGGTGGTCAATCTGGCCGATTCCCGTGCCGCGGTGCGCGACGGGATGGCGACCATCACGATGCTCGCCCATCACGTGATCGCCGACATCAGTGAATTCTGACCCCGAGGACGCTGCCGGAGAGTCCGAGTCCGAGGCCGACTCCGCCGAGCCGCGGTGGCGACGGCGGCGCCGCCTCGACGAGGTCTTCGGCGACGACCTGCCTGCGACGACCTCCGATGAGCGCGGGTCGGCTGGAACGGGCGGTGGGCATTCCCGTGAGTGGTACGAGCAGAATCGGCCGCCCCATCACGGTTGAACCTGCACTGAACTGCATCGGTGCTTTGTGAGAAGCCGCACAGTGGTACCGTTTCGACGAGTTTTGTGTTTGTGCACGAAGGGAAACAGATGAGGACGACCTTTACGTCGTTGCGCCGACAGGCAGTCGGTGCCGCTGTCGTCGCCACCGTTGCCGCGGTCGGGCTGTCCGGCTTGGGTGCGGGCGGGGCGCATGCCCTTCGGTTGCCGGACGGCGGCAAGAAGTCGACCGGGATCGACGGGCAGGTCGTCACCCTCAAGCGCACCTCGGAATATGCCCACACCCAACCGAGCCCGGCCAACAACGGCATGGTGCGTTCCGCTCGTGTGTCGGGCATCTACACCGCCCGAATCAACCGCGGCGGCGGCAACGTGCAGGTCGGTTACCTCGTCGGCTGCCAGGTCAACGTCGGCGGGCTGGACATGGGTATCTCCGGTGGGCTGTACGGGTCGCCGGGTTCTGGCGGTCTGCCGGTGCCGCTACCCCTGCTCGGCGGCAACCTGTCCTTCCCGCTGGCTCCCGGCCAGATCCAGGTGGTGCAGGCGCTGGACAAGAACTTCTACAAGAAGGTCGTGAGCATCCAACTCTCCGGCGTCGAGATCGCCGTGCAGGGCTGCGCCGGGTTCGCCCAGGCCCGCTCCTTCATCAAGGTCCTCGCCGCGGATAACTACAGCACCGACCGCGGCACGGTCGGCGGCGACAGCGGCGCGATCCAGACCACCCTCTACGGCAAGCCGTTCAGCCTCGGCTGACCCGCACAAAGGACACCTGAGATGACCGTGCCCACCCAGACCTCCGCGGTTCGCCGCGTCGCAGTGCTCGTCGCCGCGGCGGCGGTGGCGATCACCGGTGCGGCGGCCACCGCGCCCAGCGCCGACGCCAAGCGGCTACCGGGCGGCAAGGTCGCCCGCAAACTCGTCGACGGCACCACCGTGAAAGCCACCCTCTACGACGAGGCGGTGCGCTACCACCCCGGCAACGTCGCCAACATCCAGACCAGTCGCGAGGTTTGGGTCTCGGGCAAGATCGTCGCGAACGTCGGCGGCGGGGCTCAGGGGGGCACCATCTATGGCGGTTATGTCGTGGGCTGCCAGGTCAACATCGCCGGCATGAGCAGCGGCAACTCGAGCGGCCTGGATTCCACCGGTATGGCCTACAACCAGACTGCTCCGGCCGGTGTTGCCAACACCGGTACGACCCTGCACCTCGGCCCCGGCCAGGCGGGCTGGGTGCCCATCATCCAGACCACGTCGGGTGTGTACACCAACTACCGCGACTACAACGTCAACCGGTTCACCTTCCGCGGCAACCGCGGCGGAGTCGCGTTCAGCCAGGAGGCCTTCCGGCTCAACGGGTGCGGCGGTTACGCCTCGGCGCGTGCGCGTTTCACCATCGAGGTGGAGACCGAGACGGTGCGCTCGCAGGTCGTGGTCTGGGGCAAGCCCTTCAGCCTCGGATAGTCCCGGATCGGCCTTCCTGGGAGGCCGCTGTGGGTTGCCCTACAGGGGTCTGTAACCCCTGGCGTTTCGAAGAATCCCCTCGCTAGGTTGAAGAGGTGTTCAGCGCTGCTGAATCGATCAGTCGGGGCAATTCGAAAGGGATCACCTTGAAGTTCAACGTCGATCGTTGAAGTTCAACGTCGATCGTTACGGCCGGGGCCCTCACCGCGGAGGCCCGCGCGGCCACTACGGCCCGCCGCCCCGCCGCTACTACGGCGGCCCGCGCGGCTACTACGGCCCGCGCCGCCACTACGGCCCGCGTCGCCCCTACGGCTTCTGGGGCTCCTGACACCGGGTCTCCCCAGCCGCACACGGCTCTGTAGACGTCAGAGCTTGTCCCCGACCACCGGAGAAGACTCCCTGCTTCTCCGGTGGTCGGTTCTTATCTACGCTTGGATAGTCGGGGGAGGCTCCCTTCCCATCCATTGACCAGAGGATCAGATGGCTCGCAATCGCATGTTCTTCTCGCTCGGGCGCGCTAACTCCGCGCGCAGGACCGACGAGGAGTACGACTGGTCCGACGGCACCGAGTTCGACGGTCTCGACCTCGACGAGGCGGATGCCGGGGAGGGCGATTGGGATGTCGAGCGGTGGCAGCAGCGCGACGGCGAGCCGCTGCCCGATGCGATGTTGGTGCCGCCCGCCTCGCCGCTGCACGTGTTGGCGGCGATCAAGCGGTTCCGGCCCTACATGCACGGGCTGTACGGCCGACTGGTCCTCGGCATCATCCTGCAGCTGGTCGACCTGCTGGCCAATGTCGTCACCATCGCGTTGTTCGCGTATATCGTCGACAATGTCCTGGTCACCGGCGATCTCCACGCCCTCGTCAAGCCGATGCTGGCCTGGGTCGGAGTCACCGCGCTCGGTGCGCTGTCCTCCTATTTCGGCGACGTGATCACCGGCGTGGTCGCCGAGCGCATGGTCACCCGGGTCCGCGACGACCTCTACGAGCGCACCCAACAACTCGCCCCGCACGTGCGCCGCAAGTACCCGTCGGGTGATCTCATCGCCCGCCACAGTGGCGACGTCGAGTCCACCGAGCACCTGGTGTCCTCGGCCGTCGTCGACGCCAGTCTCGCGATCATCTCGGTGATCGTCTACGCGACCGCGGCGCTCTTGGCGCAGTGGGAGCTGGCATTGATCGCCTTCGCGTTGGCCCCCGTCTTGGCCCTGGTGTCCCGCTGGTTCGGCATCGTGCTCAAACGGGTGTCGCGCCGCGAACGGATCGCCAACGGCAAGATCAGCGCGATGGTCGCCGAGGGTGTCGACAACTCGCTGGCCATCCAGGCCGACAACCAGGGCCCGGCCGACCGGCGCCGGGTCCGGGCCCAGTCGCTGGAGTGGATGCGGGCCCGCATCACCGAGATCAAGGCCGGCGAGCTGTACAGCCAGGCCGTGGGCCTGGTGGAGCTCTTGGTCATGCTCGGAGTCCTGGTGATCGGTGCATGGATGATTTCCACCGATCGGACCACGTTGGGCGGGTTGATTGCGCTGACCGGCTACCTCGGCCAGCTCTACCCGCAGATCCAGGCCCTGGGCGGGTTGGCGGTGTCGATCACGACGGCCACCGCCAGCGGTGAGCGCGTGGCCCAGGTCCTCGACGAACCCATCGCTATCGCCGACGACGACATCGACACCGATCCGACCTCGCCGTTGCCGGTGCCCGAGCCGCTGCCGGTTCACACCACCGGTGGGGTTCCGGTGGTCTTCGACCAGGTCGACTTCACCTATCCGGACTCGGGTACCCGGGTGTTCGACGACTTCTCCCTCGATATCGGGGCCGGCGAGTTCGTCTCGTTGATGGGTCCCAGCGGGACCGGGAAGACCACGGTGACGCACCTGCTGTTGCGTTTCTACGACCCGGATTCGGGACAGGTGCGTATCGATGGCACCGACCTGTCCACCCAACGACTGCAGGATGTGCGCAGCCACATCACGCTGCTGCCGCAGCGGATCGCGATGTACCGGGGCACGATCGCCGACAACATCACGTTCTCCTGCCCGGAGGCCAGCCGCGAGGAAATCATCGCCGCGGCCAAGGCCGCCGACGCACACGACTTCATCGTCAGCCTGCCCGACGGGTATGACACGCAATTACGCGACGCCGGGGCGAATCTCTCTGGTGGGCAGCGCCAGCGGATAGCCTTGGCGCGGGCTTTCCTGCGCGATACGCCGGTGTTGATCCTCGACGAGCCGACAACCGGGTTGGATGCCGCGACCACCGAACGCGTGCTCGAGCCCATGCTACGTCTGGCGCGATCACGCACCACGATCCTGATCACCCACGACGCCGAGCTCGCCGCGCAGGCGTCCCGCGTCGTGGAAATGGTACCGACGACTGGAGGAGTCCGATGAAGAAGCACAAGTTGATCGCGGCGGTGGCCGCTCCGATCTTGGCGGCCGGCGTGTTGGCCGGGGCCGGCGCAGCCCAGGCCGTACCCGACAACGGCGGCGGTAACAGCCAGCAGGGCGGTGGCGGCCAGCAGGGCGGGGATCGGGGATCGGGTGACCGCGGCGGCGCGGGGCAGCAGGGCGGTGACCGACAGCAGGGCGGTGACCGACAGCAGGGCGGTGACCGGAACCGGTCGGGGCAGTCGGGCGATCAGCGCTCCGAACGGGGATCGCGCGACCGGAACGGCCACGATCGGCCCCGCCAGGATCGCGACCGGAGGGATGGTCTGCGCCAGGATCGCGACCGGCGGGACCGCCACCGGCACGACCGTCCGCGCCAGGATCGTCACCAGCACCGGCCCGATCGTGGTCACGGGCACGGCCCCGCGCCTCGTGACTACCGCTTCTACTACTACTTCGGGCCGTTCCGGATTCCCAAGAACTGGAGCTGACCACAACGAATCGGGCCCGCCGTCGACAAACGATGGCGGGCCCGATTCATGTTGTCTCTCAGCGAGAGTGGCGTCCGGGGTAGTCGCCCGGGTAATCGGTGCCACCCTGGCCGGGGAACGGCGGCGGCTGGTAGTCCTCGCCCGGGGTATATCCCGGCGGTGGGGTGGCCGTCGAGCCCTGGTAGCCCGAGCCGGCGGGCGGGTAGCCCCCGCCGGAGACCGGCGGCTGCGACCCGGTCGGGTAGCCACCGCCCGAGACGGGCCGCTGGGCACCGGTCTGGTAGGTGGTCTGCTCCCAGCGGGGGATCGCACCCGACGGCGGGTTGCTGGCGCTCGGCCGGATCAGCGGTTCACCGCCGGCAAGGGGTGCCGGGGCGGGCGGTGGGGGCAGCTCCTGCTCGTACGGTGCGACGACCGGCTCGGCCTTGGCCTCTTTGGCCCGTTCCGCAGCCTCGGGATCCATCAGGTTGCGGATCTCGGTCAGCAGCGAAACTTCGGTGTCCTCGTCCTCCTTGTCGGCCGTGAACAGATCGGACAACTTGTTGTAGGGCAGCACGATGAGGAAGTAGACAACGGCGGCGACGATCAAGAAGTTGATCGCCGCGGTGATCACCGCGGTGAGGTCGATGTAGTTGAGGGCCTCGACCGGATTGGCATTGTTCGGATTGGCGTAGCGGCAATCACCCACACAGAATCCGAGTCCTTCGGCAGCCTTGGACGGATCGCCGCCGGGGATCGAATTGATCAGCGGTTGCAGGATCTTGTCGGTGAATGCTTCGACGATCTTGGTGAATGCGGCACCGATGATGACCGCGGTGGCCAATTCGACGACATTGCCGCGAAGAATGAATTCTTTGAATCCCTTGAGCACTGCGAGCCCTCCTCGGTGTTGACGCAGCAGGATTGGATAGTGATGGGGCAGTCGAGGGGAATAGTAGTGCAGCGATTGGCAAAACCACGGCATAAGCGGTCGCGTCACCTCACCGAAAGGGAGTTGTATGCATTCTGAGACATTTCCGATGCAACATTGTCAATGAATGACAACGGTGAGCGCGCTGGTCAGCCCGGCGGCCGCCACCCGGTGCGCCGCCGCGGCGCCCAGGGCCAGCAGGACCGGGGCATCGGCCCCGGCGCGCGCGGATTGGCCCGTTCCCAGGGCGACAATCGCCCCGGTGGCCAGAATGACGGGCGGACCGTCGCCCGGCTTGGTCAGGACGTCGACGAGGTCGCCGGGCTCGAGGAGTCGGGCGGTGCCGGTGTCGGCGAGGTGGATCGGGACGAGGCGGGCGCCGGCGTCGTCGGTCAAACGCTGCGGTAGGCGGGAACCGAGCAGTCGGGAATCGGTGAGGATCTCGTTGCGGCGCACGGCGCCGGTGACGGTGCGGCCGCGCGCGTCGGACGAGAGGATCAGCGCGCCGTCGGGCACGGCGTCGTCGGGGATCCGTCGGACGGTGACATCGGCGGGGGTGAGACGGGTGCCGGGCCGCAGGTCGCGGGCGGCGACGATCACCGCCGTCCCGGGGGCCTGCCGGTGGTCGACCAGCACGGATACCGCGGCGCCGAGGAGCAGCAGCCCGGCCAGGCTGCGGCGGACGAGCATCGACCGCGCCCAACCGGGCCGCAGCCACCGGCGGGCCCGATCGCGCAGGCGGGGCGCCAGGTCAGGGGTGGAAACACGGCGGAACATGGGCGAAGGGTATGCCGCCCGGGCCGTCGTCTGGGCGGCGCGAAGCGGTATCGGCGGGATCCCTGTGGACGGCGCCGACCTGTGGATATGCCCCGCTTGGTTGGCACTCGGAATGAATGAGTGCCAGCGTCGGTTAAGATTGACGAGATTACCGCTGATCCGTGTGGAGGTTGACCGTGCCCACTTACTCCTATGCCTGCACGGAGTGCGACAACAAGTTCGACATCGTGCAGTCCTTCTCCGACGACGCCCTGACCGAGTGCCCGCAGTGCCACGGCCGGCTGCGCAAGCTGTTCAACAGCGTCGGGATCGTGTTCAAGGGCAGTGGCTTCTACCGCACCGACTCCCGGTCGGGATCGGTGCCCGCGGGTGCCTCTTCGTCGTCGAGCAGCACCAGCTCCTCGTCGTCGGATTCGAGCAGCACCAGCGCCTCGTCGTCCTCGGATTCGCCCAGCACCTCGACCACCGCCGCGGCCTCCTAACCGGCTGCGGGCCCGGTCGGGTCCAACCGGGTGAAGCCCGCCTCCGGGGTCAGCGCCCACTCCATCGGCACATCGGTCGATTCGGCCGGCAACCGGTCGACCAGCTCGTCGTCGAAAACCACCGCGACGCGGACCGCACGCGATACGGACAGGCTTCGGTCGTAATATCCGGCACCGCGGCCCAAACGGGTCCCGTCGCGGGCCACCGCGAGGGCGGGGACGAAGACGACGCTCGCGTCGGCCAACGACTCTGGCGGCAACGACGGGGTCGCCGGCTCGGCCAGGCCCCACCGCCGCGTCTGCAACTGCGTGCCGCGGTCGAAGACCGCCCAGCGCAACGGTTGTGGCTCCCCGTCGGGTACCACCGGAACGATGATTCGGAAGCCCTGGTCGTCGAGAGCCTCGAGCATGGCGTCGGACCCCGGTTCACTCCCCACCGGGAGATAGCACGCGATGGTCGAGCCCTCCTCGACCGCCATCGGGAGCCGGTACATCCAGTCGGCCAGGTTGGCCGCCGCCGATTCGACGTCGAAGACGGACCTGGCCTCGCGCGCGTCGCGAAGGCGGGCTCGTACCTGGGCCTTGGTCATCGAGGTCTCCCGCGGTTGTCGTGCGCGGTGCCGCGCCGAATACAGTGTAGGACCATGAGCACCCCGCAATCGGACGTCACGGCCGCACCGCCGATTCCGCGCACGGCCGTGGTGCCCGCCGCCGGATTGGGCACCCGCTTCCTCCCGGCCACCAAGACCGTTCCCAAGGAATTGTTGCCCGTCGTCGACACGCCGGGCATTGAATTGGTCGCCGAAGAGGCGAAGTCCGCGGGCGCCCAGCGCCTGTTCATCGTCACCTCGCCCGGCAAGGACGGCGTGGTCGCCCACTTCGTCGAGGACCTGGTCCTGGAGAACACCCTGGCCAAACGCGGCAAGGCGGCGATGCTGGCCAAGGTCCGCAAGGCGCCCAACCTGCTCGAGGTGGCCTCGGTGGTCCAGGACAAGCCGCTGGGCCTCGGTCACGCCATCGGTTGCGTGGAGGAGTACCTCGCCGACGACGAGGATGCCGTCGCAGTGCTGTTGCCCGACGACCTCGTGCTGCCCGGCGGAGTGCTGGAGACCATGGCCCGCGTCCGCGCGCGCCGCGGCGGTTCGGTGCTGTGCGCGATCGAGGTGCCCGACGACCAACGCAGCGCGTACGGGATCTTCGACGTCGAGGCATTGCCCGACGCCGAGAACCCGGATGTGCTGCGGGTCCGCGGAATGGTCGAAAAGCCGAACCCGGATGAGGCGCCGTCGAATTATGCCGCCGCTGGGCGCTACATCCTCGACCGGAAGATCTTCGACGCCCTGCGCCGGACCAAGCCCGGCGCCGGCGGGGAATTGCAGATCACCGACGCCATCGCGCAGTTGATCGCCGACGGGGAGCCGGTCCACGTGGTGGTCCACCGCGGTACCCGCCACGACCTGGGTAATCCGGGCGGTTACCTCAAGGCCGCCGTCGACTTCGCACTCGATCGCGACGACTACGGCCCCGAACTGCGCGCCTGGCTCGTCGAACGTCTCGCCCAGGGGTAGTCGGCGACTCGCTATGCGTCGGCTTATGCGTCGGCGTGGCACCGTCGCGCGGTACGGGGGCGGCGCTAAGGTCGGTCTATTGACCAAGACGGGCATTGGTGACGTTTAAAGGAGGCGGAATGCGGTCGGTCGATGAACACTTGGCGCGGATCACCGCCGCTGCCGTCGTCCCGCGACCGGTGCAGATTGCCATTTCCGAGGCCCAGGGCCTCATGTGCGCCGAAGAGGTCCTCACCGAGCGGCCGCTCCCCGGTTTCGATCAAGCCGCGGTCGACGGCTACGCGGTCCGCGCGGTCGATGTCGCGCTCGCCGGGGTGGTGGCCCCAGACGAGGACGAGGACTTCGACGGCGGCGAGGCCGAACTCGACACGCTGGTCCCCGGCGACCCGATCGCCGTCTTCCTGCCCGTCGTCGGCGATGTGGAGCCGGGGTCGCGGACCCCGATCCGCCTGCAGCCACGCCAAGCCGTCCGGGTCGAGACCGGTGCGCCGATGCCGACCCTCGCCGATTCGGTGGTCCCGCTCCGGTGGACCGACGGCGCGAGCCAGAAGGTGCGCGTCGCCCACGGCGTGGACAGCGGCTCCTACGTGCGGCGCGTCGGCGACGACGTGCAGCCCGGCGACGTCGCGGTCCGGGCCGGCGAAATCATCGGACCGGCGCAGGTGGGTCTGTTGGCCGCCGTCGGCCGTGCCCGGGTGCTGGTGCACCCGCGGCCCCGGGTGTCGGTGATCGCCGTCGGTTCCGAACTCGTCGACATCGACCGGGTGCCGGGCCAGGGCCAGGTCTACGACGTGAACAGCTACGCCCTGGCCGCCGCCGCGCGCGACGCCGGCGCCGACGTCAACCGCGTCGGGATCGCCGAGCGCGACGCGACTCGGCTGCGCGAGGTCGTGGAGGCCCAGTTGATCCGGTCGGAGATCGTGGTCATCTGCGGTGCCGTGGGCGGCTCGTCGTCGAAGGCCATCGCCGAGGCGTTGACCGACCTGGGCGAGTTGGAGATCGCGCGTGTCGCTATGCATCCGGGATCGGTGCAGGGATTCGGCCAGCTCGGCGGCGAAGAGGTGCCGACCTTCCTGTTGCCGGCCAACCCGGTGTCGGCGCTGGTCACCTTCGAGGTGATGGTCCGCCCGTTGATCCGTATCGCCCTGGGCAAGCGCGAGCCGCTGCGGCGGGTGATCACCGCGCGGACGATCGGGCCGATCGCCTCGGTCGAGGGCCGGACCGGCTACCTGCGCGGACAACTCATGCGCGAGGAGCGCACCGGCGACTACATGGTGCAGGTGATCGGCGGCTCGGCCACCGGCACGTCGCACTTGCTCGCCGAACTCGCCGAGGCCAACTGCCTCGTCGTCGTGCCGTCGGAGGCGGCGAAACTCGACCCCGGTGACGAGGTCGAGGTGATGTTCCTCGCCCAGCGCGGCTGATTATCGCCGAGTGCCCGATTCGGGCTACTAGAGTTGACGATGTGTTCACGTGGGGTTCGGGTTCGCGGATGCACCCGGGATGGCCGGCGCGGCTGGGTCCGCTCGAGGTGGCTGCCGGGGGTGTCGTGCTGCGCCCGATCAAACTGCGCGACGGTGCCGCCTGGAGTCGGCTGCGGGTACGCAACCAAGACCTGTTGGTCCCGTGGGAACCCACGACGGACGGCAATTGGGCGGCCCGGCATCATCGCAGCAACTGGCCGTCGCTCTACTCGGTCCTCAAATCCGAGGCCAGGCGCGGTGCGGTCGTCCCCTTCGTCATCGAGGTCGACGGCGAGTATGCCGGCCAGCTGACCATCGGCAACGTGCAGCGCGGGGCGGTGCGCAGTGCCTGGATCGGCTATTGGGTGGACCGGGACCAGACCGGTCGAGGGGTGGCCACCGCGGCGGTCGCGCTGGGGGTGGACCACGCATTCGGCGCCCTCGGCCTGCACCGGCTCGAGGCGACGGTCCAGCCGACCAACGCCGCGTCCCGCTCGGTGCTCACCAAGGTCGGGTTCCGTCACGAGGGACTGCTCAAGCGCTATATGGACGTCGATGGTCGGTGGCGCGACCACGACCTGTTCGCGTTGACCACCGAGGAAGTCGTGAACAGCGCGGCCGAAGCGCTGGTGCGAGCCGGAAGGGCACAGTTCCGATGAGTCCACTCGAGATCACCGTGCGCGGCCGCGCCGAGCGCCAGTACCGACCGGAACAGGGGACCGCCGTGTTGACGGCGGCGTTCACCGAGTCGACCAGCGAGGCGGCGCATGCCAAGGCGCTGGAGTTGCAGAGCGACGTCGTCGCGGAATTGACGCGGCTCGACGAGACCGATGCGCTGAACACGTGGCACGCCAACGACATCCATGTCTTCGGCCACCGGCCGTGGATCGACGGGAAGCAGGCGGCACAAATCGTATACACGACCCGGATTGCGATGACGGCGGAGTTCCTCGACTTCGAGGCGCTGGCCGCCTTCCTCGTCGAGTGGGCCGGGCGCGACGGGCTGGAGGTCGGCCGGATCATGTGGGACGTGCTCGCCGAGAACAGGCCGAGGTATGAGGCGACCGTGCGTCGCGACGCCGTGCGCGATGCCGTGGCCAAGGCGCAGGCCTACGCCGATGCGGTCGGTCGCGGCACGGTGACCGCCGTGGCGCTGGCCGACCCCGACATGCTGCGTGCCGGACCGGAGCCCTCGCCCGCGCCGATGATGGCCCGCGCGATGAGTGCCGACGCCGGCGGCGGGCCTTCCCTGGAACTGCGGCCCGACGACGTGGTGATCGCCGTCGCCGTCGATGCGCGGTTCACCGCGGGCGACTAACCGCCGACTGGGCCCTCTTTCCTGCCGACTGGGCCCTCATTCCTGCCGACTGGGCCCTCGATCCCGCCGACTGGGCCCTCGAGATGAAATCAACTCGTCCGCCGTCGGCGCGTCGGCAAGGTATACGGCGCTGACGGACCTAGATTGAACTCGGGTACATGTGACCAGAGTGAAAGACGGGAGAGTCGGATGCCGAACTCAGTGTTGTGGGTGTGCTTGGTGGCGATCTGGCTCTTCGTGCTGGTCCCCATGGTGATTCAGGGGCGCCCGGAGATCCGCAAGTCCACCCCGGTGGCCGCGGCGACGCGCGTGATCAAGCGCGGCGAGGACGCCGTCCGCCGACGCCGCGTCGGCGCCGGCTCGCATCCCCATGATCCCGACTACCAGCCGAAGGGACGCCCCAAGCGGACGGCCTCGGCCGCGCGACTTGGTGAAGCCGACTCGGATAAGGCCGACGAAACCGCGGACGTGGAAGCAGAGAAGGTGGAGTCCGAAGCGGTCGACCCGTCGCGGGTCCCCGGCAAGGTTCCCAACCGCAAGCGCACCCGGCGCACCGTGGCAGCGCGCATGCGGCGCGTGGTGAGCGTGACGACGAGTCGCCCCGAGGTCGATGAGATCACCGAGGTCATTCCCGCCGTCGGTGCGGATGAGTCGGCACCTGCGCGGGCCACCGCCGGCTCGTTGGTCGACGACGATGCGATTATCGAAGCCGAGATCGTGGACGACGAGGTGCGTATCGTCGAGGTGGAGACCGTCGAGGTCATCGACGTCGAGACCACCGAGCGGATCGATCTGGTCGGCGACGATTCGCCGACTCAGAAGATTGACAAGGTCGTCGACGAGCCCACGGTGCCAACCCTTTTCGACTTGGACGAAGACAGTGCGACGACGACGGCGGTTGCGGAGGCCGCCGACGAGGTCGACGAACCGGTCGTGGAATCGGCCGCCGACAGTACCGATGATGCCGACGAGACTGTCTCGGCGGTCGTCGACGAAACTGCCGACGAATCCGGCGAAGAACCGGTCGCAGAATCTGAGATCGACACAGCAGCCGAGACCGACACAGCAGCCGAAGTCGACGTCGAGGCCGCGGCCGTGGCCGACGACAAGGATCTCGATGATGAGGCAGACGACGACCTCGTCGACGACCTCAACGAGGTTGACGATGATGACGGCGACGAGGGTGACGGGCCGTCCGCGCAGTGGGATGACGTCGACCCCAACGAGCTCACGCAGGTGATGATGACCCGCCCCGGCCGCGGTGGATACGACCCCGAGGTCGACCGGCAGCGGCTGGAACTCAAGTACAAGGAGCGCCAGCGCGTCCTCGTGACGCTGGTGGTGCTCACCTTGCTGGCGGTCGGGGCCGGTGTGCTCTTCTCGACGCCCGGTTGGATCGCCGCCGGGGTCGCCGGGTTCTCCTTGGTCGCCTACCTGGTCTTCCTGCGCCGCGCGGTGACGACCGAGGCCCAGGTCCGGAATCGGCGGTTGGAACGACTCGAGCGCAACCGGCGCGAGGAGGTCGCCCGTCGTCGACGAGACATCGTCGAACTGTCCGAGGGCGACGTCGCGCCACCGCCGCGGCCGCGGGTACGGCGACCCAGCGGCATGCAGGTCGTCGCGATTGACGACGAGGATCCTGCTTTCGACCACCTGCCGGTCTATCAGCAGCCGCGCATGATGCGCGCCGACGACGACTACCGTCGGGCCGCGGTCGGCTAGACCTCGTCGCGGTCGGGGGAGTCGGGCTTTTCGACGCGCGTCTTGCCCTTGGCCTTGGCCTCTACGGCGCTGCCGAGGTCGACCGGCGTGGGGGAACCCGCCGGCGAATGGTCGATGGAGTCGGGGTGGGCAACGATCCATGCGCGTCCGGCCTTCACCGCGCGACTCAGGGCAAGCCGTTCGCCGACGTAGTTGAACGGAGCGCCGACGACCGGGATGTTGGACAGCCAGCGCAACGGCTTGGCAGGCTGGGGTCGCTTGCCCATCTCGGACAGTCCGCCTTGCAGTGTCCTGGCGATGTCCCACGTGGCGCGGATCAGCGACTTGCGTTTGGCCTCTACGGGCTCGGCGTCGGGGATCGCGGTCAGCTTGGTGAGCGTCAGCTCCCGCGCGCCGAGCACGCTGGCGATCAACTCGATCTGGCGGGCCCGATCGGTGACCCGGTATTCACGCGCAATGGCGACGAGGACCATGGCCTGGTTGACGAAGCCGAGCACCGTCGTGATGGGCAGTCGGCGCGCCCAAATGCCGAAGATGTTGGGGAAGGCCACACCGATGGTGTTGAGGCTGCCGATGCGGTTGACCCACCATTGGGCGCGCTCGGCCATCGAGAGTTCGCTCCAACTCTTCGTGCCCGGCAAAGCGGTGAGGTCGACGGCCTTGGCGGCGAGGTGTTCCACCCGTCGGAAGATGCTGTCGTCGACCGGACCGGCCTGAAAGGACTTGGCACGCAGTCCGGTGACATCCGTTTGGGAGAGGACGTCGATGATGGGGTTGATCGCCGCGATCATGCCGTTCAGTGCGTCGATGATCTGGTCGTCGGTGAGTTCGGCCACGCCCCAAAGCCTAGTGCTCGCCCGTTTCGCGGCGCATCCGGACGAAGTGATAAAGTTGCGGACGGTCGACCGGCGACGGTCACCCGGGGCTATGGCGCAGTTGGTAGCGCGACTCGTTCGCATCGAGTAGGTCGGGAGTTCGATTCTCCCTAGCTCCACCACCTTCAAAGAGCCCAGCCATTCGGCTGGGCTCTTTGGCGTATGGGGGAATGGAGGGCCCAGTCGACGAGATCGAGGGCCCAGTCGACGAGATCGAGGGCCCAGTCGGCGAAAAGGAGGGCCCAGTCGGCGGGATCGAGGGCCCAGTCGGCGGTTAGCCCGCGGCCTTGGCGCGAGCAGCCTTGTCGCAGGCGGTGATCAGCTGGTTCGTCAACGCCTTCAGGCCGGCCTTGAGGACACCGGCGGGAACGGGCACCTTCGGATCGGAATCCATCGTGTAGGTGACACGGGTGCCGCCGCCGGGGGCATCGGCGAACTCGACCGTCCCGACGTGGCTGCGAACCGGCACCCCACCGACGACGCGGTAGACGAGGCGCTCATCGGGGACCAGTTCGGTGATCTGCTCCTTGATGCCCGCCGGACCGAGTCCGAGGAAGTGCACCGCGCCGACGCCCTGGCGCGCGTCGGTCCCCGGGGTGACGAGCCGGGTGTTGATCGGCAGGTTGGCGCCGTAGCTCTCCCGGTCGGCGAAGACCCCGTAGACCACCGCGCGCGGTGCGTTGATCACTTTCTCGACGGTGACGGCAACCATGTCTTTCCCCTTGCTCGTGGTGTGGGTGGAACTCATCCCCACCAATCATGCCATTACCTGATGGCACAATCTGCCCGAGGTGCATTAGGGTTGGCCGCCATGGCAACTCGTGAGCTCGCGCCGGTCTACGTCCTCGGCGGCAATCGGATCCCCTTCGCCCGGTCGAACGGCGCATACCTGTCGGAGACCAACCAGTCGATGCTCACCGCGGCGCTCGACGGCCTCGTCGCCCGCTACGACCTGGCCGGTGCGCATCTGGGGGAGGTGGCCGGCGGCGCGGTGGTGAAACTGGCCCGCGACCACAGCCTCACCCGCGAGGCGCTCCTGGACACCGCCCTGTCGCGGGCCACCCCGACCGTCGACGTCCAGCAACAGTGCGCGACCGGCGGACAGGCCGTCGTGCACATCGCCAACAAGATCGCCTGCGGCCAGATCGAGTCGGGGGTGGCCTGCGGTGCCGACACAACCTCGGACCCACCGATCGGATTCGGTCCGCGTCTGCGCGATCGCCTGGTGCGCATCAACGCCGCCCGGTCCACCGGCGACCGGCTCAAACTTGCCGTGCAGCTCCCGTTCTCCCTCGATTTCGACATCCCGAGCCCGCACGAGCGCCGCACCAAGCTCACGCCCGGGGCGGCCCAGGCCGTCACGGGCGAGAGGTGGGGGATCGGGCGTGCCGAGCAGGACGAGATCGCCCTCGCGTCGCACCGCAATCTTGCCGCCGCGTACGACCGCGGGTTCTTCGACGACCTGGTCACCCCGTTCTGCGGACTCGACCAGGATGACAACCTGCGCCGGGACATCGATGCGGAGCGGCTCGCCCGCCTCAAGCCCTGCTTCGGCGGGCCGGACGGCACGATGACGGCGGCGAATTCGACGACGCTCACCGACGGTGCCTCGTCGGTGCTGATGGGCACGGCGGAATGGGCGTCGCAACGCGGCCTGACACCGTTGGCGCGCATCGTCGATGCCCAGAGCTGGGCGGTCGACTATGTCGACGGTGATCCCAAGACCCAGGGCGTCCTGATGGCCCCGGCCTACGCGGTCAGCGCGCTGCTGCGTCGCAACGGGCTGGCGCTGCAGGACTTCGACTATTACGAGATCCACGAGGCCTTCGCCTCGCAGGTGCTGTCCACGTTGGCCGCCTGGGCGGACCCCGGTTTCTGCCGCGACGAATTGGGCCGCGACGAGCCGCTCGGGTCTATCGACCGCGAGCGCCTCAACGTCGCCGGCGGGTCGCTGGCCACCGGTCATCCGTTCGGCGCCACCGGCGGCCGCATCACGGCGACACTGGCAAAACTCCTGGCGCGCAACGGGGCCGGCCGCGGATTGATCTCGATCTGTGCGGGGAGCGGAATGTCGGTCACGATGATCCTGGAAGCGGCGTAACCGGGAAAACCGGCCGTCGCGCCGGGATCTGGTCGTAGCGTCAGTGCAATCGGGCCGGATGGCGACCCGAATGGTGTCCGACGCAATGGGAGGCCGCTCATGTTCCGTCCCCGCCCACCCAACGACGGCGGGTACATCCCGTACTACGCGCGCCCGTGGTACGCCCGGCCCTGGTGGACGTCGTAACGCCCGACGTCGTCACCCCCGTCCCGAGGCCCGTGGCGGGTGCTGTGACCAAGGTCGCTGCCCGACGGCGCCGGTAATCTGGTCGGCGTCGGGTAGCCTGGAGTCAACTGACGGGCGTTCTCCGCTCTGTCATGCGTCGTTAGAACGCTTCTTCTCCGCCGGATTCCCGGCCAGTTGGCTTCACAACGGCGAACGAATGCGCCCGACCGGGCGTCTTCGCCATCTGCGATCCGCCCTTTGATCGGGTTCTGCCGTGGCCGTTGCCGGGTAGTCGAGATCCCCGGGCGGATTGACATTGCCGGAAAGGCATCCGCATGACCACCACATTCGCTTCCCTCGGCGTGCCCGAAGAACTCGTCAAGGTTCTGTCCGCACAGGGCAAGACCGAACCGTTCCCGATCCAGGCGGCGACCCTGGGCAACACGCTGGAGGGCGACGACGTCCTCGGCCGCGGCAAGACCGGCTCGGGGAAGACCCTCGCCTTCGCCATCCCGCTGGTCGCCGGCCTGCGCGAGATCGGCGTGACCACCCGGCCCGGTCGCCCGACCGGGTTGGTGCTCGCACCGACTCGCGAACTGGCCACCCAGATCGCCGACACCATCACCCCGCTGGCCCAGGCCATGCGTCTGTCGGTCACCACCGTCTTCGGCGGTGTGAAGCAGGGCCGTCAGGAGCAGGCGTTCCGCCGCGGCGTCGACATCGTCGTCGCCTGCCCGGGGCGCCTCGACGACCTGATGAAGCAGGGGATCGTCAAGCTCGACGACATCGAGATCACCGTGCTCGACGAGGCCGACCACATGGCCGACCTGGGCTTCCTGCCGGTCGTGACCCGGATCCTCTCCGCCACCCCCGACGACGGGCAGCGCATGCTGTTCTCCGCGACGCTGGACAACGGTGTCGACAAGCTGGTGCGCAAGTTCTTGCACGAGCCGGTCACCCACTCGGTCGACGAGGCCAACTCGCCGGTCGCCAAGATGACCCACCACGTCTTCGAGGCGCCGACGGCGACCGAGAAGCACGCCCTCGTCCGCGAACTGGCGTCCGGCACCGGTCGACGCATCCTGTTCACCCGGACCAAGCACCAGGCCAAGAAGCTGGCGCGCAAGCTCACCGCCGAGGGGATCCCCGCGGTCGACCTCCACGGCAACCTCAGCCAGAACCAGCGCGACCGGAATCTGGCGGCCTTCGGCGAGGGGGGCGTGCGGGTCCTCGTCGCCACCGATGTGGCGGCCCGCGGGGTCCACGTCGACGGTGTCGAACTGGTCGTCCACGTTGATCCGCCGGCCGAACACAAGGCTTACCTGCACCGTTCGGGACGCACGGCGCGCGCCGGGGAGGCCGGCGACGTGGTCACCGTGTGCATGCCCGAACAGCGCGGTGACCTGCGCAAGCTGTTGCGCAGCGCCAAAATCGACGTCAAGCCGCAAGCCGTGACCGCGTCGTCGGAGGTGGTGGACCGCCTCGTCGGCCCGCGCGCCGACCACGTCGAGCCGGCCCCGGCCCCGGCGGCCGACGCCAATGGCGGCCGAGGCGGTGGCCAGCGACGCACCGGCGGCGGTCGGAAGTCCGGTGGGCGCGGCTCGTCGGCGGGACGTGGCGGCCAACCGCGCGGCCAGGGTGGTCGACCGGCGGGCGGCCAGTCGCGCAGCAGCCGATCCGGCGGTTCGCGCCGCGGCGGTGGCCGTCCCCGGGCCGCGGTCTAACCGCCGCGCGCGGCGCAACGCCCTTGGGCGGTACCGGTTTTGACGCTTAGGAAACACATAGCTGGGACCGGTCGAGCGCATAGCGGGGCTTCATAGATTGGAGTCATCGGATCAACCGATCCGGTCACACGAATCAAGAAGGAGCACGATATGCCTCGCCACCCCCACCCGCAGCCCCGCCGCCGTCTCCCGCAGCCGCAGCCGCGCCGCCGTCGTCCGGCTCCGCGCCCGCAGCCCCGCCACGGCCGGCGCTGAATCGCCGACCGCGCCACACCCCCGACCTTGAGGTCGGGGGTGTTTTGTCGTGTCCGGCGGTTTTCGCCCTCCGGGTTTTGAACCTCTGAACTGCCATTCTTAACTGGCGCATAGCTTGCAGATGGGTGGCACACATCGAGCGTTCCTAGCCTCGGATCAGTCGGACCGAGTCGGTCCGATCTCGCCAACACAAGGAGGCAACGATGCCACGTCCTGGTCCTCGTCCCGGCCCCGGTGGCCCTCGCGGTCCGCACGGCCCCGGTCCCGGTGGCCCTCGCGGTCCGCACGGCCCCGGTCCCGGTGGTCCCGGCGGTCCTCGGGGTCCGCACGGCCCCGGTCCCGGTGGTCCTCGCGGTCCGCACGGCCCGCGTCGCCGCCCGCCGTTCTGGGGTTCGCTCTGGTAGGACGCAGTAAAGAAAACGCTCGGCTGGGAGTTCCCAGCCGAGCGTTTTTCTCTGTGGAGGACAGGACAGGTGCCTCCGGGTCAGTGTCGCAGGTCGTAGACGGTCGTGCCGTCGATGTTCTGCGCCGTGAAGTTGGCTTTCACCCATTCGGTGATTTCCGTTGCGGTGCCCGACCGACCGCCCGGGCCACCGGGACCGCCCCGCCCGTCTTGCCGGGCGCCGGGACCCGATCCGGGCCCACCCCGTCCACCCGGGCCGCGGTCGTCGACGATGAAGTAGGCGATCTGGCCGTCGCGGACATAGCGCTGGAACTGCTCGAGGGTCGGGGCGGCGTCGCCCCCGTTGAACCCGCCGATCGCCATGATCGGACGCCGGCTGCTCAGCTGCAGCGATCCCGACGAGTGTGAGCCGATAGTTGCTGCAGCCCAACGGCTTTCGGTGGACGACAACATGTCGCGCAGTTGCTCGGACACCTCGGTGGTCCGGCCGGGACCGCGACCGTCACGCCGACCCCCGGGCCCCTGGTTGCCGGGACCCCGGTGGTCGCCGGCCTGCGCCGGGCCGGAGGACAGCATCGGTCCGCCGTGCTGCTGATGGGCGACGGTCTCCAGCATGTAGGCGCCGGTGCCGCCGAGGCCGACGACGAGGGCGAAGGCCGCCACCGCGGCCGCCCAGCGCTCCCGCCGGGCCCCGACGATCAGGGCGACGGCCGCGAGGCCGGCACCCGCCAACAGGACCCAGCGCAGCCACGGCAGCCACTCCGGCGTGCGGTCCAGCAGTACGAAGTTCCACACCCCGGTGACGGCGACCATCACGGCCAGGGCGATACGCGCCCCCGCGCGATCCCGTCGATCCCACAGCAGGGCTGCGCCGATGCCGACGAGCGCGGCGATCTCCGGGGCCAGCGCCACCGTGTAATAGGGGTGCATGATGCCCTTCATCGTGCTGAACACGGCCGCCGTCACCAGCAGCCAGCCGCCCCACAGCAGGAGCGCCGCGCGCATGAGATCGGTGCGGACGGCCTTGCGCGTCAACCAGAGTCCGACGACGAGTGCGATGAGCGCCGCCGGCAGCAGCCACGAGATCTCGGTACCCATGGAGTCGCCGAACATCCGGGTCCACCCCGGGGCGCCGCCGAACCCGTGGCGGAACCCGCCGCCACCGCCGGGGCCCGGCATACCACCAGGACCACCCGGCCCACCCGGACCGCCGGCTCCGGCCGTCGGGTTGCCGTCGCCGCCGAACACGCGTCCCAGGCCGTTGTACCCCAGGGTCAGTTCCAGCAGGCTGTTGGTGGTCGACCCGCCGATGTAGGGGCGCGAGCCGGCCGGCCACAGGCTGACCAGGGCCACGAACCAGCCGCCGGATACGACCATTGCGGCGAGACCGACCAATCCCACGCGCAGCCGGTGCCAGAACGAACCGGGCAACGCGACGAGCAGGACGAGTCCGATCGCCGGTACCACCAGGAGCGCCTGCATGAGCTTGGTGAGGAAGGCGAAGCCGACCGCCGTCCCCGCCAGCGCGGTCCAGCGCAGGGGATGGTCCGCCAGGGCCCGCACGATGCAGTAGGCGGCGGCGACCAGCAGCAGGACCAGCATGGCGTCGGGGTTGTTGTAGCGGAACATCAGCGCCGCGACCGGGGTCAGGGCGAGCGCAGCGGCGGCGATCAACCCGGCGCCGACCCCGCTCGTGCGGCGCACGGTCGCATAGAGCAGGGCGATGGTGGCGACGCCCATCAGGGCCTGGGGCGCCAACATGCTCCAGGAGTTGAAGCCGAGGATCCGGCCCGACAGGCTCATCGCCCACAGGGAGACCGGCGGTTTGTCGACGGTGATCGCGTTGCCGGCGTCGAGAGAGCCGAACAACAGGGCCTTCCAGCTCTGCGTCCCGGCCTGGACGGCGGCGGCGTAGTAGTCGTTGGCCCAGCCGAGCGAATCGAGTGCCCACAGGTAGCACACCGCGGCGAACGCGAGGATGCCCGCGAGGATGGGGCGCTCCCACCGGCTGTGACCACCGGTGAGCCAGGCCGACACCGTGCGGCGCTTGGGGGACGACGCGGCGGCCCCGCTGGTCGAGGGGCCTGCGGTGGGCCGATCGGTCACGACGGTCATGCGGATTCTCCTTCACAGGGGGTCGCGGCGCGGCGCGAGTGGAACACCCAGCCGCGCAGCAGGACGAAACGGACGACGGTGGCCGCCAGGTTGGCGAGGACGAGCACGCCGAGCTCCACCGGTCGGGGCGGCTCGCCGAGCAGGTGCAGCAGTGCCAAGGCCCCGCTGGTCAGGGCCAGCCCGATCCCGAAGACGACGATTCCCTGAGCCTGGTGGCGTGCGACGCCGGCCCGGCCGCGGACCCCGAAGGTGAAGCGCCGGTTCGCGGCGGTGTTTCCGATCGCGGTCAGCAACAGGGCGGCGAGGTTGGCGGCCTGCGGGCCGAGAGGGGAGCGCAGCGCGAGGAACAGCACCAGGTAGGCCAGGGTGCTGGCGATCCCGACCGCGGCGAAGGAGACCGTCTGCCGCAACAGCGACGGCGGGCCCGATCGGGCGCCGAACTGGTCGGTCAGGGCGCGAATCGGGATGTCCCCGGTCGCAAACCCCTTCGCCAGGCGCGCCACGCCCTTGAGGTCGGCGACCGCGGTCGCGACGATGTCGACGCGGCTGTCCGGGTCGTCGACCCAGTCGACGGGGACCTCGTGGATCCGCAGTCCGCACCGCTGCGCCAGCACCAGCAACTCGGTGTCGAAGAACCAACCGGTGTCCTCGACGTGGGGCAGCAAGGCGTCGGCGGCCTCGGCCCGGATCGCCTTGAAGCCGCACTGGGCGTCGGAGAAGCGGGCGGCCAGCGTCGACCGGAGAATGACGTTGTAGCAGCGCGAGATGATCTCGCGCTTCGGACCGCGCACGACCCTCGCCCCGCGCGTGAGCCGCGATCCGATGGCGATGTCGGAGTGTCCCGATACCAGCGGTGCGACGAGGGGGAGCAGTGCGGACAGGTCGGTCGACAAGTCCACGTCCATGTAGGCGAGCACCGGCGCGTCCGATTCCGACCACACCGTGTGCAGTGCCCGGCCACGGCCCTTCATCTCGAGTCGGTGGTAGCCGACCTCGGTCAGCTCCCGGGCCAACTCCGCCCCGATGGCCGGTGTCGCGTCGGTGCTGGCGTTGTCGGCGATGGTGATCCGGAACGTAAACGGGAACTGCTCCAGCAGGAACCGGTGCAGGTGGCGGACAGAGTGCGCCAGGGTGGCCTGCTCGTTGTAAACCGGCACGACGACGTCGAGGACGGGGACGCCTCGCTCGGCAGCGAGACGGGCCGCGTTGGGAAGCGGGGCGGCCCGGCCCGCGGGGTCGATGAGGAGTGTCATAACCCCATCGTCGGGCCGGCCCATGGGTCCGGCGTTGGTCGCCGCTATGCGTTGGCTGTGGATCGGGGGAGCCGCACGACGAACTCGGTGGCCCCCGGCTCGCTGCGCAACGTGATGGTCCCGTGGTGGGCCCGAACCACCGCGTCGACGATGGACAGGCCCAGTCCGGTCCCGCCGCCGTTGCGTGACCGCGAGCTGTCGCCGCGCGCAAACCGGGTGAACACCTCGGGGATCAGTGCGCGATCGATTCCGGGCCCGTCGTCGGTGACGGTCAGGACTGCCTGGGGGCCGTCGACCGTGACGGCGACGCTGACGACGGTGCCCGGCGGGGTGTGGACCCGGGCATTGGCGAGGAGGTTGACCAACACCTGGTGCAGGCGGGCGCCGTCCCCGGTGACGAGCACCGGGTCGTCGGGCAGGTCGATTTGCCAGTCGTGGTCGGGGCCGGCCACGTGGGCGTCGCTGACCGCGTCGACGGCGATTTGCGACAGGTCGATCTGCTCTTGGTCCAGGGGGCGGCCCGAGTCCAGTCGGGCCAGCAGCAGCAGGTCCTCGACGAGGTGGGTCATGCGCCCCGCTTCGGACTCCACCCGGCCCATCGCATGGGCGACCTGCTCGGGCACCTCGTCGCGGTGGCGGTGGGCCAGCTCGGTGTAGCCGCGAATGGCCGCCAGCGGGGTCCGCAGTTCATGACTGGCGTCGGCGACGAACTGGCGCACCCGGGTCTCGCTGGCCTGGCGGGTGGACAGGGCGGTACCGATGTGGTCGAGCATCCGGTTGAGCGCCGACCCCATTTGGCCGACCTCGGTGTTGGGGTCGGCGTTGGACTCCGGCACGCGGACCGGAAGGGCCACCTCGCCGCGGTCCAGCGGCAGGTTGGCGACCTCGCGGGCCGTCGCGGCGACGCGCGTCAGCGGGGCCAGGGCGCGGCGGGTGATGGCGATGCCGAGGGTGGTCGCCGCGACCAGGGCGGCGAGCGTCACGACGACCATGGTCACCAGCACCCGCCACATGGTGGAGTTCACCCCGGACAGCGGCAGGCCGGCGATGATGGTCTCGCCCTGTCGGTTCACCTCCGCGGCGATGCGGTAGGAGCCCTTGCCGTCGAGGTCGGTGCTGAGCGGCGCCGCGCCGGGGACCGCCTCTTTCAGTTGGTCGCGCGCACGGTCGGTGACCGCGACGCGGGATCCGTCGGTGGCCAGCGCACCCGCGGTGACGCTGCCGTCGGCGCGGACCACCATCGTGACCAGACCGCTGGGCTGGCCGGGGGCGTCGAGGAACTCCGGCCCCGGGCCGGGGCGCTGTCGACGGGGCCGGTTGGGCCGGTCGGGCGGCGGGTGGTCGGACATGACCATCGAACGGTGCACGGCCTCGCGGACGGTGGTGTCGAGTTGGCCGACCAGGTAGTGGCGCAGGGCGATCTCGGTGGTGATCCCGACGCCGACGCAGACGAGCATCAGCATGATCACCTGCCCCACCATCAGGCGGGTGCGCAGCGACCAGGTGTTCGGGGACAGGAGGCGCATCGGATCAGCCGGCGGGCTTGAGGACGTAGCCGGCGCCGCGCAGCGTGTGGATCATCGGATCGCGGCCGTTGTCGATCTTCTTGCGCAGGTAGGAGATGTAGAGCTCGACGATGTTGGAGCGGCCGCCGAAGTCGTAGTCCCACACGCGGTCGAGGATCTGGGCCTTGGACAGCACACGCTTGGGGTTGCGCATGAGGAACCGGAGCAGGTCGTATTCGGTCGAGGTCAGGGTGATCGGCTCGCCGGCGCGGGTCACCTCGTGGCTGTCCTCATCGAGCACCAGGTCGCCGACGACGAGTTGGGAATCGGCTTCCCCGGTCGTGATCCCCGCGCGGCGCAACAGGGCGCGCAACCGCAGGACCACCTCCTCGATGCTGAACGGTTTGGTCACGTAGTCGTCGCCGCCGGCGGTGAGCCCGGCGATGCGGTCCTCCACCGAGTCCTTGGCGGTCAGCAACAGGACCGGCAGACTGGGATTGAGTTCGCGCAACCGCAGCAGCACGTCGAGCCCGCTCATGTCGGGCAGCATGACGTCGAGGACGACGACGTCGGGCCGGTTGTCGCGGGCGGCGGCCAGGGCCGCGGCACCGTCGCCGGCGGTGGACACCGTCCACCCCTCGTAGCGCAGTGCCATCGACACCATCTCGGCCAGGACGGGCTCGTCGTCGACCACCAGCGCGTTGATCGGCGTCCCGTCGGCGCGCTGCATCACGACTCGGTTCGGTGCACTCACGGCACCCAGTATCGCCGCTGCCGATGGGTGGAGCCTAGGCCTTTCCTATGCGCCGGCTGTGAGCCGCGAGTCGACGCTCAGACGACCTCGGTGAGTTTCCACCCCGCGCCGGCGTCCTGGTGGGCCCAGAACTGGGCGAAGACGCCGTCGCGCTCGAGCAACTCGTCGGGGGTCCCGGTTTCCACGACGCGACCCCGGTCGACGACGACGACGCGGTCGGCGCGTCGGATGCCGGCCCGGCGGTGCGCGACGATGACGCGGGTGCGCGGCCGGTCATCCGCGGACAAGGCGTCGACGATCGCCCGTTCGTTCTCGTTGTCCAATGCGCTGGTCGCCTCGTCGATCAGCAGGATCGGCGCCGGTTTGACCAGGGCGCGGGCGATGCTGATCCGCTGGCGCTCGCCGCCGGACAGGACCGATCCGCCCTCGCCGACCTGCGCGGCCGCACCGTCGGGCAGGCGGTCGGTGATCTCGTCGACGCGGGCCAGGGCGGCCGCGCGCGTGAGCCGGGCCGGTGGTGCGGTGGGATCGCCGGCGGCGATGTTCTGCTCGATCGTCCCGCCCATCAGGTAGGGCTCTTGGAAGACGACGCTGGTCAGCGCGCGGCGCGTCGGCAGGTCGAAGGCGGCCGCGTCGACCCCGTCGATGAGGATCTGCCCGGCGGTCGGCTCGTGCAACCCGGCGATCAGCGACAGGATGGTCGACTTGCCCGACCCCGACGGCCCGATGATCGCCGTCGCGGTACCCGGCTCCAGGGTGAGGTCGAGCCCGTCGAGGACGGGGTGCTCGGGGTCGTCGTAGTCGAAACTGACGCCGCGGAACTCGATCCGGGGCGCCTGCTGCGGCACCGTGGCGACCTCGCCGGCGCCGACCGTCGGCGCACCGAGGACCCGGCCGATCCGCCGCAGCGTGAGGCGGGTGGCCTCCAGGCCGCCGGCCAGCTCGCCGAGGATGGTGAACGGCTCCAGGTAGCGCACCACCACGACGAGCAGCGCGACGGCCTGCGCCGGGGAGATCGTGTCGTTGACCATCAACCAGGCGGCGGTGCCGGCCAGGGTGAATAGGGCGATCTGGCTGGCCAGGCTGAACAGGACCTGGCCCGGGATTTGCATGAGCAGCAGCTTCATGATGGCCGAGTGCTGGCGGTCGATCGCGTCGCCGGCCAGGCTGCGCTCGGGCTCGACCCGGCGTGCCACGCGCAGTGCACTCTGGGTGCGGGCGAACTCGACGACGCGCTCACTCAGGTTGGCGTTGGCCTCGTTGGCGGCGCGGTCGGCCCGCTGGGAGATCGCGCCGGTGCCCCACAGGGCCCCCAGCAGCAGCGGCACCCCGATCAGCGCGACCACGCCGAGTTGCCAGGCGACGCCGAACAGGGCGAGGGCGATCGCGACCGGCAGCAGGATGGCACCGGTGACCGGGACCACCAGGTAGACGATGACGCCGACCAGGTCGGGGCCGGTGGCGGCGACCGCCTGACGCGCATCGGTGGTGGTGTCGGGGCCGAACCAGGTGAAGCGGATCCGCGACAGCCGGTTGGAGACGTCGCGCTGCGCGTGGTGCAGGGTGCCGAAGCCGAGGGTGAACCCGATCTTGGCGGTGTACCAGTCGGCGACCCACCCGATCACGGTGGCGGCGGTGAGCGCCCCCAGCCAGCGGACGGCGGCGCCGTGCTCGCCGTCGACGAGGGCGGTGATCAGGGGGACCAGGATCACGACCGCCGCCGCGCGCGCGATGACCGACAGAATCGACGTCGCGGTGAAGCGGAGGACACTTCCCCGGCTGTTCGGGGGGAGTAGGGCCAACAGCGTCGTGAGCATTACTTGACTCCTGCCTTGTGACCCGCTGATTCCCAGAGGTCGCGATATCTTCCGCCGCCGGCGAGCAACTCGTCGTGGGTCCCGGTCTCGACGACCCGCCCGCCGTCGAGGACGACGATGGCGTCGGCGTCGGTGATCGTGTGCAGGCGGTGCGCGATGACCAGCACGGTCCGATCGGCGGCCAGACGGCTCAACGACTGCTGCACGAGGTATTCCGACTCCGGGTCGGCGAAGGCGGTGGCCTCGTCGAGCACCAGGATCGGCGCGTCGGCGAGGATGGCCCGGGCGATGGTGAGGCGCTGGCGCTCTCCGCCGGACAGGGCCGCGTCGGCGCCGAGCACGGTGTCGTAGCCGTGGGGGAGTCGCTCGATCCGCTCGTGGATGTTGGCCGCCCGAGCGGCGTTCTCGATCTGCTCGGGCGTCGCGTCGGGTACCGCGAGCGCGATGTTCTCCGCGACGGTGCCGGCCACGAGTTGGGACTGCTGCAGGACATAACCCAGGTGCCGGTAGAGGTCGTCGGTGGGCATCGACCGGATGTCGGCCCCGCCGATGCGGATGGCGCCGGCGTCGACGTCGTGGAACCGGGCCAACAGGGCGGCCAGGGTCGTCTTCCCGGATCCGGACGGCCCGACGAGGGCGGTGACCGTTCCCGGCCGCAGCGTCAGCGACACATCCTGCAGGACGGGGATGTCGCGGCGGTAACCGAAGGTCACCCCGTCGAAGACGACCTCGGCACCCGCGGGTGCGGTGTCGTCGTCGAGCTCGGCGAGTTCGGGTTCTTCCAGGACGTCCTGGATGTCGCGCGCCGCGACGGTTCCGGCGCGGATGCCGGACAGGCCGTACCCGATGCCGAGGAGGCGGGCGCCGAAGGTGGTCCCGAGGAACAGGAACGGGAGCAGTCCGGCGACGTCGGTGCGGCCGGACACGACGAACCAGGTGCCGACGGCGGCGATCAACCACAGGAAGGTCGTGGGCCGGGTGACGAGGTCCATGACGGTCTTGGCCTTGATGAACGGGCGCTGCCAGCCGTCGAGGAAGCTGATGTAGGCGTCGAGGTTGCGTCGGAAACTCGACGCCATCTCGCCGCCGAACACCCGGATGACCGGCTGCGCGTCGAGGTACCCGGCCGCCTCGCCGTTCATCCGCTCCACCCAGGACTGCGCCTGCGGGATCTTGGACCCGGACTGGGCCATCATCCGCCACATCGTGACGATGTAGGTCAGCACCGGGATGAACAGGAACAGGGCGATCCGCCAGTCGCAGACGAAGAGGTAGACGAGGACCGCGACCGGGGCGACCACGGCGGCGACCGCGTCGACGATCGCGTGGGTGACCAGATAGTGCAGCGACAAGGTGTTATCGGTGACCAGCGACTTGATCGAACCCGAGTTGCGGGCGGTGAACCAGCCCAGCGGCAGGCGGGCGAGCTTGCCGATCAGACGTCGGCGCAGGTCGCGGGAGAAGCGGGCGTCGACGCTGTGCAACCACAGCATCAGCGCCGCCTCGAGGGCCAGGCTGACGCCGAGCAGCACCAGTGCGAGGATCCCGATCGACCACAGCTGGTCTTCGGGGGCGTCGGTGAGGAGTCGGCGGCCCAGTTCGACGAGCAGGACGTAGGGCGCCAGCTGGAGCAGCGTCACCACGGCCTGGAGCACCCCGGCGACGATGAGCGTGCGCTTGAGCGGGGCGAGCAACCGCCCGGCGCCGGCGGCGCGCCACTGTCCCTGCACCGCGGTCGGTGTGGTGGAGGCGGCCGCGACGATCTCCGGTTCGATCGTCTCGACCTGAGCGGCGGCCAGCGCCTCGAGTTCGGCGGGGTCGCGCTCCTTGCCCATCGCCTTGCCCTGGGCCCAGTAGGCCTGGACGTGCAGCTCGGCGCGGGGGAAGCCGAATTCCTTGAAGCGTTTGCGCAGTTCCTTCAGCGACCCGGTCTCGGGGCAGGCCCAGGCCTTCCAGTTGGACCAGTCGCGGTCCTCCAGGGCCGCCGCCAGCGATTCGACGTCCACCCGCGGAACCCAGTGCACGCGCATGCGCGGGTGGCGCGCCAGCGGCAGGTCGCGGTCGAGACCGTCGTGCTGTTCGAGGTAGAGCTCGACGGGGATGTCGTCGGGGATGGTCTCGACGACGGAGTTGAGCGCCGGCAGCGAGGCGGAATCACCGATCAGCAGGTAGCCCGACGGCCGGTTCTCGTCGGGGACCTCGAACGGGACGGCACTCATCCACATGATCGCCAGCTCATCGCCGGGCTGGGCCGCCGAGGCCCACTGCGACGCCGGTCCGGCCGGCTCGTGGAGGACGAAGTCCATGGTGAACTCGCCGGCGTCGGCGTCGGTCGAGGAGAAGGTGTAGGCGCGCTGGAACTCTTTGCCCTTGCCGTCGGGGAACCAGCCGCGCACGAAGGCGGTGGGGAAGCCCTCGGCCTCGTCGAACAGGGTGGACGAGTGGAAGGAGATCCGCCGGCAGTGCGGCGTCAGGTCGTGGACCGCGGTGACGGTCGCGGTGTGGTCGTTGGCGCCGAATGCGCGCATGAGCGCACCGTTGAACCCGCGTGACATGGAGACCCCCTCGGAAAACGCTTTGGTAAGCATGACCTTAGTTGGCTGGGCTGAGGGCTGCCAATGGAGGAGGTCACACCGGGCGATACCCCGGTGCGGAGCCGGTGGGGTCGGTACGTTGAGACCATGGCCGACATCGATCACGCACCGACCGTCCGGACCGCTTCGGGGGTGGTGCGCGGCACCGCCGGTGACGGCGCCGCACAGTTCCTCGGGATCCCGTACGCGGCCGCGCCGAGCGGGCCGGCGGCCTTCGCCGCGCCCCAGCCGGTGGCACCGTGGGACGGAATCCGCGACGCGGTCGACTACGGCCCGACGGCGCCGCAGACTCCCTATCCCGCGCCGATCGCGGCGTTGTTCGACAACGTCATCGAGCGCGGCGATGACTACCTGAACCTCAACGTGTGGACGCCGGACCCGTCGTCGTCGGGGCTGCCGGTCATGGTGTGGATCCACGGCGGCGCCTTCACCCGCGGATCGAACCGGCTGGCGATCTACTCCGGGGCGGCCTTTGCCCGCGACGGCGTCGTCTTCGTCGGGATCAACTACCGGCTGGGGGTGCCAGGATTCGCCTCGGTGGCCGGTGCACCCGAGAACCGCGGCCTGCTCGACCAGATCGCCGCGTTGCGATGGGTGCAGGACAACATCGCGGCATTCGGCGGCGATCCGGGCAACGTCACCGTCGTCGGGGAGTCGGCCGGGGCGATGAGCGTCGCATCGCTGCTGTCCTCACCGGTGGCGCGGGGATTGTTCCACCGCGCAATCATGCAGAGCGGCAACGCTTCTGCGGCGGTGGCCGTCGAGGATGCGCGCAAGGTGACCGCGCGCGTGGCCGGGCTGCTCGGGGTCGATGCCGATGCGGCCGGCCTGGGGTCGGTGTCGGATTCGCTGCTCCTCAAGGCGCAGACCGACATGTCCCTGGAGTTGATGCTCAACCCGGATCCGGCGGTCTTCGGGGCGACGGTCGTCGGTGCGGGGCTGGGGATCATGTCGACGATGCCCGTCGTCGACGGGGAGGTGCTGCCGAACCTGCCGATCGCCTCGATCGCGGCGGGGGCGGGCAGCGGGGTTCCGCTGATCGCCGGGTGGAACGCCGATGAGTTCCGGTTCTTCCTCGTCCCCACCGGCGTCGCGGCGGGGGTGACCGAGGAGGCGGCGCGCGCGATGGTGCGCGGATACGACGGGGCGACGGCGGCGCTGGACGAGCACCTCGCCGCCGGCACCGCGCCCGGTGACGCCCTGTGCATGGTGCTCACCGATGTGGCCTTCCACGAGCCGGCGGTCCGGCTGGCACAGTTGCGCCCGGATGGTCAGACGAGGCTGTACGAGTTCGGCGTACCCAGTTCGGTGGCCGGCATCGGTGCCGGGCACGCCGTCGAGTTGCCGTATGTGTTCGACCAGCTGGCGCACGCCGAACGGCTCACCGGGCCGGATGCGCCGCAGGCCGTCGCCGACGCCATGCACCGGGCCTGGGTCGCCTTCGCGACCACCGGCGACCCGGGATGGGATCCGTATGCGCAGAATCACGTGGTGCAGCGGTTCGACTGAGGGCCCAGTCGGCGGGAAACAGGGCCCAGTCGGCGAGATTGAGGGGGCGGATTCAAGTGGTCGGTGCAACGGAATCTGTCGGTTTGGATTGTAGGAGTTCTTCGAGCTTTTCGGCGGGGGTCATCCAGTTGAGGCGTTTTCGGGGTCGGTCGTTGAGTTCGGCGGCGACTTGGTCGAGCATGCCGGGGCCGAAGAACGATAGGTCGGCCCCTTTGGGGAAGTACTGGCGGAGTAGGCCGTTGGTGTTTTCGTTGGTGGCGCGCTGCCAGGGGCTGTGGGGATCGCAGAAGTAGATCGGTAGGCCGGTGGCGTTGGTGATGGCGGTGTGGTGGGCCATTTCCACTCCTTGATCCCAGGTCAACGATCGACGCAGGATTTCGGGGATGGTCGGGATGGTGCGGGTCATGGCCGCGGCAACGGTGGCGGCGGTGTGATCGCCGGGCAGGTGCACCAGCATCAGAAAGCCGGTGGTGCGTTCGACCAGGGTGCCGATCGCCGAGCGGTTACCGGCTCCCATGATCAAGTCACCCTCCCAGTGGCCGGGGACCGAGCGGTCCTCGACTTCGGCGGGACGATCGCTGATCATCACCATGTCTTTGATCCGGCCTCGACCGGATGTGTCTCGGCCTGCGGGTTTGCGTCGTATCCGCCCGGTGCGTAGTGCTTTGGCAACCTCGGCGCGCAAACCACCGCGGGCTTGAACATACATCGACTGGTAGATCGTTTCGTGGGACACCCGCATCTCCGGATCGTCGGGATAGTCGTGCCGTAACCGGTGGGCGATCTGCTCAGGACTGAGCCGTTTCCCCAGCATGTCGACGACTTCAGCGTAAAGCGCGGTGCCAGGTTGGAGTTTGCGCGGTTTGGGTCGCCGCCGGCCCTGGTCGACCGTCGTCTGCGCCACGATCGCCCGATACCGGTATTCACCGTCACCGGCGGGCCGGCCCCGCACCAGTTCCCGGCTGATGGTCGAGCGGGAACGACCCAACAGACGCGCGATCCGCGCCGGCTGCGACCCTTTGCCCACCAGTTCCTCGATGCAGCACCGATCAGCGAAGGTCAACCGGCCCGTGCCGGCGCTGATCCGGCTTTCCAGTGCCGTTGCTGTTGGTTTCATTCCGCCAGCCTGGGCCAACCACAGGGCCCCGGAGTTGCGCGACACACCAGCAGCGCGCGCCGCAGCCTTGATCGTCATCCCCGTAGACAGGCCCTGCCAAAACAACTCACGCCGCTGGGTTAACGGCGGTCGATCAGCGACCCCCAACTTCCCCAACCGTCGTCTCGAACCACCATCACCCATGCTGACCTCCGCAAACTCGTCGGCCGTTGCGGCGATCGCTTGAGTCTGCGGGGCCCAGTCGGCGGGAAACAGGGCCCAGTCGGCGGTCAGGGGGCGGTGAGCAGCCCGGCCTCCACGTCGTGGCGCCACGACGCCACCGTCTGGGCGGAGTCGGTCTTGTTGGTGCCGATGAACCCGGTCGGGCCGCGCTTGATCCAGCCGGTCACATAGACCCCGGCGACCGGGATGTCGCCGTCCATGACGCGGCCGTCGTCGTTGGGGATGACGCCGCGCTTCGGATCGAACGGGAGTCCCGGGACCGCCACGCCGTGGTAGCCGATGGCCGACAGGACCAGCCCGGCGTCGACGTCGACGATCTCGCCGGTCGGGGTCGCGGTGCCGTCGGCGGCGACCGCGGTGCGCTCGAACCGCACGCCGGTGACCCGTCCGTCGTCGGTGCGGATCTCGTGCGGCGCGAGGCCGAAGGCGAAGCGGATGCGCACCGCGCCGTCCTCGGATCCGACCGGCGGGCGCTCGGCCAATTCGCGCAGCAGGGCGAGTTTCTCGCGCTCGGTGATGTCGCTGGCCGAGGTGTCCACCCCGGCCAGATCGGCGGGATCCGCGTGGACCGAGATGCCGCTCTCGGCCAGCCCGATCAGCTCGGGCAGGGTGAACGCGGCTTCGCGCGGTCCGCGTCGGCCGACGACGAGGATCTCGCGGATCTTCTTGTGCTGCAGGGCTTCCAGCGCGGTGGGGGAGATCGTGGTGGCCGCCAGCGCGGCCGGGTCGGCGGCCAGGATCCGGGCGACGTCGAGGGCGACGTTGCCGTTGCCGATCACCACGACACGCTCACCGGACAGGTCGAAGCGCCGATCGGCGAAGTCGGGGTGGTCGTTGTACCACCCGACCAGCGAGGTCGCGGCGGCGAATCCGTGCGCGTCGGTGCCCGGAATGCGCAGCGGCCGGTCCGTCGGTGCGCCACCGGCCCAGAACACCGCGTCGTGGCGCTCGCGCAGTTCGTCGAGCGTGAGGTCGCGGCCGATCTCCACATTGAGCAGGATCCGCAGACGCTCGTGGCGCGCGATGTCGTCGAAGAGCTTCATCACGGTGCGGGTGGCGGTGTGGTCCGGGGCGACGCCGAAGCGGGCCAACCCGAACGGCAGGGACAACCGCTCGTAAACGGTCACCGAGACATTCGGCAGGCGCAGCAGCTCGTCGGCGGCATACATCGCCGACGGGCCGGACCCGACGATCGCCACGTGCTGCGGGCCGGCGCGCAGAGGCGCCGGGGTGGACACCGGGGCCAGCGGCAGCCGCTTGGCCATGTTGACCGGGAACCGGACGTCGCCGACAAAGAGGTTCTCGCCGTACTGGGCGGCGTTCACCTCGGTGAAGCGGCGCTGGTCCTCGGGCAGGCGGTGGCCGGGCGCGATCGCGCCGACCGGGCAGGCGGTGACGCAGGCGCCGCAGTCCACACAGGTCGACGGGTCGATGTAGAGCATCTCGGCGGTGCCGAAGTCGGGTTCGTCGGGGGTCGGGTGGATGCAGTTGACGGGACACGCGTAGACGCACGAGGCGTCACCGCAGCACGCCTGGGTGACGACGTGGGGCATGGAACGGGGCTGCTTTCTTCAGTATCGGTGCCGGCCGCGGCGGGGGATCGTCGCGGCCGATCGCCGCTACGCGGCTGCGGAGTAGGTGGGCTCGCTGCGGTAGCGCGACGGCCGGCCGGAGATCCGCAGGAGTCGCCACACCTGTCGCGACACCGGGTTCATCAGACCGCACTGCTCGGCGAGCATGCGCACGTCGCCGAAGACGTTGGACTGGAACTGCCGCGATTCCGGCGACCGCCAGAACAGGTCCTTCCAGACCGAGCGCGGGATGTCGAACTCGCGGCGGAACTGGCGCGGCGGCTTGGCGATCACGTCGCACAGCGTGCGCATCACGATCGGCATGGCGATCGACAGCACGAACCGGGACAGCGGGCCCTTGGCCGGGATCGTCTCGCGCAGCAGGTGGTGGGCGAAGGAGATGTGTCGGGCCTCCTCGGCCACGTGCAGCTGCATGATCGCCTGCATCGTCGGGTGGAGTTCGGTGTCCTTGCGCAGGAACTCCTTCTGGATGTGGTCGATCGGCTCCTCGCCGGCCAGCACCCCGAAGTAGAAGATGGTCGGGACCATCGTCGAGAAGAGCGGGATGATCGGGGAGATCCGCCGGAACCAGCGGGGGCCGCCCGGGACGTCGACGCCGGTGCGGTTCACGAACTCCTGGAACATCAGGGTGTGGTTGCACTCCTCCTTGGCCTCGTGCGTCGTGTAGCGGAACTCCTTGGCGCCGTTGGGCAGCCGGTCGGAGTACTGCATGAGGCCGCGGATCAGGATCGACTCGAACTGCAGGCCGACCTTGGCGACGTTGGCCTGGCGCCACATGCCCATGGCGATCTGCTTGTCGACCGGCTGCTCGCGGAACCACGGGTGGCGCCCGACCGGGTCGTGCGGCGACATGATCCACCGCTTGTCGCCGGGGACGACGGCCATGTGCGGCGCGTCCCAGTCGATGTCGATGTACGGGTCGAAGTTGCGGTGCACCGACGCGTCGGACAGGTCGTCGAGGACCTGGTTGTAGTCCTCGTCGAGCTTCTCTTTGGCGACCGGCGAGTACTCCTTGATGCGGTCCTGCGGGTTGAGGGTGCTGGTCATCGTCGACCTCCGAGGGCGTGGAATCGGTCTCGCTCCCGCCGGGTGGCCAGAGCAGCTATGTCTCAATATCCATTGTAACGGTTGATGATGTCAATGGGAACCGGTTACAGATTCGAGTCCAGGGCGGGGAAACCGCTGGGGATCTCGGCCGCGCCGGCCGCGTCGTCGCCGGTCACGTCGACCTCCAGGCCCAGGGTGTAGGCCGTCATCGACAGCGACCCCGCGGCATAACCCTTGACCAGTGGGGACAGCGCCTCGTCGCCGGCCAATCCGGCGATGTAGAGCATCGGCAGGAAGTGGTCCGGGGTGGGTACCGCCCGGCGGAAATCCGGGTGGGCGTCGAGGGTCAAGACCTCCGTCGGCGTGTCGGTGAGCATCGCCTGGGCGGCGTCGTCGAAGCGGTGCGCCCAATCGAAGCCGGCGTCGGGCTGGGCGAAGTCGACCATGCGCAGGTTGTGCACGATGTTGCCGCTCCCGACGATGAGGACGCCCTGTTCGCGCAACGGGGCCAGCCGTCGGCCGATGTCCAGGTGGTGGTCGAGGTCCTTGAACGCGTTGAGCGACAGTTGGATGACCGGGATCGACGCGTCGGGGAAGGCGTGCCGCAATACCGACCAGGTGCCGTGGTCCAACCCCCAGCTGTCCTCGTCGAGGCCCACCCAGATGGGTTTGACGATGTCGGCGACCATCTCGGCCACATCCGGGGCGCCCGGTGCCGGGTACTCGACCTCGAACAGTTCGCGGGGGAACCCGTAGAAGTCATGGATGGTGCGCGGCAGCGGCATTGCGGTGACCGCGGTGGCGTTGGTGTACCAGTGCGCCGAGACGACGACGATCGCCCTCGGGGTGGGCACCGAGCGCCCGAAGGCGCGCCACGACTCGGTGTAGCGGTTGCGCTCCAACGCGTTCATCGGGTTGCCGTGGCCGAGGAAGGCGGCCGGCATGAGCGTGGGGGCCGTGGGTGACGGCGTTGTCATGGGAACCTCCGAGGGCTGGGAGACGTCCTTGCGACGGTACGCGAGCAGCGGCCGCCCAGGGCAGAATGACGCCTATGCCAACCGAAGCCATTCTCATTGCCACGATCGCCGTCCTGACGATCGCCGCGGCGAACGCGCTGGGACCCCGGGTGGCGATCGCACCGTCGCTGATCTTGGTCACCGGCGGACTGCTCGTCGCGCTGCTGCCCCAGGTGGACGTGATGGTCGAGCCGGAGTGGATCCTCGTCGGAGTGCTTCCGCCGCTGCTGTATTCGGCGGCGGTGTCGATGCCGACGATGGAGTTCCGGCGCAACCTCACCTCGATCGCCGGGCTCTCCGTGAGCCTGGTGGTGCTCAGCGCCGTGGTGGTCGGCCTGGTGGTGCACGCACTGCTCCCGGAGGTGTCGTTGTGGACCGGGATCGCCATCGGCGCCATCGTGTCGCCGACCGATGCGGTGGCCACCCAGATGGTGAAGAAGCTCGGCGCGCCGAGCCGGGTGGTCGCGATCCTCGAGGGGGAGAGCCTGCTCAACGACGCGAGCGTTCGTCCTGCTGCGCACCGCATTGGCCGCCACCGCGATGAGCGTGTCGATCGGCGGCGCGATCGGCAACTTCGCCTGGGCGATTGCCGCGGCGGTGGTCGTCGGCTTCGTCGTCGGCAAGGCCAACCTGTTCATCGCGTCGAAGATCAGCAATGCCACGGTGACCACGGCGGTCTCCTTCACCGTTCCCTACCTGGCCTACCTGCCGGCCGAGCATTTCAAGGCCTCGGGCCTGGTCGCGTCGGTGACGGCGGGAATCGTGACCGGGATCGGTTCGGCCCGCTATCTCACCGCGGCCCACCGGATGGCGGAGATGCAGAACTGGCGGACCATCGAGCTGCTCCTGGAGGGCGGCGTGTTCCTCCTGATGGGCCTGGAGATGTCGTCGTTGATCGACGACGTCCGCAGCGACGGCGGGCAATTCCGCAACGCGGTGATCCTGGCCGCATTGCTGCTGGCGGTGGTCCTGGTGGTCCGGGCGTGTTTCGTCGGGCCGATGGCGGGGCTGCTGCACCGGCGCGCCTCGCGCGCCGACCAGCTCGCCATCCGGCTGCGCGAATACGGCGACAAACTCTCCGGCGACGTCTCGCCACGGGTGGAGCGGCGGATCAACCGCAAGCTCGCCGACCTCGACTACTTCGTCTCCTCGCCGCTGGGGTGGCGCGAGTCGACGGTTGTGGTGTGGGCCGGGATGCGCGGCGCGGTCACCGTCGCGGCGGCGCAGACCCTGCCGATCGGCACGACGTCGCGCTCGTTGCTGGTCCTGGTGGCGTTCTTCGTCGCCCTGGGTTCATTGCTGGTGCAGGGGCTGACCCTCGGGCCGCTCGTCCGATGGCTCGGCGTGACCCCCGACGACCAGGAGATCGAGGCCGAGCGGAACGCGCTGCAGGTCCGGTTGCGCGGGGTGATCGAAGACGACTTCGCCGATCGGTTCGCCGCCGACCCCGAACACTTCCGCCGGGTGCGCGACGCCGTCGTGCGCTCCGAAGACTCCGAGGACGGGACGGTCCGCCGGATCGGCCGCACCGAGTTCGCCATGTTGCGCCAGGTGATGATCGATGCGCAGCGCAGCGAACTGCTGTCCCTGCGCGAAGAAGGGCAGTTCAGCTCCCAGGTCCTCACCGAGGCGCTCGCCCGTCTCGACGCCGAACAGATCAGCGTCGACCTCTACCGGTGAGGATCAGTCCTGGGTCAGTCCGAGGACGGTCGGGCCGACGCTCATGAACAGCAGCAGCGTGGTCATCAGGAGGAACCACAGCAGCCCCTGCCACACCGGCCAGCGGTCGTCGGCCTGCCACGCCCGGTAGGTCCGCACCCCCGCCGCCACCGCGCCGATCAACGTGATCAGCGGGCAGGCGGCGAGAAGCAGGGTCCGCGGCGTCCCGGTCACCGCGACCCCGGCGACCATAGCGACCGAGGCGAGTGCGACGGTGACGCAGCCGTGGATGAATGCGCGGCGGACCGTCGGGTCGGTGGTCACGGTGAACGGCTCCTCAGGCTGTGTGGGGCGGGCTGGGATGGGTCGACGCGCCGCGGATCAGGTGGCCGCGAGGTGAACAGCGGGCCTCCGCAAGCCGTCGGGGACCGGGCAATTCGTCCCGATTCACCCTACGTCACGGTACTTCGTTTGACGGCCGGTGTGGCCGGGACAACGATGGAGTGACGACCCGCTCACGCGGCGCCGCAACGCACCCATTCGAGGAGAGGCCCACATGCCAACCATCGTCGTCGGAGTCGACAGCACCGAAACGTCTTTGCACGCCGCCCGTTGGGCCGCGTCGCTCGCGGCGCGCGAGGAGTCGGAGTTGCACATCGTCGGCGCCTACGACGCCAGCACGAGCAACTATGCGCCGGGCCTGGTGATCCCCCAGGAGGTCGTGGAGGCGATCGCCAGCGAGGCCAAGGATGCGGTCAAGAGCGCGGCGGCCGCGGTCCTGGAGGCCGAGCCGGACGTCCGCGTGCGCACCAGCGTCGGCGAGGGCGACGCCGCCCGGACCCTGCTCGAGGTCGGCAAGGACGCGACCGCCATCGTCATCGGCACCCGGCGCCTCGGCAGCGTCCGCGGCCTGCTGCTCGGTTCGGTGGGCATCACGATCGCCGCCCACTACCACGGCCGCGTGGTCGTCGTCGGCGACGAGATCACCAACGGTCCGGTGGTCGTCGGCGTCGGTGACACCCCCATCAGCGACCCGGCGGTGCAGGAGGCCTACCGGCAGGCCGATTCGCTGAAGGTGCCGCTCGTCGCGGTCCACACGTGGGCGCAACTCGACGCCGACGCCCTGCACGGATTCGGGATCGAGCCCGATGCGGTGGAGCGGATGAGTGCCGAGGCGACCGAAGCGGTCGCGGAGCGGTTGGCCGGATACGCCCAGGACTACCCGGACGTGACCGTCGAGCGCGTCGTCGTGCCCGACGACCCGGGCAAGGCGATCATCGCCGCGGCCGATGCGCGCAAGGCCTCGCTCATCGTCGTAGGCAGCCGCGGCCGGGGCGGGTTCAAGGGACTGCTGCTGGGTTCGACCAGCCAGAAGGTGCTGCAGCACGCGGCGACCCCGGTGATGATCGTCCGCGAGTGACCCCGCGGGGCCGGGGGCTCTGCCTATGGTGGATCGGTGGAAACCGACCCGATACGGAACGAAGTCAACCGACCCCGAGCTGATCGACCCCGACTCGACATCGCCGTCTTCGGCGGCACCGCGGCCATCGTGCTCGCCTTTGTCGTCTGGGGGATCGCCGCACCGCATTCGATGCGGGAGACGACGAGCACCGCGATGCGGTGGGTCACCGCCAACCTGGGCTGGCTCTATCTGGTCTCGGCGAGCGGATTCGTCGTCTTCGCCCTGGTGATCGCGTTCACCCGGTACGGGCGCATCCCGCTGGGACGCGACGGCGAGGCGCCGGAGTATCGGACGATCAGTTGGATCGCGATGATGTTCGCCGCCGGGATGGGCATCGGCCTGATGTTCTTCGGCGCCTACGAGCCGCTCCTGCACTATCTGCAGGAGCCGCCCGGGGCCGCGCTCAAGGCCCCGCCGGGCACCCAGGCCAACCACCTCCCGACGGCGATGGCCACGACCATGTTCCACTGGGGGTTCCACCCGTGGGCGATGTATGCCGTGGTCGGCATGGTGCTGGGCTATTCGACCTACCGCAAGGGCCGTGGACAGCTGTTGTCGGCCGCTTTCGCACCACTGCTGGGCACGCGGCGGGCGCACGGCCCGGTCGGCAAGGTCATCGACGGGCTGGCCATCTTCGCGACGCTGTTCGGCACGGTCGCCTCGCTGGGCCTGGGGGCATTGCAGATCGGTTCCGGGCTGGAATCGGTGAGGTGGGTGTCGAGTCCGTCGAAGATGCTGCTGGTCGCCATCATCGCGGTGCTGACCGCGGCCTTTGTCGCCTCGGCCGTGTCGGGGGTCGCCAAGGGGATCCAGTGGCTCTCCAACACCAACATGGTCCTCGCCCTGGTGCTCGCGGTCTTCGTCTTCGTCGTCGGCCCGACGGTGTTCGTGCTCAACGTCATGCCCACCGCGCTGGGGGCCTATCTCGACCAGATCATGGCGATGGCGGCGCGCTCCTCGGCGACGGTGGACGCGGCCGGCGAGAAATGGCTCGCCGACCAGACCATCTTCTACTGGGCGTGGTGGGTGTCGTGGACGCCGTTCGTCGGGCTGTTTCTGGCCAAGATCAGCCGGGGCCGCACGATCCGCGAATTCGTCGTCGGCGTCATGGTCGTGCCGACCTCGGTCTCGCTGGTCTGGTTCGCCATTTTCGGCGGGACGGCGATCCGCCAGCAGAACGAGGGGGCCGGCTACCGCGTCGGGACCTCCGGCGACGAGGAGGACCTGCTGTTCGAGGTCCTGCGGCACCTGCCGTGGACTCCGATCGCCTCGCTGCTGGTGATGGCGCTGGTCGCGATCTTCTTCGTCTCCGGGGCCGACTCCGCCTCCCTGGTCATGGGCACCCTGTCGCAGCGCGGCGCCCACGAACCGAGTCGGTGGGTCACGGTCTTCTGGGGTGTGCTGACCGGTGGGGTTGCGGTCTTGCTGCTCGTGGTCGGCGGCGGCGAAGACGGCACCGACGGTCTCACCGGTGTCAAACAGATGGCGATTCTGGCGGCCTTGCCCTTCGTCGTCGTCATGATCGGGCTGTGCGTGTCGTTCGTCCGCGACATCCGGCGCGACCCGATGATCACGACCAGCTCGGCAGCCAGATCTCCTGATGCCAGTGGAGTTTCGTGATCGGCACCCCGGCCAGTACCGGCCACAGCCAGGCGAAGTTGAGGACCACCAGCGCCAGGTAGACCGCCACCGCCGCCAGCACGAGGATCTGGCGGTCCGGTGCCCCGCCGTCGGCGCGCCGGGGCAGGGCGGCGGCCCACCGCAGCGCATCGCCGAGACACAGGGCGATCAGGACGACCAGGAACGGCGTCATCAGCGTCGCGTAGAAGAAGTACATCTGGCGGTCGATGGTCAGGAACCAGGGGGCGAAGGCCGCGCCGTAGCCGAGGAGGGCGACGCCGTAGCGCCAGTCGCGGCGGCCGAGGAAGGCCCACAGCGACCAGGCCAGGACCGGTAGGGCCAACCACCAGATGGCCGGGGTGCCGATCAGCATCTGGACGCGCGCGCAGTCGCCGTCGCCGCACCGGTCCGGTCCGGTCTCCACCGCATAGAGCATCGGCCGCAGCCCCATCGGCCACGTCCACGGTTTGGACTCCCAGGGATGGTGGTTGCCCGCCGAGCTGGTCAGACCCTCGTGGAACCGCAGGATCCCCGATTGGTAGTACCAGAGCGACCGCCACGCGGCCGGGACCCAGCCGAACGCCCCGGTGCCCGATCCGGTCTCGTGGTAGCGGTAGACCGAGGTCTCCGAGGCGAACCAGGGGGCGAAGGAGGCGAGGTAGATCAGGATGGGCATCACCGACAGGCTGGCCGCCGACGGCACCAGGTCGCGGCGCAGGACCCCCAGCCACGGGCGGCGGACGCCGTAGGCGCGCCGGGCGGCGACGTCGAAGGCCAGCGACATCAGGGTGAAGGCCAAAACGAAGTAGATCCCCGACCATTTCGTGCCGCAGGCCAATCCGAGCATCACCCCGGCGGTGAACCGGTACCAGCGGAACCCGAAGCGGGGGCCGAAGTCGGAGTCGAAGCAATCGGCGGCGAAGCGGCCCCCGTTGCCCTTCGCGGCCCGATGGGCGTCGTCGAGGCGGCGGCGCATCTGGTCGCGGTCGGCGAGCAGCGCGGCGAACGCGGCGACGATGAAGAACGCCGCGAAGATGTCGAGCATCCCCATCCGGGACTGGACGAACAGGACCCCGTCGCAGATCGCCAGCAGCCCGGCCATCGCGCCGACCAGCGTCGAGCGGGCGATCCGGCGTGCGATGCAGTAGACCATCACGACGATGCCAATGCCGCACAGGGCCGGCAGGATCCGCCACCCCATCGGCCCGTATCCGAAGACGGCCTGGCCCAGGGCGAGCAGCCACTTGCCGACCGGCGGGTGCACGACCAGGCCGTAGGCCGGGTTGTCCTCGATCCAGTTGCCGCCGGTGAGGACCTGCCACGCCTGCGGGACGTAGTGCTTCTCGTCGAAGACGGGGGTGCCCTTGTCGGTCGGATGGGTCAGGTCCCACAAGCGGGTGATCGCGGCGAGTGCGGTGATGACGAGTCCCACGACGAGGCCGCGGCGGCGGTCGTCGGCGCCGAACACCGGCTCCGGGAGGGTTCGCCCGGGGCTGCGGCCCAGGTCCTCGGCCAGCTCCGCGCCGGTGTGCGACCACCCGCCCGCCGACCCGGTCGGGGGCGACGGCACGACGAGCCAGCTGCCCGTGGCGTTGTCGTCGGCGGTCGTCACCCGGTCGATGGTAGTGGGCGCCGCCCCGGGTGCGCCTAGGCTGGTCAACCATGGGTACCGGTCGAGCACAGCGGGGCGAGGGGGACGGGTCCGTCGGGACGCTGGTGTTGGCGGCCACGCCGATGGGGCAGTACGACGACGCGTCGCCGCGGTTGCGCGCGGCGCTGGCCTCCGCCGACATCGTCGCCGCCGAAGACACCCGCCGCACGCGGTCGCTGGCCGCCGGACTCGGCGTCGCCATCACCGGCACGGTGGTGAGCTACTACGACCAGGTCGAGGCCGCCCGCACCCCCGGACTGGTCGAGGCGGTGGCGAACGGGCAGACGGTGCTGGTGGTCACCGACGCGGGCATGCCGTCGGTCAGCGACCCGGGGTTCCGCCTGGTGGCCGCGTGTGTCGATGCCGGCCTGCCGATCACCTGCCTGCCCGGACCGTCGGCGGTGACGACCGCCCTGGCGGTATCGGGCCTGCCGTGCGAGCGGTTCTGCTTCGACGGTTTCGCGCCGCGCAAGTCCGGCGCCCGGCGGAAGTGGTTGGCGCAGTTGGCCACCGAGCCGCGCACCGTGGTGTTCTTCGACTCCCCGCACCGGCTCGCCGACACCCTGGCCGAGGCCGCCGAGGTGCTGGGGGCCGATCGCCGCGTCGCGGTGTGTCGCGAGCTGACCAAGACCTACGAGGAGGTTCGCCGCGGCGGCCTGGCGGAGGTGGCGCAGTGGGCCGCCGGCGGGGTGCGCGGCGAGATCACCGTCGTCCTGGCCCCCGGCGAGCAGGCGCCGCCCGACGCGCAGGACCTGGTGGACCGGGTGCGCGACCTGGTCGAGGGCGGGCTGCGCCTCAAGGAGGCGTGTGCCCGGGTCGCCGAGGAGACCGGGACTTCGAAGAAGGCGCTGTACGACGCGGCGGTGGCGTCGGACTAGCCGGCCGTCAGCGGCCGACGATGGCCGCGGCCTTGTCCAGGCACTCCTGCCATTCGCGGGCGGGGTCGGAGTCGGTGGTGATGCCACCGCCGACGCCCAGGCGCATGGCGCCGTCGGGATCGATCTCGACGGTGCGGATGGCCACCGACAGGTCCAGCTCGTCGTCGGGACCGGCGATGCCCACCGCGCCGCAGTAGACCCCGCGCGGCAACTGCTCCCACTCGCCGATCAACCCGGCCGCCGCGATCTTCGGGGTGCCGGTCACCGATGCGGGTGGAAAGCAGGCGTCGAGGAGGGCGTCGTTGCCGACGGCGGCGTCGAGTTCGGCGCGCACGGTGGAGACGAGGTGCCAGACCCCCGGCGCGCCGATCACGGTGAGCAGTTCCGGCACCGTCACCGAGCCGACCGTCGCGACGCGGCCGAGGTCGTTGCGCACCAGGTCGACGATCATCACGTTCTCGGCCACGTCTTTGACCGAGGTCGCCAAGCCCCCGGGGTCGGCCGTCGCCGGAGCGGTGCCCTTGATCGGCGACGAGGTGACCGCCCCGCCGCGGCGGCGCAGGAAGGATTCGGGGGAGAAGCTGGCCACCGTTCCCCAATCCCCTTGCAGGAAGGCGGATTTGCGGGGCGCGGTGGCGGCGGCGACGTCGCTGAAGAAGGTCAGCGGCGCACCGTCGAGGTGTCCGTCGATCCGGGTGCAGACGCAGACCTGGTAGATCTCGCCGGCCCCGATGGCGGCCAGGGCGTCGGCGACGGCGCGCCCGTGGTCGGCCCGCCGCCGGTCCGACGGCTCGACCCAGTGGGCGCGGGCCGGCTCGCGGTGCGGGGCGGTGGCGGTGAGCGCGTCGGACACCCAGTCCGGGCAGCGCGCGCCGGTCACGTCGGTGTAGTGCCACTGCCCGTCGCGCAGCAGGAGGACCGCGTCGGTCAGCCCGCCGACCGCGGCGGGCAGGGCGGCCGACGCGGCGTTCACGGGGAAGCCGAGGTATCCGATCCAGAACCGGTCGGGGTGATCCGGCGGGGCGAGCCCGGCGACGAGTTCGAGCGACGGGGCGATCACGGCGTCGGCGTCGAGCCAGGAGCCGATGAGCGCCGCCGGCGGTGCCAGCCCGGCCTCGCGCGTGCGACGGTGCAGCGTCGCCAGCACGTCGAGCGCGCTGGGGCTCACCGGGTCAGTCCCGCGCGGGCGCCTCGAGGCGCGGGAAGACGGGGGTGGGCGCGGGCAACGCCGTCCCGGGGACCAGTCGCTTCTCGACCGCGGTGAAATCGCGGTCGGTGGCGGGGACGGCGAACTGGTCGAGGATGGTGCCGCACGACTGCGGCATCACCGGCTGGGCCAGCAGGGCGACGATCCGCACGACCTCGGCGCAGACGTAGAGGACGGTACCGGTCCGCTCCAGATCTGTTTTCGCCAGCTTCCACGGCTCCTCGGCCGAGATGTAGCGGTTGGCCGCGGCCAAGGCCTGCCACAGTGCTTCCAATCCCAGGTGGATCGCCTGGGAGTCGAAATGGGTGCGGACCGTTCCGAGCAGCTTCGCCGCGGTGGACAACAGTTCCGCGTCGTCGTCGGTGTAACCGGCCGGGCCGGGCAGCACGCCGTCGAAGTACTTGCCGATCATCGACGCGGTGCGCTGCGCCAGGTTGCCGAACTCGTTGGCCAGATCGGCGTTGATGCGTGCGACCATCGACTCCGCCGAGTAGGAGCCGTCCTGGCCGTAGGAGACCTCGCGCAAGAAGAAGTAGCGCACCGGGTCGAGGCCGAACGCGTCGATCAGATCACCCGGGTCGACGACGTTGCCGACCGACTTGCTCATCTTCTCGCCGTTGTTGAACAGGAAGCCGTGGGCGAAGACCCGCTTGGGCAGTTCGATTCCGGCGCTCATCAGGAAGGCCGGCCAGTAGACGCAGTGGAACCGGATGATGTCCTTGCCGATGACGTGCAGATCGGCCGGCCAGTAGCGGTCGAAAAGCGCGTCGTCATCGGGGAACCCGGCGCCGGTGAGGTAGTTGGTGAGGGCGTCGACCCACACGTACATGACGTGGCCGGGGTCGTCGGGGACCTGGACGCCCCAGTCGAAGGTGGTCCGCGAAATGGACAGGTCGGTCAACCCGCCGCGCAAGAAGCTGAGAATCTCGTTGCGCCGGGTGTCCGGGCCGAGGAACTCCGGATGCTCGTCGTAGAGCGCCAGCAGGCGGTCGGTGTAGGCCGAGAGGCGGAAGAAGTAGGTCTGCTCCTCGGTCCAGGTGAGGAGGTGGCCGTTCTCGACCGCGACCCGCTCACCGTTCTCGTCGACGTGGGTGTCGTCCTCGCCGACGAAGGTCTCGTCGCGGACGTCGTACCAGCCGGAGTACTTGTCGAGGTAGATGTCGCCGTTGGCCGCCATACGGTTCCAGATCTCCGTGGACGCCCGCTTGTGGTCGTCGTCGGAGGTGCGGATGAACCGGTCGAAGCTCGAGCCGAGACGGCGCTGCAGTGCTTCGAACTCGTCGGAGTTGCGGGTCGCCAATTCGGCGGTCGGGATGCCCTGGGCCTGGGCGGTCTGCTGCATCTTTTGCCCGTGCACGTCGGTGCCGGTGAGGAACCGGACGTCGAAGCCGTCGAGGCGCTTGAACCGTGCCAGGGCGTCGGCGGAGATGTATTCGTAGGCATGCCCGATGTGGGGGGCGCCGTTGGGATAGGCGATCGCCGTCGTCAGGTAGAACGGACGGTTGTCGCCATGCGAGGGGTGGCTGGCCATAATGCCCGTCAGATTACTCGGGACGCTTGTACGGTGCGCAGCCCGGCGGTGCCTTCGGCGGTGCCAGTGCCGGGTGCTCGGGGATCGCCATGGTGACCGGCGCCTTCTCCAGCACGAACTCCTCGCCGTGATGGGCGAGCGTGATCGGCGGCCCGGTCAGCAGTCGGTACGTCGCACTGTCGCGGTCGATGGCCACGACGATCGACGAGTCGCGGACGATCATGCGGAACGAGAGGTAGTTCAACCGCTCCGGCAGGCGCGGTGCGAAGGTGACCTTGCCGCCGAAGTCGCGCATGCCGCCGAAGCCGGCCACGCAATCCATCCACGCCCCGGCCAACGCGGCGATGTGCAGGCCGGATCCGACGTTGGCGTGCAGGTCGTGCAGGTCGGTGAAGACCGACTCGCACATGAGGTCGTAGGCCAGGTCCAGGTAGCCGACCTCAGCGGCCACGACGGCCTCGCAGCACGCCGACAACGAGGAATCCCGCACCGTCAGCGGGTAGTAGTAGTCGAAGTTGCGCTTCTTGACCTCGTCGTCGAAGGCGTCGCCGCGGGTGTACATCGCGAACACCAGGTCGGCCTGCTTGACGACCTGCTTGCGGTACAGGTCGTAGTACGGGTAGTTCAGCAGCAGCGGGTAGCGGTCCTTGGACCCCTCGAAGTCCCACTGGCCCAGCAACGTGAACGATTCGCACTGCTGGTGGATGTTGAGCTGGTGGTCGTAGGGGATCGTCATCGCCTCGGCGCAGGCCTCCCAGCGGGCCGTCTCCTCGTCGGTGACCCCGAGGGAGCGGGCCACATCCGGCTGGCGCCGGGTGGCCTCGACGGCGTCGCGCAGGTTCTGCTGCACGGCCAGGTTGGTGAACACGTTGTTGTTGACCACGGCGGTGTACTCGTCGGGACCGGTGACCCCGTCGATGCGGAACAACCCGTTCATGTCGAAGTGGCCCAGACCGGAGAACAGCCGCGCGGTCTCCACGAGCAGTTCCACGCCGCATTCGACGTCGAACTGTTCGTCGTTGGTGGCGTGCAGGTAGCGGGACACCGCGTTGGCGATGTCGGCGCTCACGTGCACCCCGGCGGTGCCGGCCGGCCAGTAACCCGAACACTCGTCGCCGTTGATCGAGCGCCACGGGAACATCGCGCCCTGTTGCCCGAGTTCGGCGGCCCGCGCCTTGGCCTTGTCCATGGTGGCGTGGCGCCACCGCAGTTCCTCGCCGGCCGCGGCGGGCAGGGTGTAGGTCAGCATCGGCAGGACGAAGCTCTCGGTGTCCCAGAAGGCGTGCCCGTCGTAGCCGGGGCCGGTCAGCCCCTTCGCCGGGATCGCCCGGGATTCGCCGCGGGCGCCGGCCTGCAGCACGTGGAACAGGGCGAAGCGGACCGCCTGTTGGAGTTCGGGGTCGCCGTCGAGCTCGATATCGGCGTCGTGCCAGAAATCGTCGAGGTAGGCCGTCTGGTCGGCGACCAGTTCATCCCACCCGGTGTCGACGGCCAGCGCCAATGCCGCCTCGACCTGGGCGCGCAGCGCCGGCACCGAGCGCCGGGCCGACCAGCCGTAGCCGATGTACTTGGTCAGCGTGAGTTTCTGCCCGCGCGGCACGGTGGCCGAGATCGTCAGGCGCGCCAGGTCGCCGTCCGCGCGGATCGAGGTCTGCGCATCCGAGGGCAAGTCCACGACGTGGTCCATGCCGGCCGCCATGTGCAGCTGCGAGTTGCGGGTGTGGTGGGCCAGCACCGCCGAGTAGTCGCGGCAGTCGGCCAGGTCCGCCACCAACGGGGACTCGAGGGCGGCCGCCAGCCGGGGGTCGTTGCCCGGCAGCGGAATCGGCTCGTTGGCCAGCAGGTCGGACTGCAGGACGAGGGTCATGTCCTCCGACAGCGGTTCCACCTCGTAGTGGATGGCGGCGATGGCCCGCTTGGTGAAGCTCACCAGCCGCTGCGAACGGATGCGCACGGTGCGCCCCGTCGGCGAGGTCCACACCGTCTCCCGCCGCAGCGTCCCGGTACGGAAATCCAAGGTGCGCGAATGGGATTCGGTGGTGCCGTAGCGCAGGTCCATCGGCTCGTCCTCGACGAGGAGCCGGATCACCTTGCCGTCGGTGACGTTCACGACGGTCTGCCCGGACTCGGGGTAGCCGTACCCAGATTCGGCGTAGGGCAGCTCGCGCAGTTCGTAAAACCCGTTGAGGTAGGAGCCGGGCAGTTCGGTCGGCTCGCCCTCCTCGAAGGTGCCGCGCAACCCGATGTGCCCGTTGGACAAGGCGAACAGCGACTCGGTGCGCGAGAGCATGTCGACCCGCAAGCCGTTCCAGGTGAGCTGCCACGGGTGGACCTCGAAGCCCATCTCGCGGACCGGGCCGTGGGGATCGGGGTGCGGGTGGGTCATTGCGGGTCTCCTTCCGAGGAATCCTCGTCGCGCAGTTGGTCGAAGCTCGTGACGACGGCGGTCGCCCCGGCCCCGGCCAGCGCCTTGGCGTGGGCACTGGGTTGGGTGGCGCTGGTGGTCCGGTCGATCCCGACGACGGCGGCGAAATCGCCGGCGGATCCGGCGGCGACACCGGAGACCGCGTCTTCGAAGACCACCGCGGCCCCGGGTCCCACGCCCATCAGTTCGGCCCCGAGGAGGAAGGAGTCCGGCGCGGGCTTGCCGGCGAGTCCCCGGTCGGCGATGACGTTGCCGTCGACGCGGACCTGGACGAACTCGGTCAGGCCGGCGGCGTCGAGCACGGGGGCGCCGTTGCGCGACGACGTCACCACGGCGATGCCCAGGCCCGCGTCGCGGGCCGCGTGCAGATAGGCGACCGCATCGGGGTAGGCGGTCACCCCGTCGCGGTCGAGGATGGCCAGGAACCGGTTGTTCTTGTCCTCGCCGAGAGCGGCGACGGCGTCGCGGTCCACGGTGACGTGCCGGGCGGCGAGGAAGGCGTTGATGCCGTCCTCGCGGGGTCGGCCGTCGACGTGGGCGAGGTAGTCGTCGGTGGTGAACGGGGCGGGCTGATTGCCGTCGTCGTCGACGGTGTGGGCCAGGAAATCGTTGAAGGCCTCGGTCCACGCGGTCAGGTGTACCGATGCCGTGTCGGTCAGCACGCCGTCGAGGTCGAAGAGTGCGACGGTGATGGATTCGGGCAGCCCCAGCATTGGAGTCACGCTACGCGAAACCCAGGTGCCGCGCGCGCCGTGACGCAGGGATTCGGCGCAGTGTTAGCACCGCCACCCCGCGCCCGCATGACCGACCCATTCCGTGCCACGATGGGCCCATGCGCCGTGCTTTCGCCCAAGTGGACGTGTTCGCCGACCGGCCCGTCGCCGGCAATCCGGTCGCCGTCGTGCGCGACGGGGACGGTCTCGACGACGCGTCGATGGCCGCCTTCGCGCGGTGGACCAACCTGTCGGAGACCACCTTTCTCCAGACGCCGTCCGTCCCGGGGGCCGATTTCCGGTTGCGGATCTTCACCCCCGGCGGCGAATTGCCGTTCGCCGGGCACCCGACGCTGGGGTCGGTGCACGCCTGGCTCGAGGGCGGCGGGGTCCCCGCCGGGGCGGCCGTCGTCGTGGAATGCGGAATCGGCCCGGTCACCGTTCGCCGGGATTCGCGGGGGCTCGCCTTCGCCGCGCCCGAGTTGCGCCGCACCGGCGCGGTCGACTTCCCGACCCTCGTCGAGATCGGCACCGCGCTCGGGCTGGCGCCGGACGAGATCGTCGAGGCGGCGTGGGTGGACAACGGACCGCCGTGGATCGGGTTGCTCCTCGACTCGGGCCGACGGGTGCTCGACGTCGAACCAGATTTCGCGGCCTTGGGATCGCACATGGTCGGCCTCGTCGGGCCCTATGCCGAGGCGGATCGCGATGGGGTGGCGATCGAGGTCCGGGCCTTCGCCCCGGGTGTCGGGGTGCCCGAGGACCCGGTGACCGGCAGCCTCAACGCCGGGTTGGCCCGGTGGCTGCGGGCGTCGGGGCGACTGCCGGCCGAGTACACCGCCGCGCAGGGCACGGCGATCGGCCGCGCCGGGCGGGTGCGGGTCGTCGACGACGGCACCGACATCTGGATCGGGGGCGGCACCGTCACCGTCATCGAGGGCACGGTCGACCTGTAGCGCGAGCGCTGTGAGACGGTGGACCGGTGAGCAAGAAGAACCAGCGCCGTGAACCGCCGCCGGACCCGGCCCCGCTGCCCGGGCTGGTCGATGCGCACACCCACCTCGCCGCCTGCGGCGGCCGGTCCGCCGAGGCGGTGGCGGCGATCCTCGACCATGCCGAAGCGGTCGGGGTGGGCCGGGTGGTGACTGTTGCCGACGACATGGTCGATGCGCGCTGGGCGGTTGATGCCGCGACGTGGGATGAGCGGTGCTATGCCGCGGTCGCGCTGCACCCGATGCACGCGGGTGACCTGGACGACGAGGCCAAGGCCGAGTTGGAGCAGATGGCGCGCCACGACCGGGTCGTCGCGGTCGGCGAGACCGGCCTGGACTATTACTGGCCGTCGCGGTCGGCGGACTGCGCGGCGCCGCAGGTGCAGGCGAGTGCCTTCGCCTGGCACATCGATCTGGCCAAGCGGGTCGGCAAACCGCTCATGATCCACAACCGGGAGGCCGACCGCGCCCTGCTCGACATCCTCGCCGCCGAGGGCTCGCCGGAGACGGTGATCATGCACTGCTTCTCCGGCGACGAGGCGGTGGCGCGCGAATGCGTCGACCGCGGGTACCTGTTGAGCTTTTCCGGCACGGTCACCTTCACCAATGCGGCCGAGTTGCAGCGGGCCGCCCTCGTCGTCCCCGACGAGCAGCTCCTCGTCGAGACCGACGCGCCGTTCCTCACGCCGCACCCGTACCGGGGTGCGCGGAACGAGTCGTACTGCCTGCCCTATACCGCGCGTTTCCTGGCCGATCTGCGGGGGACTCCCGAGGCCCAGATGGCCGCGGTTCTGGGCGCAAACGCCCGTCGCGTGTACCGCATCGGATAGCCGGATTTGCCCTCCCACCTGCGAAACCTTCATGAGCGGGTGGCCGTAAAGTCGCCGGTTCGATACCATTTCGTGATGTGCCCGCTGCCCCGGGGTGCCCCGACAGGCGGCGCCCAGGCATCAGAAGGACATCAGAAGTACCGCCCGACAGCCTTACCGAACGACTGAGCAGGACCCCATCGATGACGCATAACGTGACCCGTCACCAGACGGCGCCGGCGACCCCGCCCGCCCTCACCACCCTCAACAAGTCGACCTCGTTGACCCCGCGAATCGCCATCGGAGCGGTGCTGGCCACCCTTGCCGCCGGTGGCGTCGTGGGTCTCGCCTCGCACAAGACGGTGACCCTCGACGTCGACGGCCAGTCGCGGACCGTCTCGACGATGGCGATGTCGGTGGACTCGGTGCTGCGCGGCCAGGGCTACTCGCCGGTCAACGCCGACGTCGTCATCCCGGCCGGTGATACCAAGCTGCGCGACGGGCAGACCGTCACCTTCAAGCGGCACAAGCAGGTCACCCTCGACGTCGACGGCCAGAAGCGCGCCGTGACGACGACCGCGACCACCGTCGACGAGCTGCTGGCCGAGCAGAAGCTGGCCAACTGGTCGGCGGCCACCGATTTGACCTCGCTGCCGCTGCAGGGTGCCGTCATCAAGGTGGACAAGCCGGTACCGGTCACCCTCACCGACGGAACCGTGACCTGGCGCCCGGAGATCGGCGCGCGCACCGTCGGCGAACTGCTGGCCAAGACCGGCAAGCCGCTGGTCTCGACCGACAAGGTCGTTCCGGCCGCCGACACCCCGGTGACCAAGGACATGAAGGTCAAGGTCACCCGCATCCGCACCGTCGAGTCGACGCGGGTGGAGGCGGTGGCGCCGCCGGAGATCGCCAAGAAGGACGCCAACCTGGTCCGCGACCGCAAGGTCGTCGAGAAGCCCGGCAAGCCGGGCCAGGCCCGGGTCACCTACACGGTGACCGTGGTCAACGGCAAGGAAGTCAAGCGCATCAAGCGGGATTCGCAAACCCTCGTCCAGCCCGTCGCATCGACCGTGCGCGTCGGCACCAAGCCGGGTGCGCCGTTTGTGCCGCCGGGGTCGGTCTGGGATGCCCTCGCGCAGTGTGAGGCGACCGGCAACTGGGCCATCAACACCGGCAACGGGTTCTACGGCGGTGTCCAGTTCGACTACGGCACCTGGCTGCGCCACGGTGGCGGCAAGTACGCCCCGCGTGCCGACCTGGCCACCCGCGAGGAGCAGATCGAGATCGCCAAGAAGACCCTGGCCGCACAGGGCTGGGGTGCGTGGCCGGCCTGCTCGTCACGGCTGGGCCTGCGCTGACTACCGACCCTCTGCCGCGACTGCTGGGCCCGGCCCAGATCCGCGAACTCGCCGCCGAGTTGGGGGTCCGCCCCACCAAAACCCTCGGGCAGAACTTCGTCCATGACGCCAACACGGTGCGCCGAATCGTGGCCACCGCCGGTGTCGACGCCGACGACCGCGTGCTGGAGGTCGGCCCCGGGCTGGGTTCGCTGACCCTGGCGCTGCTCGGTGCCGCCGGTTCGGTCGAGGCCGTCGAGATCGACCCGGTGCTGGCCGCCCGGTTGCCGCAGACCATCGCCGACTACGCGCCCGCTCAGCAGGGCGATTTCACCGTCCTCACCGCCGACGCGCTGCGTATCAGCGCCGGGGACCTGTCAGGGGAACCGACCGCGCTGGTGGCCAACCTGCCCTACAACGTCGCGGTCCCGGTGCTGCTGCACCTGATGTCGGAGGTCGACTCGCTGCGCACCGCGCTCGTGATGGTGCAGGCCGAGGTGGCCGACCGGCTGGCCGCCGAACCGGGTGGGCGCGTGTACGGCGTGCCCAGCGTCAAGGCCCGCTATTTCGGCCGGGTCTCGCGCGCGGGGGCGGTGGGCCGCAACGTGTTCTGGCCCGAACCCAAGGTCGAGTCCGGGTTGGTGCGGATCGACCGCACCGACGACTACCCGCGCGACCGCGAGGCTCGGCGCCGCGTCTTCGGGGTGATCGACGCCGCGTTCGCGCAACGGCGCAAGACGCTGCGCGCCGCGCTGGCCGGCTGGGCCGGTTCGCCCGCCGCTGCCGAGGAACGGTTGCGCGCGGCCGGGATCGACCCGTCGGCGCGGGGTGAGCGCCTCGGGATCGCCGACTTCGTCGCGTTGGCGCAAACTGCACTACCCTGACCTCTCGTGGCTTTCAAACCCCGCGATCTCTCCGATTCGGTGACCGTGCGCGCCGCGGCGAAGATCAACCTCCACCTGGGTGTGGGGGCGGCGCGGCCCGACGGCTACCACGAGCTGACCACCGTTTTTCAAGCCGTGTCCCTGTTTGACGAGGTCACCGTGCGACCCGCCGGTGCCGTGTCGGTGGTGACGCGCGGGGAGGGCGCCGACCAGGTACCCGACGATCCCGCACAGAACCTCGCGGCGCGTGCCGCGGTCCGCGTCGCACCCGATTCACCCGTCGCCATCGAGATCGACAAGGCGATCCCCGTCGCCGGCGGGATGGCCGGCGGCAGCGCGGATGCGGCGGCCGCACTGCTCGCCTGTTCCCGGCTTTTCGACGTCGGGTGGGGCGGTGAGGAGTTGGTGGCCGCGGCCGCCGATCTCGGGTCGGACGTGCCGTTCGCGCTCCACGGCGGTACCGCGCTGGGGACCGGGCGCGGCGAGCGCCTCAGCCCGGTGCTGTCGCGCGGCGAGTACCACTGGGTCTTGGCGATCGCGAAAACCGGGCTGTCGACGCCGACGGTGTTCGCCGAGCTCGACCGGCTGCGCGCCAAGGACGGCGTCGACGACGAGTCGTCACCGCCACCGGACGAACTGTTGCGCGCCCTGGCGTCGGGCGATGTCGAGCGGGTCGCATCGCTCCTGCACAACGACCTGCAGCCCGCGGCCCTGTCGCTGCAGCCGACGCTGCGCCGCACCTTGCGCGCCGGGGCCGACGCCGGTGCGTTGGCCGGTGTCGTCTCGGGGTCGGGCCCCACTTGCGCCTTCCTCTGTGGCGACGAGGAGTCGGCGGTGCGGGTGGCTGCCGAGCTGGCCGGCGGTGGCGTGGCCAAGGCCGTGCGGACCGCGCGCGGCCCGGTTCCCGGTGCCCGGGTGATCTGAACCGGCTCATCGCAAGTGCCGGTGGCCCCGGTCGATAGGCTGGACTCCATGCGTATTGCCACAGTCCTCCTCGGCGCGGCCCTCGCGACCACGGCGTTGCCGACGACGGTGTTGCCGACGACGGTGTTGCCGACGACGGTGTTGCCGACTGCCGCGGCCGCTCCGGCCACCGGTACAGTCCTCGAGCAGTCGGCGGTACCCGCCGCCGATCTGCCGTCGGGAGCGGTTCGGGGCGTCAAAGTGCTGTACGCGACGCGCGACGAGAACGGTCGGCCGGCGCGCAGCACCGGCGTCGTCTACTACCCGCGCGGGACCGCCCCCGCGGGCGGCTGGAAGGTCGTGTCCTGGGCGCACGGGACGAGCGGCATCTCCGCCCCGTGCGCGCCCAGCGGACGGCCCGGGAAATTCCACGACGCGAACCAGCCGACGATTGCCGGTGCGCTGCGCCGCGGATACGTGGTGACTGCCAGCGACTACATCGGTCTCGGCGGCGGCGGCACAGCCGAGTATCTCGGTGGCCGCTCGGTCGCTTACAACGTGATCGACATGGTGCGCGCCGCTCGCGGGATCGATCCGGCGATCGGCCGTCGGTGGGTGTCGCTCGGGCATTCCCAGGGCGGCCACGCCGCGTTGTGGGCCGCCCGGGTCGCGCCGCGCTACGCACCGGAACTGCCGGTACTCGGGACCGTCGCGTTGGCGCCGGTCAGCCAGATCACGACGATCGTGCCGGCCATGCAGGATCCCCACGTCCCCGATTTCGGTGCTTTCAACCAGCTCTCGGTGTTCGGGCTCTACGTGCTCAGCGGACTCGACCACGCCCGTCCGGAGGTGCACGCGCAGCGGTTGCTCACCCCGGCCGGCCGATACTGGTTGGCCCAGGCCCGCACCACGTGTCTCGATGGACTCGGGGCCCGGATGCGGTCGGTCACCCCCGGATCGTTGTACGCCAGGGCGGCGACCAGTTCGCCGTCGTATATGTCGGCACTGGCCCGATACGGCGATATTCCGGCGACCGGCTTCACCCGGCCGGTTCGGCTGCAGCAAGGGCTGACCGACTACGTGGTCACGCCGGCCGCCACGGCTGTGCTGGAGGGCCAGTTACGACGCGGCGGTGCCGCGGTCTCGATGGGTGTGTATCCGGGTGACCACATGGGGGTGACGCGGCAGTCGCTCGCGGACACCATGGCTACCGTCGCGCGGTACTTCCGGTGACGGCCCCGGCCAACCCGGTCCTGATCAACGCCGAGAAGATCAGCAAGAGTTTCGGCATCAAACCCTTGCTCGCCGAGGTGAGCGTCGGAGTCCACGCCGGGCAGCGCATCGGTGTCGTCGGGCTCAACGGCGGCGGGAAGACGACGCTGCTGGAGATCCTTGCCGGTATCACCGAGCCCGACGACGGGCGGGTGTCGCGGGCGAAGTCGGCGCGCGCGGCGACGGTGACCCAGCGCGGCGAGCTGCCGCCCGAGGCGACGGTCGCGGAGGTCGTCGTCGGGTCGCTGGGGGTTGCCGAGCACGAGTGGGCCGGCGATCCGCGTATCCGTGACGTGCTGTCCGGGATCGGTGTCGCCGATTTGCTGGACCGCCGCACCGGTGAATTGTCCGGCGGCCAGCGCCGCCGCGTCGCGCTGGCGGCCGCCTTGGTGGCCGATGCCAACGTGCTCGTCCTCGACGAGCCCACCAACCACCTCGACATCGAAGGCGTCGAGTGGTTGGCACGGCATCTGGTCTCGCGCGGGGACGCCGTCGTCGTCGTGACCCACGACCGGTGGTTTCTCGATACCGTCGCTCAGCGCACGTGGGAGGTCCATGGCGGCACCGTGGACGAGTACGACGGCGGGTACAACGATTGGGTCTTCGCCCGCGCCGAACGCACCCGGCTGGCCGATGCCGCCGAGGAGCGCCGGCGCAACCTGGCGCGCAAGGAATTGGCCTGGCTGCGGCGCGGTCCGCCGGCCCGGACGTCGAAGCCGAAGTATCGGATCGAGGCGGCCGAGCGGCTCATCGCCGATGTGCCGCCGCCGCGCGACACCGTCACCCTGTCGGCCTTCGCCAAACGCCGCCTGGGTCGGGTCGCCATCGAGTTGGAAGACGCCCATCTGAGTACCCCGCCGGCCGCGGACGGATCGTCGACGGTCCTCCTTGACGGATTGACCTGGCGACTGGCGCCGGGGGAGCGGATCGGCCTGGTCGGCGTCAACGGTTCCGGCAAGACCACGCTGCTGCGCGCGTTGGCCGGCGAGGTCCCGGTGGCACCCGGTCGGCGGATCGAGGGCAAGACGGTGTCCATCGGATGGCTCCGCCAGGAACTCGACGATCTCGATCCGGATCAGCGGGTCCTCGACGCGGTCGAGGAGGTGGCCACGCGGATGATGGTCGGCGACAAGGAGTTGTCCGCGAGTCAACTGGCCGAGCGCTTGGGCTTCTCGCCGGCGCGGCAGCGGACACCGGTCGGGGACCTGTCCGGCGGCGAGCGACGGCGCCTGCAGCTGACCCGGGTGCTGATGGCCGAGCCGAATGTCCTGTTGCTCGACGAGCCGACCAACGACCTCGACATCGACACCCTGCAGCAGGTGGAGGACCTCCTCGACGGGTGGGCGGGTACGCTCGTGGTGATCAGCCACGACCGCTACCTGATCGAGCGGATCTGCGACTCGACGTGGGCGTTATTCGGCGACGGGAAGTTGACGAACCTTCCGCGCGGCATCGAGCAGTACCTCCAGCAGCGCCAAGAGCTGATCGCCGGTGCCGGCCCGACGGCTGCGGCGTCGGCGAAGGCGCCAGCGACAGCGGCGGTTAAGGCAGCGGCTAAGGCGGGGGCACAGCCGAAGACCTCGTCGGCTGAGCATCGGGAGGCGCGCAAGGCGATGGGCCGTCTCGAGCGCCAGATCGACAAGCTCGCTGCACGGGAGGCGCAGTTGCACGCCGATCTGGTTGACGCCGCCACCGATCCGGCGCGTCTGGTGGAGCTCGACGCCGAACTCAAGCGAGTTGTTGCCGAGAAAGACCAGGCCGAGGCCGAGTGGCTGGCCGCGGCCGAGGCCGTCGAAGACCTGGGCTGAGGGGCCGGTATGAAGTTCTCAAGGTACGTGTGTGGCCCGGGGGCCGAAGGTGCTGCGCTGGTTTGAAATCGCTGGGTCGAGATGTCAGGCCGCGGCCGGGGTTAGGCGGCGGCGTGGTTGGCGAGGGTGAGGGTGCGTCGGTTGTGGCAGCGGATCCAGTCACCTCCTTCGGGACTCTGGAACCAGGGGTGGCCGTCGAAGCCGATTTGGATGTTCCAGCCTTTGCCGTGGATGTAGGTGTGGTGGTGCAGCGAGCACAGCAGGACGGTGTTTTTGAGGTTTGTCTCGCCGCCGTCGGCCCAGTGCTGAATATGGTGGCCTTCACAGCAGGCTGGTGGTCTGCCGCAGCCGGGGAATTGGCATCCGCCGTCGCGTGCTTCTAACGCGCGGCGGAGGGTGCCGGTGACGAATCGTTGGGTGCGTTTGGCATCTAACGGCACCGAGTCCGCAGTGATCAGCGCGGCGACTTCAGCACTGCCGCAGGCGATTTCCCGTGCGGTGTCCGCTGATACCGATCCGGTGAATCCCAGCCGTGCGGCGTGAGCCTCGCCTAGAGGGCTGTCGGGTACCAGGACAGGCAAGGGCGCGGTCATGGTGATGTGCGGGACGATTCCGCCCACCGTCGGGCGATTCCGTGATGCCAGGTAGCTGCTGATCACGCTGACCAGGGCGTCGGCGGTGCGTTGGGCCCGGGGACGCGGATCGGGGGAGCCGTCGGGTGCCGGGATGGGCTTCGCCAGGGCATCCAGGGCGGTGTGGAGTTTCTCGCCGGACAGCTGATCCAGATCAGCTTCGAGGGCCACACGCCCTTCATCAGTCCGGCTGATCGTTGCTTGGTTCAACGACGGATTGTCTGCCGGTGGGGTGGAGGGCGGATCCAGCGGCGCCAACTCGTGGCCCAGTTCGCGGGCTTTCTCGATGACTTGGGCGGGCTGATCAATCCGCGCATGTGCCAACAGTGTGGTGGCGGTCTTCTCCCGTACCTCGTCGAAACCGGTTGGGCCGATGCGGGTGGCGATGTGGTCGAGACCGCGGATCACCGCATCCGCATGCTCGACGGTGAGGTCGCCGTCGCGGACGTCACGCACCACGTTCGGCAGATCATCCAGATGCTGGGCCAACCGGGCCACCCGGTTGACGGTGGACGGTGCCAACGGCAATTCCCGCAACAGGTCCCGGCCGTTCTTCAACCGGTGCCGTACCGGGATGCCGATGGCCTCGGCGCGAGCTGTCGCGGCGGCCAAGAGATAGGAGGCGATGTTGCCCATCCGGACCGCGGTGACCATCACCCCCAACACGGCCTTGTCGTCGACGATCTCTTCCGCTGACGCCAACAAGGCACCCAGGCCGGCCCCGGATGCGACCGCAGTCGGCGCCAAATCATCGGCCAGTTCGGTGACGAATGTGGCGAGTTCGTCGTGGTTCATGTGGCCCCCCCAGATCCAGGTTCGCATCGTGTGGTGCAAACTCGGATTAGAAACTGTGTACTGATGTCCTTCTATTTACACCTACACTAGATCAGGGGTCTGACAACCGCGGATTGGCAGTTTGACCTGCAGATATGACGAGGCGGGGCCTCGTCGGAAGAAGTGCGGTCAGACCTCTTCGTTGGGCACCCAGTCGAACGTCGCCGGGTCCGGGCCGATCCGGCGACCTTGGTCGAGCGCGTCGATCGCGGCGATATCGTCGGCACCCAGCTTCAGGTCTTGTGCGGCGAAGTTCTCCCGGATTCGGGCCGCACTCGACGCCTTGGGGAAGACGATGTCGCCGCGGTGCAGGTGCCAGGCGAGCACCACCGCAGACACCGGCCGGTCGAGCCGTTCCGCGATGGCTGCGAGCGCCGGATCGTCGAAGACCTGTCCCTGCGCGAGGGGCGACCACGCCTCGGTGGCGATTCCGAGGTCGGCGTCGACCGACCGCAACGCGGTCTGCGAGAGGTAGGGATGGACCTCGATCTGGTTCACGACCGGCACGATCGACGCGGAAGCGACCACCCGGCGCAGGTTCTCCTCGGTGAAACTGGAAACCCCGATCGACCGGGCCTTCCCGGTGCCGCGGATCTCTTCGAGGGCATGCCAGGTGTCGACGTAGTCGATGTCGATCATCGGTAGCGGCCAGTGGATGAGGAAGAGGTCGACGTAGTCGAGCCCGAGGCGCTCCAGGGAGTCGTCGATCGAGGCGATCGCCCGGTCGGGGGCGTGATTGTTGTTGTTCAGCTTGGTGGTGATGTAGATGTCCTCGCGGGCCAATCCGCTCGTTGCGATGGCCCGGCCGACGCCGGACTCGTTGCCGTACATCTGGGCCGTGTCGATGTGGCGGTAGCCCGCTTCGAAGGCCTCGGCCACCCGGGGGGTTGCCTCGGCGTCGGGGATCTGCCAGGTGCCGAATCCGAACTGGGGGATGGACGTGCCGTCGTTCAGGGTGATCGTGGTCATTTGGCCAACGGTACGCGCCGGTCCACCCCGACGCGGTCGAGGAATCCTTCGTCGTGGGAGACCAGCAACAGGGCGCCGCGCCACTGCGCCAAGGCATCGGCCAGCACCTCGACGGTGTCGATGTCGAGGTTGTTGGTGGGCTCGTCGAGGATCAGCAGCATCGGCGGCGGATCGGCGACGAGGCCGATGGCCAGCGCGGCCCGCAAGCGTTGCCCGCCCGAGAGCGTGTGGATCGGTTGGGCGCCCGCGTCGCCCCGCAGGCCCAAGCGGGCGAGGGAGGCGTGGAGTGCCTCCGCGGAGGCCTCGGGTACCGCGTCCCGTGCCGCGCCGGCCACCGTTTCCTGTTCGTCGGGGAAGCTGATCGTTTGGGGCACATAGCAGTACGGGACCGCGATGGCAGCGGACGCGACCAGGTCGCGCAGCATCGTCGACTTTCCCGAGCCGTTGGGTCCGGTGATCGCGACCCGTTCGGGTCCGTCCATCCGCAGCCGGTCGTCGATGACGACTTGGCGCCGGGCGGGCACCTCGACCGGCGGCAGCGAGATCACGGCGTGCCGGTCCTTGCGGATGGCATCGCCGGCGTGGGCGAGCCGTTCCTTGGCCGCCCCGAAGTCGTCGCGGTGGGCGTTCGCGAGCTTTCCGGCCGACACCTGGGCGGCATTGCGGCGCAGACCGCCGACGATTTTCGGGACCCGCTTCTCCTCCTGCGCCTTGCGCGCCGTGCGGGCGCGGTGGGCCAGTTTGGTTTGGGCCTGGGCGAGTTCGCGCTGCTGCTTGGCCAGATCGCCGCTGGCGTTGGCGACGGCGGCTTCGGCCGCCTCCTGCTCGGCGTCGATGGCCTCGCGGTAATGCGAGTAGGGGCCGCCGAAGGCGCGCAGCTGCACCGGGGCGCCGGGCCGCGGCCGGTACAACTCCATGGTGGTGTCGACCAACTCCAGCAGTTCCAGGTCGTGGCTGATGACGACGGCACAGCGGCCCGACGTTCCGGCGAAGCCGCCGAGGGCTTCGAACAGCAGGCCGCGGGCCCGACGGTCCAGGTTGTTGGTCGGTTCGTCGAGCAGCAACACCGACGGGCGCTGTCGCAGACACCCGGCGAGGGCGACGAGGGTGCCCTCGCCGCCGGACAATTCGGCGATCGGGCGGTCCAACGCCACGTCGGGCAGGCCGAGCGCGTCGAGTTCGGCTCGGGCGCGTTCGGCGATGTCCCAGTCGTCACCGACCGCGTCGAAGTCGGCCGCGGCGACCGACCCGCCTTCGATCCGCGCCAATGCCGCCAGCGTCGCGCTGATGCCCATCAGGTCGGCGACCCTCGCCGAGGGATCGGCCGCGGGGGTCTGGTCGAGTCGCGCGACGGTCCCGACGGTGCTGATCGAACCGGCGGTCGGACGCAGGTCGCCGGTGATCAGCCGCAGCAGCGTCGTCTTGCCGACGCCGTTGGCGCCGACGAGCGAACTCAGGCCGGTGGGGATGGTTGCGGTCAGGCCGGTGAAGACGGGGGAGCCGTCCGGCCAGGCGAAGTCCACGCCGGAGGCGGTGACCCCCGCGATCGGCTGGGCGGCGGAGGAGGGAGGAGTGGGGGGAATAGACATCGGTGCCGACCAGGCTAGGTGGTCTCGAGGCGGCCGTACAGCGAATATTGCCGGGTGCACCAGACAAGGTTTCAGTGCACAGATGTACACTCGAACCATGACGACGTTAGACCGGCGCACCGAGGTGCGCGCCTTGTCCGAACTCGGGCTGACCGAACTCGGCAAGGCCTCCGCGGGGATCCACGACACCCACCGAGCCGTCTCCGACCGGATCTTCGCCGCGGTGCGGTGGGGTGTGGGCCCGGTATCGGCCCCGGTCAAGGCCGTGCACGACGTCATCACCGACAGCGTCTACCGGATCGTCGGCGAGTCGATGACGATCGCCGGTTCGGTCGGCGGACGGGTCGGCGACTTGCCGCTGCAGCGCCCGCCGTCGACGACCAAGACCGGCGCCGCGATCATCGCCGCCGTGAACGGGGTGATCGGCGACGAACTCGACGCGCGCCAGTCACCCCTCGCCGAGGCGATGTCCCTCCGCGTCGACGGGGTGGCGGTCGAGCCGACTGCCGACGCGCTGGCGCGGGCCTACCCGGGGGCCACCGGGCGGATCGTCGTGGCCGTGCACGGGCTGGTCGAGACCGAATACTCCTGGGCGATCGGCGAATCCGAACCCTACGGGCCACGGCTCGCACGCGAGGGCGTCACCACCGTCTTCCTGCGCTACAACACCGGCCGCCACATCTCCACGAACGGCCGCGACCTCGCCGAACTCCTCGACGAGGTGGTGCGCCGCTGGCCGGTGCCGGTGGAGTCGATCGGCCTGCTCGGCCATTCGATGGGCGGGCTGGTGGCGCGCAGCGCCGCCCACTACGGCCGGGCCGCCGGCCACAGCTGGGTCCACATGGTGACCGCCAGCGTCAGCCTCGGGACACCGCACCTCGGCGCCCCGCTCGAAGGAATCGCCCACCACGGCAGCGCGGCCCTCATGCGGCTGCCGGAGACCAGGGCCTTCGGCAGGCTGTTGCGCCGTCGCAGCGGCGGAATCCGGGATCTGCGCGGCGGGTCGATCGTCGACGAGGACTGGACTGGGCGGGACCCCGACGACCTGGCGCGCGCCGTCGCCGCCGAGGTCGAGCTACTCCCGGGCGCCGAGCACTACTTCGTCTCCGCGACCGTCACCGCGAACCCGCGAAACCCGTTGTCGCGCATCATCGGCGACGGGCTGGTGCTGCACCACAGTGCGAGCGGCGACACCGTCACCCGTCGTATCGGCTTCGCGCCCGCCAACGGGCTGCACCTGGGCAAGTCGCACCATTTCACCCTGCTCAACGACGAGCGGGTGGCCGACAAACTCGTCGACTGGTTCGGACCGGACGAGGCGCCGACGGCCTCGGATCAACCGCCGAACAGCAGCCACAGCCCGGTGAAGGTGTAGCCGACCATCAGCAGCATCAGCGCCAGCTGACCGGTGAGGTGGCGGCGGCGCGGAAGGATGCGCAGTGCCGCGTCGTGCGCGGCCACGACGGCGAGCAGATGCCCGACGATGATGGCCGCGACGGCCAGCACCGACAAGGCGGTCGGATGGTCGGTGAACGGGGTCCACATGGCCGGTGTGCCGAGCCCCACGGCCTTGAGCCAGGAGTGGAGGACGACCTGACCGTCCTCGACGAAATACTTCGCGTAGTGCGCAACGAGGTAGCCCACCGCGATGGGGATCAGCGTGTGCGCCATCTCCCCGGGGATGGCCCGCCGCTGTGCGGGGGTCACGCCGCCGGTGGCCATCGTGGCGAGGCAGAAGGTCGCGCCCACGCCCAGGATGAACGCCGCCAGGATCGCGGTGCGCGCCGGGATACCGACCGCGCTGTGGGTGGCCGACCAGGCGTCGAACGCGGTTGATCCCAGCAAGACCGCGATGACCGCCACCGCCCCCGGCCAGGTGCCGTAGTCCGACAGCCCGCGCAAGGGGTTGCGCAGCACCAGCATCCGCGTCGACCGATCCCGTCCGAGCGGGCTCAACGTCGCAATGGTGGCGCTGTAGACCTCGAACGGCTCGGCGCGGGAGAACCAAGTGTCCCCGAAGACGACCGCGCCCACCGCGGTGATCACCAGGTAGGCGGCACACCACCACGCGACGGCGCCGAAGCCCTTCTCGACGACGGCGAGCTCGAGCCAGACGAAGGCGAACAGGCCGGCCGCCGCGGGCCAGCGTCCCAGCCATTGTGGGTAGTCGAGCAGGCCGCGCCGGGGAGGCCGCCCCACCGCCGCCGACCCCCACCGGTGCAGGGTGCGCACCGGCGACAGGAACCGCCCGACCGGGCCGAACAGCAGCGACGTCGGGACCAACCCGGCCCACAGCCAGATGAAGAAGGCCCCGACCAGCGGGTTGTCGTGCTCGTCGCGGGCGAGGAACCCGGTGGTCACGGCGCCGACCGCGACAGCGATGCCGAGCACCCCCAGTGCGGTGCGCAGGACGGGGGAATCGGCCAGCCGGGTCAGCCCGGGGAGAACGGCCACGTGCTTGTCCGGGCCCAGCCGCGGCGACTTCCAGGCGAAGGCGAGCACCAGGAAGGAGATCGCCAGCGCCCACGACCCGCCGATCAGCGCATAGGTGATGTCCACCGGGAACGCCGCGGCCTCGCCGGTCCCGTGGGCCAGCAGTTGCGTCACCACCGGTCCTCGTCGCGCTCGGACTCGGGCAGCTCATCCTCGTCGAGGAAAGCGCCCTCCTCCTCGCGGTCGGCCTCGTCGCGGCGCCGGTCGCGCAGCACCATCGTCACGATGACGGCGACGACGATGAAAGCCGGGACGAAAGCCGGGATCGCGGTGACGACCGAGTGGTCGGCCAGGTAGACCGGGTCCATCCCGCTACGCCGAGGAGGTAGCGGCCGGGGTTCGCTTGGCCGACGACCCGCGCTTGCCCTGGAACTTCAGCGGCGCCTGGTCCTCCCGGGGGAAATAGGCGGCGTTGATGCGGGCCGCACCCCAGCACAAGACCCAGATGAGCGCGATGGTCATCGCGGCCACCACCCACGTCGCCGCGGAGAACAGCCACGCCGGGTGGTCGAAGTTGCGCTCGCGCTGCAGGACGTCGATCTCGCGGCCCAGCGGACGCACGATGTGCGGGGTGGCGGCGACGCCGGCAGCCCCGATCGCCGAATCGGCGGCCATGAAGATCGGCAGCGCGGTCAGCATCGTGCCGTCTTGGACGCGCAGCACGGTCTTCCAATTGCCGTCCACCGGAACCGGCTTGGTGGAGCGGTACCGACCCGGCCCCACCTTCTCCAGGCGGTCGATCACCAACCCGCGCAGCGTGTCGCCGCCGCCCTGCCAGGCGAGGATGGTGACCCATTCGGGATCGTCGCTGATGAGGTCGGTCGGCGCGATCTCGACGTCGGCGGTCACCATTCGGAACCCGTCGACCGGCGCGGCCTCGGTAAGCGCAATGGTGGCCGAGGCGTTCTGCGGGACGGTGATGTGCAACCCCCAGAGGGTCGAACCGGCCACGACGAGGATCATCGCCACCACGATCGAACGGCGTACCGCCGGGCGGGGCAGCGGTCGGGGCTGCAGCGCGCGGACCAGCAGTCCGGCGGTGAGGCCGACCGTCACGCCGACGGGGATCCCGACGGCCAGGGCCGAGGGCCACAGGCTCGCGGGCCACGGGGTGACGAACATCGAACCGACCCACAGCGACTCGCCGAACGCGCCCACGGTCGCGCCCGCCAGCCCGGCGACGGCGCCGAAGGTCAACGCGTTGTCGCGCAGGCGCGGGATGAGGGCCAACAACTCGACCACCACGGCGATGGCCAGGTACAGCGGGAAGGTGTTGGTCGGTTCGCCGAGGATCGGGCCGACGAGGACGGCCACGACGGTCCGGATGACCGCGGCGAAGGCCACCGCGATGATCGCCCCGCCGGTACCGGCCCACAGGCGGGCGACCACGCAGCCGAAGACGCCGGCGGCGATCATCAGCATCGGGTGGAAGAGGAGGCGGAACTGCTGGACGCCGAAGTCGAACTCGACCTGGAACACCGACAGTCCGATGAGCAGACCGCCGCAGGCCAGGCTCTGGGAGATCTTGGTCATGGTCGGGCCGACCACCCACGCGGGGATCTGCCAGCCGAACAGGCGCGACGGCTCGCCGGTGGGGACCTGCTGCTTCTGCTTGCTCGCGGTGGCGGCCAGGTAGCCCTCGTGCATGAGCAGGATGATCGCGATCAGGGAGAATCCCGCGCCGCCGATCAACATCAGGTGCGTCGGGCCCCAGAGGGTCACATCCTGGCCGAAGATGCGGTGCCAGATGTCGTCGAGGGGGAAGCCGATCAGCGCGTAGAGGCCACAGGCCGCGACGAGGATCCCGGCCGTCGGGCTGAACCAGTCACGGGTGATCCGCACCGCGGCCATGCCGGGCTTGGCGACCGAGCGGTCGTCGTTGCGCGGCAGGATCATCGCGAGTGCGCCGGCGATGAAGAGGAAGAACAGGCCGACGAGGATGAAGTAGTGCGCCGGGTTGGCCAGCGGCCCGTCGTCGCGGCCGCGGCCGATGTGCAGGCTGACGTCCCAGATGAAGCCGAGGAAGGCGGTCAGGATCGTCGTGGTGAACAGGAAGACCGGGATGACCGACCAGGTGGGGCGGTCGCCGATCCGGCCCAGCCAGCTCGCCCAGTCCTGGAGCCAGTCGGACTTGTACGTGCGGTGGCGGTAGGCGATCCACAACAGCAGGATCGAGACGACGGCGGCGACGGCGGTCATCCCGAAGACCTGGTCGAGGGCGGCACCGCCACCGGCGTCGGCGGCGAGGTTCGCCGGGTGCGCGCCGGCCGCGTACATGTCGGAGGTAAGCATTGGCTGAGTATGGCACGGCGAACCGCTGTATGACAATGAGCATTGTAATGGTCCGGCCGGGCTGCTGGACGTCCACGCGGAGCCGCTCATGGGATCGCCATCGGATCGCAGGTCGGTAGGGTGTGCGTCATGTCTTCCATCATGACCGCGGTCGCCAACGGTGTTGGCGAAATCGTCCTCAATCGGCCGAAAGCCCTCAACGCCCTCGACCAGGAGATGATCGACGATCTAACCCCGGTCTTGCAGCGGTGGGCCGACGACCCGTCGGTGGCGACCGTCTTGGTGACCTCGGGGATCGACCGGGCGTTCTGCGCCGGCGGCGACATCCGCGCGATCCGGGACTTCGCGCTGGCCGGCGACTCGGCGGCGATCACGCGCTACTTCAGCTCCGAGTACACGCTCGACCAGCTGATCGCCAATTTCCCGAAGCCGTATGTCGCGCTCATCGACGGCGCCGCCATGGGCGGCGGTCTGGGTATCAGCGTCCACGGTGAGGTGCGGGTGGTCACCGAAAAGGCGCTGGTCGCGATGCCCGAGACCGCGATCGGGTTCTTCCCCGACATCGGGTCGACCTACTTCCTGCCGCGGCTGCCGGTCGGGGTCGGGCGTTGGCTGGGGCTGACCGGCGCGCGGATCCGCGGCACGCAGGCGATCGAGGTGGGGCTGGCCACGCACTCGGTCGCCTCGGCCTCGGTCGGCGACCTCGCCGATGCGATCCGCTCCGGGGTGCCGCTGGGGGAGGCGCTGTCCCGTTTCGACGAGGCGCCCGCCGCCGACCCGCTGCCGCTGCGCGCGATCGCCGACTACTTCGGCGGTACCGACTCGGTGCCCGCGGTCCTCGGCGGGCTGCGCGGTGGCGACGACTGGGCCCGCGAGATGGCCGCGTTGATGGACGGGTGCTCGCCCACGAGTCTGGTGGTCACCGCGGACATGATCGCCCGCGGGGCGACGAGCTCGTTGGACCAGTGCTTCGACCGGGAGCTCCACGCCGCCGAGCAGATCACCGTGACCCCCGATTTCGCGGAGGGGGTGCGCGCCGTCCTCGTCGACAAGGATCGACAGCCCGCCTTCACCCCGGCGTCGATCGACGACGTCGATCCGGCCGTCGTCCGCCGGATCGTCGGGGACTGAACCGGCCGACCGGTCCGGTTAGGGCTTCACCTCGAACCACCCGGACAGGGGGATAGCGTCGGGATTCGCCTGCGCGGGCGGTACTGGATGGCCGGGCGCCGGCGGTGCTGGATTGCCGGGCGCCGGCGGTGCTGGATTGCCGGGCGCCGGCGGTGCGGGTTGCCCGGGCGCCGCGGTCGGCGTCTCCTCGTCGTCGGCGTCTGGCGTCGAATCGTCGGGCCCGAGCGGGTTTTCCTTCATCGGGAGGGCGTTGGGGCAGGCGAAATGTCCGGCCGCACGATGCGAGGACATCGCCACGATTTTGAGCGGGCACCCGGTGGCCAGGTAGTACTTGCCGCCCAGCGAGACTCCGATGTCCGCCGGGATGGTGGTGACCAGCGGTCCGATGGTGGGCCGCACCGGGCCGAGCGGGGGCAGCACCCCGCCGGTGAGGGCCACGGCCGCGAACGAGATCTGGCCGCCTTCGTTGCCCCGGCCGCGGAAGGTGAAGAGCAGCCCGTCCGGCGGTACCTCGGGCGAGCGGTTGCCCCACTTGCGGAACGACACGCATTCGTCGGACTCGGCGTCGGGGGCGGTGGGAGCATTGGTGACCGGGACGGCCTGGTGCCCGGACGGGCCGTTCAGCCCGGAATGGTGATGGCGGTGGTGGGCCGGCGGATAGCCCGGGGCCGGCGGGGGAACCGGGGCCGGTACGTTCTGCGGCGGTGCCGGATTCGGGAGCACATTGGGCGGTGGGACCGGCGTGGGGGGGACCGGGGTGGGCGGGACCGGTGCCGGTGGGATCCCGGGGCCCGGCGGCGGGGTCGGGGTGCCGGGGATCGGGGTGGGTGCCGCCGACGGCGTCGTGGGCCGGGGATGGCGGTCCTTCGGGAGCGCCACCAGCATCGAGCCGCGCTCGAACACCAGATTCGCCCCCGAGCGGTACACGCGTCCGTCGGAGGGGATCTCCTGGCATTCACGCATTGAGACCCGCGGGGTGCCGGGACGGGCCGCCGACGGATCGGGGCTGGTCGGCGCGGGTTCGGGGTCCCCCGAACAGGCGGTCACGGCGACCAGCGCGGCGGCTGCCACCGCGGTGGCGGCGACGAGCGGGTGGCGGCGGCGCGGCGTCATCAGTCGCCCGCCGCGACGAGCGGTTCCAGGGTCAAGTCCGGATGCTCCTTCTCGATGTACTGCAGTCGCCATTTGTCGCTGAACAAGGCCAACAGCGCACCGTCGGTCCGGGTGAACACCTCGACGCCGCGCTGCCGGTCGAGCTCGGCGCTGCTGTTCTCGTCGGTGCGGCGGGCCAGCGAGTAGCCGAGCGGTTCCAACAGCGTTTCGACGGTGAACTCGGCGAGCATCCGCGCGGTCACGACCTCGAACTGCATCGGCCCCACCGCGGCCAGGACCGGGGAGGCATCGCCGCGGGTGTTGTTGCGCAGCACCTGGACCACGCCCTCGGACTCCAGTTGGTCCATCGCCTTGCGGAACTGTTTGTACTTGCCGGCCGTGCGGGCGCGCAGCGTGGCGAAGTGTTCCGGGGCGAAGGAGCCGATCGGCGGGAACTCGACCCGCGGGCCGTCGAACAGGGTGTCGCCGGGCGCGAGCGCGGTGGCGTTCACCAGTCCGACCACGTCACCGGGGAAGGCGGTGTCCACGGTCGAGCGGTCGCGGCCGAAGACCGCCTGGGCGTACTTCGTCGCGAAGGGGCGGCCGGTCTGGGCGTGGGTGACCACCATGCCGCGCTCGAACTCGCCGGAGACGATGCGCATGTAGGCGAGCCGGTCGCGGTGGCTCGAGTCCATCCCGGCCTGGACCTTGAAGACGACGGCCGAGAACGGGTCGGTGACCTCGCGGACGGTCCCGTCGACGTCGGCCCGCCCCGCCGGTGCCGGCGCGTAGGAGACCAGGGCCTCCAGGAGCTGGCGCACACCGAAGTTCAGCATCGCCGAGGTGAAGATCATCGGCGAGGTCTCGCCGGCCAGGAACAGTTCCTGGTCGTGGTCCTGGCCCATCTCCGAGAGCAATTCGCTCTCCTCGACTGCGGCGGTCCACGCGTCAGCCTCGGTCGCCGCGGCGGTCTCGGCGTCGAGCAGTTCCTCCGGGGCGATCTTGGCCCCGCCCGCGGTGCGGGAGAACTTGATGTACTTCCCGCTGCGGCGGTCGTAGAGGCCGCGGAAGTCGCCGGCGATGCCGACCGGGACGTAGAGCGGCGTCGGCGTCAGGCCGATGCGCTCGGAGATCTCGTCGATCAACTCCAGTGGCGTCTGTCCCGGCCGGTCCCACTTGTTGACCACGGTGATCACCGGGATGCCGCGGTGGCGGCACACCTGGAACAGTTTCAGGGTCTGGGGTTCGAGGCCCTTGGCGGCATCGATGAGCATGACGGCCGCGTCGACGGCGGTCAGCACCCGGTAGGTGTCCTCGGAGAAGTCGGCGTGGCCCGGTGTGTCGACCAGGTTGATCACGTTGGGCAGTGCCGAGGGGTCCGGGTCGTCGTTGGCCAAGCCCGTCGGCGTGTAGTTGAACTGCAGCGCCGTCGAGCTCACCGAAATCCCGCGGGCCTTCTCCATCTCCATCCAGTCCGAGACGGTGGCCTTGCGGCCCGCCTTGCCGTGGACGGCGCCGGCCTCGCTGATCATGCGGGCGTGCAGGGCCAGGGCTTCGGTCATCGTCGACTTACCCGCGTCGGGGTGGGAGATGATGGCGAAGGTGCGCCGCCGACGAACCTCGCGCGCAATGGTGTCGGGGCTGGAACTCACCCGTCGAGGATACCGGGGGTGTCGGGCCGGGGTGCCGTCCGCATGGCTTCGATCGTGCGGATCGCGCGGGCGATCGTCTGCTCGAAGAGGTCGTCGGCCGATCGCGGCGGCAGTCGAAGGGCCTCGCGGGCCAAGGGGGCGACGGCGTCGGGGTGGGCATCGAGCCACGGCGGCGGAACCGGGGCGGCCAGGGCGACGCGCAGTTCGTCGGGGGTGCGGTCGTAGCGGTAGTCGACGAGCAGGGCGAAGCCGAAGACGTCGGTGAGGAATTGCTGGCGCCAGAGCAGGGCGTCGGGCAGGGACAGCCCGATTCTCGTCAGGGAGGCGAGGAGCTGTTCGGGGAGCAGGATTCGGCCCTCGGGGAGTTCGGACGGCGTGACGGTCTCGTCAAACGCGAACAGGACACCGCGGCCGATGCGTCGGTAGGCCTCGCGGGTGCCCCGGTAGAGCTGGCGGACCCCGGCACGCCAATCGTCGACGTCGAAGACGTGCTCGGCTTGCAGGTCGATGATCCGGGCCGCGAGAAGGTCGACCACCTCCTGCCGATCGGCGACGTGGCGGTACAGGGCGCGCACGGTGACGTCGAGGTTCTGGGCGAGGGTGCGCATCGTGAGCGCGCCGAACCCCTCGTCGGCGACGAGGCGCAGCGCGGCGTCGGTGATCGTGTCACGGCTCAGCGGCGGGTGCGGCCCGTCGATGCGGGGCCGACCGCGCGGCCTCGTCGACTTCCCGGTCGCAGGTGCCATGCGTCGAGGCTATCGCGCCGCAGAAGAAATACATGTCACGTTGACTTATGCGCGTGTGCTGCTCTAGCGTCGCTAAGGCAAGCCTTACCGAGGACCCCAGTCCGGGCGCTCCCGGAGCTTGTCGATGAGGACGAAAAAGACAAGGGGACTCGACGATGATCACGAGACTGACGGTGGCCTGCCTGTCGGCACTACTGCTGGCACTGGGCCTGGCCGCGCCGGCCAACGCCGACTCGACGGTGAAACAATCCAAGACCGGCGACCTGTACGTGCGCGCTGAACGGCCGTCCGCCAAGCAACTCGAGCTGCAGTACGTCGCGATGTGGAATCCGGCGATCGGCGAGGCGCCGAAACTGGCGAACAGCTACCGGGGCGACACGCCGCAGCTGCGTAAGAACATCAAGATGTTGAAGAACTTCGGCCAGAGCTATGACCTGCTGTCGATCACCATCCGTGCGACCGCGGCGCCGGCGATTTCCGGGACCACGATGTCGGTGCCGATCATCGGCACCATCGCCGGATTCCCGGCCCAGAAGCTGAAGGGGCACTACGTCCGCGACGATGGCCGCTGGAAGCTCGATTGGAAGGCCACCTGTGCCGAAATCGGCGGGTGCAACGGCAACCCTCAGTGGGGATACTGAGCAGCCGCACGACACCCCTCCCGCACCAAGAGAGAGCACGTGATCCGGGTGACCCTGGGCGGCGGGGATTTGGACCGCTTCGAGTACACCGGTTTCGACCAGTGGTTCCGCCTGGCCATCCCCGTTCGGGACAGCGACCGGCTCGACAACCTGCCGCAGCGGTTCGGGTTCGGTGGGCTGTTGAAATTCATGACGCTGCCCAAGGGCACCCGTCCGATGATCCGCAACTACACGCTGCGGCAGTACGATCCGGCCACCGGCGAAATCGACATCGATTTCATCGTCCACGGCACCGAAGGGGTGGCCGGTCCGTGGGCGTCGTCGGTGGAGCCGGGCGCCCAGATCGCGCTCATCGACCAGGGTTGCGGGTGGGCACCGGTGCCGGCCGGCAAGCACCTCATCGTCGCCGATGAGAGTGGTATGCCGGCCGCCCTCGGCATCCTGCGCGACATGCCGCGCGACGCCGACGGGGACGCGATCATCGAGCTCTTCGACGACCGCGACCGCCAAGACGTGGACGCACCCGAGGGGATGACGGTGCACTGGGTGATCCGCGACCCCGACTCCGCTCCGGGGACCGCAGCCCTGCCGGCGCTGCGCGAACTGGACCTCGCCCCGAGCCTCTACGCGTTCGCCGTCGGCGAGTCGGCGGTGGCCACCGGGGTCCGCCGGCACCTGGTCAACGACCGGGGCGTGCCCAAGTCGAACGTGACGTTCTGCGGGTACTGGCGGGTCGGGAAGGCCTCGCCGGGCTAGGAGTCGCTACTCGAACGGCACCGGCGGCATCTTGACCACCTGCGCCGCATAGGACAGGCCGGCGCCATAGCCGAGGAGTAGCGCGGTGTCGCCGGGCTTCGCCTTGCCGGTGGACAGCAGGTCTTCCATCGCCAACGGGATCGAGGCCGCTGACGTGTTGCCGGTGTGCTCGATGTCGTTGGCGATGACGGCGCTCTCGTTCAGGTTCAGGCTGCGGGCGAGGAGCTCGTTGATGCGTGAATTGGCCTGGTGCGGCACGAAGACGTCGAGGTCGCTGACGTCGACCTTGGCCACCTCCAGGGCGCGCTGGGCCACTTTGCCCATCTCGAAGGCGGCCCAGCGGAAGACGCTGGTGCCCTCCATGCGCAGGTAGGGCCGGTTGGCGTGGTCGTCGCCGTCGAGGAAGGTGATCCAGTCGATGTCCTGGCGGATCGCGTCGAACTGGGAGCCGTCGCTGCCCCAGACCACCGGGCCGAGCTGCTGTTGCTCGGTCGGGCCCACCACGACCGCGCCCGCACCGTCGCCGAAGATGAAACAGATGCTGCGGTCGTTCATGTCCATGGTGACCGACAACTGCTCGGAACCGACGACGAGCACGTTCGTCGCACTGCCGCCGCGGACCATGTCCGAGGCCAGGGCCATCCCGTAGCCGAAGCCGGCACAGCCGACGGTGACGTCGAAGGCGGGGACCCCGTTGGCGCCCAGGGCGGTCGCCACGGCGGTGGCCGCGGCCGGTGTCAACAGCAGGTGCGTGTTGGTGGCGACGATGACCGCGTCGATGTCCGAACCGGACAGCAGGGCATTCGCGATCGCCTTGCGGCCGGCGTCGATGGCCATGTCCATCGCCGTCTCGTCGCGGCGGGCGAAGCGCCGCGTCTTGATCCCGGTGCGGGTGTAGATCCACTCGTCGGAGGAGTCGATGTTCTCGCAGATCTCGTCGTTGGTGACGACGCGATCGGGCCGGTAGGCCCCGATTCCGAGGATCCCGATGTTGCGGGTCCCGGTGACCTCTGCGAATTCGACCATGTGCGTGATGCCTTCCGTGTTCCCCCGGATTGATTTTCCGCAGGACTGTTCCGCGGTCATTGCTCCGCGTTCCACGTTCTCACAGCGACCCGGTTACTGGGAAGTACGCCCCGGGGCGCCGATGGCATCAGTCCAGGTCGTCGAAGCTGCTGATCGTCGGGTTCGGCGGCAGCGTGACCACGGCACCGGCGTAGCTCAGACCGGCTCCGAAGCCCAGCAGCAGGGCGGTCTGGCCGCCTTTGGCCTTGCCGGTCGCCAGCATTTCCTCCATCGCCAGTGGGATCGAGGCCGCCGAGGTGTTGCCGGTGTTCTCGATGTCGTTGGCCATCGGCAGGTCGTCGGGGAAGCCGAGGTTCTTCTTCATCAGCTCGCTGATGCGCGCATTGGCCTGGTGCGGGATAAACACCTCGATGTCGGAGGTGTTCACGCCGGCGAGCTCCATCGTCGAGGTGAGTGCCTTGGGCAGGGTGATGGCGGCCCAGCGGAACACCGCCGACCCCTCCATGGTCACGACCATGCGCCCGACCGGGTCGGTGGCCGGGTCCTTGCCCTGGTACTCCTGGGCGCGGTCCATGTACTCGGGGATGTCGTAATTCTGCGAGATGGCCTGTGCGTGCTCACCGTCGGAACCCCACACCACCGGGGAGATGCCGTTCTCCTCGCTCGGGCCGATCACCACGGCGCCGGCCCCGTCGCCGAAGATGAAGGCGGTGCCGCGGTCGGTCGGGTCCATGACGACCGACATCGTCTCCACGCCGACGACGAGCACGTACTCCGCGGAACCGGCGCGGACGGTGTCGGCGGCGATGCCCATCCCGTAGCCGAAGCCGCCGCAGCCCGCGGCCACGTCGTAGGCGGGGATGCCGTTGAGGCCGATGTCGTAGGCGATGATCGGGCCGCCGTGGGGGATCTTGGTCTTCCAGCTGCCGGTCGCCAGGATCAGCGCGCCGATCTTCTCCCGGTCGATGCCGGCGTTGGTGATGGCGCGTTCGGCCGCGGTGGCGGCCAGGGTGCGCGCCGATTCGTCACCGGAGATCCAGCGGCGGTTGCGGATTCCGCTGCGCTCGAAGATCCACTCGTCGGAGGAGTCGAGAACCTCACACACCTCGTCATTGCTCACCAGCCGCTTGGGCCGGCAGGCGCCGATCCCGAGCATGGCCACATTGGTTCGGGCGGGATTTGCCGCGAGGTTTGCCACGATGCACTCCTTGTCGCGCTCGGCCGGGCGGCGGCCGATGGTGTTCCTTCAGGTTACTGGCGGGTAGAACTCAGCCCCACGCGTGGACGGTGTTCTGGGCGGATTCCAGGCCGTGCGCGATGAGCAGTTCGGTGGCCTCGACCCCGTTGGCGATCAACAGGGCGACCGCGTCCTTGTCGCGGGCCGCGAACGGCTTGAGGACGAAGTCGGCCGGATTCTGGCGCCCCGGGGGACGGCCGATGCCCAGGCGGACCCGCGAATAGTCGCGGCCGCCCAGTGCCGAGGTCAGCGAGCGCAGACCGTTGTGGCCGCCCTCGCCGCCGCCGAACTTGAGGCGGACCTGGCCGAATTCGATGTCCAGCTCGTCGTGCAGTGCGACGACGTCGGCCGGGGGAATCGAGTAGAACTTCGCCAGCGGCCCCAGGTTGGCGCCGCATTCGTTCATGAACTTGCGGGCCTTGGCGAGCAGGACCGACTCGCCACCCAGGGTGATCGATGCCGTCTCCGCGCCGGAGCGCTTGTGCGTCGACCACCTCGCGCCGTGTTCGGCGGCGAGGTGGTCGACGATCATGGCACCGATGTTGTGGCGAGTCTTCTCGTAACGGGGACCGGGGTTGCCCAGCCCGACGACGAGTTTCACGCCGGTGGTCCCGACTTACTCGCCGGCGTCCTCGGCGGGAGCCTCGGCGGCCTCGCCGCCCTCGGCGGCTGCCCCGCCCTCGGCCTCGTCGGTCGGCTCGGCCGCGGCCTTGGCCTCGTGCACGGCGACGACCAGGGTGTCCTCCGGCGACACCAGGGTGACGCCGGCGGGCAGCCCCACGTCGGAGGCGTGGATGGAGGTGCCCGGGGTGGCGCCCTCGACCGAGACGGTGAACTGCTCGGGGATCGACAGGGCGTCGGCCTCGACCTGCAGGGTGTTGGCGTCCTGGGTGACCACGGTGCCGCCCTGGGCGTCACCCTCGACGACGACGAGGACGTCGACGGTCACTTTCTCGCCGCGGCGGACGATGAGGAAGTCGGCGTGCTCGAGGTAGCTCTTGATCGGGTGGACGTCGACCTGCCAGGTGAGGGCCAGCTGGCTCTCACCGTCGATGTCGAGGTCGACGACGGCGTTGGTGCCGTTCTTGCGCAGGATCGCGGCGAAGTCGAGTGCGGCGACCGCGAGGTGGCGGGGCTTCTCGCCGTGGCCGTACAGGACGGCGGGGACGTTGCCGGCGCGGCGGGCGCGGCGGGCGGCGCCCTTGCCCTTCTCCTCGCGCAGGGTGGCGGACAGCTTCGGCGCAGATGCGGCCATGGTGGTTCTCCTCATTCCAAAACGATTGGTTCTGTGCGGCACACGACGGGCACACACCGAGGAGCATCTGCGCGAACGCAGGAAGACTGTCTCAGTCGCGCCGATAACGGTGGTCTCGCGGCTCGCGCCGCCGCCACCCTCGCCGTGACAACCGGTACAGCGTAGCGGGTGGATTAGCGTCTTGGCGAATCTAACCTTGTCTGCTCAGGCCGGTGATCACCACACTTGGCCCCCGAACGATGGTGCGCGCAGTCTCGCGTCCGCCAGGGGGAGCAAGGAGTGGACATGTTGGGATTTCGTATGCGCGCGGCCGTGTCGGTGGCCGCCGCCGCCGGGCTGGCGGTCGGGCCGGTGGGCCTGCCGGCGGCGAGCGCGGCACCGACGCCGATCAACGGGTTGTTCGCCATCACCCCGGGCGCCTGTTCGGGCGGCACGGTCACCGGTTCCTACTTCCGGATGATCCTGCCCGCCGGGACCACGGCCGGGCCGTTCCTGGCCAACGGCGATTCGGCCTGCTCGGACAAGACGATCACCCCGTTGTCCCCGGGATCGGCCGGCGGGCTGCGCAGCGGCGCCTACCAGCCGCAGCCGGCGGCGGCATTCGACGCGGCCGGCAACGCCCTGTCGGGCAGCGTCACCCGCCCGGTCAAGTTCTACGGCGTCGGGTTTGCCACGGCGACCAACCAGGTCGACCCGCAGACCCGGCAGCGCGCCGGCACCCCCGTGCTCTACCACAGCGGTGGCGAGGTCACCGGTGACCTCAGCGCGTTCGGGGTGACGTGGAACAAGCAGGTTTTCAACCAGGGTGCGCCCAAGCCCGGCGGCGGGCTGCCGGGCAAGACCTCGCCCGTGCGCGGCAAGTACAACCCGCAGACCGGTGACTACGCCATCGAGTGGACCAGTCAGATCGTCGGGGGTCCCTTCAACAACTTCACCGGCCTCTGGCGGTTGACCGGGCGGGCCACGGCCACCGGCGCCGCAGCGGCCCCCGGTCAGCGGGGCGCGGCCGCACCCGGTGCGCCCGGTGCGCCCGCCGTACCCGGGGCGCCGGCGGCCCCCGGGGCCCCGGTCACGGTGACCGCGGCGCCCCCGGTGGTGAACAACACCATCACGGTGGCCCCGACGAACCGCGGCTTCTGGCAGGGCACCGCCGGGATCGCGACGCTGCTCGCGATCGTCGCCCTGGCGACGGCCTTGCTGACCAACGCCGACCGGCTTGTCCGGCGCTACAGCGCGCATGACTGAGCTGGTCGCCGACCCCGCCGGACTCGAGCTGGCGGAACCCGAGCCGGCGGCACTCGACCTGCCGCCCGCCCCGGCGGTGCCGCGCGCCCCGCGGGTGCGCCGCCGGCGCTGGCCGGCGACGGCCCTGATCGGGGTGGGCCTGGTGGTCGTCGCCGCGCCGTTCGTGTTGGGTTTGTTCGCCAAGGTGGCCGCCGGGGCGCAGCTGCTCGACCGATTCGAACCGCTGATGGCTCCCGACAGCCTGGCCCGCTACGACGCCGACCTGGTGTTCCTGCGCGACGGCGCTTCGACACTGCACCGCATCGGAGACCGCTATCGGGTCGACGACCGGCACTATCCGGGCGTCGCGGCCTATCGGGACGCGGCACCGGGGATTGACGCCCGCGGTTCGGAGTTGATCGGTTCGGTGCGTGCCGGCACCGGCGACTTCGACCGACTCGCCGGCATCGGCGGATTCGACCGGGTGCCGCTTCTGCTCGTCGTGGTCGGGCTGGCCGCCGTCGGCGGCGGCGTCGCGCTGCGCTCGTCGGACACCCGGGGTGCCCGGTTCGGCGCGGTGGTGGCGTCGGCGGCCGGACTGGGCCTGATGGCCTTCGTCTTGACCAGCGGCGTGTGGACGAGCGCGGCCCCGGCGCAGGCTCTCGTCGACCGGTTCGGGGTGATCATGAACGAACAGCAGGTGCGCACCCTCCAATCGGATTTCGTCATCGTCGTGGGGGCGGTCGGCGAGATCGACACCGGCTATCCCGGGTCCGGGGTCCGACTGGCCGCCGCCGACGCCGCCGAGCTCGACCGGCTCAAAGCCGGTTGGCCGCAGGCTTCACGTGATCTTGCCGATCTCGTCGGCCAGATCAACGACAACATCACCAACTATCGGGCGCTCGATTCACTGGGCCGTCTCTCGCCGATCCCCGGTGTCACCGGCTGGCAGCTCTTGCCTGCTGCGTGCTTGGCGGCGGGCGCCGGAGCCGTTGGTCTCGCACTTCTCGGAGTGCGTACGAAAGAAGGGAAACTCCCGTGAACCGAATCACCAGGGCGGTGATCGCCGTGGCCGCGGCGGCGCTGGTCGCCTCCGGCATCTCGGCCTGTTCGTCCGGCTCGGGCGTCGGCGACGGCGAACTCGTCGGCCTCTTCCGCTTCACCCCGGGAGCGGACCAGGGCGGCGGAAAGCTGACCGGAACCTGGTTCCGGATGCTCCAGCCGGGTGGCACCGTCGAGAACGGGCCGTACATGGAGAACCGCAACTCGACCGCCGACGGTGGCCGCGCGACCCTGCTGGAGCCGGGTACCTCGGGTGGTTTGCGCACCGGCGCCTACCAGTCGGAACCGAGCCCGTCCTTCGGGTCCAACGGCGATTCCTTCGCCGACGCGGTCATCAAGCCGACGAAGTTCTTCGCGGTCCGGTTCGGCATCTCGACCAACCAGACCGACCCGCAGACGCGCACGCAATTGCCTCCGCCGACGGTGACGCTGAGCGACGGAAAGCTCACCGCGGACCTGTCGTCGTGGGCGGCGTCGTGGAACGGGCAGGAGTTCAACCAGGGTGCGCCGAAGCCGGTGGACAGCACGGGCGCGGTCGCTCCCGGAGGTCAGGCGGCCGGTCGCGCGTGGGACTGGGTGGCGAACAAGTGGCTCGACGTGCCGACGAAGGCCAACGTCACCGGTGACTCGGCGTCGGGGACACTCGACAAGGAGAACCGATTCGTCCTTACTTGGACCAGCCACATCGAAGGCGGACCGTTCAACGGCTTCACCGGGATCTGGCATCTGGAGGGTGTTTTCGAGCCCACCGCGGCGCAACCGTCGGCGGCCGCCGACTCGGCCGGTCGGGGCGACCGATGAGCGCCCGGGCAAGCAGAGGGGTGCTGGTCACCCGCGCCGTGGCGGTCGTCGTGATCCTGACCGCCTCGGCGTCCGCGCTGCAGGCGTCGGGAACGGCCGATTCCGGCTATCACGTCGTCTCGGCCACCGCTGACAACGCACCAAAGCGGGCGGCGGAGAAACGTGGACCGGTGGCCGTTCCGCCCTTGGCGCTCCCGCCCTCCGGTGCTGCCGGGGTCGTTCCAGCTCCTCCGGGCGGCGACCTGCCGTCGCCGCAGCTGGACGCTCCGGCGCCCGGCGGCGCACCGGCACCGGGCACTCCGGGGCAGGCGGCGCCCGGAACACCCGGCTCCCCGGCAACGCCGGGCGCCCTTGGCGGGCTCCCCGGCGCACCGCTGGTGACCGGACCGGACGGTCAGGACTGGCGACCGACCACCAAGTGCCCGGATTGGCCGGAGCCCCGTCCGGAGCAGTTGGGCGGCTTGTCGTCGATGATCAACCTGGCGCCGATGGCCGGGCCGTTCATGTCGGAGGCCTTCGCGCTCGGTTCGGTGTACCAGCCGGTGCTCAGCATCGCGGGCCCGTTGCTGGCGGAGATCGAGCCGATCATCACGCGCAACCTGCCGTGGATCAATCCGCTGATCGAGCGCGTCCAAGCCGTGCTGGCGGTCGTCCTTGAGGCGATCCTGCCGTTCTACGGCCCGTACCGGCGGCAGTTGCTCGCGCTGGAGGGCAACATCGCCAGAGACCTGACTCCGATCCTGCAGCGCTGGGCGTCGACGCCGCAGGCGGTGTGCTTCGTCGCCTGGCAGGCGCAGATGATCCGCAATGCCAAGGGCGGCAGGCAGACGGTCGCATCGCTGGCCAGACCGGGTGAGCGCATTCGGTTCTCGCCCAAGGGCAAGGCCGTGCGCGTGTCCGCTAGTGCCGGCGTCGCGGTCGAGGCAGGCGGTCTGACCGTCGAGTCGGCGGTCAAGGTCAAGGCCGGCGTCGCGGTGCTGCGCGGGGTCTCCTTCTCGGCGCGGCCAGGGGAGATCACGGCGCTTCTCGGGCCGAACGGGGCGGGTAAGACGACGGTCTTGCGCGCGGTCCTCGGACTCGAACCGCTCACGTCGGGCCGCGTCGGCATCGGTGGCCGACAGCTCGCCGACTACCGGGCGCCTGCACGGGCGGTCGGCGCCGTGCTCGACGTCGATGCGTATGCGCCGTCCCGGTCGGTGCGCGGCCATCTCGATCTCGTCGCGACGGCGAGTCGGCTGGACGCCGAGGCGACCGCGCGAGCACTGCGGCTGGTCGGGCTGGCGGACTATGCAGACGCGCGGATCGGCCAGCTGTCGCTCGGCATGCGTCAGCGGCTGGCCCTGGCCGCCGCGCTGATCGGCGAGCCCGACGTCCTGGTCCTGGACGAGCCGCACAACGGGCTCGACGCCGGCGCGATCCGGTGGCTGCGCGAGGTGCTGATCCGGTACGCCAGCAGCGGGCGCACGGTGCTGCTCTCCACACATCTGCTGTCGGAGGTCGAGGCGCTGGCCGACCGCGTCGTCGTCCTCGTCGACGGGACGGTGACCGTCGATGAAACCGCGGCGGTGTGGGCGGCAGGAGCCGGCGGTCTGGAAGAGCGGTACCTGGCCGAGGTGGGCGAGCTGTGAGCGCAGGGGGAGTCCGCCCGGCATGGCTGACCGAGCTGCGAAAGATCGCCGGAACACCTGCCCTGGTCGTCGGTCTGGGCATCGGGATCGTCGCCACGCCGCTGACCGCGCTGATCGTGCTCAGCCGCGCCGACTCGCTGGAGTCGACGACGGCGGTCCGGGTGGCGGTCTCAGCCGCTGCGATCCCGATTCTCATCTTCGCGCTATGGGGTGCGTATGCGACGACGGCCGAGTACGAGCGGGGGGCCATCGTCTCCAGCCTGCTCATCGTGCCAAGGCGGTCGACCTTCTACACGGCCAAACTTCTCGCCGTCGCGACCGTCGCCGCGGTGGCGATGGCGGTGTCCGCGGTTGCCGCGCTGATCGTCGTGGTCCTCGCCGCGCCGCCGTCCGGTGTGGACACCGGGCCGGTGTGGGCGGTCGCGGCCGTCGCCGTCATCGGCGGCGGTGTGGCCCTTGTCGGAGCATCGGCGGGGTTCGTCCTACGCGGGTCGATAACGACGGCCGTCGCGCTCATCGTCGTGCTGCTGGGCCCCCAGGCACTCGGTCCGGCGCTCGGCGGTGCGCAACGCTGGGTCGTCGGATCGGGGCCTGGAACCCTGGTCGCGCGAGCCGCGGGCAGCGACCAGGTCGACACCACGCTGGGATGGCCAGTCGGTGCACTGGGATTCGCGATCGTCGTCGCGGTGGCCGCCCTGGCGGGGTGGCGGGTGTTCGCGGCGTCGGATCACTGATTCGCCCGCACCCGTTGCCTGCGGCCGAGTCGCCGTAGTTAGGTGGAGACATGGCCACCACCGATCCAGTCGAGCTGACCACCCAGTTCCTGCGCGACCTCGCGTCGGGCCACGTCGACGACGCGCTCGCCATCGTCGGCGACGACATCCTGTACGAGAACGTGGGTTTCCCCGCCGTCCGGGGCAAGCAGTTGTTCTCCCGGGTCATGCGCGCGCTCAACGGACGGCTCGTCCACTTCGACGCGGAGATACTCACGGCTGCGGCCGACGGCGACAAGGTCCTCAACGAGCGGATCGACCTGTTGAGTCTTGGGCCGCTGCGCCTGCGGTTCTGGGTGTGCGGGCACTTCGAGATCCGCGACGGCAAGATCGTCGTCTGGCGCGATTACTTCGACTTTTTCGACTGCACCAAGGCGATGGCCCGGGCCGTCGTCGGGCTGGTGTTCCCCGATGCGGTCAAGCCGATCCGGTCGTTGACCGACGACGGCGACCACCAGCTTCGTCCGGTATAGCCCCAGTCGGACGCGGCGGCGAACCGCTCAGAGGATCTCGTCGACCTGCTCGATCGGGCGGGCGAGGCGCGCGCCCTTGGCGGTGACCACGAACGGACGCTCCACCAGCACCGGGTGCTCGACCATCGCGTCGAGGATCTCGTCGTCGGAAGCCTGCGCGAGATTCAGCTCCTTGTAAAGCGCCTCGCGCTTGCGTGCGGCCTGACCCGGGGTGAGTCCCGCATCGGTGAACAGCTTCACCAATTGCTCGCGGCTCCAGCCCTCGTCGAGGTACTTCACGACCGTCGGCTCGATCCCCGCGTCGCGCAACCGCTCCAGCGTCTTGCGCGACGTCGAACAACGCGGATTGTGGTAGATCGTGGTCATCGTTATGCGCTGCCGTTGAACAGGCTGGTCACCGAGCCGTTCTCGAAGACTTCGCGGATCGTCTGGGCCAGCAGCGGGGCGATCGAGAGCACGGTGAGATTCGCGAAACGCTTCTCCGGCGGGATCGGCAGCGTGTCGGTCGCGATGACCTCCTTGGCGCCGCAGTTGGCCAGGCGCTCGGCTGCGGGGTCGGAGAAGACGCCGTGGGTGGTCGCGATGATGACATCGCCCGCACCGGCGTCCTTGAGGACTTTGACGGCCCCGGCAATCGTGCCGCCGGTGTCGATCATGTCGTCGATCAGCACGCAGGTGCGGCCCTCGACCTCGCCGACGACGCGGTTGGACTTCACCTGGTTGGGCACCAGCGGGTCGCGCGTCTTGTGGATGAAGGCCAGCGGGGCGCCGTTGAGCGCGTCGGCCCACTTCTCCGCGACGCGCACGCGGCCCGAGTCGGGCGAGACGACGCAGATGTTGTCGGTGCCGTACTGCTCGCGGACGTACTCGGCGAGCTGGCCCTGCGCGTGCATGTGATCGACGGGGCCGTCGAAGAAGCCCTGGATCTGGTCGGTGTGCAGGTCGACGGTGATGATGCGGTCGGCGCCCGCGGTCTTCATCAGGTCGGCGATGAGGCGTGCCGAGATGGGCTCGCGGCCCCGGTGCTTCTTGTCCTGGCGAGCGTAGGGGTAGAAGGGCAGGATCACGCTGATCCGCTTGGCCGAACCGCGCTTGAGGGCGTCGATCATGATCAGCGCCTCCATCACCCACTCGTTGAGCGGTGCGGGGCAGCTCTGCAGGACGAAGGCATCCGATCCGCGCACCGACTCCTCGAACCGCACGAAGATCTCGCCGTTGGCGAAGTTGCGCGCGACCTGCGGCGTCACCTTGATGCCCAGCTCGTCCGCCACGGTGTCGGCGAGCTCGGGGTGCGCGCGCCCGGAGAACAGCATCAGGTTCTTGCGGTTGTCGACGGTCCAGGTCATGGCATTCTCAATCTTGCTAGAGGGGTGGGGCTGGCTATTCGGTTGTGGTCGAGGCGTTCGGCTCGGTTTCGGCCTCCGCCGCGGCACGTGCCGCGGCCGAGTCGGGTCGCTTCTTTGCCACCCAGCCGCGGATGATGCGTTGCTCGCCTGCGGAGACGGCGAGCGCCCCCGGGGGAACATCTTGCCGCACGACGGTCCCGGCCCCGGTGTAGGCCCCGTCGCCGACGGTCACCGGTGCGACGAACATGTTGTCCGAGCCGGTGCGGCAGTGCGATCCGATGACGGTCCGGTGCTTGTTCTCGCCGTCGTAATTCACGAAGACGCTCGACGCGCCGACGTTGCTGTGGTCGCCGATCGTCGCATCGCCGACGTAGGTGAGGTGGGGGATTTTGGAGCCGGTGCCGATCTGAGCGTTCTTCGTCTCGACGAAGGTGCCGATCTTGCCGTCGGCACCCAGTTCGGTGCCCGGGCGCAGGTAGGCGAACGGGCCGACGGTCGAGCCAGCGCCGATCCGCGCATCCGATCCGTGCGTGCGGATCACCTGGGCGCCGGCGCCGATGGCGACGTCGGTGAGGGTGGAATCCGGCCCGACGACGGCATCGGTCTCGATGCTGGTCCGGCCGTGCAGCTGGACACCGGGCTCGATGCGCACGTCGGGTGCGATCGTGACGTCGACGTCGATCCACGTCGACGACGGGTCGACGATCGTCACTCCGGCGAGCTGGTGTCGGCGGACGGTGCGCCGATTCAGCTCGGCGCCGAGGTCCGCGAGCTGGGCGCGGTCGTTGCAGCCGGCGACGACCGCGGGATCATCGACGATGTGGGCGCGCACCGGCTTGTCCGCGTCGTTCGCGATCTCCACGACGTCGGTCAGGTAGTACTCGCCCTGGACGTTGTCGGTGGACAGCGAACCGAGCGCGTCGCGCAGTGTCGCGGCGTCGAAGGCGTAGATGCCGGCGTTGACCTCGGTGATGGCGCGCTGCTCGTCGTCGGCGTCCTTGTGCTCGACGATGGCGGTGACCCGACCGACGTCGTCGCGGACGATGCGGCCGTAACCCGTCGGGTCGTCGGCGATAAAGCTGGTGAGGGTGACCGACGCGGGCTGAGCAGGCTCGTCGGCGGCACTGCCGTCGTGCTCGTCGAGGAGTGCGGAGAGCGTCGGTCCGTCGAGCAGCGGCGCATCGGCGACGGTGATCACCACGGTGCCGGTGAAGTCGTCGGGGAGTGCGCTCAGTCCTGCCCGGGCGGCATCCCCGGTGCCGAGCGGCACGTCCTGTTCGGCGATGAGGATCTCGCGGTCCAGGCCGGCCGCGATGTCGGTGATGGCCGCCGTCACGCGTTCGCGTTCGTGGCTGACGACGGCGACCAGATAGTCGGGGCCGATCCCGGCCGCGCCGGTGAGCGCGTGTCCGACAAGTGATCGGCCGCCGATCTCGTGGAGGATCTTCGGGGTCTTCGACTTCATGCGGGTACCCGCACCCGCGGCGAGCACGATGATCGCGCGTTGGCCGGTTTCCGTCATCAGCGTCCTCAATGTCGGTGAATGGACGACGAACAAATCCTACGCAACCCGATAACGTGGTGGCCGCACGGTTCGCAGGACCGTGTCGGAGAAGACATGGATGGAGGAGCTCGATGAGCGGACAGAAGGTAGCGATCGTCACCGGCGCGGCGCGGGGCATCGGAGCGGGGGTTGCCAAGCGGCTGGCAGCGGACGGACTCGCGGTCGCGGTGCTGGACCTCGACGCGGACGCGTGCGCGGACACCGTCGCGGCGATCACCGAAGCGGGCGGCAAGGCTATCGCGGTCGGTGCCGACGTTTCGAACGAGGACTCGGTCGCTGCGGCAGTCGACAAGATCGCCGACGAACTCGGCCCGCCCGTCGTGCTCATCAACAACGCCGGCATCATCCGCGACAACATGCTGTTCAAGATGACCGTCGACGACTGGGATGCGGTCATGGCCGTTCACCTGCGCGGGGCCTTCCTGATGAGCCGCGCGTGCCAGAAGCACATGGTCGACGCCGGCTGGGGCCGCATCGTGAACCTGTCGAGCACTTCGGCGCTGGGGAATCGCGGTCAGGCCAACTACTCCGCCGCGAAGGCCGGAATGCAGGGCTTCACGAAGACGCTGGCGATCGAACTGGGCAAGTTCGGCGTCACCGCGAACGCCATCGCGCCCGGGTTCATCGAGACTGAGATGACGCAGGCGACCGCGGCACGCATGGGTGTCGATTTCGACGACTTCAAGAAGATGAGCGCTGCGGCGATCCCGGTGAACCGCGTTGGTGCACCCGAAGACATCGCGCACACCGCTTCGTTCTTCGCCAGCGAGGGGGCCGGCTTCGTCTCCGGCCAGGTCATCTACGTCGCGGGCGGTCCCAAGGACTAACCGGAATCTCCTCCGACCCCGTCGGTGCCGCTGTGGCAGAATCTCCACGGCGGCATCTTCGGGGCCGTCCCAATCCGCCGTGGTGTAATTGGCAACACTCCTGATTTTGGTTCAGGCATTTCAGGTTCGAGTCCTGGCGGCGGAGCAAGTGTGAGCAGATGGGAGCGAGGCATGGCTGACTAGGGCGAATTGAGAGTTGATCCGGAAGAGCTGGTCCGATATGGAAACCAGCTCTGCGGGTGTGCCGAGGACGCGCGCCGAGAGTTCGCCGCTCAGAATCGCGAGCTGGTCGCTGCTATCGAGCAGTGGGGTCCTCGTAGCCGCGCTGCACTGAACCAATGCTTTGCCGAGTGGTCATCATCGGCGCGCACGATCACTGACAACGTCGAGGACTTTGGTGACTCGATACGTGCGGCCGGGTATCGCTATGAGAGGCAAGAACAGGACAACACGCGGCGTTTCAATGTTGTAGCAGGCAAGTCTGCTCGCTTGAATCTGGACTAACCATGCCTCCCTACCTCATTCGGCGATGGCGGCCCGAAGATGTAGAGCGGGTCTTCGGGATCACTGAGCAACGGAAACAGACGTGTGAACTGCTCGGCAAGCCGTTGGCCAACCCGGAAGTCTTTCGTCCCTGGACCTGGTCGGGTTACGCCGGCAACGCAGCTAGTGGCGCGAGTTTGAAGTTGTTGGGCGGTTCGCTTTGTCCAGGATTTGGTCGGCGGTCTTGGTCCAAATGAATGGTTGGGCTCTGGGGTTCCAGCCGTCGATGAATGCGCGGATTTTGGTGTTGAGGTCCTTGACGGAGGTGAAGACTCCGCGGCGGATGGCTTGTCGTTCGACGATCCCGAACCAGGCCTCGACGAGGTTCATCCAGGAGGCGTGGGTGGGCGTGAAGTGCACGACGATCCGCGGATGCTTGTCCAGCCAGGCCTTGACGTTCGCGTGCTTGTGCGCCGAGTAGTTGTCCATCACCAGGTGCAGCTCGACTGGCATGCCGGTGTCGTCGACGGCGCCGCGGTGGGCCCGTTCGACTTGTTTGAGGAAGGCCAGGAACTCCTGATGGCGGTGCTTGGGTTTGAGGGCGGCGGTGACTTTCCCGGTCGCGATGTCCAGGGCGGCGAACAAGGTGGTGGTGCCGTGCCGGTAGTAGTCGTGGGAGCGGCGCTCGATCCGCCCGGGCTGCATCGGCAAGATCGGCACGGTCCGGTCCAGTGCCTGGATCTGGGACTTCTCGTCGACGCAGAGCACGATCGCATTCTCTGGCGGGTTCAGGTACAAGCCGCAGATGTCGGTGACCTTGCCGACCAGTTCGGGGTCGGTGGAGAATCGGAACGATTCGGCTTTCCACGGTTTGATGCCATAGTTCCTCCAGGCCCGCGCGACCGATGCCGGCGAAACCTTCAGCCGGGCGGCCAGGATCCGGGTCGACCAGTGCGTCACACCCAGGCTCTTCGGGGGAGGCGTCAAGGTGGCGACGATGATCGCGTCCTGATCCAGCTGCCGCGGCCGCCCCGGCCGGTCCCGATCCGACAGGCCGTCCAGACCTGCCTGGAGATAGCGTTCACGCCACGCGATCACCGTCGTGCGACTCGAGCCCACCAGCTCGGCAATCCGCAGATTCGGCACACCGTCGGCAGCCAGCAGAATCATCCGCGCACGCTTGGCCGCCGACGCCCGCACCGTCGACGACCTCGTCCACGATTCGAGCACAGCACGGTCGCCGTCACGCAACGTCACAGCAGGAGCAGGTCGATTAGCCACACCCTATTCTCGCAGCAAACAAACTGTTCAATGATTAACGACACGCGCCACTAGGAACGCGGGCAAAGGGCATCGGAAGGATATCGATGCACACGGCAACGTGGTCGCGGAGGTCGGCGTGCTCGCAAAGAAGGCCGTCAATCAGATTCGGGATATCAGGCGGCGTCTTGACAACCTAGAACGAGCGATAACCGGATCGGGAATGGTTCTGGATGATGGCAACGGAATGGTCAGTGATCCCAAAGGGGTGAGCCTGGCGGAGGAGCTGGGATCTACCGGTGCCGCGCTGGACGCCGCTGCGCGACGGGCGCTTAAAGAGCGATACCAGCACGAGGTCAATATCTTGATGCAAGATGCCAATCAAGCTGATCGCAATCTCGCGATCGCAATCGAAGGGGCGACTGGTCAGATTCCATTGGACCAAGTCCGACCGTCCTCGCCCGACTCTCGCCCTGTGAGTGGACTCCCGGGCATGCCTGCCGCGCAAGTTGACGAAGCGGCCAAGAAGAAAAGTTCCATGTACGATCCATTAGGAACGGTCCGCTACGTGCCAATGAAGTTGCCGAAAGGGTGGCACGACGACCCTTCGAACCCGCGAACCGATTTGGGTCGCCACTATGCGCGAGGCGTAAGATTCGGTCCCTACGATCGTGGGGTGACTGGACCTTGGTCGGACACTCTGAATCCGAAGGACGCTCCGAAAGGGCGGCCAGATAAGGTCACTATTCCCTTTCCTAAGCAGGAAAAAGAAATCGATATCAAAGTCTATCAATCGACTCGGCTACGAGCAGACGGGGCCACGCCGACGAGTATGCGTGAAGTGACCATAAATGGAAAGCAGTACCTCAAGATTGAGTATCAATATGACTACTCTGCCTCGCGATCAACTGCAGCAACGATTAACGAGATTCCATTATCGCCTCACCCGGAATGGCACAAGGTGAGCACGGAGCAAGTTCGAGTGCTTCAGGATCGCTACGGAGTACAGGCTCCTCGCCCAGGGGCGTAAGAAGGTTCACGATGCTCCGACTTCGACGCTTCCATATTGGGATTGTTCTGCTGGTCGTCGCATTGGTAGGTGCATTATCGTTCGGCGTGTATTCGTTTCAAGCGAATTCAGGTGGTGAACCGGACGTCGACTTGCCCACGTCTACGGCGAACAACACGATTGCATCTGACCAAGCCCTCTTTCTCACGGTCGACGACTTCCCGCGTGGGTATCGCGCGGTATCGATGACCAACCCGTTCACTCCCTTCGTGGAGCGATTCAAGCGAGAGCAAACTGTACAGTCGGAGCCTGGCGAGTGTCACACTATAATCGTTGCAGGTATTAGACGAGCTATGGAGTTCCCTCAGTCCGCTATGCTCTTCTATCAGCCTGCGCTTCGCGATGGTGCGCAGTCTACTCAGCGTATAGTTCATGACGAGCGTGATTTTGGCGTGCAGAAGCAAATCGGCTCAGCGTGTCAGGTTCGTACGATGACTGATTTAAGCGGTGCGATGTCCTCGGAGAAGATGGAGACCGACCTGTCCGATCTGCCGGGCCTGCCCTCTGGAGTCCAGGTATACGTTAGGTCATGGACTATCCGTGCAGACTCGTCTGGTCGAATTTCTAGCTACCGCACCGAAGGATACGCACAGATCGGCGATATCGGGACCCATCTCGAGGTGATTAGTAGCGGTTTCGATGGTGACCAACAAGGGCTATTCATGCCCTTGTTCGTTATGGCGATCAATAAGCTCGCACTATCTGGGCGATAGAGATGCAAGTTGAAAGCGATCGCCAATTGAGTAGCTGGCTGGGGTCAGGTCTGGTCAGTGCTCGTGCGGGCCGCTCGATTGAAGGTGGCCGGGACTGCCGATCTCGGAGGGATCATCCACGACGTGGCCGACAACCAACCTGCTCGTCGGGCTGGGTGACGACCGTGCGCCAACCTGGGAGTCGCTCGCGACTGTCCTGCGGCGACTGGCCCGGGAGGGCCGTCATGCATCGGTAGGCATGTGATTTAGATCACACTATCTCTCATCCCTGAGGGGATCGGTGAGAGGTGTCGTGTTACGCCATTGTTTCGTTAGTATGCGTAGCTGTTTCCATTTCGTTCATGTTATCGCGAAACCGGACAAAGATGCCTGGGCGCGTTACCTGGCGTAAACAATTGGCCGAATCGGCGATGAAGTCCGTCGAAAATTCTCGGTTTGCCCGTCGGATCACAGCGTGGTAAACCGATATGAGACGCCGCTGAAGGCAAGCTGACAACATCCAGAAAATCGGCTGTCAGCCCCTCTCGGACGACGTCAATAAACAGGTATCTGGCAATGGCGCTGGTTCCAACCCGCATCGCCACGGGCTTATTTGTCGTGGGCGATAGGCATGAAGAGAAGGTTGAAATGAACGCATTGACTAAGGGCGTCGCAGCCACGGTTTTGGCTGGTACGGCAATCACTATCGGAGCATCGATGGCCGAAGCCGCACCCGCCAAGAAGGCGCCGAAGAATCCCAACACTATTAGTGCTGGAATTGCGCCGGGTGTGACTTACACCGGAAACGCGAAGGCCGGTGCGGCTGAGATCAAGACCCCCTGGGGTACGTTCAGCACCTCGCCCGGTCAGGTCGCGGTGAAGGACGCCAGCGGGCGCGCGGTATTCGGCAACCCGTCCAAGGTTGCCTCGCCCAACGCGCCGGTGACGCCTAAGGCGCCGGTCGCTAGTGCCAAGGCTCCGTCGGCAGCGTGGACGCCGCCGACCCCGGTGGCCGACATGGTGCCGCCGAACGTGCGAAGCATGATTCCTCGTGAATTCGCCAACATGGTGCCGGGCGACGTCACCGGAATGCTGCCGCGCGACGCCGGAAAGATGATCCCGAGGGAAGTCGTCAGCGCGATCACCCCGTTGCTTACGGCGGCCTCGCAACAGCCTGCCTTCCGCGTCCCCGCGGCGGCCGAGGGGCCGAAGAAGCCGCTGACCGCCGAGGAGAAGGAAGAGGCGATCTACGGTGCCATCGGCAACGTGGGAACCCACTTCGGCCTGGCCTACGGCGTGGGCGCCATGGTCGGTGGCGTGGCCGGCGCGGTCGTCGGTTGCCCGATCGGCGCGGTGGCCATGCAGGTGACGGTCCCGGTGCCCGTGCTGCCGGTCGTCCTCGGCTGTGTCGTCGGTGCCGGAACCATTGGTACGACCGGCGCGATCGTCGGTGGCGCTGTCGTGGCAACCCCGGTCGGCATCGCCTCGGCCGCGTACGAGGTTTCCAAGCTGCAGAAGGCCGGTGCCCTGTAGTCGCTGCTGAACGCCGCAAAGCGGGGCCGTCGAGGATTCCACTCGACGGCCCCGCTTCGCTCCTATCGGGTTGGCCGGCAGATCAGCACCGTCGGTTCGGCCGTCATGTGACTGTCGAACTCGTCTCGATCGCCTGTCGCCCGCCCCTGTGGGATACCTCGATCCTGCGCGGCTTGGCTTCCTCGGCCATCGGGATAGTGACGGTGAGGACGCCGTTGTCGTAGTTCGCGGAAATCCGGGAACTGTCGATGCCGTCGCCGAGGGATAGCTGACGGCGGTAGGCGCCGGAGAAGCGCTCGCTGGCGAGCCACTGGACTCCGTCTTCCGACGGAGTAGTGCGTTGCGCGGACAGGGTCAGGACTCCGTTGTCGACGTTTACGTCGATCGAGCCGGGGTCCGCGCCGGGAAGATCGGCGATCAAGACGTAGTGATCGTCGACCTTGTAGAGATCCAGCGGCATGAATCGGGGTGCGCGTCGACTTCCGGTCGGCGTACCGGTCATCAGCTCACGAGCAAGCGCATCGACATCGCTGAATGGATCAAAACGAAGCACAGCAACTCACCTCCTGAATCCGAGGCTGCCCGCCACCCTGACGGGCAGCACACGTGCTGTACACCACCAAAGATACCAATGCGGAGAACGGATTTCTAGCACTCGGGCATCGAGAGTGCTAGATCGGTGGATCGGCCGGGCTCCGGATTGGTGTTGTGCGAGTCACATCAGAATGATAATGTGAACTGATATTCGAAACAAATATTCGATTACGGGTCGAAGGGGGTGGATCCGATGAGCGACGCCGACGCGGATATGCACAACACGATGGCTGAGGAGCTGCCGGATTCGCCGCTGGAACTCGCCAAGGTGATCGACGCGGCGGTGGGGAAGCTGGCCGCGTTGCCGTTGGGTTTGTCGGTAGATGCCGAGGTACTTGAGGCGGTCGAGGTACTGGAGGGCGCGTGGCGCCGCGCCGACGGTGCGAATGCGGCGCTACTGGTGGAAGTGTCGGACCGTGAGCTGTTCCGGACGGTCGGGCAAACCTCGATCAAGCGGTTCTACGCACAGCATCACCGGCTGGGTAACGGTGAGGCGAAACGCCGCGTCGAGGTCGCCGAGGCGATCGGCGTCTTCACCTCGATGACCGGCGACAAGCTACCGCCGAAGAGAGAGCCGATCGCAGCCGCGGTCGCCCAGGGCGAAGTCTCTAGCGACCACGTGCACGAGGTCGAGCAGATCATGACGAAGGTCCCGCGTAGTGCGTCACCGGACGAGGTGGCGACCGCGGTGGAGATCATGGCGACGGCTGCCCGAGAACTGGCGCCGGCCGATCTGCGGCCTGTTGGCCAGCGGTTGCTGGCGCACCTTGATCCCGATGGCACCTTGACCGACGACACGGATCGGCGGCGGCAACGCGGGTTCATCATTGCGCGCCAGGACGCTCAGTTGATGTCGAAGGTGTCGGGGTGGCTCCTACCGTCCACTCGCGCCAAATTGGAAGTCCTGCTGCATAATTGGGCTGCTCCCGGGATGAACAATCCCGACGATGCCCAGAGTCTCGTCGGGTCGGCAGCCGAACTTTGCGAGCATGATCGCGAGGCGCTGGCCGAGGCGGTCAAACGCGATACGCGCAGTTCCGCGCAGCGCAACGCCGACGCGCTGGATCGCGCTTTGGACTGGGTATTGGGACACGGGGCGCTGGGCCGACCGGAGCGGTTGCCCGCCGAGTTGGTGGTCACCGTCGACAGCCAGGACTTGGAGCGTCACGCCGGGATCGGCTTGACCGCGACAGGCACGATGGTGCCCGTCGGCGATCTCGTCGAGTTGGCCGCCGATGCGGTCCCGTGGCTGGAGGTATTCAAAGGTCGTACCCGTGAAATCCTCGACCTCGGGCGCGGGAAACGTTTCGCGACGAAAGCGCAGCGCATCGCGCTGTTCGGGCGTGATCGCGGTTGCACTCGACCGGGATGCACGGAACCGTTCTGCCGCACCCAGGCTCATCACGCCACGGCCGATTTCGCCGACGGTGGGATGACCGACGTCGCCGACCTGACCGGAGCGTGCGGACCCGACAATCGCAACGTCGGACCAAAACCGGGGCAATGGGAAACGGCGATCGTCGCCGACGGCCCGGACCAAGGTCGCATCGGATGGCGACCAGCCGGAACCGATCTGCCCTATCGCACCAACCCGGTTCATCACCCTGAGAGGTTCCTGCGGGGCCATCCCGTTGATGGAAACGGTGCGACCGAAACCGATTCTGCGGCCGCGGATTCCGCCGAAACCGACCTCTTGCCGCAGGACAAGTCCCAGCCGACGGAATTCTTGTCGACGGGATCCGATCAGGCCGCATCCCAGCCAGTCGATTCCGAACCGGCTGAATCCCGGCCGCCACCGATGATGCGCATTCGGCCTGATTCGTTCGACGTCGGCCACTTATTCGACGTCGACCCTCCCGGAGACGAGTCTTCCCCCGTCGAGACCGCCATCGAAGCGGCGTTGCAGGCGGCCGCGTAGCTGTCGCGCGACGCCGGTGGCCAGCTAGAGATGCCGCCCTCAGCCGCGACAGAACTTCGACCCAGCAAGCATCGACCGGCATGAGACGAATTGGTATATTCGTCTCATGCCTTCTGTGGAAGCCGTCGTCGACCGGCCGTTCTCGTCGCCCCCGAAGCGGTACGGTGCCGCGCCGCATCGGGGACGCCGCATCGGCCGGATGCTGAAGACCTACTGGCGTCTTGACGAGCCCTCCGACGAGCAATTGGCGATGATCGGTGCGCGACTGATGCGACGCGACGAGCCAGCGGCTGCGCTGGTCGCCGCTATGCGGCGGCCCGAAGGCGATTCACAGCGCGTCAGCATGCGCGACTTCCACTCCGCGCTCGAACACGGTGTAGCCGACGACGCTCCGGCTGCGCTTCGCGAATTCTTCGCCACGGTTGAGGAGACGCCGGATTGGGTCGACTTGGCGCTGTGCGATCGCGGTGCGCGGGTGAATCGGCAGTTCGGGCGCAACGCCAGCGATGTCCTCCTGCAGCTCGGCCTGATCGGCGGCTACCGGTTCGGCGGCCCGGTCGACTTGCTGGCGGAGACCGGCGGACTGCGGACGGCGACGGCGAAACGTCGCCTCGGCGAGACGCAGACGTGGGCGATCGCCGTCGCCCAGGACGGCGGCATGCGCCGATTCGGCGAAGGGTGGAAGCTGACAGTACACGTGCGCCTGATGCACGCACTGGTCAACGACTCCTTCGAGCGCAACGGCCGCTGGGACAGCGAACAGTGGGGACTGCCGATCAACCAGGCCGACCTCGCTGCGACGCTCAATCTGTTCTCCGGGGCGCTCCTGATGGGCGTTCGTGCCCTCGGGGTGCCGGTCGGCCGGGAGGATTCACGCGCGCTGATGCACCTCTGGAAGTACGTCGGCTGGCTCATCGGCGTCGACGACGATTGGCTGTTCGACGACGAACGCAGCCAGCACGCGCTCAGCTATGCGGTACTGCTCGTCCAGTCCGACGTCACGCCCGCCGGTGGTCAGCTCGCCAACGCCCTCGTCGACGTTCAGTCCGACCTCGACTATCGCCGGTTCCCGAGGTTCGCCGCCCGCTACGAGCGTGAACGGCTGCTGAGCATGCTGGAGGGGTTCCTCGGCCCGCGCGGCATGCGCGACCTGCGCCTGCCGCAGCGCCTGCCATGGGCATTCGGATCCGCGTTGCTCCGCAACACGGTCAACTATCGAATCATCGGCCGCACTCCACTCGGCGACCGCTATCTGGAATGGCGCGGCAAAGCAGCGGCGGATCTCGCTATGCGCAGGCACTTCGGCCGCGATGCCGCCGAGGTCGGAAAGCTGCCCGTCTGAACTATTCCCCACGATTATCCGGCACGCGGTGAGGATGGCCGAACGGCGCGACATGCGCGGCTGCGCATGCCTACGATGAGACGATCCCGCCGAACGAAGATTCGTGTGTCTGAGCAGGGTTCTCATTCGAAGCAATGCCGGTGTGTGGACTTGAATCGTCGCCACTTCCTCGCGGTGGGTGCCGCCGCATTCGGAGCGGCCTTTCTGGCGGCATGTTCCACTGACGATTCGGCTGGCACCGAGTCCTCGTCGGTCGCCGCGCCGGTGCGGCCCACCGAGACGTTGTTCCGCAACGTACGAGTACTCGACGTTCGGGCAGGTCGCCTCGGTGCACCGACCGACGTCCTGGTGCGCGGCAATCTGATCGCCGCGATCGGCGCCGGGCAGTCCGCCGGACCGGGCGCCGAGGTGATCGACGGCCGCGGCCGCACGCTCATGCCGGGCCTGATCGACAACCACGTCCACCTCGTGTTCGGCAGCGCCACCATGGCCCGATCTGAACGACGCGTCCAAGGACACCGAGTTCTACGCGCGCGCCGCCCTGACCTCGGCCGATCAGATGCTCCAGCGCGGCTTCACCAGTGTGCGCGACGTCGGCGGGCCGATCTTCCCGCTAAAGGCGGCGATCGATCGAGGACAAGCCCGCGGCCCGCGGGTCTGGCCGTCGGGCGCGATCATCTCGCAAACCTCCGGCCACGGCGACTTCCGCGCGCCGACCGAGAAGTCACGACGATTCACCGGCAAGCAGTCGCGCGCCGAGGAGATCGGTGCGACGTTCATCGTCGACGGTCGCGACGAAGTGCTCACCGCGGCACGGGAGAACCTGCGGATGGGCGCCAGCCAGCTGAAGGTCATGGCCGGCGGCGGCACGTCGTCGGCCTACGATCCGATCGACGTCACGCAGTTCACGCTCGACGAGATGCGGGCGGCGGTGGAGGCCGCGAGCGACTGGAACACCTACGTCACCGTGCACGCCTACACGCCGCGAGCGGTCCGTCGCGCCGTCGAGGCCGGCGTCGCGTGCATCGAGCACGGCCAACTGCTCGACGACGCCACCCTGCAACTGCTCGCCGAACGACAGATCTGGCTCAGCGGACAGTACCTCGTCCCCAGCACCGACGCGATGGCCCCCGAGCGCAGGGAGAAGCGCAAGGCCGTCGTCGAAGGAAATTCCCGCGTGTGGCCGGCGGCGAAGCGTCTTGGGCTGAAACTGGCGTGGGGCACCGACTTCCTCTTCGAGCCGGCCGAGAACCCCAAACAGAATTCGATGCTGCTCTCGCTGCGGGAATGGTTCAGCTCGGCCGAGATGCTGCGCCTGGCCACGTTGGACAACGCGGCGCTGCTGGGCCCGAGCGGCCCGCGCAGTCCGTACGCGGGAGTGCTCGGCGTGGTCGAGCCCAACGCGCTGGCCGACCTGATCCTGGTGAACGGCGATCCCCTCGCGCAGATTGACCTCATCGCCGACCCGGGCAAGAACTTCGACGTCATCATGAAGGACGGGGTCGTCTACAAGAACCAGTAGGTGACGTCGCACCCTTCGAGGGCCGACTAGGCTGGCGACCATGGCACAGCCACCGCCGCGCACCCGGATGACGGGTACCCAACGGCGCGCGCAACTCATCGAAGTCGCGCGCGGACTGTTCGCCGAGCGCGGTTACGAGGGCACTTCGATCGAAGAGATCGCGCAGCGCGCGAACGTCTCAAAGCCGATCGTCTACGAACACTTCGGCGGAAAAGAAGGGCTCTACGCGGTCATCGTCGACCGTGAAATGGAAACCCTGCTGGAGATGATCACGTCGTCGCTGGCCACGACGCGCTCGCGGCACCGTGTGCAGCAGGTCGCCCTCGCGCTGCTCACCTACATGGAGGAACGGCCGGATGGGTTCCGTATTCTCGCCCGCGGCGGGGGCAGCGGCGACGGCGAGAACGCGACGTATTCGAGCCTGCTCAACGATGCGGTGAGCCAGGTCGAGCACATCTTGGGCACCGACTTCGAGCGCCGCGGCTTCGACCGGAAACTTGCCGCGATGTACGCGCAGGCACTGGTCGGGATGGTGTCGATGACCGCCCAGTGGTGGCTCGATGTCCGCGAGCCGGCCAAGGAGGTCGTTGCCGCGCATCTGGTGAACCTGTGCTGGAATGGGCTGACCCGGTTAGAACCCGACCCGCAACTGGTGACCGCCGACTATGTCGAGCCGGTCAAGCGGACGGTCAACCCCGAACGCGCGAAGCAGAGTTAACCATGCAGATCGATCCGACGACGCCGGTCCTCATCGGCGTCGGGCAGTTCTCCGAGAAGTTCGACGACCCTGCCTACCGGGCCATGTCCGCGGTGGAGTTGGCGGCCGAAGCGGCGCGGCGCGCCTTCGACGACGCTGGCGTATCGCCTGCCGAGCTTGCCGGCGCAGTGGTCGTCGGCGTTCGGCAATTCGAGGCGTCGCATGCGAAAGCCGTTGCTCCGCTTGGCCGTTCCGACAACTACCCGCGGTCGGTCGCCGACCGGCTCGCGATGGAGCCGACCCACGCCGTGTACGACGTCGTCGGCGGCGACGGGCCCCAGCGCCTCGTCGCCGAGTTCGGCGACCAGATCGCTTCCGGCACATTGGATTCGGTATTGCTCGTCGGTTCCGAAGCGATGTCGACGGCGCGGCATTTCGCCGGTCGCGCCGATGCGCCCGACCACGGTGAAGAGCGCGGCGGACAGCTCGAGGACCGCGGGTACGGCCTCGACGACATGATGTCCCTTTCGGGGATTCGCCACGGCCTGATCGGCCCGCCGTCGCAATACGCTCTGCTGGAACACGCTCGCCGTGCCCACCTGGGTCTGTCCCGCGAGGCCTACGCGAAGGCCATGGGGGAGTTGTTCGCACCGTTCACCGAAGTGGCGGCGGCGAACCAGCACTCGGCTGCGCCGACGCGACGCTCGGCCGCCGAGCTGGTCGAAATCACCGAGAAGAACCGCCTGGTCGCCGACCCGTATCCGCGCTACCTCGTGGCTCGCGATCAGGTCAACCAGGGCGCCGCAGTGCTGATGACGTCGGTCGCCCGTGCGCGTGAACTCGGCGTCGATCCGCAGCGCTGGGTCTTCCTGCACGGCCACGCGAAGGCTTCGGCAGCCCCGATGCTCGAACGCGAGTCACTCGGATCGTCGGCGGCAGCCGGCGCGGCACTGCGGGGAGCGTTGGATTCCGCAGGAGCATCCATCGGCGACATCGACTTCCTCGACATCTACAGCTGTTTTCCGGTTGCCGTGTTCGCCGCCTGTGACGCGCTCGGTCTCGATGCCGGCGATCCGCGCGGCTTGACGCTCACCGGTGGGCTGCCGTACTTCGGCGGTGCGGGCAACAACTACTCGATGCATGCCATCGCCGAGGTCGTCGAGCGTCTGCGCGCACGTCCGGGCACCCTCGGCCTGGTGGCCGCCAACGGCGGCATCATCTCCAAGTACGCGGTCGGCGTGTACTCGACGACGCCGCGGGCGTGGCAGCGTGCGCCTCAGGTCGGTGACGAGCCCCGAGTCGCCGCGGTGGACGAGTTCGCCGGCGGCGCGACGATCGAGACCTTCACCGTCGTCCCCTTCGGCGGCAACAACCTAGGAATCCTGGTGTGCCGCAACGATTCCGGTGAACGCTGTTATGCGCACGCCTCGGCCTCAGACGCCGTGCTGGCCGATCTTCTCGCCACAGGTGAACCCATCGGACGCCGAGTACAGGTACAGACCGCAGACGGGCGCAACGTCGCCGAACTCGGCTAGTTTCCGACACGGGCACTAGGAATGGTGCGCCGGATCGCTGAGGCAGTGCCCCGTCGGGATCAGGGGGACATCTTGGGCGGAAGGCTGGCTTCGGCATGGTCCATGAAGTCGCCGATCTCCGAAGCGAAAGGCACACCGCCGGTGAGGTATTCGATGCCGATCTGCATGATGTCGATACCGAGCTTCGTCGGCTCTGCCGGGTAGGTGGCCATGAACCGCTCGAAGTCTTCCAAGTCTTCCGCGCAGCGCGCGATGACGCGCCGGTAGTACGACAGCGCCACCGGTGCGTTGACGGCGCTCAGCAGGCTGCTGTACTGCTCGAGGCGCTCGGTTCCGGCGTTGTGGATCAGTTGCTCGAACCCGCCGTTCTTCACCTGGTACTCGAAGTCCGCGGCCAGAACGGTCGTGTAGACCAGGTCCCGCAGATCCCCGTCGAGGTCCGCTGCTTCGGTGATGATGTCCGATGCCCTCGCCCCCAGGTCGAGCAGCCGTTCGTCATACGTGCTCATGCGGGAGAGCCTAGCGTCACGGGCACTAGCCCAGCGTCTGGTTCAGCTTCGTCTCCAACACTCGGCGGGTGATCCGCCAGCCCTCGTCGGTCCGGAGCCAATCATCGTTGTAGTAGATGGCCAGCAGAAAGGCACTGTCACCGGCCTGCATCGGGTTCAGGCACAACGTGCGCGTGGTGGCGGTCCCGTCGGCGAGATGGAACTCGGTGTTGCCGAGGAAGTGGCAATACGCGGTGAAGGACGGCAGCACCGTGCCAAGCCAGGCTACGCATTCGGCCGGCGTGCCCGCGATGCCGCCGGTCGCCGAGTAATCGACGAGTGCGTCCGGGGTGAACACGCCGGACAGCTCGTCGAACCGTCCGGAGTCGACTGCGGTGGCGTAGGCGGTGAGTTGGTCGGAGATCGCAGCGCGATCGGCGAGTTCTGACAACGAAAGCGACATGACCTCGACGGTGGCACGGCGGTGGCAGACTGAGGGGGTGAATCGCTCAATCCGCGTGCTCATCTTCGCCCTGCTGCTGGCCGTCGGCCTGGTGGCGGGGTGTTCCCGCGATTCCGGCGACGGGTCCGGGGAGGGAGCGCGAGTCGAGTTCACCGTCGAATCGCTGCAATCATCCGACGGGGAGTTCGCGCCGGGCACCGACCGGGAGAAGCTGGTAACCGAGGCGGCGCAGTTGCTGGCCCAGCGTCTTTCCGACAACGGCATCGCCGACCCGAAGGTGACGGTCGAGAGCGACGGCCGCGTCGTGGTCACGATCGCAAGCGGGACGCGCGCGGACATCGTCGCGCTGGCGTCGGCCGGCGTGCTGGCCATTCGGCCGGTGGTGTTCACCGCACCGGCGGCGCCCGATGCCGCCGGCCTCGACGTCGAACTCCGACAGGCGAACGCGGTCACTCCGCCGGCCGAGATGGCGCGCCGCGCACAGCAGTTGAAATGTGGTGACGGAGTGGACGAACTCGCGGGTCGCGACGATGCGGCGGATCTTCTGGTCGCCTGTTCGCAGAACGGCAAGTCCGTCTACTCCCTCGGTCCGGCCATCATCAGCGGTGCCGAGATCGAGAATGCCGGCGCGACTCGGGGAAGCAACGGCAAGTGGAACGTGACTATGGAGTTCCGTGGCGAGGCGAAGGCGAAGTGGCCGGCCTACACCGCGGAGAACATCGGCCAGGCGACGGCCTTCGTCCTCGACTCCCGCGTGCTCTCCGCTCCGGTGATCCAGACCGCCATCGCCGGGCCGACCGAGATCTCGGGGGACTTCGACGAAGCGAAGGCGAAACATCTCGCCAGCATGCTGACGTCCGGCTCGCTGCCCGTGCGGTTCACGCCGAAGGATTGAATCCGCGCCGCACCGTCACGGGGAATCTGGACTCCAGTGCGGGTCGCGCCCGATGAAGGCGACGAGGCGATCCTGCACGGGCGCGTCGTCGGAGACCGGTACTGCCGGCCCGTACTGACCCGACGAACGCAGAACCTCCTCCATCTGTGCCATGCCTTCCAGGAGGGTCGCGCAGAATTCTTCGTCGAGCGCGACGTTCTGGCCGCTCGCGCGAGCGAGGTCCCAGGTGTGCATGAACACGTCGGCGGTGTAGAAATTGTCGATCGCAGCGGCCAGCGGCATCGATCCGGCCATGGGATGGCTGAACTCCGATGTCGCGTCCGGTCCGTCGAGCAATCCCTGCACCTGTTCGGTGTGGTGGTTCCACGCGCCGGCCGGGTCGTCGGCGACCGCGGGGCCGGGGGAGAGCTGGACGCCTCCCGCGGCGAGGAAGCCGGGGAACCATTCGACGAGGTGCCCGACGACGTCGCGCGCCGTCCAGCCGTCGACGGGCGCCGGGGCGGCCCAATCGGCCACCCCGGCGACCCGGTCGCTGAATTCTCGCGCCACGGCACGGTGGCGTTGCGCGGGCTGCGTCGGCAACATCAGACCGCACCTTCGGCGAGCAGATCGTCGAGCTTGGCGTAGCCGTCGTTGACGCCTGTTTCCATGCCGCTGCGCAGCCACGCGTCGCGGCCCTCGATGCTGTCGACGAGCGACTGGGCGACCAGCCGGGTGCGGCCGTTGCCCAGGTCCTCGACGGTGAGGGTCTCCAGCGAGACACCTTCGGGCTGGCCCTCCCAGGTGAACGTCTGCACGATCTTGTCGTCGGTGATGTCGTGGAAGGAACCGTAGAAGCTGTATTCCTGGTCGCCGTCGTCCTTGACGACGTTGCTGAATCGCCAGCTGCCGCCCCGGCGAGCATCCCAGTGGTCGATGCGCGTCGTGATGCCGTTGGGGCCGACCCACTTCGCATACAGTTCCGGGTCGGTGTGGGCTTTCAGCACCTGCGCCGGGGTGGCCGCGAACTCGCGGGTGATCGTGATGATCGGCAGGGTCGGGTGGGCCTCGATGGTGGCCTCGGGGTGGGTCGTCGTGCTCATGATGCTGCTCCTTGGTCGGATTGGTCGTCGTTCTCGTTCATCGCGGCCAGTACCGCGTCGAGGCGCTGATAACGCTCCTCGGCTTGGCGCCGGTACCGCTCGATCCACGCGGTCATCAGATCGAATACCTCCGCTTCTAGGTGGACCGGACGGGTCTGCGCTTGGCGTCCACGGGTGACCAGGCCGGCGTCGCCGAGCACCTTGAGGTGCTTGGAGATCGCCTGCACGCTCACGTCGTACGGTTCCGCGAGCTCGCTCACGGTCGCGTCCCCCTCGGTGAGCCGGGCGACGATGTCGCGTCGCGTCGGGTCGGCGAGGGCCGAGAACACCAAAGACAGCTGGTCCGTCATGTCCATCCTTAATCAACCGGGTGGTTTAATAACCATCCCATTCGCGAGGCAGGGTTGTCAACCATTTGGTTGAATATCCCGCCGACCGTGCCCAGATTTCCGCCGACCGTGCCCAGATTTCCGCCGACCGTGCCCAGATTTCCGCCGAGCGTGCCCCGCAGACTCAAGCGATCGCCGCAACGGCCGACGAGTTTGCGGAGGTCAGCATGGGTGATGGTGGTTCGAGACGACGGTTGGGGAAGTTGGGGGTCGCTGATCGACCGCCGTTAACCCAGCGGCGTGAGTTGTTTTGGCAGGGCCTGTCTACGGGGATGACGATCAAGGCTGCGGCGCGCGCTGCTGGTGTGTCGCGCAACTCCGGGGCCCTGTGGTTGGCCCAGGCTGGCGGAATGAAACCAACAGCAACGGCACTGGAAAGCCGGATCAGCGCCGGCACGGGCCGGTTGACCTTCGCTGATCGGTGCTGCATCGAGGAACTGGTGGGCAAAGGGTCGCAGCCGGCGCGGATCGCGCGTCTGTTGGGTCGTTCCCGCTCGACCATCAGCCGGGAACTGGTGCGGGGCCGGCCCGCCGGTGACGGTGAATACCGGTATCGGGCGATCGTGGCGCAGACGACGGTCGACCAGGGCCGGCGGCGACCCAAACCGCGCAAACTCCAACCTGGCACCGCGCTTTACGCTGAAGTCGTCGACATGCTGGGGAAACGGCTCAGTCCTGAGCAGATCGCCCACCGGTTACGGCACGACTATCCCGACGATCCGGAGATGCGGGTGTCCCACGAAACGATCTACCAGTCGATGTATGTTCAAGCCCGCGGTGGTTTGCGCGCCGAGGTTGCCAAAGCACTACGCACCGGGCGGATACGACGCAAACCCGCAGGCCGAGACACATCCGGTCGAGGCCGGATCAAAGACATGGTGATGATCAGCGATCGTCCCGCCGAAGTCGAGGACCGCTCGGTCCCCGGCCACTGGGAGGGTGACTTGATCATGGGAGCCGGTAACCGCTCGGCGATCGGCACCCTGGTCGAACGCACCACCGGCTTTCTGATGCTGGTGCACCTGCCCGGCGATCACACCGCCGCCACCGTTGCCGCGGCCATGACCCGCACCATCCCGACCATCCCCGAAATCCTGCGTCGATCGTTGACCTGGGATCAAGGAGTGGAAATGGCCCACCACACCGCCATCACCAACGCCACCGGCCTACCGATCTACTTCTGCGATCCCCACAGCCCCTGGCAGCGCGCCACCAACGAAAACACCAACGGCCTACTCCGCCAGTACTTCCCCAAAGGGGCCGACCTATCGTTCTTCGGCCCCGGCATGCTCGACCAAGTCGCCGCCGAACTCAACGACCGACCCCGAAAACGCCTCAACTGGATGACCCCCGCCGAAAAGCTCGAAGAACTCCTACAATCCAAACCGACAGATTCCGTTGCACCGACCACTTGAATCCGCCCCCAGATTTCCGCCGAGCGTGCCCAACGTGTACGCCGTGGTGCCCAGTCGGCGGGGGTTAGGTGCCCACTGGGCGGAACTCAGGTGCTCACTGGGCGGGGTGGGGTGCCCAGTCGGCGGAGGTGAGGTGCCCAGTCGGCGGAGGTGAGGTGCCCAGTCGGCGGAGGTGAGGTGCCCACTCGGCGGGAGTGGGGGCCTGGATAGACTGTCCCAAGTGGCATCCACCCCCGTTCTGCACACCCCGGTTCTGCACGGTCTCGCGCAATCGGTGTGCGCCGATCCGACCTTCACCGGCCTCACCGCACATCTCGAATCCGCCCGACTGTCGATCACGGCGCCCGACGCCGCGCGCCCCTTCGCCGTCGCCGCGCTCGCCCAGGCCACGACCGATCCGTTGTTAGTGGTGTCGGCCAACGGACGCGAAGCCGAAGACCTGGTCACCGAGCTGCGCGAGCTCCTCGACGATGCCGACGCCGTCGCCCTGTTCCCGTCGTGGGAGACGCTGCCCCACGAGAAGCTCTCGCCGAGCGCGGACACCGTCGGCCAGCGGTTGTCAGTGCTGCACCGGCTCGCCGAACCGGGCAGTTCGCTGCGTGTGGTCGTCACGACGGTGCGTTCGCTAGTGCAACCGATGGCACCCGGACTCGGCAAGCTGTCGGCGATCACGTTGCGGGAGGGCGACGAGATCGACTTCGACGGGCTGCTGGCCAGCCTGGTCGAGATGGCCTACGAGCGTGTCGACCTGGTCGGCCGGCGCGGTGAGTTCGCGGTGCGCGGTGGCATCCTCGACATCTTCCCGACGACGGCCGAGCACGGCGTGCGCATCGAGTTCTTCGGCGACGAGATCACCGACGTGCGGGCCTTCTCCGTCGCCGACCAGCGCACCCACCCGGACATCGACCCCGGCCCGGTGATCATCCACGCCTGCCGGGAACTGCTACTCACCGAGCCCGTACGCCGCCGCGCCGCAGCGCTCCTCGACGAGCAAGAGGGGGGCAGTGAACTGTCGTCGATGCTGGCCAAGCTGAGCGAGGGGATCCCCGTCGAGGGAATGGAAGCGCTCATCCCGGTCCTCGTCGACGGCGAGCTGGAACTGCTCACCGAGGCCATACCGGGCAACTCCCTGGTGCTCCTGCTGGATCCGGAGAAGATCCGCACTCGGGCCACCGACTTGGCCGCCACCGGAAAGGAGTTTCTCGACGCAGCGTGGACGGCGGCAGGCATGGGTGCAGACGCCCCGCTCACCAAGGAGTTCTCCGCGAGCGCCTACCGGCCGCTCGACGACGTTGCGGAGGCGACGACGGCCGCCGGACGCCGCTGGTGGACGCTGAGTCCGCTCAGCACCGGAGCCGACGACGAGGTCGTCCTCGACGTGGCACCGGGACCGGCGCCGCGCGGACATGAAGACGAGATCGCGGCGACGTTCGCCCAGCTGCGCGCCCACGTCACCGACGGCGGTCGCGCGGCCATCGTCGTTGCAGGCAAGGGAACCGCCGCTCGCGTCGCCGAGCGGCTCGGCGAGGCAGAGGTCCCCTCGACGATGGCCGACGACGGCCAGGCGCCCGTCGCCGACGCGGTCACGATCTATCACGGCACACTTCGGAACGGAATCGTCTGTACCGGCGCCGGGAGCGCTGGCGTGCGGGCCGAGAACGCTTCTGCCACTCCACTTGTCGTCGTCACCGAGGCTGACCTCACCGGTACCCGTGTGGCGGGGACCCGCGACGGGCGCAAGCTCGGCGCCAAGCGTCGCAACCAGGTCGATCCGCTCGCCCTGACCTCCGGCGACCTCGTCGTCCACGACCAGCACGGGATCGGGCGCTTCGTCGAGATGATCGAGCGCACCGTTTCCGGCGCCCGCCGCGAATACCTCGTCCTCGAGTACGCGCCGAGTAAGCGGGGACAGCCCGGCGATCGCCTGTACGTCCCGATGGACTCCCTCGACCAGCTGTCGCGCTATGTCGGAGGCGAGGCGCCGTCGCTGTCTAAGCTCGGCGGCTCGGACTGGCAGAACACCAAGCGCAAGGCCCGCAAAGCGGTGCGCGAGATCGCCGGCGAGCTCGTCCAGCTCTACGCTGCGCGGCACGCTGCGCCCGGTCACGCCTTCGCCGCCGACACCCCGTGGCAGCAGGAGATGGAGGACGCGTTCGACTTCACCGAGACGCAGGACCAGCTCACCGTCATCGCCGAAGTGAAGTCCGACATGGAGCGCCCGGTGCCGATGGACCGCGTCATCGTCGGCGACGTTGGCTACGGAAAGACGGAGATCGCCGTGCGGGCCGCGTTCAAGGCCGTGCAGGACGGCAAGCAGGTCGCGGTCCTCGTCCCGACGACCATCCTGGCCCAGCAGCACCTGCAGACCTTCACCGAGCGCATGTCCGGGTTCCCGGTGACTATCCGCGGACTGAGCCGGTTCACCGAGGCCGCGCAGGCGCGCGAGACGATCGAGCAGATGGCGCACGGCCAGGTCGACATCGTCATCGGCACGCACCGACTGCTGCAGACCGGCGTGCGGTGGAAGGACCTCGGCCTGGTCATCGTCGACGAGGAGCAGCGCTTCGGCGTGGAGCACAAGGAGCACATCAAGTCGCTGCGCACCCACGTCGACGTCCTGACCATGTCGGCGACGCCGATTCCGCGCACGCTGGAGATGTCGATGGCCGGGATCCGCGAGATGTCGACCATCCTCACCCCGCCCGAGGAGCGCCACCCGGTGCTCACCTATGTCGGGGCGTATTCGAGCAAGCAGGTGGCGGCGGCGATCCGCCGCGAGCTGCTGCGCGACGGCCAGGTGTTCTACGTGCACAACCGGGTGTCGTCGATCGACAAGACGGCGCGGGAGTTGGCGCAGATGGTGCCCGAGGCGCGGATCGCCGTCGCCCACGGCCAGATGAACGAGGACCAGCTCGAGTCGACGGTCACCGGTTTCTGGAACCGCGAATACGACATCCTCGTGTGCACCACGATCATCGAGACCGGTCTGGACATCGCCAACGCCAACACGCTCATCGTCGACCGCGCCGAGCATTTCGGGCTGTCGCAGCTGCACCAGTTGCGCGGCCGGGTCGGGCGCAGCCGCGAGCGCGGCTACGCCTACCTCTTCTACAGCCCCGACCGCCCGCTGACCGAGACCGCCTACGACCGCCTCGCGACGATCGCCCAGAACAACGAGCTGGGGGCCGGGATGGCGGTGGCGCTAAAGGACCTCGAGTTGCGCGGGGCCGGCAACGTGTTGGGCGCCGAGCAGTCCGGGCATGTCGCGGGCGTCGGCTTCGACCTTTATGTGCGCCTGGTCGGGGAGGCCGTTCAGGCCTACCGCGCCGCTGCCGACGGCCAACCGTTGACCACCGAGGAGACCAAGGAGGTGCGCATCGACCTCCCCGTCGACGCGCACATCCCGGTCGACTACGTCGACGCCGACCGGCTGCGGTTGGAGGCCTACCGCAAGTTGGCCGCCGCGGCCGACGACGACGAGGTCGACGCGGTGCTCACCGAGATCACCGACCGGTACGGCCCGCCGCCCACCGAGACGCTGCGGCTCGCCGCGATCGCCCGCCTGCGCCTGCGGGCCCGGGAGTTGGGGATCACCGAGATCACCGTCGCGGGCACGCAGATCCGGATTTCGCCGCTGCCGCTGCCGGACAGCCTGCAGGTGCGGCTCAAGCGGCTCTACCCTGCGGCGACCTATCGGCCCACCACGTCGACGGTCGCGCTGCCGATCCCCAAAGCGGGCGGCATGGGGTCGCCGCTGCTGCGCGACGAGCCGTTGATCGACTACCTCACCACCATGTTGAGCCAGGTGACTCGCCGGGATTAGCGCGCTGATGCGAGCGAATTCCGCCTGTGTGGTGTGAAATACCAGTAACCGAGGAATGGGGAGTCATGACCGTCGTCCTGTTGGACCCGCAGAAGCAGGACCTGCTGCCGTTCGCCGCTGCGAAGCTGGTGAACGGGCCCGTGCAGGTCACCGAGGACGTCACGGCATCGGTGTTGTGGGCGCTGCCGCACGCCCAGGTGGCCGTCGGCGACGACGGTGATCCGGCGACGGTGTTGATCAGCACGGACCCCGACCACCCGTTGGTCCACGTCCGCATCGAGCGGGGCGAGGTGCTGCTCGCGCCGCCGGTCGAGGTCACGCCGCCGCGCCGGTCCGGCACGACGCTGCTCGACGCCGTCGAACTGATGGACCATTTGCGCGCCAACGGTCCGTGGGAGAGTCGGCAGACCCACGACTCGCTGCGCCGGTTCGCCCTCGAGGAGGTGTACGAACTCCTCGACGCGATCGACGTCGGAACCATCGCCGACCTCCGCGACGAGCTGGGCGACCTCCTCCTCCAAGTGCTGTTCCACGCCCGGATCGCCGCCGACCATCCGACCGAGCCGTTCGACATCGACGACGTCGCGCAGGCGTTCATCGACAAGGTGACGCGCCGCACGCCGGGGGTGCTATCCGGCGAGCACAGCGACCTCGAGCGCCAGATCGCCGACTGGGAGGCGGCGAAGGCGGCCGAGCGGGAACGCGGGTCGGTCCTCGACGGGATCGTGACCACCGCGCCGGCCCTGTCGTTGGCGCAGAAGGTGCTCGAGCGGTTGGCCGCCGCCGGGTTCCCGCGCTCCCAGGTCGACCCCGCGCTGCTGCGCGTGGACATCGAACCGGGTGCCGACTCGGTGGAGGATGCGACGCGCCAGCGCACCCTGGACCTGATGGACCTCGTCTACCACGCGGAGGGGCGGGCGGCGCAGGAGGGCATCACCCTCAACACCCCCGACCTGTGGTTGTTCTATCTCGGCGTGCCGGTGGAGCAAACCGGGTACGACGACCCGCCGACCGAGGAAGTCCCACCGGTGGCGGCCGAACCGCGCACCGATCGGATCCCGACGACCGACCCGGCCGACATGGCCGCGGCGCCGGCGCCGACCGCCTATTTCCCGGCGGAGCCCGAGTTCGTGGGCCCGGTGTCGGAATCGCAGGAACTCATCGGCGAGGGTTTCGTCGTCGATCTGAACCCGATCGACCCGAATCCGCCGATCACCCACTTCCCGACGATCATCCGGCCGGGAACCGGCGAGTCGGTGCTCAGTTCGCCCAGGCACTTGGCGCCGGACCCCGAGCCCGAGCCGGACCCCGTGCTCGAAGTCGAGCCGGAGCCCGTGCTCGAAGTCGAGTCGGAGCCCGAACCCGAGCCAGAACCGGAACCCGAGCCCGAACCGGAGCCGGAACCAGAGGTGAAGCGACCGTTCCGGATCCGGGTGTCCGACGAGCCCGAGGTGACCTCGACGGTGCCGCGGCCGGTCGACGCCGACGACCCGATCCGCACACGCGCGCCGCGGGTGCCGGAGGCGCCGTCGGGGCGGATCATCTTCTCCACGGAGTAGCCGCGCGGGTCAGCCGAACAGGGCCTGGCCCCACCACTGGCCGTCGGAAAGGCCGGGGGGACAGGCGAATACGGCCGAACCGTTGGGAATCAGGTATTCGGTCAGCGCATCGTCGAGCATCAGTTTGCGCTGCATCGGCACGAATTGTTTGCCGGGGTCGCGGCAGAACGCGATGAAGAACAATCCGGCATCGAGGTGGCCGAAGCCGTCGGAGCCGTCGGTGAAGTTGTAGCCGCGGCGCAGCAGGCGCACACCGTCGTTGAATTCTGGATGTGCCAGTCGCACATGGGAATCCGCCGGGATCAGCGGCGCCGCGCCGGTGGTGATGGCGAAGTTGGGATCGGCGAACTCCGCGTCTTGGCCCAACGGAGCACCAGACCCCTTCTCCCGGCCGATGATCTGCTCCTGTTCGAGCAGGTTCGAGCGGTCCCACGGTTCGATGTCCATGCGGATGCGCCGGGTGACCAGATAGCTGCCGCCGGTCATCCAGTCGGCCGGGCCGGGTTGTCCCGGTCGTCGACCCACACCCACTCGTCGAGCAGCGCGGTGTCCTCGGCCCGCAGGTTGGCGGTGCCGTCCTTGAACCCGAACAGGTTGCGCGGGGTCGATTGGGACCGCGTCGTACTCGACGTGCGGCCGAACCCCAGTTGCGACCAGCGGACCGCCACCACGCCGAAGCCCATCCGGGCCAGGTTGCGGACGGCGTGCACCGCGACCTGCGGGTCGTCGGCACATGCTTGGACGCAGATGTCGCCGCCGGAACGATTCGGGTCGATCCGTTCCCTGGGGAAAGCGGGCAGGTCGACCAGTGCCGCGGGCCGGCGCGCGGCCAATCCGAACCGGTCGCGGCGGTCCGGCTTGAGTGGGGTCGGCCCGAACAGGCCGGGGCCGAAACCGATGGTGAGCGTGAGATTCGACGCGGGCAGGCCCAGCGCCTCACCGGTGTCGGCCGGCGGCGAGTACTGACCGAGGCCGACGGCGCCGTTCGGCGTCGTCTCCTCGCCCCGGGTCATCCGCTCGGCGGCGGTGGTCCATGCCCGCAACAACGCGGCGAGTTCGGCCTTGTCGTCGGTGACGACGTCGAAGGCGACGAAGTGCAGCCGATCCTGCGCCTCGGTGACGATCCCGGCCTGCCGCTTTCCGCGGAACGCGACGCTGCCGACGTGGACCGCGTCGGGAGCGGTGGCCCGGCCGGCGGCGCCACCGGCGACGGCGGCGCCGGTGAGCGCCGCCGCCGCCGCTCCCGCGCCGATGACCCGGCGCCGTGAAATCTCCATCAGTCCACGGTAGCGGTGGTATCGGCTACTTGCTCATCACCACGGCGGGGACCTTCGACAGCGTCGCGGACAAGGCGTCGATCTTCGCCGAGAGCGCCTTGCGGGTGGCCTCGTCGACCTTGTCGTAGGAGACGTAGCCGGTGCCCTCGCGGAGCTTGTCGATCGCCGCGTTGATCTCGTCGAACTGCTTGGTGATCGTCTCCATCAGCTTCGGGTCGCGCTTCTTGATGATCGGCTGCAGCTCGCCGATTAGGCGCTGGCTGCCTTCGACGTTGGCCGCGAAGTCCCACAGGTCGGTGTGGGAGTAGCGGTCCTCCTCGCCGGCCACCTTGGTCTTGGCGATCTCGTCGATGAGCGCCTTGGGGCCCTGCACGAAGAGCTGGGTGTCAAAGGTGAAGTCGGGCTTGTCGACTTCGGTCTTCAGCGCCCGGACGTTGGTCAGCAACTCGTCGGCTGCCTTGTGGATCTCTTCGGTGGTGTCGGCCTTCTTGGCGTTTGCGGCGTCGGCCGGGGAGACCTTGCCGTCGGCGTCGCCGATCTCGTCGGCCTTCGGCGGCCACAGGTAGCGCTCGATCCGGTGGAAGCCGGTGAAGCGCTCGGTCCCGTCGGCGGTGTCGTCCCAGCGCATGTCGATCTTCGGGTCGAGGTCGCTGAACGACTCGGCCACCGGCTCGATCCGCTCGTAGTAGCTGCGGGTGGGGCCGAACAGTTCGCGGGCCTTGTCGTAGTCGCCGCGCTTGATGGCGTCGACGAAGGTGACGGTCGCCGCCTCGAGGTTGGCGACCTCCTGGCGGACGAAGGCGAGGTAGCGCTTCTTGGCCTGCTCGACGTCGGCGGGGGCCTCGTTCTTGGTCTTCTCCTCGCCGGTCACCGTGATGGTCTGGCGGATACCGGTGCCGACCATACCGGGCTTGCAGGCGACCTCGTAGGTGCCCGGCTTCACCAGCTCGACGGTGAGCTTGCCGCTGACGCCGGGCGCGATGTTCTCGACCTCGCCGAGGACGCGCGAGCCCTCGAAGACGTAGAACTCGGTGACCTTGGAGCCGTTGTTGGTGACCTTGAACCCGACGGACCCGGTGGCCGCCGTCGTCGGATCCAGGTTGCACTCGGTGTCGGTGGAGGTGACCGCCAGTGTCGTCGCGGCGGAGTCCTTGGCCACACAACCGGTGAGGGCCAGCGGCACGACGACGGCGACGGCGCCGAGCGCGGCCGCCGTCGTCGGGAAGCGGAAGGTGTCACGCATGGGTGGAGCCTTTCGGTGAGGGTGATTGTGATGGGGAGGGGGATGATTCGGAGGGGGTGGGGGAGTCAGACGGGCGGGCCGCAGGGGCGCGGCGGCCGCCGAGTTGTCGGCGCAGGAAGATCGGCAAGACGATGGCGATGTAGAGCAGCCACGCCGCGACCTGCAGCCAGGTCGGGTCGGGGCGGAAGTTGAAGATCCCGGCGAGGATCGACCCGTACCAGGAGTCGAGTTGGTAGCCGGTCAGGTGGAAGGCGAGCTCGCCGTGCCCGGGGAGCCAGTCGAGCCACCCGTAGCTCTCCATCGCGCGGACGCCGTAGGCCAGGATTCCGGCCGCGACGAAGACGAGGAAGGTGCCGGTGAGGGTGAAGAAGACCGTGAAGTTGATCCGCACCGCGCCGAAGTAGAGGCCGACGGTGATGGCCACCGCGACCAGGATCCCCACCAGCAATCCGAGGAGCGGGACTATTCCGCCGGAGACACTCTCGGCGTACCCGGCCATCAACAGTGCGGTCTCGAGTCCTTCGCGTCCGACCGCCAGGAAGGCCAAGAGGAAGACTGCGAACGGCCCGGTGGCGAGGGCATCGGACAGGCCGGCCTTCAGGTCGCCGGACAGGTGCGCGGCGGCCTTGCTCATCCACAGCAGCATGTAGGTGACGATCGCCACGGCGACCAGCGAGGCGACCCCGGCGACCAGTTCGGCGTATTTCGAGTCGATCGTCGACGTGCCGAACTGGATGCCCAGGAAGACCGCGACCAAGATGACCAGGGCCAGCCCGACACCGAGCCAGACGTAGCGCAAGGCATCGCGCCGGTCGGATTTCACCAAGAAGGCGACGAGGATCATGACCACGATCCCGGTCTCGAGGCCCTCGCGCAGACCGATGACGCTGCTCCCGGTGAGTTGGGTCAGCAGCGAGGCCGTCGGCTCGGCAGCGGCAAAGGTCGGCATGCGGGACTCCGTCCTCGGAAAAGGTGAGCCTAACCGAAAAACGATGTACGCGCGCACCGGGTTCGGCGAGAAGGAAGAGGTTGCCCCGACCGCGATATGGAACAATCGGACAGACAGTCTTCCAGGGGGTTCTTCCATGACCGGCACGGGGCGCCGCGGGCGCTTGGCGATGATGGCGTTGGCGTTGGTCGCCATCGCCGTCGTCGGTGCGGGCTGCGTCGACCTGCCCTCGCGGCACCGGATGAACATCCCCAAGGGCGTCCCGCCCGGCGCCGGCGCCCCCGTCCCGTACATCGACATCCACCGCCCGGGTCGCACCGCCGACCGGTTGAACGCATGGGCCCGGCCCATCTCGAACGCGACGGGGATAGGGGTGACGGCGCTGGAGGCCTACGGCAACGCGGCGGAGATCCAGCGCCAGCAGCATCCCGAGTGCGGGATCGCCTGGACCACCCTGGCCGGTATCGCGGGGACCGAGAGCAAACACGGCCGCCACCACGGCGCCCGGGTCGCCCTCAACGGCGACACCAGTCCGCCGATCCGGGGCCCCGAACTCGACGGCACCAACGGGAACATGCGCATGGTCGACCAGGTGCACCCGACGCGCGCCGACGGCAGCCCGAACTACGTGCGGGCCGAGGGCCCCTTCCAATTCCTGCCGGAAACCTGGCAGCGCTACGGCGTCGACGCCAACGGCGACGGCAAGGCCGATCCGGACAACATGGACGACGCCGCCCTGTCGGCGGCGCGCTATCTGTGTGTGGCCGCCGGCGGTGACATGACCACCGCACGCGGCTGGACGGCCGCACTCATGGTCTACAACCAGTCGCGGCCGTATGCCGAAGAGGTCCGCGACCGCGCCAACGCCTACTCGGTCAACGTTCGGTACTGAGCGCACGGGCCGCAACGCCCGGTATTACCCTTGGTGAAACACCACACCAACGCACCATGAGGGGTAGACAGCCGTGGCAATGATCGAGCAGGTGGGCGCGCGCGAGATTCTCGACTCGCGCGGAAACCCGACCGTCGAAGTCGAGGTGGCTCTGGAGGACGGCACGCTCGCCCGCGCGGCAGTGCCGTCGGGCGCGTCGACCGGTGAGCACGAGGCCGTGGAGCTGCGCGACGGCGGCGACCGCTACGGCGGCAAGGGCGTCCAGAAGGCGGTGAAGGCGGTCCTCACCGAGATCGCCGAGGAGATCGTCGGCTACGAGGCCGATGACCAGCGCCTCGTCGACCAGGCCCTCCTGGACCTCGACGGCACCGCCGACAAGTCGCGACTGGGCGCCAACGCGCTGCTGGGTGTCTCGCTGGCGGTGGCCAAGGCCGCCGCAGAGTCTGCCGCGCTGCCGCTGTACCGCTACGTGGGCGGTCCCAACGCCCACGTGCTGCCGGTGCCGATGATGAACATCATCAACGGCGGTGCCCACGCCGACTCCGGCGTCGACGTCCAGGAATTCATGATCGCCCCCATCGGCGCCTCGACCTTCGCCGAATCGCTGCGCTGGGGTGCCGAGGTGTACCACTCGCTCAAGTCGGTGCTGAAGGCCAAGGGCCTGTCCACCGGCCTCGGCGACGAGGGCGGGTTCGCCCCCAACGTCGCGGGCACCACCGAGGCGCTCGGCATCATCTCCGAGGCCATCACCGGGACCGGTCTGCGCTTCGGCACCGACGTCGTGCTGGCGCTCGACGTGGCGGCCACCGAGTTCTACACCGCCGGCAGCGGCTACGCCTTTGAGGGTGCCACCCGCTCGGCGGAGGAGATGGCGCAGTTCTACGCGAAGCTCGTCGACGAGTTCCCGCTGGTCTCGATCGAGGACCCGCTGTCCGAAGACGACTGGGAGGGCTGGGTCGCCCTGACCGAGGCCATCGGCGACAAGGTGCAGCTGGTCGGCGACGACCTGTTCGTCACCAACCCCGAGCGCCTCGAGCGCGGCATCGTCGAAGGTGCGGCCAATGCGCTGCTGGTCAAGGTGAACCAGATCGGCACGCTGACCGAGACCCTCGACGCGGTGGCGCTGGCCCACAACAACGGCTACAAGACGATGATGAGCCACCGGTCGGGCGAGACCGAGGACACCACCATCGCCGATCTGGCGGTGGCGTGCGGCTGTGGCCAGATCAAGACCGGTGCGCCGGCGCGCAGCGAGCGGGTGGCCAAGTACAACCAGCTCCTGCGCATCGAGGAAGGCCTGGGCGATGCGGCACGGTACGCCGGGGACCTCGCCTTCCCGCGGTTTTCGCCGCAGGCGTGATTAGCTAGAAGGTATGGCAGAGCGCAGAAACGAACGGGCGGGCCGGGCACGGTCCGCCCGTTCGTCGCGTTCGCGTCCGGCCTCGGCCCGGCCGGCGTCGCCGCGTCAGGCCGCCGGGCGGCGACCGCGCAACCCGGCGCCGACGAGCGGCACCGGCCCCATCACCGACGCGATCAGTCTCGACCTGATCGGGGAGGACGGCAACGGTCCGTTCGACGACTCGGCCACGGCCGTCCTCGACGTCGTCGCCGACGATTCCGACGAGACGTCCACGGCGCAGAAAGCCGCAGCCGAGAAAGCCGCAGCCGAGAAGTCTGGGGCCGAGAAGTCTGCGGCGCGCCGCGCCCGCCTCGAAGCGGCCGGCCGCGCGCCCGCCGCCGCCCTGGCGGCCCGGTGGCACCGGCTCAACCCGCGGCGTGCGATCGTGCTCGCCGTCGTCCTCGGATTCGTGGCGCTCACGCTGGCCGTGCCGCTGCGCACCTACTTCTCCCAGCGCGCCGAGCTCGACCAGGTCCGTGCGGCCAATGCGGCGGTCGAGCGCGAGAACGCCGAGCTGACCCGCAAGGTCAACGAGCAGGGCGACCCGGCCTACGTCGAGGCGCAGGCCCGGGCCCGGCTGCGGTACGTCCGGCCGGGCGAGATCCCGTTCGTGTTGGAGATCCCCGGGCGCGACCGGGAGGCCCAGGAACGACGACGGGCCGCCGAACGCGCAGCCAACCCGTGGTATGCCAATCTGTGGGACTCGGTGTCGACACCGCCGGCGAAGTGATGCCGCGGTGAATGTGTCACAGGCCGATTTGGCCGTTGTCGCCGAGCAACTCGGCCGAGAGCCGCGCGGCGTCCTGGAAATCAGTTACCGCACCCCCGACGGGCGTCCGGCGGTGGTGAAGACGGCGCCGCATCTACCCGACGGGACTCCGTTCCCGACGCTGTACTACCTGACCGATCCGCGCCTCACCTCGGCGGCGAGCCGGTTGGAGTCCTCGGGCGTGATGAAGACGATGACCGAGCGGCTGGCCGCCGACGAGGAGTTGGCCGCGGCTTATCGCCGTGCCCACGAGAGCTATCTGGCCGAGCGCGACGAGATCGAATCGCTGGGCACCGACTTCAGCGGCGGCGGCATGCCCGACCGGGTCAAATGCCTGCACGTGCTGATGGCGCACTCGCTGGCCAAGGGGCCCGGCCTCAACCCGTTCGGCGACGAGGCCGTCGCGCTGGCCTGCGATGACGGGTTGCGGGGGACGGCGCTGCCGGCGGATTGGCCGGCCTCGACCCCACAACCGGAGGAGCAGCAGTGATCCGAGTGGCCGCCGTGGACTGCGGGACCAACTCGATCCGCCTGCTCGTCGCCGATCCGGCGCGCGACGGGGCCGGGCTGACCGACCTGCACCGCGAGATGCTCGTGGTGCGCCTCGGCCAGGGCGTCGACGCCACCGGCCGGTTCGCCGACGAGGCCATCGAGCGGACCCGCGCGGCGCTGTCCGGCTACGCGGCGACGATGCGCGAGCTCGGCGTCGAGCGCGTCGACATGGTCGCCACCTCCGCCACCCGCGACGCGGCGAACCGCGACGACTTCTTCGCCATGACCGCCGAGTTGCTGGGCACCGTCGTCCCCGGCGCCGTGGCCCGAGTCATCACCGGCGACGAGGAGGCGCGGCTGTCCTTCCGCGGTGCGGTCGGCGACCTGGACCCGGCATCGGGTCCGTTCGCGGTCACCGACCTCGGCGGGGGATCGACCGAACTCGTCGTCGGCGACGTGGGCGGCGTCATCGCCGCCTATTCGGCCGATGTGGGATGTGTGCGGACCACCGAGCGGTGTCTGCGCGGCGATCCGCTGTCGGAGCAGGAGATCGCCGACGCGCAGGAGTTCATCGGGGAACGGTTGGCCCCGGCTTTCGCCGCGGTCGACGTGTCGTCGGTGCGCACCTGGGTCGGCGTGGCCGGCACGATGACCACCCTGGCCGCGCTCGTGGCGGGCTTGGACGAGTACGACCCGGCGAAGATCCATCTGTCGCGGGCGACGCTGGCCGATCTGCACCGGGTCTGTTGGGACATCGTGGCGATGCCGCGGGCGCAGCGGGCCGCGTTGGGCGTGATGCACCCGGGCCGGGTGGACGTGATCGGTGCCGGCGCCCTGGTGACCGATGCGCTCGCCGAGCAGATGCGCCGCCGCGCCGGGATCACCGACATTGTGGTCTCCGAGCACGACATCCTCGACGGCATCGCGCTCAACCTGCTCGACGCGCCCTAACCGCCGACTGGGCCCTCAATCTCGCCGACTGGGCCCTCAATCTCGCCGACTGGGCCCTCAGGCAGCGCTGGTGTCGAGGGTGGCCGCACCGCGATCGAGGTTGAGGTTGTTGCAGGCCTCGCAGACCGACTCGGGGATGATCCCCGCGCGCTGCAGGTACCCGAAGGTGATGCAGCCCAGGCAGATGCCGAAGGCGAACTCCAGGAAGGCCGCGACGATCAACAGGCCGATCGTGATCTGGGCTGCCAGGCCGAAACCGAGCAGGCTCAGCACGGTGGCCACCACGCCGAAGGTCAGGCCGACGGTCTGGGCGAAGCGCTTGGGCGGCCCGGGGACCAGCTTCTCCTTCTTCCACACCTGGGGCACGATGACATGCACGGCGAGGCGGCCGAACGGCGAATACTTCGGTCCGCCGGCGACGCGCAGCGCAAATCCGAGCGCCAGGATCGCGTACAGCCACCACTGGTTGACGACGATCGAAGCGACGGCCAGTGCGATGACCAGGCCGGCCGTCGAACGGGCCGCGTAATCGTTGACCGGATTGGGGAAGGCGAAAGCCTCGCGCAGGGACATGGTGGGTACCTCCAAGTAACAGACCCCGTCAACGGTAATCGCAGATCAGCCGGGGTGCGGGGTTAGATTCACCCTGCGCACAATTGCCGGATCGGGATTAGTCGAGTCCCGCCGGCGGAAATCCGGCTCGGGCCACCTCGGGTGGGCTATCGATCCTCGTTCTCGACCGGTGCCTCGATCGCTTTTTGCAGGGATACCGGTGCTTGCTCGAGCTCGCCGATCACCGGGTCGTCGTCCTCCTCGTCGACGAGGCGCTCGCGGGCCATCCGGTCGAGACGGGCGGCATCGTCTTTGGCGCGTTTGGCCGCCTCGCGCATCTCGAAACCGTCGGTGATGAGTTCACCGATCTCGCGCGCGACGTCGACGACGGCGCCGGTGATGATCGTGGCGATCCTCCCGACGCGCGTCGCCGTCGTCTGCACGGCTTCCTGGGCGAGGTCCTTGCCCCGCTCGAGGCGCTCGAAGTCCAGGTCGCGCCCCACACCGGGGAGTCGCGGTTGCTCGTCGCTCATAGCCGATCAGAGTACCCGTTGTGGCGGCTATCCGGCCTTGACGGCATTCGCGCGCTCGATGTTGACGACGAGGTCGTCGTCGTCGCGCGTCCACGAATTCGGCAGGCTCAACTTGGCGATCTTCTTCCAGGTCGATCCGAGCTGGCTGCGCAGGTTGCCGGTGTTGTACGGCAGTCCGTGCCGCTGGCAGATCTCCCGGACCTCCTGCGACATCTCCGGGTACCGGTTGGCCGGCACGTCGGGGAACAGGTGGTGCTCGATCTGGTGGCTGAGGTTGCCGCTCATGATGTGGAACAGCTGGCCGCCGGTGATGTTGGCCGAGCCGAGCATCTGGCGGATGTACCACTCGCCGCGGGTCTCGTTCTCGCACTCCTCCTTGCTGAAGGTCTGCGCGCCGGTGGGGAAGTGGCCGCAGAAGATGATGGAGAAGGCCCACAGGTTGCGGATCAGGTTCGCCGAGGCGTTGCCCAGCAGCGTCGGGATGAACAGCGGGCCGGTGAGTGCGGGGAAGATCAGGTAGTCCTTCAGCACCTGCTTGCCGGCCTTGCGCCACATGCCTTTGACGAGGCCCTTGACGTCGGACCACTTGCGCTCGCCGGTGGCGATGCGTTCGACCTCCAGGTCGTGGGCCATGACGCCCCACTCGAACAGCACCATCAGCGCGGCGGCGTAGCCGAGGTTGCCCAGGTAGACGGGGTTCCACTTCTGGTCGCGGGCCATCCGCAGGATGCCGTACCCGATGTCGCGGTCCTCGCCGATGATGTTGGTGAAGGTGTGGTGCATGTAGTTGTGGCTGTGGCGCCACTGCTCGGCCGGGCACACGGTGTCCCACTCGAACTCGCGCGAGTTGTAGGTGTCCTCGCGCATCCAGTCGTACTGGCCGTGCATGACGTTGTGGCCGATCTCCATGTTGTCGAGGATCTTCGACACCCCGAGCATGCCGACCGCCGCGATCCAGGCCGGCGGGAACCAGCCGAGGTACATGAGCGCACGACCGCCGATTTCGAGTCCGCGCTGGGCGCGGATGATCTTGTACAGGTATTCGCGGTCGGATTCGCCGACGTCGGACATGATCCTGGCGCGGAGTTCTTCGAGCTCGCGCCCGATCTCCTCGACCTGCTCGCGGGTCAGGTCGACCTCGGTGATCGGCGCAACGCTGGTGAGCGCGGGCGTGCGGGTGGTGGCGTCGTGGAGAGCGCTGATGTGCAGTGCCATGGCTAGACCTCGATTTCTACATCGCCAACGGGAGCGTTGACGCAGAGTTGGATGTGGGTGTCGGCTTCGGTGTCGGTTTCACCGGTGAGGACGTTGCGGGTGCACCCGGACTTCTTGACCTTGGTGCAGGAGAAGCAGATGCCCATCCGGCATCCGCTCTCCGGGGACAGGCCGGCGGATTCGGCCTGCTCGAGGATGGTCCGCCCGTCGTTCTCGGCGGTCACCCCGGAGTCGGTGAAGCTCAGCTGCCCGGTGACGGGCTCGTTCGGATCGACCTCGGGGATGGTCAGGGTGAAGGCCTCGGTGTGGAGGCGGTCGGCGAATCCGGCGGTTTCACCGTGGCTGCGGACCGCGTCCATCAGGGTGGCCGGGCCGCAGAGGAAGATCTGCGCGTCGTCGGGGATGCCGGCGAGGTGTTCCCCGGTGAAATGGTCCGGCGACGCTCCGCGCGTGTAGTGCAGGCGCAGGTCGAGATTGGGGTAGAGCGCCGCGAGGTTGTGCAGCTCGGCGGAGTAGGCGACGTCGGCGGCGGAACGCGCGTAGTGAACGAATGTCATCGATCCGCGGTAGTCGCGCGCGACGAGCGTACGCAGCATTGAGAGTACGGGTGTAACACCCGATCCACCGCTGATGAACACGACCGAACGACCCGGGTCGGCGGGGAGGGTGAAGTCGCCGGCCGCCTGGTCCAGGCCGACGACCGTGCCGACGCGGGCGTGGTCGTACAGGTGGCGGGAGACGAAGCCGTCGTCGTGGGCGGTGATGGTCAACTCGATGTTGTCGCGGCGGTCGCCGGCCGCATTGGCCGGCGAGAAGCAGCGGCTGTGCCGAACCCCGTTGATCACCGTGCTGACCTGGACGTATTGTCCGGCCTGATGGCCCTTCCACTGTCGGGTGGGGCGCAGGGTGAGGGTGACGGTGCGCGGCGTGGCGCGGCGGACCGCGACGACCTCGGCGCGCAGGTCGCGCCAGGTGACCATCGGGTCGACGAGTTCGAGGTAGCGGTCGACGGGGTGTGGGGCGAGGGCGGCCTGGACGACCGATCCCACGAGGGTGGAGAGTCGGGAGCTCATGCGGACTGCCTCCTTGAGGCTTGCGAGTGGGCTGTTGGCGTTACAGTGAACGTGTGTACACCAAAAAGTGTGCCACATGTTGATAGCACCGCGTCAAGGGGAGGTCATGTGACGGCCGTCACCGCCGTACACTCGGGGCTTGTGACCCCGGCCGATGACGTGCGCGACGAGCAGCGCTCCAGTCGTTCACGCGGCTCGTCGTCGCGGCGGTCGTCGTCGCGGGACACCGAGTCACGGGCGGAGAAGAAGAACCGCACCCGGCAGGCCCTGCTCGACACGACGATGGACCTGGTCGCGCAGCGGAGCTTCGCCAGCCTGAGCCTGCGCGAGGTCGCCCGCGGTGCCGGCATCGTCCCGACCGCCTTCTACCGGCACTTCAGCTCGATGGAAGACCTGGGCGTCACCCTCGTCGAGGACTCGATGCGGGTGTTGCGGCGCGCGCTGCGCGAGGGTCGGCGCAACCTGGCCTCCCGCAACGCCCTGCCCACGGCCACCAATTCGCTCGAGATCCTCCTCGACCACGTGCGCGACAACGAGGCCCAGTTCCGCTTCCTCGTCCGCGAACAGCACGGCGGCGTGGCGGAGATCCGCCGCGCCATCGACACCGAGTTGCGCCTCTTCGGCAAGGAGCTGGCCATCGACCTGGCGAGGCTGCCCGACATGGGGGCGTGGTCGCCCGACGACCTCGAGCTCGCCGCCGGGTTGATCGTGAACGTCATGCTCGCCGCCGTCGCCGATCTGCTCGACGGCGAGTACCGCGGCGCCGTCGTGGAATCCGAGGTCATCGAACGCGCCAAGCGCCAGCTGGTCCTGGTCTTCCTGGGCATGTCGCGATGGGATCCGGAGCGCTCCGGCTGACCTGTCGGCGGGCCGCCGCCGCCGTATGCTGCTCCCATGACGCAGGGTGATCGGACCGGCACGACGTTCGGCCGCTATGAGCTCGGGGAACTCCTGGGCCGCGGGGGGATGGGCGAGGTATACCGGGCCGTCGACACCAAGAATGACCGCACCGTCGCGCTCAAACTGCTCCCGGCCTCCTTGGCCGCCGACGAATCCTTCGCCGAACGCTTCCGTCGCGAGTCGCACGCGGTGGCCAGGCTCGGCGATCCGCACATCATCCCCATCCACGACTACGGCGAGATTGACGGCACCCTGTACCTCGACATGCGGGTGGTGGAGGGATCGGATCTGCGGGCGGCCATCCGCGGATCGGGAAAACTCGCCCCCGAGCGCGTCGTCTCCATCGTCGACGACGTGGCGCAGGCCCTCGACGCGGCGCATGCGGCCGGCCTGGTGCACCGCGACGTGAAGCCGGAGAACATCCTGCTCACCGCGAGTGACTTCGCCTATCTGGTGGACTTCGGCATCGCCCGCGCCGCGGACGGCAGCGAACCGCATCTGACGAAGCTGGGCACCGCGATCGGTTCCATCGCCTACCTCGCGCCGGAGATCTTCGACGACCACGAGGCGACCGTCGCCAGCGACGTCTACTCCCTCGCGGTGGTGGCCTTCGAAGCCCTTACCGGCCGGGTGCCCCATCCCGGGGCGACGCAGGCGGCCACGATCAAGGCGGCCCTGCTCGACGATCCGCCGCCGGCGAGCTCGATCGACCCGAGTCTGCCCATCGGGTTCGACGAGGTGCTGGCGCGCGGCCTGGCCCGCGATCCCGCGCAGCGGTATGCCACGGCGGGCGAGTTCGCGGCCGCGGCGCGCGCCGCGCTGGCGACCGGTTCCCAATGGAGCCCGACGACGGTGATCGGCCAGGCCGGCCCCCAACCCACCGGCCCGCAACCCACCGGCCCGCAACTCCAGCCGACCGGCCCGATGTACCCGACCGGACCGTTCTATCCCGACGCGCCCGGGTTTTCGACCGGCGCGCAGTATTACGCACCGCCGGTGGCGCCGCCGGCGGCGCGACGCAGCCGATGGCCGGTGGCCCTGGGGTTGGCGGCGGTGCTGGCCCTGGTCGGCGGCGCGGTCGCCGCCTTCCTGATGCTGCGGCCCGATGGGACCGACCGGTCCGGTGGCGGCCCGGTGACGGTGACCGAGACCCACACGCCGACGACCACCACGCTGGCGACGCCTCCGCCGGATTCGATCCCGTGTGACACCACCGTCGGGGTTGGATCGTCGGTGACGACCTGTCCGTTCGCCGCGGCGGTCCGCGATGCCTACCTGGCCGCCGGGCCGAAGGGGCAGGCCCGCACGGTGGACGCTTTCAGCCCCGCAACGGGGAGGAGCTACACGATGAGCTGCGTGCCCAGCGGGGAGATCGTGGTGTGTCGCGGGGGCAACAACGCGGTCGTGCATATCTACTAGGAACCATGAATCGTTCACCCGCCCGATTCCTCGCCGTGCCGGTTGCCCTTGCCATCGCCACTGCCATCGGCCTCACCGCGGCCGGTTGCGGTGGCGAGGAGCGACAGGGCGAGGAGGGGCGAAGCGAGTCGTCGCCGAGTGTCTCGCCACCCGCGTCGTCGGTCCCGTCGTCGGTGAGCCGGTCGGCGCCCCGTCCCGCGCCGGGCCCGCCGATGAGTGCGGCCATCCCCGCGCTGGCCGCAGCGTACGGGGACCTGAACAAGGCGCTCGCCGACGTCGGGGCGAACCAGAAGGTGGCATTGGCGATCCTGCCGGTCGGCCGCCCGGCCGAGCCCATCGTCTTCGGTGACATCGACCCGCCGCAGGTGGCCTGGTCCAGCATCAAAGTCGCCCTCGCGGTGGCCGCCGAGCGGCACCACGGCGGGCCGATGCCCGCGACCGTCGCCGCGATCACCGCGTCGGACAATGCGGCCGCCCAGTCGCTGTGGCGCTCGCTCGGCGACGACCGGCAGGCCGCTGCGGCGGTGACGCGCGTGCTGCGCGAGGGCGGTGACGACCGCACGACAGTCCCGGCGGTCGCCAAGCGGCCGCCGTATTCGATCTTCGGCCAGACGGTGTGGCCCGTGGCGAACGCCGCGCGGTTCACCGCGGGATTCGCCTGCCTGCCCGACGCGGGACGGGTCCGCACCCTGATGGGCCGCGTCGACGGCAACCAGCGGTGGGGCGCGGACAAGCTGAAGTCGAAGACCGAGGTGAAGGGCGGCTGGGGTCCAGGCCGGTCGAGCGGTTATGTGGTCCGCCAGATCGCGGTGATCACCCATCGCGACGGATCGCAGACCGCGGTGGCGATGGTGACGTTCGGGACCGGCACGACCATGGCCACCGGTACCACCGCGCTCGACCATGTGGGGGTGTGGTTGAGCCGCAACGCCAGGAACCTGCCGCGCGGCTTCTGCTGACCGTCCCGACGGTTCGACGGGGCAATTCTGTCGATTTTGGTGTGATCTGAGTCTCCCTGTGTTCAGATGAGAGATACAAACGAACGACGAATGTATCTCTGTATCTGAATCGAGGGGATTGCGATGGGTGACGCTGAGGTCAGTAGGCGTGCCGCACTGAAGGCCGGTGGAGTCGCGCTGGGCGGGGTCGGCGCCCTGGCGATGGCCGCGCCGGCGGCCCGGGCCGAGCCGTGGTCCTGGTCGCCGCGCGGATCGGTGGCCGGACACGGGGCGGGAGCGGACCCCCGCACGGTGTGGGACCCCGAGGCCGACCCGGTCATCGCCAACGTCCTGGAGAAGCACAACGTCAACCGGATCAACGCCGAACTGCGGACCTGGGTGCGCAACGGCCAGCCGGTCCCCAAGGGGTTGCCCTCGGAGCTGCGCGACTTCATCGAGTACGCGCGGATCCTGCCCTCGTGGACCGATCACCGGAAGCTGGCGGCGGGCTTCGAGTACAACAAGAAGCACGGCACCGTGATCTCGGTGCTCTACGCCTTCGCCAGCGGCATGATGTCCACCGTCATTCCCAACGAGGCGCGCGCGGTCTATTACTCCAAGGGCGGGCAGTTCTTCAAAGACCGCATCGCCAAGACCGCCAAGCTCGGCTACGACATCGGCACGGTCAATGCCTACCAGCCCGACGGCCAGATGATCGTCACCAGCGTGAAGACGCGGATGATCCACGCGGCGGTGCGCCACCTGTTGCCGCAATCGCCGCATTGGCCCAAGCAGTACGTCCCGATCAGCCAGGAAGACCTGATGGTCACCTGGCACAGCCTGCCGACGACGATCATGCAGACCCTGGTGAAGTGGGGGATTCCGACGCCGCCCGATCAGTCGAAGGGCTACCTGCACACGTGGCAGGTCTGCGGGCACCTCCTGGGCATCAAGGATGAGTACATCCCGGCCAGTTGGCGGCAGGCCAACGGCCAGTCGCGCAAGATCCTCAAACCGGTGCTGGCCCCCACCCGCGAGGGGGTCCGCCTCGCCGACGACCTCCTGCGCCTGGGCAACGAATTGGACCTGACGCTGTTGAGCAAACCGATCCTGGGCGCGTTCACCCGCTACATCCTCGGCGACAAGATCGCCAACTGGATCCGGGTGCCCCGCGAACCGGTCTGGAGCCCGCTGCTCGAGTTCAGCTGGCCGCCCTACCTGGCGGTGCGCTCGGGGATCGTCACCGCGGCCCCGATCACCGACAACGCCTATTGGCTGTTCGACGAGTTCCTCCGGCAGTTCGTGCTCTGGTACATGTCCGAGCTGCGCATGCCGCTCTCGATCGAGCTCCCCCAACACAACCGGCATTTCTGACCCGACGGGAGACCTCCCATGTCCGGTGCAACCCACCTCCGCCAGATCCGGCGGACGTCCGCCGCCATCGTCGCCGGCGCCGGGGTCCTGGCCGTCGGCATCGCGGTTGCGTTGAACGACGACTACTCGGCCCAGACGGCGCCCGTGCCGCCCGTCGGTCCCGCGCCGGCCATCGGTGAGCCGGTCGGGTTCACCGGCTGGGTGCCGGTGTCCCGGGTGCGCCGAACGGGCAAGCCGCCGCACTCGACGACCGAGGCGTCGTGATCCCCGCCGCCACGGCCGGCCCGGTCTCACAGACCCTGGCCGCGATCGGGACGACGGTCGGCGTGACGTGTACCGACCCCGACGAGCTCACCCGCGCCGTATCGGTGCTGCGGGCGCGGCTGGGCGCGCTCGACGTCGCCGTGTCGAGGTTTCGGGGCGACTCCGAACTCGCCCGGATCAACGCCCGCAGCGGCGCGCTGGCCGCGGCCGATCCCGGGGGATCGTTGCGCATCGTGGTCGGTACCACCCTGGCCGCGTGCCTAGCCGCCGCATTGCGGACCGAGCGGTTGACCGGCGGGCTGGTCACCGCGACGCTGGGGGCCGAGTTGGTGGCCTGCGGCTACGACGCCGACCTCGACGAGGTGCGCGCGCGGGGCGGGCGGCCCGACGACTTCTCCGCGCCGGTCACCCGCGACTTTCCCGCACCCGGACGCGCCCCGGGCCGCCGGCGCCCGCGAGCCCTCGACTTCGACAGCGGGTACGGCCTGTTGCTGCTGCCGGCCGGGGTGGCGCTGGACCTGGGCGCGAGCGCGAAGGCCTGGGCGGCCGATACGATCGCCGCCGAATTGGCCGCCACCGGCTCCGGCGGCTACCTGGTGAACCTCGGCGGCGATATCGCGGTGGCCGGCCCGCCACCGGCCGACGGATGGTCGATCGGCATCCGCGACGGCGACGGGGAGATCCGCGAGTCGGTCCGCGGTACCGGGCAAGCGTTCGCCACCTCGTCGACGCGGGCGCGCACGTGGCGCCACCGCGGGATGGTCCACCACCACATCCTCGACCCGCGACTGGGCATCCCGGCCCGATCGCGATGGGTGCAGGTCACCTGCGCGGCTCCCGATGCCGTCCAGGCGAATGCCGCGTCGACCGCGGCGATCATCCTCGACGATCGGGCACCGCGGTGGCTGCGCGAGCGCGGCGTACCGGCCCGCCTCGTCGCCGCCGACGGGCGGGTGGTCACCACACCGGGATGGGAGTCGTCGGACGGTTCGGCCCGGCGGGCGCGGTGAGCAGCCCGTGGCTGTGGTTCGCCTCGCGGGCCGGTGGCGTGGTGGCGCTGATCCTCCTCACCTCGGTGGTGGTGCTCGGCGCGGTGACCGCGGCGGACCGCCCGTTGCCCACGGCCTCGGCCGGTTGGGTCGCCGGGTTGCACCGCTATCTCACCGTCGGCCTGGCCGTCCTGCTCGTGGTCCACATCGGCGCCGCGGTCATCGACACCTACGTGGACCTGGCCTGGCGCTCGATCTTCCTGCCGCTGACCGCCGGCTATCGGCGGACCTGGGTGGCGGTCGGGACGGTGGCGCTCGACGCGGTGCTGATCGTCGGGATCACGTCGTGGCTGCGTCCCCGGCTGTCCCACCGGGTCTGGCGGTCGCTGCACTGGGCGTCGTATGCGGCGGCCGCGGCGGCGGTGGTCCACGCCTTGACCATGGCCTCGGCCGATCAACCCGGATTCCGCGCGATCACCATTGCCTGCGGTGCCGCGATGGTCACGGCCGTGGTGTGGCGGGTGTGCAGCCGCAGCCCGGATCGCCGACGACGGGCGGCGGCCGCGGCGGGGGAGTGGGCGTGAGGGCGCTGGCCGGCCTGTTGACCGCGGCCGGACTCACCGGGCGCGGCGGGGCCGACTTCCCCACCGGCGCCAAGGTGGCGCTCGCGGCCGACCACGGCGCCGACCTCATCGTCAACGCCTGTGACGGCGAGCTCGATGCCCGCAAGGACGGCTGGGTGGTCGCCCACCACCTCGCCGAAATGCTGGCCGGTGCCCGGGCGGTCACCCGCGGCACCGTCCGGGTCGCGGCCCGACGGGGATCGGCGACGCTGGCGCATCTGCACCGGGCGGGGGTGGCCACCGTGTCGGTGCCGGGCCGCTACGTCGCCTCCGAGGAATCCGCACTGGTGAGCCTGGTGCACGGGGGGAGTGCCCGGCCGGTGATGCGGTTCGAGCCGATTGCGGCCGGTGCGCGCGACGGGCGCGGGCGGCGGCTGCGCCCGACGCTGGTCCTCAACGCCGAGACGGTGTGGCGGATCAGCCAGATCGCTGATCGGGGGGCACGGTGGTTCCGGTCCTTCGGCAGCCGCGTCGAACCCGGCCCGAGGTTGGTGGCCCTCGTCGACGGGGTTGCCGAACCGGGGGTCTACGAGGCGGAGGCCGGGATGTCGACCGCCGAGCTGCTGGCGTTGGGCGGCGGTCCGACCGGCGTGCCGGGCGCACTGTGGTTCGGCGGCCTGGCGGGCGGTTTCGTCCCGGCGGCGGAACCGGCGCTCCGGTGGTCGCGGGTCGGGCTCGCCCGGTTCGGTACCCAACCGGGCAGCGGCGTCGTCCGGGTCGTCGATGACCGCAGCGACCCGTGGCCGATCGTCCTGGGTGCGCTCGCCTATGCAGCCGGTGAGTCATCCGGTCAGTGCGGGCCGTGCATGTTCGGGGTGCCGGCACTGCGCGACGGACTTCTCTCGGTGCTCGTCGACCCGGCACCGGCGCGGATCACCGCCTTGACCCGACGTATCGAAGGGCTGCCGGGCCGTGGGGCGTGCCGCTATCCCGACGGCGTGGCCGGCTTCCTCGACTCGGCGTTGCGCAGCTTCCCGATCGGGGGCCGGCCGTGAGGGCGAACCGAGGGCACCGCGGCGAACTCGCCGTCGACCGCACCGCCTGCACCGGCCAAGGGGTGTGCGCCCACCTGCTCGACGCTGCGGTGTCACGCGACGAGTGGGGCTACCCGATCATCGTCGACCCGGTCACCGAGCGCGGACCGTCGCGGGTCGCCGTGGCCCTGTGCCCGGCCGGTGCGCTCCGGTGGACCCGGATTGACGACGGCACCAACACACCACCGCACAACAACAAGGAAAGGGGATCGACAACATGAGCATTTTTCACTATCTGCAAAATCTGCTGTACTGGTTGGACGCCGGATCAACCGGATTCGGCGGGTACGGGAGCTGAGACCGCACGGTGTCGGAGAGTGGGGCGCAGTGCTCGAGCAGGATCCCGGCGCCGCCGCGATGCTGGGTCGAGTCCTCGCCGACACCGCTCCGGCGGCCGACGACGACGCCATCCGCACCCGGATCCTCGATGCGGCGCGCGAGCAGTTCAGCGCCATCGGGGTCCGCCACTCCACCATGGACGACGTGGCCCGCCGGGCCGGCGTCGCCCGGATCACCGTGTACCGCCGCTTCCCCACAAAAGACGCGTTGGTCGAGCAGGTGACCCAGCGCGAGTACCGCGACTACTTCGAGCAGTTCCTGATCGACATCCGTGAGGCGGCGACGGTCCAGGAACGCGTCGTGGTGGGATTCACCCACTCCATGCGCGCCATCCGCAACAACCCGATCATCGGCGGGATGGCCACCGCGGAACCGGAGATGTTGGTGCGCGCCATGGGCGACGACGGCCGGTTGATCGCCGTGGTGCGGCAGTTCGTCGCCGCGCAGTTGGGCAAGGAGCGCGACGCCGGACACGTCGCGGCCGACCTGGACGTCGAGCTCGTCGCCGAGGTGATGGTCCGGATCTCGGCCTCCTTCCTCACCACGCCCAGTGCGATCGTCGACATCGACGACGACGAGGCGCTCGCCGACCTCGCCCGCCGCTTCCTGGTTCCGATGCTGGGCTGATTGCGCCCAACCCGGTTCTGGCGTTCGACGCGAGCCGATTTCAATTACCTTGCGGGCCAATAATTTTCGCGGACGAAAAGTTTGCGCTGGTCATTCACGGTTTGTTCATCCCGGCGGTGTCAATACTTCATCCACGGCCAGCCCACGGCCACTTTCTGTCCATTTCTTCTCCGTAACGTTCGGCGCGTTGTCGGGCGCGGGCCGAGGTCCCCGCTCCAACCAGACCTGTTTCCAAGGGAGAAGGAACACAATGAGCACATCCACGGGTGCCGTGAAGCGCCTGGCCGCCCTCGCCGCCGTCCTACCGGCCGTCGTCGCAGCCATCGCCGCCGGCTCGACGGCGCTGGCCCATGCCGACACGTTCGTCCGCCTGCCCAACGGGACGGCGAAGTCGGGCGGCATCACGATCATCAAGACCGGTGAGAGCGCCCGCGTCGCACCGTCGATCGCCGCCAACGGCGCCGGCCGCTCGGCCTGGTTGTCGGGCAAGGCCAAGATCTTGGCCCCGCACATCGACAAGCAGGAGGCCGGTCCCAACAACGGTCCCCGCGGTGAGGATGCGATGCCGGGCTCGAACGGCGCGTCGACCACCGGTGCGGCCGCCTCGCTGACCGTCGGCTATGTGGTCGGCTGCCAGGTGAACCTGGGCAACCTCGACGCCGGCATCACCGGCTCGTTGGAGAGCCTCGCGAACCCCCTGCCGATGGCCGGTGGAACGCTCAGCCTGCCGCTGAGCCCGGGCCGCGTGCAGTACGTGCTCATCGAGAAGAAGCAGCTCGAGGAGCCGGGTACCTACTACTTCAACTGGGACCGCGCACAGCTGGAGATCGGCGGTTGCGCCGGTCACGCCCAAGCACGCTCGTTCGTCATCGTCGAGACCACCGGTGACAACCACCAGAAGGTCAGCCTCTTCGGCAAGCGCTTCTCCGTCGGCTGATCCCCCCACGACCGTCACCACGACCCTTCACTTGAATTCGAGGAATCCATGAACAAGCGCGAAATCTTGATCGCCGCGGCGACCGGTGCGACGGTGGTCGCCACCGCCGCGTCGGTGCTCGCCCCCGCCCTGGCCGGTGCCGACACCCGTGTCGTCCTGCCGTCGCAGACCGATACCAAACGGATGGGGGATGGCACCCTCGTCACGATGAGCCGCAGCCAAGAGCGGGCCATCGTCAACGCCTCCGTCGGCGGTACCCCGGTGCACCGCAACGCCGCGGTCTCCGGGCAGTACCGGATCCGCACCTCCGAGCCCGCCAAGAAGATCCAGCTGCGCGCCGGCTACGTCGTCGGCTGCCAGGTCAACTTCGGCGGCGTGAAGGGCCAAGGCGGGTCCGGCACCATCGACACCACGCCCGAGCCGGTGGAGATCAAGCCGTCCGGCGGTGCCACCTTCACCCTCGGCCCCGGCCAGGCGACTAACTACTACATCGTCGACACCGAGAAGGCCGACGACTTCGGCAATGAGAAGCACGAGCCGAAGGTGACCTGGAAGAAGAAGGACGACGTGAAGTTCGGGTACTACAACACCCAGCTGACCCTCAACGGCTGCGCCGGCTTCGCGCAGGCCCGGTCCATCGCCAACGTCCTGGTCGAGACCAAGCACGCCACCGAGTACCTGGTCTTCTACGGCCGCCCGTTCTCGCTCGGCTGACACGCACCACCGTTTTCGGCCCCACCGACCACGTGTCGGTGGGGCCGAAATGCGTTGAACGGCCCGTGCCGAACCCTGCGCCAACGGTGGAAGTGGCGGGAATCGTGTTAATTCTCGTTGCTGGCCGCGCATCGGTGTTCGGCCAGTTCGGGTGGGGTGGGCCTGTCTGAGTTAACGTCTCCGTAACCCAGATGTAGGGCTCATGAACATGCAGGCTTGCGCATGCGCTTTCATTCTCCTCTCAGGTTTGCATAGCATTCCTCTCGTGGTCCTCGGGAGGGAGTCGGGGATCGTAACCACACTTTCGCCTTGAGGAGACCTGAATCGTGACTATCCGTATGCGTCCCGCACGCTTTGCCTCCGCGCGCCTTGTCACTGCGGGCTTGGCCGCGGCCGCCGCCCTGGTGACCGCGGTCCCTGCCCACGCCGATTCCTTTTCCCGTCTGCCCAGTGGGCGCGCCCACGGTGAGGACGGTCTGACGATCATCCGCAACAAGGAGTCGGTCCGGGTCGGCCCGTCCTTGGCGGCCAACGGTGCCGGGCGCAGCGCCTGGGTGTCGGGGAATGTGCGGGTCCTCGCGCCGAACATCGACGAGAGCGATGCCGGGCCGAACAACGGTCCCCTCGGTGAGGACGACATGCCGGGATCGAACGGCACCTCGACGACCGGTGCCGGCGCCACCACGACGGTGGTCTACGTGGTCGGCTGCCAGGTCAACATCGGCGGGTTGGACCTCGGTGGGGGCGGTGCCCTCGGGAACTTGGGGCCGCTCGCTGCCCTTGGCCTCAACGGTTCGTTGAGCCTCGGGCTGGCGCCGGGGCAGGTGAAATACGCCCTGGTCGACCGCAAGCAGATGACCAAGCCGGGGACCTACTACTTCAACTGGCGCAACTCGCAGATGGACATCCAGGGCTGCGGCGGCTACGCCCAGGCCCGCTCGCTGGCCGTGGTGGAGACCACCGGCAACAACCACCAGAAGATCCTGCTGTGGGGCAAGCCGTTCTCCATCGGCTGACCGGGCACCGACCACACGAACACTGAGGAAAAGACAATGACCAAGCGAATGAACAGCGGTGCCGTGCTGGTGACCGCCGCCGCGACCGCGGTGGCCGCCCTCGGAGCGGTCCTGAGCGTCCCGGCCCCGGCCCACGCCGCCAAGCAGATCCGGTTGCCGGCCCAAAACAGCAGCTACCGGATGGGGGATGGCACCGTCATCACCCTGAACCGGACCAAGGAACGGGCCCGCGTCGTCGGGTCGATGGGCGGCACCTCGGTGCACCGCGCCGCCTGGGTCTCGGGTAAGTACACCGTGCGCGTCTCGCGCGACGTGGTCAAGATCGAGGTCCAGCCGGGCTATCAGGTGGGTTGCCAGGTGAACTTCGGTGGGCTCGACGTCGGCGGCGACGCGGGAGACGCAGACTTGCGTAACACGGGGGGGAGAAACTGGACTCGGTGGTGTGGGTGCCGGGACGACCGCCCATCTTGGCCCCGGTCAGGTCGTCCAGTTCAACATCAATGACTCCGAGTCGGCCGATGACTTCGGCGCCGAGAAGCACGACCCCTACCCGACCTTCACCGACACCCGGGTGGCCCGGTTCAGCTATGTGAATGCCCAGCTGGGCGTGACCGGTTGCGGCGGTTATGCGCAGGCGCGCTCCACGGTGCGCGTGATGATCGAGACGGACTTCGCCATGCAGACGGTGAACTTCTACGGCCGTCCCTTCTCGATCGGCTGACCGCGATGGCGATGAGAAACATGGTGCGGGCGACGGCGGTCCTGGCCGTCGTGGCCGGCGCGCTGATCGGGACGGTCGGGGTCTCCCCGCCGCCGTGGGCGGCGGCCGATGTCCGGGTGAACCTGCCCGGCGAGGTGAAGACCCTGCGGATGGGCGACGGCACGGTGGTGACCATGCGGCGCACCCACGAGCGGGCGGTCGTGAATGCCTCCCTGGGCGCCACCCCGCTGCACCGCAACGTGTGGGTGTCCGGGCGCTACCAGATCACCGCCTCGCGGGAGATCAAGCAGTTCAAGGTGCGGCCCGGTTACATCGTGGGTTGTCAGGGCTTCTTCGACAACATCGACAACGCGTTGGAGGGCGGTGACGCCAACTTCTCGGAGTTCGACGGCATCGACGAGGCCGGCGCCGGATCGACGATCGCGCTGGGCCCCGGCAAGGCGGCCTTCTTCAACCTGACCGACGCCGAGCGCAAGGACGACTTCAGCACCGAGCGCCACGAGCCGTACTTCCGGGTCAAGAAGTCCGACCACGTCAAGTACCGCTACGTGAACGCCCAGCTGGGCCTGACCGGGTGCATCGGCTTCGCCCAGGCGCGGTCATGGATGCGGCTGGCCGTGGAGACCGACTACGCCACGCAGATCCTGGACTTCTTCGGACGTCCGTTCTCGATCGGCTGAATCGGCCGTACCGCGATACCAGGCACCGAACAGGCGCCGGGCTACACCGCACCGCTGGGGGAGCGGCGGGTGCCCGGCGCCTGTTTCGGCATCCGGTTGGGCGGCACCGGATAGGGGATCCCCAGACTCGCAAACCCCAACCCGATATTGGGCCCGCACTGCGCGGCGGCCGCCTGCATCTTCGGCCCCGGATCCGGCAGGCGCACCCGCCCGGCGCGGCGCCGATGGGCGAAGTCGAAGGCCGACACCATGTCGCCGGTGGTTTCCCGGCGCCACGCGGTCAGATTCGGCACCTCGACGCCGAAGCGGCGCTCGATGAGCTGCAACTGGGAGGTGTGGTCGAAGACTTCCGACGCGACGAGTCCGCCGCGGCTGTACGGCGAGATCACCAGGGCCGGTACCCGGTGGCCCAAGCCGATCGGGCCGCGAATCCCCTTGGCGGCCTTCACCGTCGACAGATCCGGGACGCTCACGTACTCGCCGGGCGTGCCCTTCGGGGCGGTCGGCGGGACGACATGGTCGAAGAACCCGCCGTTCTCGTCGTAACTGACGATCAGCGCGGTGCGCTCCCACACCTTGCGGTTGGAGGTGAGGATGCGCAGCAGGTCGATCAGCCCGGCGGCGCCGAAAGCCGCCGGGAGAGCCGGGTGTTCGCACTGCAGCAACGGCGGCACCACCCAGGAGACCTGGGGGAGCCGCCCGGCCCGCACGTCGGCGGCCAGGTCGTTCGGATAGGTCGGCGCGATGCCGCGCCGGGCCAGTTCGGAGTCGGGGTCGCGCGACTGGGTGAAGCAGCCGATCATCCCGTCGAGCAGCGCCGTGGAGATCGGTCCCTGGTCGCGGTTGTTGTAGACCTTCCAGGAGATCCCCGCCTCGGACAGGTTCTCCGGCATGGTGCGCCACCGGTAGACGTGTTTGGGCAGGATCGTCGGGGTCTCCAGGACCGGGCCGCCGCGGACCCCGGCCGGATCGATATGCGCGCTGACCCAATACAACCGGTTCGGGTTGGTGGGCCCCAACACCGAGCAGTGGTAGTTGTCGCAGACCGTGAAGGCCTCGGCCAGCGCGCGGTGGATCGGGATGTCCTCGCGCTCGTAATAGCCCATCAGGGCCGGCGCGTTCGCCGGACCCACCGAGGCGATCGACATCGGCAGCCAGCCGTCGTTGCGGCCGCCGTTCCAGGCCTTGTGCATGCCCGCCCACGAGTGGTCGGGATCGTTGATGCATTCGCCGTCCAGCGTCGGGCCGCGGGTGGTGTCCAGGCGGAACGGCATGGTGTACCCGCGCCGCGTCGGACCGACTCCCGGGGCCCAGCCGTATTGCTTCCAGGCCGGCGAGGGCTCGCCGAAGCCGCGCACCCCCGACATCGTGCCGAAGTAGTGGTCGAAGGACCGGTTCTCCTGCATGAAGAACACGAAATGGTCGATGTCGTTGAGCGACCCGGTCCCGGCCGGGTCGGCGGCATACGCCTCCTCGATGACCGGGCCGGCCAACGTAGCCAGCGCCGCGGCACCGCCGGCCGCCGAAGCGGCGGCAAAGAGCTCCCGACGGGTCAAACCTGCAAACGGGCTACCGGACACTGGATCTCCGTGGCTGAAGGGAAGCAGACGTGCACCGATGCGGGCTGTGACACATCGGGAACGGGCATCGGGAACGCTGTCAGCCTAGCGTCCCGACGACCAGATTTCCCGGCTACGTGACGGTCAACCCGCCGTCGACGGCGATGGTCTGGCCGGTGACGTAGCCGCTGGCCGCCGAGGCCAGCCAGATGGCGGTGGCGGCGAGTTCGGCCGGGTCGCCGGTCCGGCCGACGAGCATCCGCGACGCCTGCGACTCGAGGTAGGCGTCGGGGTAGGCGGCGGTCATCTCCGACGCGAAGAACCCCGGTGCGAGGGCGTTGACCCGGATGCCCTTGCGGCCGGTCCACTGCTGGGCGAGGTCGCGGGTCAAGCCGATGACGCCGGCCTTGCTCGCCGAGTACGCGGCCTGCGGCAGGCCGGCGGTGGTGATGCCGAGGATGGAGGCGATGTTGATGATCGAACTGCCCGGGCCCATGACCTTCCCGCAGGCCTGCGCCATCCAGTACGAGCCGTTCAGGTTGACGTCGATGACCTGCCGGAACTGCTCGGGGGTCTCCTTGGTGGCGGGGACCGCGGTGCCGACACCGGCATTGTTGACCAGGACGTCGACGCGGCCGAAGGTGGCGATCGCCTCGTCGACGACGTGCTGGCAGGCGGCCTGGTCGGCCACGTCGCAGGCCACCGCGAGCGCCTTGCGGCCGGTGGCCTCGATGGCCTGGGCGGTTTCGGCGAGCCGGTCGACGCGGCGCGCGGCGATGACCACGTCGGCGCCGGCTTCGGCGAAGGCGGTCGCGAAGGCAACGCCCAGTCCCGACGAGGCGCCGGTCACGATGACCACCTTGTCTTCCACGGAGAACAGGTCGGTAATCGCCATGACGGGCTGCCTTTCATCGGTTCAATGTGTCCGCGGCCACCATACGACAGACGGTCTCGCTAAGGTTTGTCCCCATGGACAGCAGCGACCCGTACCTCCGCGTAATCCTGGCCGGATTCGCCGGGGCGATCGGGCTCACCGTCGCCGCGGTGTCGACCAATACCGCGGTGCGGATCATCGCGATCGTGGCCGCCTTCCTGGTGGTGGCCGCACTGGTCTGGTCGCTGCGCAAGACGCATCCGCGCGAGGCCCGGATCACGGTGGCCGTCGTGGCGGCGTTGTCGTTGGCGGTGGGGATCGGTGTGGCCGTCGTGGTCGGGGCGTCAGACAACCCGGTGGCCCCACGCGTCGGCGACCCCGGCTTCGTCCCGAATGCCGCGAAGACGGCCGACGACCGGATCGCCGCCAACCCGAACGCCCGCCTGGCCGCCGCGCTCGAGCGCGCCGACCGGCTCGTGCCCCGAGGGTCGGCCACCGTCCTGCGCGTGGGCATCGACGGCGACCGGATCAGCCTCGACGTCTTCGACCCGCGCAACGGCGACTCGGTGTCGACCTCGTTCTCCGAATCGAGCGGCTGGTCGCGGGAGTACCGCCGCCGCGCCACCGACCGGAACACCTTCAGCCGGGCCGAGGTCGCCCGGATGGACCTGGACAAGGCGCGCCCGCAGGTGCTGGCGATGACGACCGCGTTGAAAGCCGACCTGACCCACCAGCACGCCTCCGATGGCATCACCGTCAAGCGGCGCTACCAGGACCACAAGTTGGTCGGCGAGTTCTCGTTGTCGGGCAACGAGATCGAGGTCGACGACCAGGGTCATGTCGCCGACACCGCCGACGCGGCCTGGCTCGCGACGGTGGTGCCGTTGGCGCAGCGCGTCATGGTCGCCAACGGGCTCGACCCGGACGCGCCGATCGTGAACCGCTTCGACTTCCGCGCCTACGACGACGCCGCGTCCTCGATTTCGGCGTCCTCGGTGCAGAACTCGGGGGGATTCGTCATCCGGTTCGCCTCCGGTCCGGTCGACGAGATCGTGGTCGTGCCGGGCAACTTCCCGTTGGTGCGCCGCACCGACCGCTCCTACACCCAGCCCGGATTCGCGTTGACCGCGCTGCGGACCGAGACGCTGCTCAAGGTGCGCGACGACATCATGGCGCGGGCCAAGTCGCCGGCCTACGACACCGAACTCGTCGGCCTCGAGGTCGGGCGGGTGCCGGGGGCGGATCGCACCACCCCTGCGATCCGCATGCAGGTCGGGCCCTCGTCGGATCGCCCCGGCGGGATCTACACGATGGACGGGGTGTTCATGCGGACCGGACGGTACTGACCCGCCGGGTTACTTCGCCGGGCTATTTCTCGATGGCCTTGCGCACCTGGGTGGCCAGTTGGGCCTGGATCTGTTCGGGCGCGGTGATGACGCCCCGCTCGCTGAGGGTGTCGATGGTGGCGATCACCTGCTTGAGGTAGGCGGCGCGCTCGTGGCCGTCGGTGCCGTCGGCGTGATTCCACACTTTGAGGGCGCGCTCGCACGCGGCGGCATCGGCCTGCGCGAGGTTCGCGGTGCCGGTGGAGCGGGCGAAGCGGTCGGCCGCGGCCCAATCGCGGCGCAGCATCGTCACCGCATCGACGTAGTCGCGGGCCGACTTCTCGTCGGGGTAGTCGTCGGTCGCCAGGCTGCCGACGAGTTCCAACGCGTCGTGGAAGTTGGTGACCGCGGGGGCCGAGAGATCCCACATCGCCGGGTATTTGAGCAACATCGACGGATCGAGTTCGTACGCGCCGTAGGCGCTGAGCACACCGCGGTGGTGTTCTACCGCCCGTTCCCACTGGCGACGCACCGGCTCGGGGGCCGGCGGCGAGGTGGGCACGCGCGCCGCGGTCCGGACGCGGGCGGCGGCTGGATCCGGGCCCAGCGGAATCAGGAGCAGACCGGTCAGGGCCCCAGCGAAGAGCACGGTGCCGACGATGACCATGGGGATCGGGCCCCACGGCCGCCAGATCACCAGGCCGACCAGCAGGACCAGGTCGACCGCGATACAGGCCTGCGCCACCGGCTTGTTCATGGGAACAGTTTTACCCGTCGGGCCCTTACGCGGTGAACCAGGCGGGGTCGGTCTGCGCCGTCGTCTGGTCCAGCGACCGCAGCAGCGCCAACTGCGGCCCGGTGCCGGGCAGCTCGAACCGGAAGAAGTAGCGGGCGGCCGCGCGCTTGCCGTCGTAAAAGTCGCCGGTCGAATCGCCGACCGCCAGCAACTGTTCCAGCCACATCCAGGCGATCACGATGTGACCGGCCGCCTGCAGGTACACCGACGAATTCGTCAGTGCCACGGTCGGATCCGCGTCGGCCCACAGCGCGGCGGTGGTGGCGACGAGTTCGTCGACCGCCGCGCGCAACGCCGCCGCGAACTCGGCGGCCTCCCCGTCGGCGGGCGCCTTCTCGGTCGTCGCGGTGATCGTCTGGGCGAGCAGGGCCAGGCCGGCGCCGCCGTTCATCACCACCTTGCGGCCGAGCAGGTCGAGGCCCTGGATGCCGTTGGTGCCCTCGTGGATCGGGTTGAGCCGGTTGTCCCGGTAGCACTGCTCCACGTCGAATTCGCTGGTGTAGCCGTACCCGCCGTGGACCTGGATGGCGAGGTTGTTGGCCTCGGTGCACCACTGCGACGGCCAGGCTTTGGCGATCGGGGTGAGGACCTCCAGCAGCAGGTGGGTCTGGTCGCGTTCGTCCCCGGTCGAGGTGGCCTCGATGTCGACGAGGCGCGAGCAGTACAGCCCGAGCGCCAGGGCGCCCTCGACGTAGGACTTCTGGGCCAGCAGCATCCGCTTCACGTCGGCGTGGTCGATGATCGGCACCGGGGCCGGGTCGGCGGCGGCCAGACCGCGGCCCTGCGTCCGGACGCGCGCGTAGTCGACCGAGGCGAGGTAGCCGGCGTAGCCGATGGCGGTGGCGAGGAAGCCGACGCCGATGCGGGCCTCGTTCATCATGTGGAACATGTAGGACAGCCCACGGTGCTCCTCGCCGACGAGGTAGCCCACCGCCCCGGATCCGTCACCCACCGGGAAGGTGCCGTCGCCGAAGTTGAGCAACGTGTTGACCGTGCCGCGGTTGCCCATTTTGTGGTTGAGCCCGACCAGCGCCACGTCGTTGCGCGTCCCGTCGGGGAGGAACCGGGGGACGATGAACAGCGAGATGCCCTTCACCCCGGATCCGCCGCCGGGGGCCTTGGCCAGGACGAGGTGGACGATGTTGTCGGTGAGCTCGTGGTCGCCGCCGGAGATCCACATCTTGGTGCCGGTGATGCGGTAGGTGCCGTCGTCGGCGGGGGTTGCCCGGGTGGTGATGTCGGCCAACGACGAGCCGGCCTGCGGTTCGGACAGGCACATCGTGCCGGAGTAGTCGCCGCGCAGCATCGGCCGGACCCACGTGTCGATCTGCTCGGCCGACCCGTGGGCCAACAGCAGGTTGGCGTTGGCGGTGGTCAACAGGCCGTAGGACGAGGTGCCCGGGTTGGCGGCCTGGAACCAGGCCATCGAGGCGCGGCTGATCGTTGACGGCAAGGCCAACCCGCCGTACTCCTCGGGGAACGGGGCGGCGATGAGGTCGGCGGCGGCATAGGCGTCGACCGCCGTTTTGACCTCCGGGATCATGACGACGCGGCCGTCGTCGCCCATCCGCGGCTGCTGCTGGTCGCCGGCCTTGTTGTGCGGGGCGAACAGCTTCTCGGCAAGGTCGGCCGACAGGTCCAAGACGCCGTCGAAGGTCTCGCGCGAGTGCGCGGAGAACCGCTCCCGCGCCGTCAGTGCGGTGACGTCGAGCCACTCGTAGAGCAGGAAATCCAGATCGCGGCGAGAAAGCAGATGGGCCATGGGCCAACCCTATCGGGGGCCTCGGCGCGGACGGTCGGGAATACGGCGGTACCGACAGGGGGCAAACAGTGCGTAGGAAGCAGCCGCACGTTCGCGGTGTCGGGGGCGCAGCCGACGGCGATCTTCACCCAGGCGCTGGCCCAGGCGTCCGAGGTGCGATAACGGCGCTGGGCTTGAGCCCGCAGTCGCGCAGTTCGACCGCCGCGAGGGATCGGATCACCGCGGCGTTGCCGATGCGCCAATCACCGGCCGGATCGTCGGAGATCGCGCTGAGCACCTTCAGCGGCTGACCGGTGATCGCGCGGAGCGCGAGCAAGTCGATCCCGGCCTCGGTGTCGCGCAGGCGCACATGGGTGCTGGCCCGGCGGACGAAGCGCAGCCGCAGCGGGATGTACATGGTCAGCACCATGACGATCGGCACGATGGCCACGGCGATCGCCAACCACCAGGCGAAGGTGTGCACGGCCTCGGCCTGGGAGCGCCCCGCGTCGGCGAGGGCGTCCGCGGCGCCCCCGGCACCGCTGAAGGGTTTGGCGAGTTTGTCGCCGACCACCGGCACGTGGTCGGCACTGGTGCCGGCGTCGCGGAAGCGTTGACCCATCGTCGTGGCGGCACCCTCGATCTTGCGGCCGGGAACGGCCAGGGCCATCGTGACGTCGTACACCTTGGTGGCGAGCCACACCGAGAAGGCCGACCAGGCAACCACCCAGAGATCGCCGAAAACCTGCCGGGACCGTCGAACCGGGGTGTCGGCATAGAGCTTCATCCGGTCATGATGCACCGGGGGAGCGGGCCGCACCGACGAAGGCGCGAATCGCCTCGTGGTCTTTGACGCCGGGGGCCGATTCGACCCCCGACGAGACGTCCACGCCCCACGGGGCGGCGGCGGCGATCGCCTCGGCGACGTTGTCCGGCCGGAGCCCGCCGGCCAGGATCCACCGCCCGCGGGGGCGGTGGGTCAGCGTTGCGGTGTCCCACCGCTGCCCGGAGCCCGGACGGGCGGCATCCAGCAGCAACGCCTCCTCGCCGTAGGCGCCGACGGTCAGATCCGGGTCATGCGCCGACGACGTCGCCCGCCACAGCCGGGCCACGCGTTCCCGCGCGAGGCGGAAGTCCTCGGGCGTGTAGGTCCCGTGCAGCTGCAGGACGTCGACGCCGAGGTCGGCGGCGAGCTCGGCGGCCGCCACGGCGGTCTTGTCGTTGACGACGAGCACGGTGTCGGCGGCATCGCCCACCGCCGCCAGGATCGCCCGCGCGGTGGGGATGTCGATCGCGCGCGGCGAGGTCTCGTTCATCACGATGCCGATGGCGTCGGCCCCGGCGTCCACCGCGACGCGGGCCGCGTCGACGGTCGTCAGGCCGCACACCTTCACATAAACGGGCACATCCACGCGGACCAGCGTAGTGGTGATGTCCGGACAGCACGCCGGGTGCAGGGTGATAATCGGCCCATGGCAGATCGTGGAGCGCGCGGCGATGGTCCGCGGACGGGACGGGAACGGCTGCGGAAGCTGACGCAGGCGGCACTGAACGCCGACGAGACCGTCGACCAGGTCGAGACGATCCTGGGCGACATGGGCGAGGTCCTGGTCAGCCTCGGTTCCACCATCGGGTCGATGGAGGGGACCATGACCTCCTTCGACTCGTCATTGGCGAACCTGTCGGCCACCATGAGCCGGGTCGACGGGATGGCCGAGCAGATCGAGGATCTGATGCGCCGGATGGAGAACATCGTGACCCGGGTCGAGCGCATCGTCGGCGTCGTCGACACCGCACTCGCCCCGGTGAGCGCGGTGGAGTCGGTGGGCCGCGGCGTGGCCTCCATGCTGGGCCTGGGTCGGCGGGAGTGAGGCGGATGCGGCTCGCCGTCGGTCTGGCCTGCGCGGTGCTCGCGGTGGCGGGGTGCGCGACCGACCCGGTCGGGGTCTCGTCGAGCCACGCCGCACCGGGGACGCCCGGCTCGTCGGAGATAGCGGGGGGATCGGCGGGCTCGTCGGGCCTCGTGCCCTGTGCGCCGCGCGTCGTCGCCCTCGACCCCGGACACAACGGGCGCAGCATCGAGCCCTTCGACCCGGTGACCGGGATCAAGCAGGTCGACTATCCCAACGGCGCCGAGGACGGCAACGCCTTCGCGGTGGCCCGCCAGGTCGCGGCCACCCTGCGCGGCCGCGGCTACCGCGTCGTCTTCCTCAAGCGCTCGCCGGCCGAGAGTGTCAGCTATCGGGAGCGCGTCGCGCGGGCCGAGCGGGCCGGCGCGGCGATCGGGGTGAGCATCCACACCAGTCCCGGCGTCAACGCCGTCTTCCCCCAGCGCGTCGGCCTGTACCGCGGCGGGGTGGGCGCCGACGGCCGGGCGCGCCGGATCGTCTTCACCAACCCGGTGACGGCGGCGGCGAGCCAACGGTATGCGGCCGCGGTGGCGGCGTCCCGCTCGAGGGCCGAAGGTCATCGGGTCACGGTGCGCGACAACAACTTCGGCGGCCGCGCGCCACTGTGGGCGGGCAACATCCCGGTGATCTCGTTGATCGCCGTCAACACCCCGTGGGTCTACAACGAGTTCGGGCCGGCCGGTGGTGCGGGCGGCTCGATCCCGGTATCCGGGCGGGCGTTGAGCGCCTACGCGCGCGGGATCAGCACCGGCATCATCGCGGCCCTGCCGCGCACCTGCCCGTGAGCGGCCACCGCCGGTAACACCGCGCGACAGCCCGTGCCAGCGGGCGTAAGCCCCACGACAGCGGCCCGGTCCAGAGTCGTCGGCATGACAACATTCATCGACGCGGCTCCGGCCGCAACCGGATCCACCGGTACCGAATTAGCGATCGACGCCCGCGGCCTGGTCAAGCACTTCGGTGCGACCAAGGCCGTCAACGGTGTCGACCTGGCCGTCCCCGTCGGCTCGGTGTACGGCGTGCTCGGCCCCAACGGGGCGGGCAAGACGACGACGGTCAGCATGCTGGCCACCCTGCTGCGGCCCGACGCCGGTGAGGCGACGATCTTCGGCTACGACGTCGTCCGCGACAACGTGGCCGTGCGCTCCCTCGTCGGCGTGACCGGGCAGTACGCCTCGGTCGACGAGGACCTCACCGCCACCCAGAACCTCGTGCTGTTCGCCCGGCTGTTGGGCATGTCCCGACCGCAGGCACGCAGCCGCGCCGAGGAACTGCTCGGCGACTTCGGCCTGGAGGAGGCGGCGGGACGCCCGCTCAAGGAGTTCTCCGGCGGGATGCGCCGGCGCCTCGACCTGGCGGCCAGCCTGATCGACACGCCGCCGTTGCTCTTCCTCGACGAGCCGACGACCGGACTCGACCCCCGGACCCGCGCCCAGATGTGGGAGACGATCCGCAAGCTCGTCGCCGGCGGTTCGACGGTCCTGTTGACCACCCAGTACCTCGACGAGGCCGACCAGCTGGCCGACCGCATCGCGGTGGTCGACCACGGGATCGTCATCGCCGACGGGACCGCAGACGAACTCAAGGCCTCGGTCGGCACGTCGACGCTGCAACTCACCCCGGCCGACCGCGACGACGCCGCGCGCGTCGCGCAGATCGCCGAGCTCGTCATCGGCGATCCGGCCGTGCTGAGCCCCGAGGCGGCCCGGGTGACGGTCAGCCTGCAGCGCACCAGCGCGGTGCCCGACGTGCTCATCGCCCTGCGCGAGCAGGGGATCGACATCGAGGAGATCTCGGTCCAGAAGCCGAGCCTCGACGAGGTCTTCCTCACCCTGACCGGCAAGCCCGAACCCGGCGCCGACGCCTGATTCCACGACAGGAGACTTTCCATGACAACCACACTGACCCGGCGGTCGATCACGACCGCCGCCGTCCGAGCCGAGGCCAAGACCTCCGTCGGACTCGCCGAGACCGTTCGGCAATCCTTCTCCATGGGCTACCGCGGCCTGCTGAAGATCCGGCACAACCCGGAGCAGCTGTTCGACGTCGTCCTGCAGCCGATCATCTTCACCCTGATGTTCACCTACATCTTCGGCGGCGCGATCAGCGGCAACGTCCACGACTACCTGCCGGTGATCATCCCCGGCATCCTCGTGCAGACCGTCATCGTGACCTCCATCGTCACCGGCACCCAACTGCGGGAAGACATGGACAAGGGGGTGTTCGACCGATTCCGCTCGTTGCCGATCGCCCGTATCTCGCCGCTGGCCGGCGCGCTGCTCGCCGACGTGGTGCGCTACCTGCTGGCCACGCTGATCACCTTCGGCGTCGGCTTCGCCATGGGTTGGCGCCCCGACCCGCTGGGCGTCCTCGGCTCGACCCTGCTGGTGATCGTCTGCAGCTTCGCGGTCTCGTGGATCTTCGCCCTGATGGGCTGCCTGATGCAGAAGGCGTCGGCGGTGCAGGGCATTTCGATGTTGATCATGTTCCCGCTCACCTTCATGTCCAACGCCTTCGTGCCGGTGGAGACGATGCCGGGCTGGTTGCAGGGATTCGTCAAGGTGAACCCGGTCAGCCACCTCGTCTCGGCGGTGCGCGAGATGTGCAACAACGGCCACATCGGCACCCACGTCGTGTGGAGCCTGGTCGGTGCCGCGGTGATCATCGCGATCTTCGCGCCGCTGGCGGTGCGCGCCTACATCCGCGAGGCGCGGTGAGTCACCGCTGCTCGACGACCAGCCGGTAGAACTCGTCGATCGCGTCGCGTCGGGACATCGACGCGACGCGATCGGCGGCGTCGTGCCACTGGGCGTTCGACAACGGTGAGAAGACGCGCGGATCGCGGGTGACCTCGTCGAGGGTGCGGTAGTCGCGCCGGGTGTGCAGCCGCCCGGCGATCAGCATCAGGGTGGCCCCGTCGCGGTGCGCGGCGTCGTCGGAGTCGGGATCGGTGGACAGCAGCAGGCCGGTGGCCAGCGCCATCGTCGCCGCCTGGGGGATGTCGTGCCAACCGACGGGGGAGAACATCTCGCGCAGTCCGTCGCGCACCACGTCGACGATCGACCGGGCGTGGACCCAGTCCCCGCCGCGGCAGAGCCCGGTGACGATGACCGACAACACCATCAGCGCCCCCGGATCCTGCGCCACCAATGGGTGCTGTTCGACGAGCAGTCGGCCGGCCTGCGCGTACAGGTCGGTCCCGTCTTGGCCGCGGGCCCGGGCGAGTTCGGCGAATCCGACGAACATCCCGGCCGCGACCTCGGGGTTGCCCTGGGGGTCGGAGTCGCCGGGCCGCCAGCCGTCGGCCAATACGGCCAACTCCCGTTCGGCGTCGTCCAGGCGGTCGAGGGCGATCAGCGAGGCGACCAGGAACCCGCGTGCCTGTTGCTCGTCCTCGTCGGCACCGATCGAGGCCAGCGAGGCCGCCCCCGAGCGGTAGAAGTCGACGGCCTGCGCCCACCGGCCCTGCTGCGAGTGCAGGCTGGCGGTGCTCACCGAGATCATCGCGGTGAGCCACGGGTCGTTGGGGTTCATCGTCGCGCGCAGCAGGTCGCTGTCGGCCAGCGCCCCGGTGATGTTGCCGGAGTTCTCCCGCAGGTTGTGCCGGAGCCCCAAGGCGATCTGGCGGACCTCCGGATTGGCCGAGGCGACGGCGCCCAGCACCGTGCGCACGCCCTGTGGCGCGGTGCGCGACAGCAGCAGGTTGCTCAGGAACTCGGTGGCCAAGTCGTATCGGAGTTCCGGGCGGTGCAGGGCGCGGATCAGGGTGCGGCCGTGGGCCACCGGCCGCAGTGCACGGTCGGGGAGGCGGTGCCCGACCACCAGCAGCAGCGTCCACTGCCACATCTCGCGGGTCTGGTCGTCGGGTTCGGACGGCGGGGCCGGCAGGGCCACGAGGATCGGTTCGGTCCAGGCGCGCACCTCCCCGTGCATGCCGCGCATCGCCCAGAACGCGGCGATCAACGGGAACACCGTCACCACCGTCTGCGGGTCGTCGGCCAGGGCGCGGCGCAGCACCCAGATCAGGTTCTCCAGCTCGGTGGCGACGAGGGTGATCAATGCGCGGTCCAGACCGCTCTCGCCCCGTCGCCGGATGGCGGTGGCGAAGTCGCGCGCCCACCGGGCCATCGCGGCGTCGACCTCGTCGCCGGTGGCCGGGTCGAGTTGCTCCTCGCCGAACTCGCGGACCATCTCGAGCATGCGGTAGCGGGTGTGACCGGCGACCTCGGAGACCCCGAGCAGCGACTGGTTGACCAGCCCGTCGAGGGCGTCGTCGATCGGCCCGGGCCCGAGGACGACGGCGGCGGCCTCCGGGGAGAATCCGGCGGGGAAGCGGCACAGCCGGCGCAAGGCGTCGCGGGAATCATCGGCCAGCAGGTCCCAGCTCCATTCGATGACCGCGCGCAGCGTCCGGTGGCGGTCCGGTGCGGTCCGGTCGGGGGAGCGGAGCAGGTCGAGCCGTTCGGCCAGTCGCCGCCCGACCTCCTCGACGCTCATCGTCCGGGTCCGTGCGGCGGCGAGCTCGATGGCCAGTGGCAACCCGTCGAGGCGGCGGCACAGTTCGGTCACCTCGTCGTCGGGCAGGTCGATGTCGGGGCGCACGCTGCGCGCCCGGATACCGAAGAGTTCGACGGCCGAGGGGGCGGCCCCCTCCACCTCGAGCCGGGGCAGCGGATACACCTGTTCGGCGGCGATCTGCAGCGGGGAGCGGCTGGTGGTGACCACGCGCAACCGCGGCTCGACGGCGATCAGATCGGCGACGATGCGAGCGCAGGCGTCGATCACCTGCTCGCAGTTGTCGAGGAGCAGGACGCTCTCCCGCCCGCGCAGCGCGTCGAGGAGCCGGTCGTCGAGATCGCCGACGGCCAGGCGCGGCCGGCCGGGCGCGCTCAGATCCGTCTCGCCGACGTCGAGTGCCTGGGCGAGGGCGGCGACGACGTCGTCGCCGCTGCGCACCGACGCGAGTTCGACGAAGAACACCGGCAGCCCGCGGTCGGCCAGGGCGTTGCCCACCGCATTCGCCATCCGCGTCTTCCCGACCCCGCCGGGGCCGAGGATGGTGACCACCCGGTGGGCGGCGACGGTCTCGAGGAGGGCGGCGAGATCGTGGTCGCGGCCGATGAGCGCGGTCGCCTCGGCGCGCAGGCCCACCGAGCGCCCGCGGCGATGCGGGGCAGCGGGTGCGGGCTCGTGGTCGTCGAGGAGTTCGGCGTGCAGTGCGGTGGCCTCACCGCCGGGTTCGACGCCGAGGTCGGTCGCCAACCGCCGCCGCAACCGGGCGTAGCAGGCCAGCGCATCGGCGCGGCGGCCCTCGCCGGCCAGCGCCCGCATCAGCAGCACGTGCGCGCTCTCGTCGAGCGGGTCCTCGGCGCACCGCTGCTCGGCGATCTCGCGCGCCCGCCCGAAGTCGCCGTTGGCCAGGGCCGTGGCCGCCCGGGCGTCGTCGAGCCGCCGCCGCACCACTGCGGCGCGTCGTCGCACGTCCTGGGCCACCGACGAGTCGGCGCCCAGGTCGTCACCGGGTTCGCCGCGCCAGAGCGCAGCCGCCTCGGCGATGTTGGCCTCGCCGCCGTCGGCGATGAGGCGCTGGGCCGCGGTGATGTCGGATTCGATGCCGCTGAGCCGGTAGGAGGTGCCGACGCCCTCGATCGTGGCGCCGCCCACCAGCGGCCGTAGTCGCGAGATCTGGGTTTGGAGCGCCTGCTGCGGTGAACCCGGCGGATCGTCCTCCCAGACGTCGTCGATGAGGCGTTGCGCCGAGCGGGGCCGGCCGTCGGCCAGGACCAGCGAGGCGAGCAGGCGTCGTGCCCGCAAGCCGGGCACCGGCCGGTCCGACACGGTGACCGGACCGAGCAGGCCCACCGTTGCGGGGCGGTCAGACGCGTGCGGCACCCCGCCAGCCTAGTGCGATCCGCGGCGGTGCCGTCGCGCACCGCGGTGCGGGTTCCGGCGGTGCGGCACCGAACCTTCGCGAACCGGACAAACGTGGTTTGGCTCTCGTTCACCTTCCCGCTCCGGGGCGTCCACCCTGGGCCCATAGCGTCCGTTCCCGACGAGCCCCGACAGTGGGCCGCCCAGAACGAAAGGTTCCCAGTGAGCATCCAGCGCAATGGTGTCCGTGTGAGTGCGGCAGTGGCAGGAGTGGCCGCCGTGTTGGCGGTGTCGGCTTGTGGTGGTGGGTCGGATTCCACGACCATCACCGGTGAGGGGTCGACCGCCCAGCAGAAGGCCATGGAGCACTTCGGCAAGGTCCTGACCGACAAGGGCGGTGCGGTCCTGGACTACACCGGCAGCGGCTCCGGCGACGGCATCAAGAAGTTCCTGGCCTCCGACGTCGACTTCGCCGGTTCGGATTCGCCGCTGAAGCCCGAGGAAGTCGTCAAGGCCAAGGCCCGCTGCGGTGGCAACGACGCGTGGCACCTGCCGCTGGTCGCCGGCCCGGTCGCCATCGCCTACAACCTCCAGGGCGTCGACGACCTGAAGTTGTCGCCGACGGTGATCGCGAAGATCTTCGACTCGAAGATCACCACCTGGAACGACAAGGACATCGCCGCGCTCAACCCCGGCGTGAAGCTCCCGTCGACCAAGATCGTGCCGGTCCACCGCAGCGACAGCTCGGGCACCACCGACAACTTCCAGAAGTTCCTCGAGCTCGCCGCGCCGAAGGCCTGGCCCTACGAGCACTCCAAGGAGTTCAAGGGCACCGGCGGCTCGGCCGCGTCGAAGTCCACCGGTGTCGGCAACACGGTCAAGCAGACCGAGGGTGCCGTTACCTACGTTGAGTGGGGCTTCGCGACCGAGAACAAGCTCGGCGTCGCCTCGGTCGACTTCGGTTCCGGTGCGGTCAAGCTCACCGCGGACTCGGCCGCCAAGGCCCTCGACTCGGTGACGTTCACCAACCCGGACTCCAAGGACCTCGTCGTCGACTCCAAGGCGCTGTTCACCTCGAAGACGGCCGGCGCCTACCCGCTGCTGCTGACCCCGTACTCGGTCGTCTGCAGCGCCGGCTACTCCGATGCGGCCACCGCACCCGCGCTGCGCGAGGCGTTCTCGACGATTCTGGCCGACGGCCAGGAAGGGCTGACCGAGTTCGGCTACGTGCCGCTGCCCGCCGGCTACCAGGCCAAGCTCAAGCCGACGATCGACGCCCTGAAGTAGTGACGTGGCGTCTCCGCAGCACATGACGACATCTTCCACGGGGCGCCATGCCGGGCCCGACGACGCCGACGTGACACCGTCGGCGCCGTCGGGCGGCCCGCCCCCCGTCACGCTCACCGGCTCCGCGGCCAGCCGCCTCGGTGACGTGCTTTTCCGCCGGCTTGCCACCGGCTCGGGAATGCTCGTCACCGTGGTGATCGCCCTGATCGCCGCCTTCCTGCTCATCTCGGCGGCGCCGTCGCTGGCTGACAACGAGGCGAACTTCTTCACCTACTCCGGTGACTGGATCGTCGACGGCGGGGTGCTCAAGTTCGGCATCCCCAAGCTCCTCTACGCAACCTTGCTCGTCTCGGCCATCGCCTTGCTGATCGCGATGCCGATCGCGCTGGGGATCTCGGTCTTCCTCACCGAATACGCGCCCAAGCGGCTCATCGCCCCGGTCACCTACCTGGTCGACCTGCTGGCCGCCGTCCCGTCGATCGTCTACGGCCTGTGGGGCATCCTCGTCCTCGGCCCGGCGATGGTCCCGGTCAACAAGTGGCTCGTGAACAACCTGGGATTCCTCCCGTTCTTCCGCGAGCCCAAGGACAACGTGACCAACATGTCGACCGGTGGCACACTGCTCACCGCCGGCATCGTCCTGGCCGTGATGATCCTGCCGATCATCACCGCGGTCACCCGCGAGGTGTTCATCCAGACCCCGGTCGCCCACCGGGAGGCCGCATTGGCCCTGGGTGCCACCAAATGGGAGGTGGTGCGGACCGCCGTGCTGCCGTTCGGCTTCTCCGGTTACATCAGCGGATCGATGCTCGGCCTGGGCCGTGCCCTGGGCGAGACGATGGCGCTGTACCTGATCATCTCCAACTCCGGACCGATCGACTTCAACCTGATGGAGAGCGGCGAGACCTTCGCGACGAAGATCGCGAACAACGCCGCCGAGTTCGACTCGCCCGCGAAGACCGGTGCGTTCATCTCCGCCGGCCTCGCGCTGTTCGTGCTGACGTTCATCGTCAACGCGGCGGCCCGAGCCATCGTCGGCAGAAGGCAGGCCTGATATGACAACCGTCGAAACCCCCGGTCTGGACGGAGCCCCGACCCGCAAGGGATCGAGTTTCAAACCGCTGGCCGGCAGCCGCAAGGCGGTGGACCTCGCGGCGCACATCCTGGTCGTCGTGGCGGTCATCATCGCCCTGATCCCGCTGGTGTGGCTGCTGCTCACCCTGGTGTGGCACGGCATCGAGCCGATCCTCAATCCGGATTGGTGGCTCAGTTCGGCACGCTACGGCGGTGCGGCCAACGCGATCGTCGGCACACTCGTGCAGACGCTGTTGGCGACGGTGATCTCGGTGCCGTTGGGCATCCTGGTCGCGATCTACCTCGTCGAATACTCCGACGGGACATCGCTGTTGGCGCGGGCGACGACCTTCATGGTCGACATCCTCTCCGGTGTGCCCTCGATCGTCGCCGCCTTGTTCGTCTACGCGGTCTGGCGCACGACGCTGGGGCTGCCGCGGATGGGCTTCCTCGTCGCCGTCGCGCTGGTGCTGCTGATGATGCCGCTGGTGGTGCGCAGCACCGAGGAGATGCTCAAGATCGTGCCGCAGGACCTGCGCGAGGCCTCCTACGCCCTCGGTGTGCCGAAGTGGAAGACGATCGTACGCATCGTGCTCCCGACGGCGCTGTCGGGGATCGTGACCGGCGTGATGCTGGCCGTCGCCCGGGTGATGGGCGAGTCGGCCCCGGTGCTGATCCTCGTCGGCTCGACCAAGGCGATGAACTGGAATCCCTTTGCGGGGAACCAGGAGTCGCTGCCGCTGATGATGGTGCAGCAGTACGGCCAGGGCCAAGGCGCCTTCGACAAGGTGTGGGGTGCGGCGCTGACGCTGGTCATCCTCGTCGCCATCGTCTACATCGGTGCCAAGGTCGTCGCCACCGTGTTCGCGCCTAAGAAATCCTGACGTTTCTCCCGCTCCCCCCAACCCCCGGTAAGGACGAGACCCCCATGGCCAAGCGCCTCGATATCACTGATCTGAACGTTTATTACGGCAAGTTCCGCGCCGTGAAGGACGTGTCCCTCAAGGTTCCGCCGCGCAGCGTCACCGCCTTCATCGGCCCGTCGGGCTGTGGCAAGTCGACGGTGCTGCGCACCCTCAACCGCATGCACGAGGTGACCCCCGGCGCGTACGCGACCGGTGAGGTCCTCCTCGACGGCGAGGACATTTACGGCAAGGCCATCGACCCGGTGAGCGTGCGCTCCACCATCGGCATGGTCTTCCAGCGGCCCAACCCGTTCCCCACGATGTCGATCCGCGACAACGTCGTCGCCGGCCTCAAGCTGCAGGGCGAGCGCAACGGCAAGAAGCTGAACGAAGTCGCCGAGCGCAGCCTGCGCGGAGCCAACCTGTGGGACGAGGTCAAGGACCGGCTCGACAAGCCCGGCGGCGGACTGTCCGGCGGGCAGCAGCAGCGGCTGTGCATCGCCCGCGCGATCGCCGTCGAGCCGGATGTGTTGCTGATGGACGAGCCGTGCTCGGCCCTCGACCCGATCTCGACGCTGGCGATCGAGGATCTGATCGGCGAGCTCAAGCGCGATTTCACCATCGTCATCGTCACCCACAACATGCAGCAGGCCGCCCGGGTCAGCGACCAGACCGCGTTCTTCAACCTCGAGGGCGTCGGGCAGCCCGGCCAACTGGTCGAGTTCAACAACACCGAGGCCATGTTCTCCCACCCGGACAAGCAGGAGACCGAGGACTACATCTCCGGCCGGTTCGGCTGATCCTGCTCGTCCCACCACCCACTTCCACCGAAGCAAAGGTCACACAGATGCGTACCGCCTATCACGAGCAGCTTTCCGAATTGAACAAGACGCTCGGCCAGATGTGCGAGCTGTCCGGCACCACGATGGAGCACGCCACGCAGGCGCTGCTGCAGGCCGATCTCGACGTGGCCGAGCGGCTGCTCGAAGACAGCAAGGGAATGTCGAAACTCGTCGCCGACGCCGAGGAGCAGGCCTTCCGGTTGCTGGCATTGCAGGCCCCGGTGGCCGGCGAGCTGCGCGAGGTCGTCAGCGGGTTCCAGATCGCCGCCGACATCGACCGCATGTACGCGCTGGCGCTGCACGTGGCGAAGGTCGCCCGGATGCGCCATCCCGACCCGGCACTGCCCGAAGAGGTCCGCGGCTACTTCGCCGAGATGGGTCGGCTGGCCGTGCGGCTGGCGCAGGGGGCCCGTGACGTCCTCGACACCGAGGACGCCTCCGCGGCGCTGGCCCTCGACACCGACGACGATGCGATGGACGATCTGCACCGGCACCTGTTCAGCGTCCTGATGGACCGCGAGTGGCCGCACGGGGTGGCGGCCGCGGTCGACGTGACGCTGCTGGGGCGCTACTACGAGCGTTTCGCCGACCACGCGGTGGCCGTCGGGCGGCGCGTGGTGTTCCAGGCGACCGGGCAGACGCCAGAGCAGATCGTCGGGTCGGTGGAGTCGGACTAGCCGCTCAGGTAATCGAGTCGGCGATCACGACGCCGCCGCGACCGGGGATCATCGTCACGTTGCGGTGGCGGGGTTTCTCCGCCGGTGATTCGTGGGTGCGCAGTTCGACGCGGCGCAGGATGGTTCCGACGACGGTGCGCAGCTCCGCCATCGCCAACGGCGCGCCCAGGCAGCGGCGGATTCCGCCGCCGAAGGGCATGAGCTCGTAGGGGTTGACCCGGACGCCGAGGAACCGCTCCGGCGCGAAGGCGAACGGGTCCGGGTACAGGTCGTCGCGGTGGTGCAGCAGCAGGATGCTGACCAGTGCGATGACGTCGGGTCCGACCGTCGATCCGCTGAAGTCGAACGGCGCCAACAACTCTCGCGCGACGATGGGGACCACCGGGCGCACCCGCATCGACTCGTTCAGCAATGCCTCGAGGTAGGCCTCGTCGTCGTTGGCCGCCGCGCGGCGCGCGGTCCGGTACACCCCGGGATGACGGGTCAACCGCTCGAAGGTCCAGGCCACCGTGTTCGCCGTGGTCTCGTGCCCGGCCAGGACCAGGGTCATCAGCTCGTCGCGGATCTCGGTGTCCGACAACGGGTTTCCCTCAGTGTCCCGGGCGCTGAGCAGCAGCGACAGGATATCGTCGCGCAGCCCGGCCTCGCCCTGGGCGCGCCGCTCGGACAGCACGCGGTAGATGGTGCGGTCCACCCGGCTCAGGATCAGTTTGAGGAGGCCGACGGGGTCTTCGTAGCGCATGTTGACGACTTGGGACAGCGTGGCCACCGGGGTGGTGGACAACCGCAACAGTCGGAGGATCTCCTTCCGCATGCGGCGTTCGGCGTCGGAGGCCTCGTCCGGGTGGGGAAGGCCGAAGACGGCCGACATGATGACGTCGAGGGTGATCCGTTGGGCGATGTCGGCCAACGCGACGGGTTTGCCGACCGGCCAGGCCGCCAACCCGTCCTCGGTGGCCCGCTCGATGCCGGCCTGGTAGTTCGCGACGGACCTCCCGTGGAACCGCGGCAACAGGAGTGCCCGCTGCTGCTTGTGCCGTTCGCCGATGGAGGTGAGGACCGATTGGCGGCCCACGATCGGCGCGAGCGGCGACTGGTGGGTGGCCGACGGGGCGACGGACTCGTCGGCGGTCATCAGTGTCTTGATGTGCGCCGGGTCGAACAGCACCACGGCCGGCCCCGGGCCGCCGGCGAGGTCGAAGTGCAGCGCATCCCCGCCCGGGGTGCCGGCCGAGCGGGCCGCCGCGGCGAACAGGGTGTCGCCCTGATGGGTGACGAACCGCAGCGAGTCCGAATACGCGCCCAGGGGGCGGAGTCGGCGCCCGCTGACGAGCGCGACAGGCGCGGCAGGCCCGTCATCGGCGGCCTCGCCGATGCCCGATCGGGCGCCGGGCGGGGCGAGGTGCCAATGGGGAACGGCGAGCGTGGGCGGTGCGGTCATCGTGCGAGTCATCAAGGGTCCCTTCCCGGTTTTGATGGTAGTGCGCTGGGTGCTGCTCAGGCGGCGTGCTGGTGCGGATCGGTGGCGAGGGCCCGGCGGGCCTCGTTGCGGCGGGCCTCGATCCGGCGCTCGCGCTCTGCGAGGGCGTCGGCGAACTCGCGGGAGCGGAAGTCCAGGCCGTGGGAGAAGTCGTGCAGCACCAGCGCGACGGTGATGGCGACAGTGGTGATGACGAGGTAGATCATGGCGTACTCCTTCGGTTGTTGTACCCGGCGGGAGTCGGGGTGACATCAACGCTATGGGGGAGATCGGCGCAGGTCAGCGGCCTCGAGGTGGAACTTGTTGCCCGTCTCGGGGTGGAGGCGGTCTCCGACCGTAGACGGAGGCGGCGGGCCGGTCCGCCGACTACGATTACCGGGATGGGTTGGCTGTTCGAGCGCTATCGGCTGATGTTTGCCAAGTTGGGCTACGACTACCCGCCGCGTTACATGCTGATCGCGGATCTGGGCCAGGCGTTCTTCTGCCTGTTCGCCGTCGGACAGCGGCTGGTTTCCGGCCCCACCGGGTGGCAGTGGGCCGCGCTGGGCGGTGCCGTCGCTCTGTGCTTTAGCCCCATCGTGGCGTCGGTGGTCCACCCGCACAAGATCGTGGTGGGCCTGCTCTCGGGGTACTACATCGGTGCCGTGATCCTGTTCTGGTTGGTGCCCGTCCACGGTGACGTGTCGCCGTTGCTCCTGGTGGTGGGTGCGACGATGTTGGCCGCGGTCATGCCGTTCCGCCCGGCGTGGCTGTTTTCGCTGTTGTTCGCCGCGACGGCCGCCGGTGGGGCGGTGGCCGGGGTCGTGGACCAGGGTGGCTTGATCGTCTTGATGGTGGGGTTCGGCACCTGCGTCGGCCAGTTGTTGCAGCAGCAGTTGAAGGCGATGGAGGCCGAACATCAGGCCCGGTCGCGACAGCAGGTCGTGGAACGCGCCGGCATTGCGGGCGAGGTGCACGACGTCGTCGCCCACTCGTTGAGCATCGTGCTGCTCAACGTCACCGCCGCGCGCCGGGCCCTGGAGGCGGGGCGCGACGAGGACGGGGTGGTCGCGGCCGGCGATGTCGACGAGGCCGTCGAGGCCCTGCGCGACGCCGAGACCCAGGGCCGCGAGGCGATGGGGGATGTGCGCCGCACCATCGAACTCTTGCGCTCCGACGGCACGCCGGACACGGCCCAGCCGGGCCTGGCCGACCTGGACCGGCTGGTGGCCGGGTTCCGTCGGGCGGGCTCCCAAATCCGGTATCGCTTCGATCCGCCGGCGGCGAACCTGACCAGTGCCACCGAACTCGCGGTGTACCGCGTGGTGCAGGAGTCGTTGAGCAATGCCTGCCGCCACGTGCCCGGTGTTGCCGTCGCGGTGGGCGTCGGCCCGCGGGAGGCCGGTGGTTTCGGTGTGCGCGTGACCAATCCAGCAGGGTCGAAGTCATCGGGGCGCGGGGGTTCGGGGCTGGGAGGCTCGGGGCTGGGGGTCTCGGGGATGCGGTCGCGGGTGGAGAACCTGGGCGGTGAGTTCCGGGCCGGGGTCGTCGACGGGCAGTGGGTGGTGGACGCGGTCTTCGCCGCGGTGCCGACGACGGACAGTGTGTGCGCGAAGATCGAGGGGGTGCTCGGTGGACGCTGAGCCGATTCGGGTCGTTCTCGTCGACGACCAGGAACTGGTCCGATCCGGCCTTCGGCGGATCCTGCGCCGGCGCGACGGTTTTGAGATCGTCGGCGAGTGTGGCGACGGTGACGAGCTGCCCGCGGCGGTGGCGGCCCATGACCCGGACGTGGTGGTGATGGATCTGCGGATGAAGCGGGTCTCCGGGATGGCGGCGACCCGGACGCTGCGCGCCGCCGACACCGACGGCCGCGTCGGCCCGCCGGTGTTGGTGCTCACCACGTTTCGGGACGAGGAACTGCTGTCCGAGGCGCTGCGCGCGGGTGCGGCCGGGTTCGTCCTGAAGGATTCGCCGGCCGAGGAGTTGATCCGCGCGGTCCGCCTGGTCGCGGCCGGTGAGGCGGTACTCGACCCGGCCGTCACCGGGCGGGTGCTCGACACCTACCGGTCCTCGTCGGCACCCGTCGCCGTCGGTGACGGCGCCAAAGCCCTCGACCGACTCACCGCGCGCGAGCGCACCGTGTTGGAACTGATCGGGCGGGGTCTGAGCAACGACGAGATCGCCGCGGAGCTGGTCATCTCGGTGGTCACCGTGAAGAGCCACGTCGGAAAGATCTTCCGGGCGTTGGCGGTGCGCGACCGGGCGGCCGCCGTCGTCTTCGCCTTCGACCACGGGGTGGTCGCGCCGCGCAACGGTGGTGGTGGTTAGACCGGGGTGGTCAGAAGTCGCGGTAGTCGCGCACCGAGACCCGCGGCCCGCGCCGGGGCGGCCGGGTTCCGTAGCGCTCGCAGAGTCGCACCACGCGGCCCCGTTGGCCGCGGAAGGGTTCGAGTAGATCGAGCATCCCGGCATCGTCGACGGGTTCGCCGATGAGGGTCTGGCCGACCACCGACGGGAGATGGAAGTCGCCGACGGGGACGGCGTCGGGGTCGCCGATGGCGCGGCGGCGGACTTCGGCCGAGGTCCAGGGGCCAATCCCGCGCAGCGACGTCAGGTGGTCGATGCCGCGTTCGACGTCCATCCCGGCGGCACGCACGATGGTCCGCATGCGGACCGGCTCGGCGCCGCTGCGGCGCCATTCCCAGGACGGGATCAAGGCCCAGTCCTCCCGGCGCGGCGGGACGCGCAGCGCCGGGTCGGGGCCGGGCGCGGGTTCGCCGTGGCGCCGCAGGAGGTAGCGCCAGGCGCGCCAAGCCTCGGTCCCCACCACCTTCTGTTCCAGCACCGCCGGGACGAGGGCCTCCCACACCCGATCAGTCCGTCCCAGCCGCATCCCGACGGCCCGTTCGTGCAGCCGCCGGACCACCGGATGGTCGGTGGTCAGGTCCTCGGGATGATCGTCGGCCCCGAGCAAGGCGGGGAACCGGTCGATGAGCCACGCGGCGCCGGGACCCCAGGCGCGGGCCTCGACGGTTCCGGTACGCACCGACAGGTGCAGAGTGCCCGGGCCGTCGAGGGTGTGGGAGGTGCGCCAGAGCGATCCGTCGGCGTCGAAACGCATGGTGGGATCGCCGGTTCCGCGCCGGTGGTGTCCCGTCGTCGCGCGGACGTCGAGCGGATAGCCGGGAGTCCAGGTCCGGGTGAGTGGCACGAGCGGTGGTGCGGTGTCAGGCGAGTAGCGGGGCGATTTCCTCGGCGACCAGGTCGAGGTGATCGAGGTCGGCGAGGTCGAGCACCTGCAGGTAGACGCGCGTGGCCCCGGCGTCGCGGTATTTGATGATGGCCGCGGCGGTTTCCTCGACGGTGCCGGCCGCCCCGTTTTCGCGGAGCTCCTCGGGATCGCGGCCGATCGCGGCGGCGCGTCGTTGGAACTCGTCGTCGGTGCCGCCGCAGCACAGGACCAGGCCGACGGAGCGACGGATGCTGGCGGGGTCGCGCGCGATGGCCGCACAGGCCTGGGAGACGCGGCGGAACTGCCGGGTGACGATGTCGATCGGTTGGAATGCGACGTTGAACTCGGCCGCGTGGCGGGCCGCCAAGGCCGGTGTGCGTGTCTGACCCTGGCCGCCGATGATGATCGGCGGTGGTGACTGGACCGGCTTCGGCAGGGCGGGGGAGTCGGTGAGGGTGTAGTGGTCACCGGTGAAGGAGAAGGTCTCGTCGGCCGGCGTCGCCCACAGTCCGGAGATGATCTCGAGCTGTTCGGTGAACCTGTCGAACCGTTCCCGCACCGGCGGGAACGGGATGCCGTAGGCCTTGTGCTCGTCGTTGAACCATCCTGCACCCAGGCCGAGTTCCACACGGCCGCCACTCATCTGGTCCACCTGGGCCACCGAGATGGCCAGCGGGCCGGGCAGGCGGAACGTGGCCGAGGTGACCAGTGTGCCGAGGCGGATCCGCGAGGTGTCGCGGGCCAGCGCGGCGAGGGTTAGCCACGCGTCGGTCGGTCCCGGCAAGCCGGAGACGCCGCCCATCTTGAGGTAGTGGTCGGAGCGGAAGAAGCCGTCGAAGCCGAGCTGCTCGGCGCGGTGCGCAACCGCCAGCAGATCGTCATAGGAGGCGCCTTGCTGGGGTTCGGTGAAAATGCGGAGGTCCACGTCTCCAACCTAGCGTGATGACCTGCGGCGTGACGGGTTCGTCGGAATTGCCGGCGGGCTCATCCCTGCCGGGCTCATGCCTGGCGGGCTTATCCCTGCCGGTACATGGGCCACACCGGCGGGCCGTCCATCGGGAGGGTGATCTCGTCGACGACCTCGAAGCCGTATCGCTCGTAGAGCGGCAGGTTGGCGCGGTTGGAACTCTCCAGATAGGCCGGTCCGCTGATCTGTCCGAGCCGGTGCTCCAGCAGGGCGCTCCCGATTCCGCGACCCTGGTGGATCGCGCCGATTGTCGAGAGATACCAGTGCGGTTCCTTGGGGCGCAGCTTGGTGAACAGGGCGTCGATGGTGACGCCGCGCCGGATCCGGGTCCCGAATGTCGCCAATGCGCGGAGTCCGCTGCGCCAGTTGTCGGCACCGGGCCGGTAGCCGGGCGGATCCCAGATTGCGGCGCCCAGTTGGTGTCCGTCGTCGTCGAGGTACAGGGCCGAGCTGCCCGGCGCCCGATGGAATTCGCCGACGAATCGAAACATCGCGTCGTCGCGCTTCGGGTTGGGACCCAGGGTCCAGCGGACGACGGGGTCGTCGCGGAACGCGCGGGCCAACAGTCGGCAGGCGTCCGCCCGGTTTCCCTCATCGACGGGCACGATCGGCATGCCGTCCACCGTAGTGCGTGAGGCAGTGGTGGTCGGGCGGCCGCGCTATGAAGTTCTCAAGGTACGTGGGTGGCCCGGGGGCCGAAGGTGCTGCGCTGGTGGAATTTTCAGGTGGGTGTGGCCGGGGTTAGGCGGCGGCGTGGTCGGCGAGGGTGAGGCTGCGTCGGTTGTGGCAGCGGATCCAGTCACCTCCTTCGGGACTCTGGAACCAGGGGTGGCCGTCGAAGCCGATTTGGATGTTCCAGCCTTTGCCGTGGACATACGTGTGGTGATGCAGGCTGCACAGCAGCACGGTGTTCTTGAGGTTCGTCTCCCCGCCGTCAGCCCAATGCTGAATATGGTGGCCTTCACAGCAGGCTGGTGGTCTGCCGCAGCCGGGGAATTGGCATCCGCCGTCGCGTGCTTCTAACGCGCGGCGGAGGGTTCCGGTGACGAAGCGTTGGGTGCGTTTGGCATCTAACGGCACCGAGTCTGCGGTGATCAGCGCGGTGACTTCGGTGCTACCGCAGGCGATTTCTCGTGCGGTGTCGGCTGAGACCGAGCCGGTGAATCCCAACCGCGCGACCCGCGAGTCTCCTTCACCACCCCTACCGACCAGGACAGGCAAGGGCACGGTCATGGTGATGTGCGGGACGATTCCGCCCACCGTCGGGCGATTCCGGGAGGCCAGATAGCTGCTGACCATGGTGACCAAGGCATCAGCGGTGCGTTGCGCCCGAGTACGCGGATCCGGGGAGCCGTCGGGTGCGGGGATGGGCTTCGCGAGCGCGTCTAGCGCGGTGTGGAGTTTCTCCCCAGACAACTGGTCCAGATCGGCTTCGAGGGTCACCCGCCCCTCGTCGGTCCGGGTGATCGCTGCTTGGTTGAGCGACGGGTTGTCCGCGGGTGGTGTGCTGGGCGGATCGAGTGGTGCCAGCTCGTGGCCGAGTTCGCGGGCCTTCTCCATGACTTGGGCGGGTTGATCGATCCGGGCGTGCGCCAACAATGTCGATGTGGTCTTGTCCCGCACCTCGCTAAATCCATCAGCCCCCATGCGGGTGGAAATGTGGTCCAAGCCGCGGATCACCGCATCCGCGTGCTCGATTCCCAAGTCGCCGTCGCGGACCTCGCGCGCGAGGTTCGGCAGATCATCCAGGTGCTGGGCCAGCCGAGCGACCCGGTTGATGGCGGCCGGCGCCAACGGCAGCTCCCGCAACAGATCGCGGCCGCTCTTCAACCGGTGCCGTACCGGGATACCGATGGCCTCGGCGCGAGCCGTCGCAGCGGCCAAGAGATAGGAGGCGACGTTGCCCATCCGCACCGCGGTGACCATCACCCCCAACAAGGCCTTGTCATCGACAATCGTCTCAGCCGACGACAACAACGCACCCAGGCCGGTCCCGGATTCGACCGCCGTCGGCGCCAAATCATCGGCCAGCTCGGCGACGATGCCAGCAAGTTCGTCGTGGTTCATGAGACCCCCCAGGTCCGGATTCGCATCATGGTGTGCGACCCGGTTAGAAACTATGTGCTGATCTGCTTTCAATTACATAGTAATCCTATATTGTGGGTCTGACAAGACGTTGACCTGCTCAAACGTCGGGGTTAGCCTCGACGTATGGCTGGCAGCCGGGTGATCCTCCGACGTGCGTCGATCGACGATGTTCCGGTGTTGGAACGCTGGGATCTCGAGCCGCACGTGATCGCGTGTATCACCGACGATCCGACGGCGACCACAGCGTTCGATGGGACAGCGTGGACCGAAGAAATCGCCGGGGCCAGTGAGGTCAGCTATCACCTCATAGCAGAGGTTGACGGCCATCCGATCGGGGCCATGCAAATCATCGACCCGCAGCTCGAATCCACTCACTATTGGGGCGATGTCGGGCCCAACCTTCGTGCCGTCGACATCTGGATCGGCGAACCAGACATGTTGGGCCGCGGTTACGGCACCGAGATGATGACCCAGGCCGTTGACGACGCATTTGCCGATCCGGCAATCGTCGCCATCATCATTGACCCGTTGGCCTCCAACACCGATGCGCACCGGTTCTATCAGCGCCTGGGCTTCGTGCCGGTCGGGCGCCAGGTGTTCGGCGAGGACGACTGTCTCGTGCACCGCTTGGACCGCGCCTCGTGGACAGCGCGGTGAACGGGCGAGTCGCCGGCGGCTGATATCCCTGGGTGATCCGGCCCGACTGGCCCAGCCGATTGGCGTCGAGCCGCGATACCCGATAAGTGTGGGGTATGGATGACACCACGGGCGGCTGGAAGCGTGAATCGGACTTCTCCCGACGCAAGCGGTTGATCATCATCGTTGCGGTGGTCGTCGCGGTCTTCGGGGCACTCGTCGTCGTCGCATCAATCACGCAGCGCAGCGGCGAGCCGGCGGCGGGACCCGCGTCGTCGACGGCTCCGAGCAGCGCCGCTGCGGGGCCGCGACCCGACGAACTGCAGATGGTGCGCCGCGACCCGAAGGACCCGATGGCGATGGGGGATATCGATGCCCCAGTCGTCCTCGTCCTGTGGACCGACCTGCGCTGTCCCTTCTGTGCCGTGTTCAACCGCGAGGTGCTGCCGCAGATCGAGAGGGAGTACATCCAGACCGGCAAGATCCGGCTGGAGGTGACCGACGTCGCCTTCTTCGGGGAGCAGTCGGAGAAGGCGGGAGCCGCGGCGGCGGCGGCCGGCCGACAGGGGAAGTACTTCGCTTTCATCAAGGCCGTCTACGGCGAGGCGCCAGAGAAGGGGCATCCCGACCTCCCGCGCGAGCGCCTCGTCTATTTCGCCAAGAAGGCCGGCGTGCCGGACATGGCCCGGTTCGAGAAAGACCTCGACGACGAGAAGCTGGTCGTCGACGTGCAGGCGGCCACTGCCGAGGCCCAGCAGCTCACCGTGTCGAGTGTCCCGTTCTTCGTCGCCGGGCGATCGGCGCTGGCCGGTGCACAACCGATCGAAACCTTCCGCAAGTATCTCGATGACGCGGTGCGGACCGCGGCGAAGCAACCGCGCTGACTGATGGAACTCGGCCTCCTCGGCGCCTTTCTCGGCGGCATCCTCACGTTGCTCAGCCCGTGCTCGGTGATGCTGTTGCCGGCGTTCTTCTCTTACGCGTTCAGCAGTACGGGAATGTTGGTCGCGCGGACCGGCGTCTTCTACCTCGGACTCATCACCACCCTGGTCCCGTTGGGGATCTTGGCCGGGACGCTCGGCTCCTTTGTCACCGAGCACCGGTCGACGTTCGTCACCGTGGCGGCCTGGGTGGTCGTCGCGCTCGGCGCGGCGATGGTCGTCGGGATCCCGCTGCCGAGCTTTTCGGCGACGACGGGTTCGTCGGGGACTTCGACGGTGGCGGTCTACGCGCTCGGCACGGTATACGGTCTTGCCGGGGTCTGCGCCGGGCCGCTACTCGGCGCCGCCCTGACCTATGCGGCCTTGGGTGGGAACGCCGTGCTCGGCGGCATCACGCTGATGGTCTTTGCCGCCGGGATGGTGGTGCCGTTGCTGGTGCTGGCCGTGGTCTGGGATCGGCTGCCGGTGGTGGCCCGGCTCGTGCGGCCCCGCGAGGTCCGTATCGGCCGCTGGCACAACACGATCACGATGATCGTCGGGGGAGTGTTGACCATCGGGGTCGGCATCCTGCTGCTCGTCACCGACGGGTCGGCCTCGGTGGGCGGCATCGTCGGTGCGACCGATCAGTTCCGGCTGGAATCGTGGATCATGCGCACGACCGCGGGCGTCTCCAATGTGGCGGTCCTACTCGTCGCGGTCGTTCTGGTGGGTGGCGGGTGGCTCGTGTCGCGGGCCGTCCGGCGGACCGGGCACGGGCGTGAGAGACGCCCAGACGACGGTGGGCCCGCCACCTTTCGGTGACGGGCCCACGGCCGGATTGCGATTTGCGATCAGTTCTGCGGCAGGAACTGCTTGCCCCACTCGCGGACACCGGCGAGCTCCGGACGGGTGCTCGCAGCCTTGTCGGCGGCGT